>JAJYMB010000055.1 GCA_021787365.1 Actinomycetes bacterium | reverse complement strand
GGTCAGCGCCAAGGAGATGAAGGACCTATCGGTTCGCCAGCACGACACCCAGCCGAGCCGGAACTACACCATCAGCCCCAGGTGACCCGCGGCGCGAAAGTGGGAAGTTGTTTTTGCGTCAGCCCTTGGCCCAGATTGGGCGTACTGGTCCATGTTCGCGAAGGCTCTCGGGCTACCCCATGGAGGCCAAGCGCGACCATGACCCCGAGAAGAGCACGCATACCCGCGGAGGGGCAACGACCTGGGCGTCGGCGAGCCAAAAATGAAACGGGACGATGGCACCTTTTGACACGGGGCCTTTCGCCTCCGGACGGTAGGCCGTGAGAGCGTAGGCGGCTACCCCATGACCTCGAACCAGACGAACATGTCGAATATGTCGCCAGTCAAGTAGGAGTCCACCATGCCGGCCACGAAGTGAGCATCAGGGTCTGGAAATGGGTGGCCACGTTTTGCGAGCTGGGAAGGCCCTCCGGGCCCTGCTCTCCCCTGGCGCTCCATCGCTACATGCTTCCCCGGCCTGGGCCGTGAACCCCGCTCAGCGGCGGGCCCCTAGCGGCACCCAACGCGCGGCGAGGACGGCGACATCGTCCCCGATCGAGCCTGAAGACTCCCGACCCGCGATCATGTGGTCGACCAGCTGGGTCAGCGGTACCCCCGCCAGTTGCCCAGCCCGAACGCTCAGCAGCTCAAGGCTGTCCTCGATGGCCTGGTCCCGGCGTTCCACCGGGTCGTCGGTGTAAAATGACCACCGTGTCGTCCGGGTCGAGCCGGTGCCGGTTGAGGGGTACCCTCCCCTTATAGCCCACCCCCAAGGGCGGGGACTGGTCTGTCCCGAGCAGGTCCCCGGTACCGTCTTCTCGTACGACGAGGGGCGGGAGGTACCCTCCCGAGGCCCACTGCAGGTTGCCGGTGGGATCGAGGCGGGCACAAATGACAGTGGCAAAATAGTCCATGTCCCCGGCGAGGCGGTGGAGGAGAGGGATTAACTTGTCGGGCGCGCGGCGTACTAAGCGGAGCGCGGCCATGGCACTGCGAACCTCGCCCATTTGGGCCGCGGCTTCCATCCCGTGACCAGCGATGTCGCCGACGCTCAAGGCCACAGTGCCGTCCGACATCGCCTCCGAGTCGTACCAATCACCGCCTATGCGTAGGGTCAGCGGTCCCAGGCACCTGCCGGGCCGCCACTTCGAACCCAGTCGCCTTTGTTGGCTAGCGCCCCGGGCAGCAAGGACGCTTACAGGGCTTGGGAAACCTCATTGGGGCGCTCGTACAGTCGGGCCTCGCCCACCACCCGGGCCAAGGCCGTGCCGACCCGGCCCAGGTCCCTCAGCTGGTCGCGCCCGAGCCTCTCGGGCGGGCCGTCGATGAGGATGCTGAGCGCCCCGAAGCACCTTTGCCCACGTCGAGTAGCAAGACCGCCCACGCCTGCTCCGGGCAGGGGCCGGCCACGACGGCCGGGGCCGAGGACGCCACCACGCGAGCGACCACGGCCGCCTCGGGAACCGGTCCTGCGAACCAGCTGCGCACGGGCAGTTCTTTGGGGTACCAGTCTTCCACCAGGGAAATAACGCAGTCTGCAGCCACTGTAGCTGCCACCCGGCGGGCCACCACTCTCGCCACGCCCACCCGGTCAGGTATGGATTCGAGGGGCGAGAGCACCTCGAGCAACTCGGGCAAAGCGGCCCAGGCCCCGTAACAGCCACCATCTCGCTCCGACATTCCCACGGCTCTCCTGCTCAGGCCGACAAAGCAAACTTCCCAGTATGTGGACGCCGCTCAGGGGGGCTCCAGGGAGGTCTTAGGCCAATCGCGGCCACCGCGAGAAGTGGGCTGTTACGGGCAACCGCCATCGTTGCCACCTCAGACGTCCACGAGAAGCCTCTGGGGGGAGCAGCGCGACAGGGTGGTAGGCGAGAGATCCCGGGCGAGCAGTGCCCCGTACAGGTCGTCCAGGTGCCGGGGCGAGAGTACACTAGGGGGCTGACGCGGAGAAGTACCAGCTCACACTATACAAGCCCGAGTAGCTCAGTCGGCAGAGCGACGCACTCGTAATGCGTAGGTCACCAGTTCAATTCTGGTCTCGGGCTCCACAACGTTCCCGCTGGTCATCCAACACTCTCCGGTAGCAGTGCTGGTCCCGTCCTCGACTCGGTTGGCGTCTCGCGTCTCCCTGGCGTCCCCGGAAGCGCCTTAGTCTCGCCTAGACGGCCGTCGGGGTGCGCCTGCTGCGGAACTCCGGATGTGAATCCGGGCGGCCAGGGAGGAGGCGAAGCCGCAGCTCACCTGCCCGGTCGCAGTCAAGGACTTCCGCCAGCATGGGAGGAACGTCGTCGTCATCAACCACGAGATAGTCCCCCAGCTGGGGAAGCATCGGCACGCGGGCGTGGCGAAGATGGCCATGGACGTCGGGTGGGGGTCCCACGCGCACGATTCGGGCAGGCGGAAGTCGCATAGGCATCATCGGCCGGCAACCGGCCGCGCCAGGTGCTCACCTTCGGGTGAAGGCTCCATGCGCAGGCTCAAGGCGCACGAGTGTCCGTTGGCGCGCCATGCCCCTCGGACGTGGTTGGCCTGCGCGTCGTCCGCCCCTCGCCGAGCGTCCGGTTGAACCGCGCGATACCCGCTCGGTCGGCGTCGGTCCCGAGATGATGCCCGTACAGGTTCAACGTCAGCTCGACGCTGGCGTGGCCGAGCCAGGTTTGCACCGTTTTCACGTCCACCCCGGCGGCAAGCCAGGCCGTTGCCGCGGTGTGCCGTGTGTCATGCGGACGGCGGCCCCTGGATGTCCGAGACCAGCGAACTGACCTGCGCCAATTGCTGAGGCTGATCCACCCGCCCTGAGGGGCAGTGAACAACAGGTCGCTCGGCTGCTTGCCGGCAGACCACCGCCGAGCTACTTGCGTGTCCATGCCTTGATGGCCTCGCGGGCGGGTGGGTCCCAGCGAGTGGCCAACGACCACCCCGTAGCTGTGCTCTGATGGTCTCCGGCGCGGGGGTGGCACCCCCCCGGCTTTTCGGGCGCAAGTCACGTGCTGGCTTCGGAGGACTTTTTGGCCCCTTGCGCCCGGAGCCAGTTCACGAGAGCCTCCCGGCCTGTATCGAGGCCATCGGCAACGTCAAGGGGCGTGTCCGCCCCCCAAGAAGGTGTGCCGTTGAGGTCAGCACCGAGAGCTAGGAGGTACTGGGCCATGCGCAGCTGGCCGCCGTGGCAGGCCTGCCAGAAAGCGTCGGTCAGCTCCTGGTGGGTGCGCGGCGCGGTGGCCAAGAGTTCTTTGACCCGTGGCATCATCCCGAGCGCCGCCGCGTGCCAGAGGCGGTCGACTCGTGCCCCCCGCTCGACGAGCAGCCGGGCCACCTGCCAGCACCCATAGCCGACCGCGTCGTCGAGCGGGCTACCGCCAGCGATCGATGCCCCCGGGGCCTCGATGTCGGCGCCGCCGTCGATCAGGACCCTGGCCACCTCGACGTCATCGCTGCTCGCGGCCCAGTGCAAGGGCGTCTCGGCGTGCCAGCTCCCCTCTACCGCGGCGTTGGGGTCGGCACCGGCCTCGAGCAGCGCCGCGACCACTTCCGGGCCACGGGGGAAAAAACCAGGCCAATCGGTAGCCGCGTGAAGTGCCGTCCCCGAACCGCCCTTTTCGTCCACTATGCGCGCCGAGGCCAAGCGAGGGTGCTGCCCGAGCAGCCCTCGCAGTCGCTCGACCTCGCCGGCGTGGACCACCTCTACGAGTTCTTGGGCAATTGGGTCGCTCTTTGAAAGCCTCAAGCGTTCATCCCTCCTCGGCGATTTCGGCACGGGTTCGTCAACGCAACCGCCAGGTCACCACGCGCGGGCCAGTGCCTTCGCCCTGTCGGGGTAGCCCCGGATCTCGACAATTTGAGCATTTTCGACCGTGAAGAACTGGTAGAGCTGCTGCGGCGGTGCAGGTCGGGCCCCTTCGGCTTGGCGGGCCAAGCAGAGCCCGAGCACTACGGCGTCGCGGTCGACCTCGACGCTCTGGACGGCCGGTCGCGTCCCGTCGGCGAGAGCTTTTCGATACCAGTCGAGGACCTCTGCGCTGTCGTGGCAGACCCCGGCCCATTGGACCTCGGGGTGCAGCAAAGACCCGAGCACCTCGATGTCGAGCTCGCGGTAGGCGGCTTCGAGGTGCCGGGCAATGTCGGCCATGACGCCGGTCCCGATCTCCGTCGGCATTTCAAGCGGTTCGTCGGCGTCTTCCTCGCACTGGTCGTCCGGGCCGATGCCGTAGTGCCGCAGCCGCTCGACGACCTCCTCGCTGGGCGGTTTGCCCGAGATCCACACTCCCTCTCGGGAGGCGCCTGCCTCGACGAGGAGGCGCACTGTCTCGCCCCAGTCCCCAGGCTTGCCGGCCTGCTCGCCGCTCCCGACGGCGGCAAAGGCCAAGGCCGTGGCGTCGAGGCCGGTCGGTCTCATTCGTCACCCGTGGGGACGCCTTGGGTTAACAGGATCTCGGCGACCTGCTCGAGGGACGTACAGACATTGGGCGCCGCGCTCCACGCCGGCCTGGGCTCTTCGATGGCCACCCGCACGGCGGCCATCCCGAGGGCGAGGGCCGGCTCGATGTCGTTGGCCTCGGAGTCGCCGACCATGACGCACTGGCGCGCAGTAGCGCCGGCCGCAGCTAGAGCGGAGCCGAAGAAACGGCGGCCAGGTTTGCGCCATTCGACGTCGAGCGACATCACGTAGTCGGTGACGTAGCCGCCCAGCCCGAACTGCTCGAAATCTCGTCGTAGAGCCTGACGGCGGCGCCACAGCGTGTTCGAGACGACTACGACCCGGGCCCGCTGTGCCAGCCCAGACAGCAGCTCATGTGTGCCGGGGAACGGCTCTGCACGGCCGAGAGCGGGAAGGCACATGGCGTCGATGACGGCTTCTACCGGGACGTCGGCTCCGATCAGGCACCGTCTCACCGCTTGTTCGATGAGCGCGACGGTTTGCTGGAGCAGCGAAGTCGGGTGCTCGACGCCGGACAGGGTGTCGACCAGGTCTATTGCAAGAAGTTCGGGGAGCGTTGGGACGAGCTTGCAAAGCCGTGCAACCCGCTCCTCCCGGTCGCCAGCCCGCGACGGCCAGGTGTTCGGCCACAGAGTGCCACCAACGTCCAGGAACGCCACCCTCATCACGGGACATCATGCCGTGCTGCTGGCCGCCGGAGCCGAAGGCACAGGGTGTCCTTAGCGACTGGTGAACCACCGTGCCAGTTCGTGCTCACCCTGAAGCGAGTCAAGTACTGGGGTCCCCGCCCGGGCTACCGGCACAACCCAGAGGTCGGCCACGCGTCCCCCACACGTCCCCAGCCACTCACAGCGAACCACCGTTGGCACAACTACAGCCGTGTATTGCATGGCGAAGGCAGGTGCGGGGTGCATCCTCGTGAAAGCCGAGCTGGCCGCAGTAGAAGTCAATGGCGACGTCGACGTCGTTGACGATGTAGCGGACACTGACTGATTCCATGCAGCCTCCTGCCTTTGGCTATCGCAAGGGTATCTGGCACCCACCGCAGCGGTCTCGAGGTTCGTTCGGCTCGTCTGCAGCGGACACCAGGACGCGTTCCGCTTGAAGATCCCGTGGGCGGCCCGGCACGCCGAACACGTGAGGAGGATGTGTCACATAATCGCAGACGAATCCCCTCCCAAGGGGCGCCCCTACCGCCGGCCTGGTGACATACCCCTGGAGGCCGAAACTAGCCCAGAACGTTCATGAGAGGCGTCCCTGGACGCCGCCCTTGCCGCCCCGTCGAGAGCCTGGGCTCCGCGTCCCCCACGCGTCCCCGCACTCCCAGCGTCATCCACCCTTGACCCTAATCACAGGCATTTCGTTCAGCGCAACTTGGTCCGCGCAGACTGGGCCGAAAGGCACGTGACCCTCTCGTAATGCGTAGGTCAGGAGTTCGATCTCCTCTCGAGCTCCACAAGGTTTCCGCAGGTCAACACCGTCCTGCGGCCCTGCTCCCGAGTGGTCGAGCGAGTCCCTTGGCGCATGGCTCCCAGTCCTCGCTTCACATGCTGACTACAGGTGGGCCAGAAAAGATCAGGTGGTGTTCCTGATGTAGGGGCCAGGGCCGAGGGCGACGATCGCGGTAGTGGACAAACTGCCCAGGAGCGGACGCATAGGCCAGCCCGTGGTGGTCCACAACCATCTTCGCCTGACGGGCTTGGGTCTAGTTCAGGTCTAGGGAAGCCCAAGACAGGAGGTTGGCGCGTGCCATTTTCGGTACTTGGGAGCGGCAGAGCCCAAGCGTAGCAGAAAGCCAGCACGTGGCGTTTTGGGTGGCCTCCTTGCCCTCAGCACGATCGTTCCCTCGCCCGCGGGGGCTGCTTATGCCAAGGCGTCGCCGGCGCGGGTGACCCATGCCAGCCAGGACGGGGCAGCCTCGGGCGGCTATGGGCCCAAACGTGTGCAAGCTGTTGCCGGGCCGCAAAATGGCGGCCCTTATCCGCCAACCGGTCTCGAAGACCACGGACCGGCCGAGGTCTTTGCTCGTTAGCGTCGCGCCTGACCGCTGCGCCCGGGGCAACCAGTACAAGTACGTCACCCCCAACGACGCCGGCTCCCCATCGGTGCTCGTGATGCTGGTCGTGACAGACGCCGCCTCCGAATACCGGCGAGCGGTAAAAGGCGAATTCGAGACTCCGACCACGGTCCCCCACCCAGCCAAACAAACCTTTCTTCGACACCGCCAACGGCCTGTACGCTCTTCGGGGCCGCTACGAGATAGAAGTCTCGGGGACTCCCTCGCAAAACGAGCAGTCCATGAGCCAGAACGTGGCGATCGCCAAAGCGCTCATGAAGGCGCTCGGCTGAGGCGAGCGCTTTTGCTCTTACGACCGGCGGGCAG
Organism: Actinomycetes bacterium; assembly: GCA_021787365.1. Lineage (GTDB taxonomy): Bacteria > Actinomycetota > Acidimicrobiia > Acidimicrobiales > Palsa-688 > JAJZYO01. The sequence continues at coordinate 37,848 of JAJYMB010000055.1, read as the reverse complement.
TACGACAAGTTCGGCGGTTGCCTCACCTTCAACGTGTTGAAGGTGCTGGAAGTGGCTGCCAACCGGGCATCCTCCTAACGCCAGATCGGAGGAAAAGTCGGCAGCCGATTAAGAGCCGCTCAGGTCGGCGATGCCGCGCGGCGACCATTTTGACCTAGTCGCTTGCCGAACGGGGTCGTCTACGGGTGAGCACATAGCGGCGTGCGGCGATGGCACACCAGACGGCTTCGACGACGCCGAAGGGCCAGGCCCCGGACAAGAAGCCGTAACTCGAGGACAGGGCGCAGCCCAAAGCGAAGGCGGCAATGTAGCGGTCGTCACGGCGCTCGAGCGCGTACATGCCCATCATGAACACGAGCACGGTGACTCCGTAGATGGTCAGGGCCATCGCGGCACCGCCATTGGGGGCGCGGGAGGCATGGTCGTCAGTATGCCGCCGTCCAGGCGGCATAGGTGGCCAAGCCGATGAGGACGACGGAGGTGACCTGGCGGGTCCGGCGGATGCTGACGAACCGTGGCAGGGTACTGCCGCTCATGACGGCAATCGCGGCGACAGCCCACAGGGCCGCCACCGACCCGATCGCGACCGAGAGCGGAGAGCTGTATTTGGCGGCGAGATTGGCGGTGAGGATCTGGGTCAGGTCACCCCACTCGGCGACGAAAATGACCATGAAGGCGCTGAGGACCACACTTCGACCGGATGGCAGGCGTCCGACGGTTTTTTCTTGTTCGGAGCGCGAAGACGCCCAGGCATAGACGGCACCAGCGACGAACGCAGCCGCGACCACTGCGTTGACGGCCTGGCGGGGCAGGAGAGCGAAGAGGGCAGCGCCGGCAGTGACGGCCATGGCGACGTGGGCGGCGAAGGCCATAGCAGCACCCGCCCACACCTGCACGGGACGGGCTCGAGTGGCCATGACCAGGCTGGCCAACATGGTCTTGTCCGGTAGCTCGCCGACGAAGATCACCGGGAAGCACACCAAGGCTACGTAGGGCGACATGCGCAAACCCTGCTCTTTCCGCCGGGCGGGGCACTCGACCACCGCCCGGCCATTACAACATGGACCGAACGGATGGTCTCGCCCATCCGCACCTACGGACCCGGGGACCGGGCACCCGACGGCGCCAGCATGTCGACCTCCCGGCGAGGGGCTACTCCCCAACCACGAGCATGCTACCCGCCTGGAGAACAACAGCGACTTCGCACGCGCCGCCGACGTCCCTCTGCACGTTGGCAACGCCCCGCGCCTAGAAGCGCTGTGCGGGTGGGCACCCCCGGTGCCATTGGAACAGAAGCCCAGTGACATCCTCGCCCGCCTGACAGCGCCAGTTGACGCCGATAGGTCGGGGCGTTTTCAGGTCACCACGATCGACTGAGCCCTCATCTGGCTTGCGCCGTCCTCTGGGGCCCGTAGCCCGGGGTAGGCCACGCGACATCGTCGACCGCCAGGAAAGGCGAGACTGCAACCGCGGTAGGTGTCGCCCCGGCGAAGGCCATGACGTCCCGGTGGAGATGGGACTGGTCGGCGTAGCCGCTCTCGGCTGCCACAAGGGCGGCGCTGTGACCAGCGGCGAGGCGGTGGGCAGCGTGGTCGAAGCGGACGAGCCGAGCGGCACGCTTGGGGGTGAGGCCGACCTGGGACCGGAACCGCGACCACAGGCGCTTGCGGCTCCACCCCACCAGCGCGGCCAACCGGTCGACCCTGGCCTGTCCCTCGCTCGCCACCATTTGCCCCCAGACGAAGGCGACTTCGGGGTCCACCACTCGGCGGGCCTCGTGATGGCGGACCAGCGCTGACTCGGCGAGCGCGAACCTCTGCTCCCACGAACCCGCTCCGCGGAGTTGCTCATGGACACGTACGGCGTCGCGGCACCATAGGTCGTCGAGGGAGACCAACGTCCCAGCGAGCTCCGAAGAGGGGCCCAGCACCGCGTGCGCTACCAGCGGCGACAGCCGCACCTGGAGGCACTCGAAGCTCCCGGCCAGCCCTCGCCCGCATAGGCCTCTCGGCGCCAACCCGGCGACGACGCGTTCTCGCTGCTCCTCGCCGAGGCTGTCGTCCACGACAAGCCGTTCCTCGCCGAGGTCGAAGACCACCATGACAGCCGTGTGCGGGACCAACTCCACCTCGACCAGTTCGTTCGCGTCGTCGCTGAAACCCGCCATGGAAACCCCTTCCAACCGGCCTGGCTGTGACGGGACAGCTATATCCCATGAGGGCGCACTGCGATGTAACTCCGCCGGATGCACCTTCTCTATGCTACGGAGCATGCCGCCGCTGCCACCGGAGCAGCGGGAACGGCTCGGCTCGTCGAGGGTTTTGGCGACCGACATTTGCCGATCAAAGCCGGCCGGCCCACACCCGGCGTTCGGCATCGTCGGGGTCGTCCACAACCGTGATCCTGTCGTCGATCAGTGCGGTAGGACGCTCGGCAAGGTTGTAGCGGGGCCAGCCGGGGTCGCCGTCGGCCACGAAGCGGGCCCAGGCACCGTGGGCCGTGTCCGCGACAACCTGTGGCGGGGTGTCGCCGATGAGAGCGTAGCTGGAGCGGTCGTCGAGGAGGTCGAACACGTAGGGGATCTCGACCGCGTGGGCGGCACCGAGGCGGCCGGCAAAGCTCGGCGATTTATGGTCGAAGCGGTACACCCAGTTGCATGCCTCGCCAGCCTCGAGGCGTACCTCGGCGACCCGGATGGCCGGCACCCGCATGAGGCAATCGGTCATCACGGCGGCCAACAAGTCCCCCTTGCTCGCCCCGGGCCGAGCCGCCCCGTAGAGCTCGACTGTCCCGTCAGGCGCACCTTGGGCGCCGACGAACGCGTTGATGGCGCGTTCGTCGACCAAGTCGATAAAGCCGCTCGGGACAAGCCCGATCCGCAGGTCGTCCCGGTTCCACCCGGTGAGGAGGCGTACGCCGTTGCCGGCACCCTTCCTCAACGCGTCAAGCGGGTGCTCTGGGAGGGTGTCGCCGTCCACGACAGGGGCAAAGGCCAGGCCTGCCCAGGTGGTCGGGTCGGTCGGGTTCAGGGCCTCCTCCGCGATGACAGACGCCGCCCGCGCGAGCCGTTCGACTGGCACCTCGCTCATGGCCTCGCGGGTTGCGGCCACCCCGAGGGACTCGGCCAGCCTCGCAGCGGTACCGGCGGCGGCCTCGGCCGTGAGCGTGGCTGTGGCCGCCCCGCTCTGAGTGACCGCCTGGCGGAACAGGCCACGGGCACGGGGCATGGCCATGAGGGTCGTTATGCTCATCGCGCCTGCGGACTGACCGGCAACGGTCACCTTCGTTGGGTCGCCTCCGAAGGAGGCGATGTTGCCCTGGACCCATTCGAGCGCCGCAACCTGGTCCAGCAACCCCAGGTTGGCGGCGTCGTCACCGAGGTAGAGGAAGCCCTCGGCGCCGAGCCGGTAGTTGATCGTGACGCACACGACCCCGTCTCGGGCGAAGGAGGTGCCGCGGTACATGGCCCCGGACCCAGACCCCTTCGTGAACTGGCCACCGTGGACCCACACCAGCACTGGCAAGCCAGACCCGCCAGGGTCGGGGGTCCACACGTTCAGGTTGAGGCACTCTTCGCCAGGGACCACGACCTCAGGGAACAGCGGGTCTGGCGGCGCGTCGTCATCTGTCGGGCAGGTCGGCCCGTAATCGGTGGCCGGGCGTTCGCCCGTCCACCCCTCGGGCTGCTCGGGTGGCTGCATGCGGCGCGCCCCGAAGGGCGGGGCCGCGTAGGGGATCCCGAGGAAGGCCGTGACTCCCCGGTCGATGCGGCCCCTCAGCCGACCGCCCCCCACCCGGACCACTGGCGAACCGCCCGTCTTTTTCGTCATCGCCTCTCCCATCGCTCGGAGCTCCGCAGCCTCTGCACTTGGAGCGCTGCCAGACAACGAGGTACAGCATCACAAGCGGAGGGTCGGGCGTCTTGGACAAATGTTCCACTTCCGAGGCAAGTGATGGGCGGGGAATAAGAGACAAATGGCCGCTCCGCCATAGCGTGGCAACAATGGCGGAGGCCACCGCTCGCGCACCCGCTTGGTCGCGGGACAGCGCGCCGAACAGCCGAGCCGCCGTTAGCAGGTTCTCGTCGCGCTCCTCCTCCTGGTCGGCCGACGTGAGATAGAAGTCGGGGGAGTCGCGGTGAGTGACCCGCACGCGCCCGAGCCGTCTCGCGCTCTCCGCGACAGCGCGCGGGTTGCGGGACAGGTCAGAAAACATCACAGTATCGGCGGATTGCGGGCTCATTAATATTGATACCGGTATATTCAGATTACGTTCTGATGATCTCCGGCTGACGGAGTTGCTGGCCTGCTCACGCGAAGGGGCCCTGCCGTAGGCGGCCTTTCACAGACCAGTGGCGCGTTTGGTTCGTACTCCGGCGGCCCTCGTCCCAGGGGAGCTCAACCTCGTGACCGTTGACGACCTACTCCGCGAGTGCCTGAGCGTGCTCACCCCAGGCGAAGCTGACAGAAGGGCTCGACGCGCTCAGGCAACTCACGCGTGTCCTGCCCGTGCCGGTCACCAACGGTCACTCACGCGTAACTACGGTCATGTGTCTCCGCAGCCCAAGGGCACTTACAACCCTGTGAGCAGGCCCCGCCGAGGGCTCCGGGGGAGAGACTCGAACTCTCAACCTAGTGGTTAACAGCCACCCGCTCTGCCGGTTGAGCTACCCCGGAAACTTCGGCCAACGCTACCACGCCAGACGGCCGGCACAGGCGGGCCGCCGAGCCGGGCCCGAGGACCAAGAAGCCCGCTCCTGCACCACCGCCACCCCTGACCAGGAGGAGTGCCCGCAGTCCCGAGCTCTTCCCAGCCCTCGCCACCCAGCACCTGGTCCGGCTCCACCATCCCGGGGCACGGTGGAGGGCGAGGGCCGCAGAACTGGTGGACGTGGTTGCCCGCCGGGCACATTCATCAGAAACGGGGGCGATTTTTTCTCCCAAAACTGACGGATGCGCCCTTCTCGTCGTCACGTTCACCAGTTCCTCGTCAACACCCGCCTGCGAGGCGTCGGCGGCGGCCGCAGCCTCGAGCGAGGACCCCCTATTGACCTGTTGCCCGTCAACGCCGGCCTGGGAGCGCCGGCTGCCGCAGCCCCGAGCGGGGGCGCCTATTGAGCCAAGGCCGGCCGGCTCAGTTGTCCAAGTAGCCGGCCAGTTTGCCCCGCCGGCCCGGTTGGCGCAGCTTGGCCAGGGTCTTGGACTCGATCTGGCGCACCCGCTCGCGGGTCACCCCGAACTCCCTCCCCACCTCCTCCAACGTGCGCACCTGCCCGTCGTCCAGGCCGAAGCGCAGCCGGACGACCCGCCGCTCGCGTTCGGACAGTTCGGCGAGGACGTCGCGGAGGGCCTCGGCCAGCATCGCCCGGGTGGCGGACTCGCTCGGCGAGGGGGCGGCGGGGTCCTCCAGGGTGTCCGAGAGGCTGAAGTCGTCCTCGCCGAGGGGCTGCTCGAGCGAGACGGTGTCCTGGCTGATCCGCAGGATCTCCTGGGCTCGTTCGGGGCTCATCTCGGCCCTGGCGGCCACCTCCTCCAGGGTGGGCTCGCGGCCGAGCTCTTGGAGCAGGCTCCGCTGGGAACGCAGCACGGCGTTGATGTTGTCGACCATGTGCACCGGGATACGGATGGTGCGCGCCTGGTCCGCGATCGCCCGGCTTATCGCCTGGCGCACCCACCAGGTGGCGTAGGTCGAGAACTTGAAGCCCTTCGTGTAGTCAAACCTCTCCACCGCACGCATCAGGCCGAGGTTGCCCTCCTGCACCAGGTCTAGGAACGCCATGCCCCGGTTGCGGTACCACTTGGCGACCGAGACCACCAGGCGCAGGTTGGCCTCCACCAGCACCTGGCGAGCGAGCATGCCCTCGGAGCGAAGGCGTTCGTCTGCTTGGCGCTGGCGTTCGAGGGCGTGGCGCTGGGCCGCCCGGGCGGCAGGTCCCCCGCCGGCGTCGGGGGCGCTCTCGCGCATCTGGTCCAGCCGAGCGGCCGCCGCCCTCCCGAGCGCCGCACAGCGTGCGAGGGCCACCTCCTCCTGCGCGGTGAGCAACCTAACGCGGCCGATCTCGCGCAGGTACGCCCGGACGGAGTCCGCCCCGGCGGCACCGGCTACCCCGACATCAACCCTGAGCCCCGCCACAGGCAGCCGCCGGCGGGTGTGCAGGGCATCGCGCTGCCTCTTGTGAAGGAACCCGCTACGGCCGGTGCCCGCCAGGCTCGTCCCTTCGGCCGAAGTAGTGCCCTGTGCCGGGCCCGGTCCGGCCGTCACCTCGGAGGCCAGCGAGTCGAGCCCCTCGTCGGTCAGCAACTCGCCCGGTTCGCGCCACTCGATCCCCTCGGCCACCACGCGCCCGACCACCGCCGAGATGAGCTCGGGTGAAAGCTCGACCCCTTGGAGCACCGCCATCAGGTCGTCGGGAGTGAGCTGACCTCGTTCGCGTCCTATGAGCAGGAGGGCGGCGAACTCTACCGTGGGCTCGCCCAAGGACGTGAACGGCGCTCCCACAAGACTTCTCCCCTGCCTCCCTACCCAGCTCCGAGCGGCGTACCAGCACCCGCGCCGAGCAAAGCTAGCAACTGCTGCTCCGCCTCGGCCAGGCGCCCCGCCTCGGCAGGCCCGGGCTCCACCGAACGCATTGCCTGCAGCGCAAGCTGGAGCTCCCTCGTTTCTCTGGCGAGGCGCGCCCCGGCGTCGGGGTCCGAGCCCCCGTCGGCGCGCGCCGCCCGTTGCAGTTCGGCGAGCGCTCGTACTGCCGCCCGATCGAGAAGCCGCCGCATGACGTCGTCGGGGTCCTCGCTCCCCTCTACCGCCGCTAGCTGCGCCAACAGGGAGGCCACAGGTGGCGCGGCGGACTCGATGGCGTCGTGGAGGGTCATGGCCGAAGCGAGCTCCTCGTACGCAGAGCGGGCAACGTCGGAGGAAAAAAATCTGGGCTCGAGACGGCCGACCGCTTTCTCGGGATGGTGGACGGCCACTCGGAGCGCCTCCATCTCCGGACGCGGCACTGGCGCCGCAGGCGGCGAAACAGTGTCCTCGGGCCGGCCTACGGGCCGGCGAGGGAGCCGAAGCTCCCGGAGTTGTCCGGAGGAAAGCCGGCAGCGGTCGGCGACCTGCATGAGGTACTGGTCCCGCACCAGAGGGTCCGGGTGCTCTGCCACGAGCGCCAGCGACTCTTCTGCCGCCCGGGCGCGCCCCTCGGGGGTCGTGAGCTCGGCCCGGGCGAAGTGCCTCTCCAAGCGGAACCCCAGGTAGGGCACGGCATTTGTGACGGCCTGGCGCAGTTTCTCAGGGTCGGCCCGGGCGAGGTCAGCAGGGTCCATGCCGGCTGGGAGCCCGACGACCGAGATGTCGGCGTGGAACCGTTTTTCCCACTCGTAGAAACGTTCGGCCGCGCCTTGGCCTGCCGCGTCGGCGTCGTAAGCCAAGACGATCCGCCGGGCAAAGCCTGCGAGCAGCTTGACATGGCCCTCGGCGAGCGCCGTCCCGCAGGTCGCGACCGCCTCGCCAACACCGGCGCGGTGCAGGCCGATCACGTCGGTGTAACCCTCGCAGACGACCACCCGGTCCCGGGCGACAACCTCCCCCTTGGCCCAGTTGAGCCCGTAGAGCACCCGGCTCTTGTCGTAAAGAGCGGTGGCCTGGGTGTTCTTGTACTTGGGCCCGGTCCCGCCCGGGAGGGTACGCCCGCCCATGCCCACGGGCCGGCCCGCCGAGTCGAAGATGGGAAAGAGAACACGTCCCCGGAAAAAGTCCATCATGCCGCGCCCCTGGTCACGCTGGGCGAGACCGGCTGCCTCCAGGACCTCCTCACTTGTCCCGAGCTCGCGGGCCAAGGTGTCCCGGCCCTCGGGCGCCCAACCGAGGCGGTAACGCCTCACCGTGTCACCGTCGTAGCCGCGCCCGCGCAGGTACTTGCGCGCTTCCGCGGCGTCCGGTGAGCTCAAAAGGCGCTCGTGGTACCAGGAAATGGCGCGCTCGAGAGCCTCCGACAGCTCGGCGAGCCGCTTGCGCCCTGGGCCGGCGCCTTGCTCGCTGTCGTAGCGGAGCGCCACGCCGGCCCTCCCGGCCAGCGTCTCTACGGCGGTGGTGAAGTCGAGGTGGTCCGCCTCACGAAGAAAGCTGATCGCGTCCCCGTGGGCGCCGCACCCGAAGCAGTAGTAGACACCGAGTTCTTCGTTGACCGAGAAGGAGGCCGTCTTCTCGGCGTGGAACGGGCAGAGCCCCAGCCACTGCCTCCCGACCCGGCGGAGCGCCACCTTCTCGGAGACAAGCTCACGGAGGTTGGTCATCGACCGCACGGTCGCGATGTCCTCGGCCAAGATGCCCACCGTTGCAAGGATAAGGCCGCCGACCGCCGACGTAACGCCGGCGTTGAAGACCTGACCGGCGGGCGGGGCCGGGACCGAGCGTCGGGCCGGGCCTAGAGCGGCCAGCCGGTTACCAGGCGAGGCGGGACGTCACGGCCTCCACCAGGCGGTCTACCGGCACCCGCTCCTGCTGGGTCGAGTCCCGGTCCCTGATCGTCACGGCCTTGTCTTCGAGCGAGTCGAAGTCGACAGTCACGCAAAGCGGCGTGCCGATCTCGTCCTGGCGGCGGTAGCGCCGCCCTATCGAGCGGGTGTCGTCGTAATCGCACATGACGACGGGCTGGAGGACCGCGAGGACCTCCAAGGCGAACGAGGAGAGGTTTTCTTTCTTGGACAGAGGAAGGACAGCCACCTGGTACGGCGCGATCCTGGGGTGCAGTCGCAAAGAGGTCCGTTGCTCTCCAGCGACTTCATCGGTCGTATAACCAGCGATCAGGAACGCCATCATGGCGCGGGCGACGCCGGCGGCGGGCTCGATGACGTAGGGCACGTACCGTTGGCCTGTTGCGGAGTCGAAGTACTCGAGGACCTGCCCGCTGGCGGCGGCGTGGGCCTTCAGGTCGTAGTCGGTGCGGTTGGCGATCCCCTCGAGCTCGCCCCAGCCCCAGGGGAAGGCGAATTCCACGTCCACCGTGGCGGCCGAGTAATGCGACAGCTCTTCTTCGGCGTGGTGGCGCAGCCGGAGCATCTCGCGGGGGATGCCGTAACGTACGTACCAGTCGAAACGCTCGCTGCACCAGTAGTCGAACCAGCGCGAGGCGTCAGCCGGTGGGACGTAGTACTCGAGCTCCATTTGCTCGAATTCGCGGGTGCGGAACACGAAGTTGCCCGGGGTTATCTCGTTGCGGAAGCTCTTGCCGATCTGCGCCGTGCCAAAGGGGGGCACGAGGTGCTCGGACTGAAGCACGTTGGCAAAGTTGACGAAGTGGCCCTGGGCCGTTTCCGGCCGGAGGTAGGCCACCGCACCTTCGTCTTCGAGGGGGCCGACGAAGGTCTTGAACATCAAGTTGAACGGTCGCGCGTCGGTGAAGTCCTGGCCCCGGCAATTGGGGCAGGTGGGGACCATCTCCTCGGCGGGCTCGGGGGCGCCGGGCGCCGGGCGCTTGGGTGCGAGCGGCAGTTCGTCAGCCCGCCAGCGCTGCTTGCAGCTGAGGCAGTCGACTAGGGGGTCGGTGAAGTTTTTCAGGTGCCCGGAAGCCTCCCAGATCCTCGGGCTCGACAAGACGGCTGCGTCGAGGCCCACAACCTCCCGGCGCAGCTGCACCATCGACCGCCACCAGGCGTCCTTCACGTTGCGCGCCATCAGCACCCCGAGCGGCCCGTAGTCGTAGGTGGAGCGGAAACCGCCGTAGATTTCAGCCGAAGGGTAGACAAAACCACGCGCTTTGCACAGGCGTACCAGCTCTTCCATCGAAACGGGCATGGGGCACAGGCTAGCGTGAACGCTTAACTGGTAGGGCCAGCTAGGCGGGCTCGAGGGCGCGGGCGGTGCGGAGGTGCTTTTCCAGGTGCGCTTCGAGCGAGACGGTCGCGAGGTGGGCCACCTCGGCAGTGGTCGAGCTCGCCGGCACCTCGAGCGCCCTCGCCAGGCTGCCCCCCAAGATCCAAGAGACAAGCTCATGGGCAGCCGGGCTGAGGGGCTCGCCTCGCCGGCACGCCCGGCAGAGCGCCCCGCCCTGGGCGATGTCGAAAGCGACCAGGCTCACGGCTGGGGGGCTCGCCCCGCAGTTGGCGCAAGAGCCGAGCACCGGCCCGGCGCCGTCGAGAGCGAGCAGCTTCCAGTAAAACGATGCCACCACTAGCGGGCCGGGGCGCTCGTCGAGGGTGCGCAGGGCCTTCACGAGCATGACATAGAGAGCTTCGGCAGGCTCGCCTTCCTGAGCCACCTGCTCGGCAGCCTCGGCCATCGCCATGCCCCGAGAGAGGTGGACGAGGTCTCTCCGCAAGAAGTGCCACGGCTCTGCCAGTTCGGCTTGGCGCACGATGTCGAGCTCTTTTCCCCCCCATAGCAGCAGCTCGACGTGGCTGAGCGGCTCGAGCCGGCCGCCGATCTTGCTCTTGGGACGCCTGACGCCCTTGGCCACGGCCCGCACCTTCCCGTGCTCGGGCGTGAGCAGCACCACGATGCGGTCGGCTTCACCGAGCTTGTAGCTGCGCAGGACGACCCCTCGGTCGCGGTACAACGACATCGATGTGATTATCTTTGCACGCCGCCGGGCCGCGCGGGACCGCTCAGCCGGGGAGGGCCTCGCCGTGCTGTTCGCCGGTCAGCCCGAAGCGCCGCTCCCGCCGCTGGTACTCCCGCACGGCCTCGCGTAGGTGCTCGCCCCGGAAGTCCGGCCACAGCACGTCGAGGAACACGAGCTCGCTGTACGCGATCTCCCAGAGAAGGAAGTTGGAGATCCGGTACTCCCCGGATGTGCGGATGAACAGGTCAGGGTCCGGCATGTCCGGCAGGTACATGTGCCTCCGGAGCGCCCTCTCGTCCACCTGGTCCGGCCTGGCTCCCTCCGCGACCAAACCCCGGACCGCGTCTACTATCTCGGCCCGGCCCCCGTAGTTGAACGCCACGGTCACCGTGGTGGCCTTGTTGTGCCTGGTCAGCTGCGCGGTCTCGTCCATGCGGCGCAGCACCCACTTAGGCACCCGCCAGTCACGCCGCCCTGCGAAGCGGATCCTGACGCCGAGCTCGTGCAATTGGTCCCGCCGGCGGGTGAGCAGGTCGTCGGCGATCACGTTTATGAGGAAACGCACTTCGTCGTGCGGCCGGCGCCAGTTTTCGGTTGAAAACGCGTAGACGGTGAGCCACTCGATCCCGAGCTCCACGGCCGCTTTCGCCGTCTCGAAAAGGGCTTCCTCGCCCGCGCGGTGCCCCTCCGTGCGCGGCAACCCGCGCTTCTTCGCCCACCTCCCGTTGCCGTCCATGACACAAGCGACGTGGCGCGGCATGCGCTTCGGGTCGAGGTCGTCGAGATCCATCGTCGAAAACTACTTCCCGGGCCTTCTACTGGCCCAGGCGGAAGGGAGCGTGGCCACCTACGAGCTTTCCTCGGCGGCGTCCTCTGGCTCCGCCGCCGCCGGAGAGGCGGAGATGAGGACCTGCGCGATGCGCCGGCGTTCGACTTTCTGCGCCACCAGCCGGTGGGAATCGTAGTCGGCACCCTCGCCCTCGACCGGGACGTGCCCGAGCAGGTTGTAGAGGAAACCGCCCACCGTGTCCCAATCGCCTTCGGGCAAATCAAGGCCGGTCAGCTCGTTTACCTCGTCGATAGAGAGGCCCGCGTCCACGCGCAGCTGCCCGCCGTCCAAGTGCTCGACACGAGGCCGGGCGATGTCGAACTCGTCGGAGATCTCGCCGACGAGCTCCTCCAAGACGTCTTCCAGCGTCACGAGCCCAGCCGTGCCACCGTATTCGTCCACCACAAATGCCATGTGCTGCTTGCCCGCCTGCATTTCCCTCATGACCTCGGCTATGCGCTTGGTCTCGGGCACGAACTGCGGTTCGCGCATGGCCGTGGTCACAGGCGCGCCTCCGCGCCCCTCGCGCTCGGCGCGCATCAGGTCCTTCACGTAGGCCACCCCGATGATGTCGTCAATGTCCTTCCCGTACACGGGTATGCGGCTGAAACCAGCCGAAGACGCGACGTCCGCGGCCTCGCGCACGGTTGCCACCGACCCCACCGTCACCATGTCAGGCCTGGGGACCATGATCTCGCGGGCCACCGTGTCGCCAAAGTCGATGATCGAATGGATCAGCTTACGCTCTTCGCGCTCGATCACCTCCTCCTCCGCTGCCGTGTCGGCCATGGCCAAAAGCTCCTCCTCGGTTACGAAGGGCCCCTCCTTCAAGCCCTTGCCAGGCAACACGAGGTTCGCCACCTTTATAAAGGCGATGGTCAACCAGCGAAGCGGCAGGAAGGCGACGAGCGCCGCGACTATGGGTGCCATAAACAAAGCGGCCCGTTCGAGGTGCTGGACCGCCCATATCTTGGGAGCCAGCTCCGCAAAAGCAAATATGACCGCGATCTCGAACAGTGTCGCCACCACTGCTCCCCAAGGCCCCAAGACCTCGTTGGTGACCACGCCGACGAGAGTGGCCGCCACCAGTGTGCAGACTTCCAAGGCGAAAAGGACCACGGGCAGGTTGCGTTCCGGTTTTTCGACGAGCCTGAGCAGCGACCCTGCCCCGCGGCGGTGCTCCTCTGCCATGGCCATCGCCTTCACGCGCGACATCCTCGTGATGGCCGTCTCGGACAGGTTGAACAAAGCGGTCAAGACGACGAGGACGGCGGCTACGGCCAACAGGAGCCAGTCCTGGCCCTTGAAATGGCTAATGGCAAGCATGGTCCGGGTTAGAGTTCGGCGGGGCCGTTGTGCCCCGCCTCGACATCCTCGCCTTGCCTACCGGGCCAGGCCTCGGCACGGATCTCCCCGTAATGGCGAGCGAGCAATTCGCGCTCTCTCGTCTCCATCTCCTCGGCCTCGGCGTCTTCTTGGTGGTCCATGCCCATCAGGTGCAGCAGCCCGTGGACTACTAACAGCGCGAGCTCGTCGTCGTAGTTGCCGGCGTGCTCGGGAGCGTTGTGGTGAGCCACCGCAGGGCAGATCACGATGTCGCCGAGCAGCGCCGGCACCTCCTCGGGCTCAGAGGGCATGCCCGGCCCGGTGCCGCCGGAATCTGGGGACCGCCCGCTTTCCGCTGGCTCCTCCTCGTCTATCGGGAACGCGAGCACATCGGTCGGGCCTTCCCTGCCGAGGAACCGTGAATTGAGCTCGGCCATGGCGGCCTCGTCCACAAAGAGCATGGAAAGCTCGGCGTCTCCACCGATGTCGGCTTCTCCGAGCACTGCCTCCGCCAAACGGGCCCACCGCAGGGGGTCGACCGGGTGGTCGCTTTGCTCGTCCGCGGCGAAGACCTCGACGCCCATAGGCTCACAAGGCCTTTCTTCGCGCCGGGTCCGCTTCCTGGTCGGCATGGTGCCCCAACCCGAGGCTCCTCCGAGAGGCGGCTACCCCGAGGCCGGGCGCTCGGCGTGGTGCGGCCCCGTCCAGGGAGGCCTCGTAGGCGTCATAAGCCGACACGATGTCGGCTACGATCCGGTGGCGCACGACGTCCCGGCTACCGAGGTGGACGAAAGCGACGCCCTCCACGCCGGCGAGCACTTGCTCCAGCTCCGCCAAGCCCGAGCGTCCGCCCGGAAGGTCCACCTGGGTCACGTCGCCGTTGACCACGACCTTGGAGCCGAAGCCGATCCGGGTCAAGAACATTTTCAGCTGTTCGGGGGTGGCATTTTGCGCTTCGTCGAGGATCATGAAGCTGCGGTTCAAGGTACGCCCCCGCATGTAGGCGAGCGGGGCCACCTCCACAGTGCCGTTTTCGAGGAGCCTCCTCGCGCCCTCCGTACCGAGCATGTCGTAAAGGGCGTCATAAAGCGGCCGGAGGTAGGGGTCTATCTTGGCCATCATGTCGCCCGGTAGGAAACCCAGGTTTTCGCCGGCTTCGACGGCCGGGCGGGTCATTATTATGCGCTCGACCGACTTGGCCTGGAGCGCCTGCACGGCCAGGGCGACCGCGAGGTAGCTCTTGCCAGTACCGGCCGGGCCGATACCGAAAGTGACGACGTTTTGGGCGATGGCGTCCACGTAGCGCTTCTGGCCTGCCGACTTGGGCCTGACCGAGCGGCCCCGTGCCGAACGCAGCACCTCGGCTGACAGCACCTCCGACGGCCGCTCGTCCGCACGCAGGATGTCAAGCGTGCGCGCCACCACGCCCGGGTCTACCACCTGGCCACGCTCCACCAGGAGCGCCAGCTCGTCGACAAGCCGTGCCACCAGGGCAGCTTCCTCGCCGTCCACACTGACATCGTTGCCCCGAGCGATGATGCGCGTGCCGGGAAAGGCCTCCTGGATGGAACGCAGGTTCTCGCTGAGAGGGCCGACCAAGCCGGCCATCAGGTCGTTGGGGACGGTAACGGTTACGGACACCTGTGCTCTATAAGAGTAGCGCCGGGCACCACCTGAGCGCCGCGCTCCCACCCCACGACGGGCAACATACGCCCGGCTCCGACCTCGGTCCCCAGCGGGCAGAGAGGCGCTCCTGCAGGGCGAGCGGGCAGACATCCCCCACAGGCAGCACTAGTAGGCCTCACCTGCGGGCGGCTGCCCCCCTTCCTCGCCTCGCCCCGGCCGGGGCGCCCGCCCCCGGCCCGAGGTGGTGCGGGACGAGCGAGTCCCCGCCGCGCGGCGGGCACGGGCGGGGCGAGGGCGGGCCTCGGGGTAGAGGTGCTCGAGGGTGCCCGGGGCGATGCGCGCCTTTTGGATGAACTCCTCCACCTCGTGCGCCCTCAGCCGTATGACCCGGCCCATCTTGTAAGCCGGCAGTTGGCCGGCGTCGATAAACCTGTAGAGGGTGCGCAAGGTCACCCCGAGCCGTGCGCAGGCCTCAGGCGTGCCGATCCACTCCACCCCTCCAGTGGGCTCCGGAGGCTGTGTGCCCTCCGCTTCGGCAGCGCCAGACTGCTGCGCGTTATCGGCATCTTTCATTAGATTTAGTTTACAACGAGGCGAACCCCGAACGGCTCAGTCCGTAGCGGTGTGCCACGGGTAGCCAGGCGCTCAGGAGCTTCCTCGTCGCGAAGACTTGGGCCGACACCGCGACCAGCGCTCGTCGGTAATAAAGGTTGTTGCGGGGCGCGCTGTAACAGCCGGTCGCCTCGAGGTCGGCTAGCCAGGAGGCGTAGTCTCCCTCGGCGGCGAGAGAGTCTTCGGCCACCTCGGTTACCCGCCCGAGCAGCGCCGACGCAACCGACCAGGAAGCGAGACGTGCCTTCCCGGCGTCGAGCGTGGACAGCACGGCGCGGTCCCTCGCCTCGGCCCGTTCGAGTTGGCTGGCGGCGCTCTTGCGCGCGCCTGGGCCCGTCTCCTGGCATGCGCCGTTTACGGCCTGGCGAGCGAGGAGGTCGGCACCGGAGAGCGAGGTCAGAAGTTGCGAGAAGGCCACCGGCACTGGCAGTTGCCTGCGGTGCCCGTTCGCGCTCTTGTGGAGCACGAGCACCAGCCCAGCCGCTACCAGCGCAGCCGCCAAGCCGGCCGCCAGCACCGCGACCACGTACCGCCACCGGTGACTTGGCGCCGGCAGGCCCTCGGTCCAAGGGGGCAGCGGCTCAGTGGCAGGCTCGGCCACAGACGAGCGTGCCATGACCGGCACCGGGACCGTCGGGAGGTTGGCAGTGGGCGCTACGGCCCCGAGCGGCGGTGGGGGCACCGGCCCGCCAAGTGGCTGGCTGGGCCCGAGAGGCGACCGGGCAGCCCCCGGGCCGGCAGGCGGCTCAACGGGGCCCGGCGGCGGCTCAGCTCCCCCGGGGGCGGGAGACGGAACGTGAGCGCGCCGACTTGTCGCCGAGCCGGCCCAGCGCAGGCCCGCAGGAGCCCCCCGAGGGGGCGGCGGCAAGGTCGGCAGCTCGTCGGGGTCGGGCAATGCTCAGGCGCCTCCTCGTACAGGCACGCTACCAAGGCGCAGCGACACCTCGTTGGCCAGGAGCCGGCCCCGCAGCGTGAGCACTGCCCGCTCCCCTTGCACGCTGGTGCCCTGGCCCTCCCCTTGGGGACGGGCGGCTAGGGGCAACGGACGGCTGCACCGCTCGACCAGGCCTTCCTCGAAGAGGTCGTCGGGGAGTGCCTCGGCCGGGACACCTCGTCTGGTACGCAGTGACAGCATTAGTTCCTCGGAGGCCCGCTCGCCGGGACCGAGCACTTCGCCGGCCGCCTCGGCTGGCCTCCCGGCCTCCACCAAGCGGCAGTAACGCTCCGGGGTGCGGACGTTCCACCATCTCTTGGCCCTCTTCGCGCTCTTCGCGCTCTTGGCGCTCCTCGCCCCGTGGCCCGCCGTCGGCGCCAAGAAGGCATGGGAATGAGCGGCGCAACCGACGCCTGCGTACTCGCCCTCCGACCAGTAGAGCCAGTTGTGCGCGCACTCGGCGCCAGGAAGGGCCCAGTTGGATATCTCGTACCAGCCGTACCCGGCCGCCTGGAGCAGGGCGTCCGCCAACGCGTACTTGTCGGCTTGGTCGTCCCCGTCGGGATGGCGGGCGGGGTCCTTCGAAAGTGGCGTACCGGGTTCGACCGTGAGCGCGTAGGCCGAGACGTGAGCCGGCCGTGGCGATAGGCCGAGGGCCGCCTCCACGGTGGCGCCCCAATCGGCCACGGACTCACCAACCGCCCCGAAGATCAAGTCGATGTTGTACGCGCCGGCGAAACCCGCCTCCCCGGCTAGCTCGGCCGCACGGCACACCGACTCCGGACGGTGCTCCCGCCCGAGCGAGGCCAGCACGTGTGGCTGCATCGACTGGGCGCCGAAGGAGAGCCGGGTAACTCCGGCCGCACGGTACGCGCTGAGCTTGCTGGCCGTAACGGTCTCGGGGTTGCACTCGACGGTGACCTCGGCGCCGGCGGCCAGGCCGGCGGCCTTCTCGACGGCGGCCAGGATCTGGGCCAGCAGCTCAGCTGGTAGGAGCGAGGGCGTGCCACCACCGAAGAAGACCGAGGTGGCGGGGCGCTCGAAAGTCGGGAGACGCTCGCTCGCTTCGGTGACGCACGCGGCCACGTAACGCTCCCAAAGCGCCTCAAGCCCTGTCCAGGTCGCAAAGGCGCAGTAGTCACAGCGGCGGCGGCAAAACGGGATGTGGACGTAGACGCCAAGAGGCTCCGGCACGGTGCACGTAACCTACATCACCTGTGTTGGTACTCCTCTTCTCCGGGCAGGGCTCCCAGCGGCCCGGGATGGGTGCCCCGTGGCAGGACCACCCGTCTTGGGAACTGGTGGGCCGCCTCTCCGAGGCCGCCGGCCGCGACGTCGCCGAACTGTTGCTCACGGCCAGCGCCGAAACGCTCCGGGCCACCCGCAACGCCCAACTGGCCACCTTCGCTCTCAGCCAAGTGGCCCTCGACGCCGCCCGGCGTGGCCCGCTCGCCCACCTTGGGCCGGGCCGCTGGAAGGCCGTCGCGGGCCACAGCTTGGGTGAGTACAGCGCGCTCGTCGCAGCGCAGGTGATCGGCTTGGAGGAGGGGGCACGTCTCGTGCGCGTCAGGGGGGATGCTATGCAGGAGGCCGCCGACACCCGCCCTGGGACCATGGCGGCGGTCCTCGGCCTCGAGCTCGACGGCCTCTTGGCCGTGTGCGAGACCGTGGAAGGGGCCTGGGTGGCCAACGACAATGCCCCGGGCCAGGTGGTGGTCGCCGGCACCCACGAAGGCGTCGAACAAGCCGGCGAGCGGGCGCTTCAGGCCGGCGCCAAACGAGTTGTCCCCCTGCAAGTCGGCGGGGCGTTCCACACGCCTCTGATGGCCCCCGCCCAGGACCGCCTGGGAAGCGCCCTACAGGCGGCGAGCTTCGGCCCCGCTGCCTGCCCCGTCGTGAGCAACGTCGATGCCTCGGCCCACGTGGAGGGCTTTGCGGCCCTTCTCTCGGCTCAGCTTTGCTCGCGGGTCCGCTGGCGGGAGTCCCTGACGGCGCTCGGGTGCGACGGTGCACACCTGTTCGTCGAGCTCGGCCCGGGCACCGAGTTGTCCGGCATGGTGCGCCGCACCGTTCCCGCTGCCGCGAGGGCCAACGTCGCCCGCCCGGAAGACCTGGACGGGCTCGAGGCCGCACTCACTTCGGCGGGGCTCTGGCCCGCCTAGCCTAGCCCTGGGGGGCGGTCGCCGCCTCGTCTTCGCCCTCAGCCGGGCCCTCCAGCTGGCGGCGGTTGGCCCGGCCGAGGGCCTGCGAGGAACGAGCCCCGTAAAGCGCAGCGTGCTCGGCACCGAGCCACTTGCGCCAGGTGGTTGCCAGGCCCTCCTTCACCTGTGCGGGCGACATCCGGAGCACCTCTTCGGACACCATGTCCACGAGGGCGCGCTGGCGGTTGTAGTCGTGGGCCACGCCGGCGAAAAGGGGTCGCCTGAAGGCAACGAGCTCCTCCGGTGCTCCCGGCAGGAACCCCCACAGCGTGAAGGCCAGCTCCATGTCGTGCACGACGGGTGCCCGGTGGTAAAGCGAAGCCCGCCTAGTGCCGCACGCGAAGCAGCCGGCGACGGCGTCGGTGCGGTGCTCGCCCTCGGCCAGCACGGCTCGCTCGGCCACCCGGTTGGCGAGCTTCAGGCCGAAGCCGAGGTCCGGGCCGGTGGCACCGAGCTCGGGGCCCTCGGGGTGCCGCAGGTCGGCGAGCTCGGCTGGGCGGTCCTGGTGCCAGTGCCCAGGCGTCGACAGCCGGTAAAGCGGCCGGACCCTGTCACCGGTTGTGAGCGGTACGTAGTCGGGTTGGGCCATCGCCGAGCAAGCTAGCGGGCCCTGGCCGCCGGGGCCCACTCGGGGACGCCCCGGCCCTCAGTCCGCGCCCTCAGCGCTCGGGGGCACCGGCGCGGAGCAACCCGTACACGATGGAGTCGGAAAGGGCCTCCCAGGAGGCTTCGATCACGTTTTCGGAGACGCCGATCGTGGTCCAGGTCCGCTCGCCGTCGGTCGAGTCGATGAGGACCCTGGTGATGGCCGCCGTCCCGCTAGACGAGTCGAGGACGCGCACCTTGAAGTCGGTGAGGTGGACCCGGGCCAGGCCGGGGTGGCGCGGGCCGAGCGCCTTGCGCAGGGCTGCGTCCAGGGCGTTGACCGGCCCGTTGCCTTCCGCGACCTCCATGACCCTCTCGTCGCCGACGTAGAGCTTGATCGTCGCTTCGGTGGAGAAGGTGCCGTCCGGGCGCAGCTCGGTGACGACGCGGTGAGACTCCAGGCGGAAGAAGGACTGCTTCCACCCCGTCGCTGCCCTCATCAAGAGCTCGAGGGAGGCGTCGGCCACCTCGAAGTGGTAACCCTCGTGCTCGAGGCCCTTCAGGCGCTCGACCACGTAGGAGATTTCGTCACCGGTCAGCTCCAAGCCCATCTGAGCCGCCTTCAGGGCGACGCTCGAACGCCCCGACATCTCCGAAACGACAAAACGCGTCGTGTTGCCCACCGTTTCGGGGTCGACGTGGGAGTAGGCGCCCGGCGCCCTGGCGATCGCGCTCGTGTGTATGCCAGCTTTGTGGGCAAAGGCGGAAACGCCCACGAAGGGCTGGTGGGGCGCAGGGGCCAGGTTGACGATCTCTGCGATGTGGTGGGCGACGGGCGTGAGGAGGCGCAGGCGTTCGGCCCCGATGGTCTCGACCCCGAGCTTCAAGGACAGGTCGGCGATGACCGTCGTAAGGTCGGCGTTGCCCGTGCGTTCGCCGTAGCCGTTGACGCAACCCTGCACGTGGTCGGCGCCCTCCAGCACGGCCGCGAGGGAGTTGGCCACCGCGCACCCCGAGTCGTTGTGGAAGTGCACGCCGAGGCTGCCTCTCACGGCGCCTCGCGCCGCCCGCACCACCTCGCGCACCTGGTGGGGCAGCGTCCCCCCGTTGGTGTCGCAAAGCACCGGGGTCGCCCCACAGGACTCGGCCACGGCCAGGAACTCCAGGGCAAAGCCTGGGTCCTCGAAGTAACCGTCGAAGAAGTGCTCGGCGTCGACGAGAACCACCTTGGCGTTGTTGCGGAGGAACGTCACCGAGTCGGCCACCATGTCGAGGGCCTCCGCAGTGGTCGTGCGCAGGGTCTCGGCGACATGCCACGGGGCAGCCTTGGCGACAAGGCAAACGTGCCCCGTACCGGCGCCGGCGAGCTCGGCCATGACCGGGTCGGTTTCGGCCCGCCCGCCTACCTTCCTCGTCGAGCCGAAGGCCACCAGCTTGGCCTCGGCCAAGGCCAGCTCGCCCGAGGCGGCTCGGGCGAAGAACTCCTTGTCCTTGGGGTTGGCACCGGGCCAGCCCCCCTCGATGTAGTGGACGCCGAGGCGGTCCAACTGCTCGGCCACCCTCATCTTGTCGGCGACGGTGAGGGAGAGGCCCTCGGCTTGGCTCCCGTCGCGCAAGGTGGTGTCGAAGATCTCGACCTTGGGGGGCACCCGGCCCGCGGTGGAGGGGCCCGCGGTGGAGGGACGGCCCGGGGCCAGAGAGCCGGCGGTGCCCGGCGGCTCAGCTGGCATGCTCGACCCAGTGGTGGTAGCGGTCCATTTCGCCGCGCACGGCCGCTTTGTAGGTCTCTTGGATCTTGCGGGTCACGGGACCGGGGGTGCCGTCGCCGACCACGCGGTCGTCGACCGAGCGCACGGGGACCACTTCGGCGGCGGTCCCGGTCAAGAACGCTTCCTCGGCCGTGTACAGGTCGCTCCGCAAGACGTTCGCGACCTCGACCTCGACCCCGAGGTCCCGGGCGATCACCATCACCGAGGACTGGGTGACGCCCTCGAGCGCGCCGGCCGTGACCGGCGGGGTCACCAGGCGCTCGTTTCGGAAGATGAAGATGTTTTCGCCCGTGCACTCGCTCACGTACCCTTGCGGCGAGAGCAAAACGGCTTCGTCGTAGCCCGCTTTCAGTGCCTCGGCCTTGGCCATGGAGGAGTTTATGTACATGCCGGTGCCCTTCGCGGCAGGGGGGAGCGCGTTGGGGTCGTGGCGCTGCCAGGAGCTGACCTTCAAGCGGATGCCGTGTTGAACTCCGTCGTCCCCCAGGTAGGTGCCCCAGGGCCAGGTGGCTATCGCCACCTTCACCTCACAGTTCAAGGTGAGCAGCCCCATCTCGCCGTAGCCGAGGTAGACGAGCGGCCTGATGTAGCACTCCTCCAACTTGTTGGCCACGACGGTGGCCTTCACTGCCTCTACGATCTGTGCCCTGCTGTAGGGGATGTCGATCAAGAAGATCTTGGCCGAAGCGAAAAGCCGGTTGACGTGGTCGCTCAGCCGGAAGATGCCCGGGCCGCCGGCCGTCCGGTAGGCGCGGATGCCCTCGAACACGCCGCAGCCGTAATGAAGTGAATGGGTGAGGACGTGGATCTTGGCCTCGTCCCAGGCGACGAGCTCCCCGTCCATCCATATGTAGTCGGTCGTAGTTATCGGCACCGCTCCGTCACACCCTTTCTGCTATCGCGTCGCCGAACTGGCTCGTGGTGACTTCGCCGACAGGCTGGAAGTCTTGGACGGCTTTGGTTATGCGGGCAGCCAGGTCGGCCAGCCCGAGGTAGTCGAGCATCATGGCGGCAGAGGTGATGGCCGCCGAAGGGTTGGCTCGTCCCGTGCCCGCGATGTCGGGGGCGCTGCCGTGCACCGGCTCGAACAGCGACGGCCCGGTCCGCGCCGGGTTGAGGTTGGCCGAGGCGGCGCGGCCGATGCCGCCCGTGATGGCCCCGGCCAGGTCGGTCAGGATGTCGCCGAAAAGGTTGTCGGTCACGACCACGTCGTAGCGCCCGGGGGACTCCACCATGTAGATGCAAGCGGCGTCCACGTGGTGGTAAGCGGTCCCCACGTCGGGGTGCTCGGCGCCAACTTCGGCGAACGTCCTCTGCCACAGGTCGCCCGAATAGGTGAGGACGTTGGTCTTGTGGACCAGCGTGAGGTGGCGCCGGCGTGCCTCGGCCAGTTCGAAGGCGAACCGGGTGCAACGCTCCACTCCGAAACGGGTGTTCACCGACCCCTGGGTCGCCACCTCGGCGGCCGTCCCTTTCCTCAAGAAACCGCCCTCGCCCGCGTAGGTGCCCTCGGTGTTCTCCCTGACCACGGCAAAGTCGACCGGGATGCCCGCGCCGACGCTGGCCTGGGCCTGGAAAGGCCTCAGGTTGATGTACAAGTCGAGCTCGAAGCGCAGTCGCAGGAGCAGCCCTCGCTCGAGTACGCCCGGGGGCACCTCGGGACTACCGACGGCGCCGAGCAGGATGGCGTCGAAATCCCTGAGCTCCTCGAGGGCCCGGTCGGGCAGGACCTCGCCCGTCGCGAGGTACCTTTTGGCACCGAGGTCGAAGGGGACCGTCTCGAGCGCGGCTCCAGCGGCGCGCGCCACCTTCAAGGCCTCGGCGACGACCTCGGGGCCGATCCCGTCCCCGGCTATCACCGCCACCCGGTAGCTCACTTCACTTCCTCCTTGCCCGTACATGAAAAGCCCGTACATGAAAACGACCGCCCCTCGGGGACGGTCGGGAGGACGCGCGCGCTACGGCGCGCGTCAGATCGCAATTACCAGCCCAAGTGCCAAGTTCATAGGCCTTCCTAGTCTTGCAGGGCCCGACCCCTCAGTCAACACGGCTTGGACCGCTGGTACCCTGCCTGTATGGCTACCACGAAGTTGTCGCCTCCCACCTACGAGCGGTTGCAGGCCGAGCTTGACGACCTGAAGACCCGGGGGCGTGTGGAGATCGCGCGGAGCATCGAAGCGGCGCGCGCGCTGGGGGACCTCTCCGAAAACGGCGACTATCACGCGGCCAAGGACGCCCAGGGCAAGATGGAGGCCCGTATCCGCCAGCTCGAGGCGATGTTGCGAGATGCCGAGGTGGTAGAGGCCGGCCCCGCCGAAGAGGTCGCCGCCGGCGTGACGGTACACCTCCGCTACGCAGGTGACGATGAAGTCGAACGCTACTTTGTCGGGTCCATCGAAGAGCGCGACTCCGGGGCGCAGGTGGTCTCTCCCGGGTCACCCCTCGGCCAGGCCCTGATGGGGCGCCGGGCCGGCGATACCGTCAGCTACGACGCCCCGAGCGGGAAGCTCGAAGTCCAAATCGTCTCGGTGGGCGACTAGAAACGCTAAACCTTGTGGCCCCGGCGTCCGACACCTTCGTCGGGGCCATGCAGACTTCCAGCACTCCGAGCGGCCAGGGTTGACGGCCAGCGTGCCAGGCCCGGGGCCGGCAGGGCGTGCCTTCGCGCGGCGCCGAGCGAGACTCGGCGGCGGCCTTGGCGCGCCTGGTGCCCCGGCAAGTAAGGTTCGCCCAGTTGGGACGGCGGTCCCCGGGCAGGCAAGAAGGCGTTCTCGGCACCGGAACGGGGCCAACGTCCCTAGAGGCAGCGCTCGTGCTGGTGCCCGGTCAGTAGCAGGCGCGGCTGGCTCGGTGCTTGCTTGCGCGCTCGGGTTGGGCAGCCTGGCCGCAGCCAGCAGCCTGTTCGCCGGCTCGGGCACCAGCGCCGTGGCGGCGCACGCAGTAGAGCGGCTCCAAGCGGTGCTGCACCCCCTCGTGGGTGCCAGCGCTGGGGTGTTCGCCCGCTGGGCCGTCTTCGCCGTCTTCGCCCTCGGGGCACTGGCTGCCCTCGTCACGGCGGCCGCCTACCTGCCCCCGCTCGCCACGACGCGACGGAAGTCGAGCCAACTCGTCCGGGCGGCCAGGGCCCTGTCCGGAGGTGCCCTGCCGGCGCTGGCAGGAGCCCTCGAGACCAGGTTGGGCCTCGCCTTTTCCCCAGGCGCCGCCGCCCCGCCCCTTTCCAGCACGCTCGCAGAGGTGGAAACGGCCGCCAGGTACCTCGAAGCGTGGAGCGCCTCGCGCCCGGGCGAAGCCCAGGACCTGGCGCTCGCGCTCGCCGAAGGGGCGCGGCAGGTGGCGCGGTTGGCTTCCGCAGTGGACGCCCTTTCCCACGCCAACACCCAACGTGTCGAAGAACTCGTCGGGGAACGGACGGCAGCGCTTTCGAGCGTCAACCGCCGGCTCGTTGACTCGGGATGGCGGCGCCGGCAGTTGCTCGACCGCACGGTCACCGCCTCCGAGGGCGAGCGCGCCCGTGTGGCTGCCAGCCTTCACGACGGGCCCATCCAGCGCCTGGCCGCCCTCGGGCTGGTGCTCGACCGTTGCTACCTCCGCCTCCAGCGCGACGACGGGGCCGGCGCCTCGGAACTGGTGAAGCGCGCCCGGGCCGGCGTGGGGGACGAGATCCGCTGCCTCCGCCAGATGATGGGCGAACTGCGCCCGCCCGTTCTCGACGAGGGCGGCCTCGAAGCCGCCATCCGTGACCACCTCAGCGCCTGGGGCGAATCATCGGGTGTCGGGGCCAGCCTTCATGTTGGCGAGCGCCCTCCCCTCAGCCAAAACACCGAGACCGTCGCCTACCGGGTCGTGCAGGAGGCGCTCACCAACATCGCCAAGCACGCCCGCGCCGGGCACGTCCTGGTGACGCTCGAGCGCGCCGGCGCCGGGGTACTGCTCACCGTGCGCGACGACGGCAAGGGCTTCCGCCCGGCCTCCCAGCCCGACCTGTTGCACGCCGGGCACTTCGGCCTGGTCATCATGCGCGAGAGGGTGGAGCTGGCCTCGGGCAAGTTCGAGGTGAGGAGCGCTCCCCTGGCGGGGACCGAAGTGAGGGTCTGGCTGCCAGCCGAAGCGCGCTCGCCTCTTCTCGGGGCCGAGCCCCGGCCAGGACCAGGACATGACCCAGATGACGAGGCAACTACCGACCTCGCTACGCCATGGGGCCTCGCAGCCGTGCCGGTGGCGGCAGTCAGCCGTTCCGAGGGCGCGCCTTGACGACCTCGCCTCCCCGTCTCGTTGTCGTGGACGACGACTCCGCCCTGGCAGAAGAGCTGGCGGGGCTCTTCACCGATGTCGGTTACGAGGTGGCCGGGGTGGCGAGCGGGGCCGAAGAGGGCATCGAGCTAGTGGGTTGCTCCCAGCCGGACGTCGTCGTCATGGACTTCCGCATGGAGGGCATGACCGGGACCGAAGCGGCCGAGGTCCTCCACCGAGAGCACCCAGAGGTGGGGGTGGTGCTCCTTTCGGCTTATGCAGACGAAAGCATCGTGCAGGCGGCTATGGCTGCCAAGGTCGCGGCGTACCTGGTGAAGGGCTGCCCAGCGGTCGAGTTGCTCGCTACCGTGGAGAACGTCGCCATGCAGCGGCGGGCCGCGAGCGGGCGCGGGACGGGGCTTTCGTGACCACAACCGTGCTCGTGGCCGACGACGCCGACGCGACGCGTCAGGGGCTCGCCGAGCTGCTCGCCGACACCTCGGAGTTCCTCTGCGTGGCCGCCGTCGGAGACGCCCGGGCCGCCGTCGTCAACGCCGCCCACTACCAACCAGACATCGCTGTCCTCGACGTGATGATGCCGGGCGGCGGGGGCCTCGCCGCCGCCCTCGGGATACGCGAGGTATCTCCTCGCACCAGGGTCCTCGCGTACTCTGCCGCGGCCGACCGCTCCTCGGTGGTGCAGATGCTCCGCAACGGGGCGCGTGGGTACCTGCTCAAGGGCTCGGCGGCCGACGAGCTGCTGGAAGCGCTGCGCCGGTGCGCGAGCGGGTCGAGCGCCCTCTCCGATGGCCTCGCCGAGCACCTGGTGGCCGAGATCGGCGACATCGGCCAGGCTGAAAGAGCTTTCAGCACGGCTGCCAACGCCCGCTACGAACGGCTCGCCCAGCTGCTCCGGCCCGGCCGGTCCAAGCCCGTGTACCAGCCCGTCTTCGACCTGCGTTCGGGCGAGGTCGCAGGCTACGAGGCCCTTACCCGCTTCGCGGACTACCCCGGGGAGAGCACCGAGGACTTGTTCCGCGAGGCCCACGACGCCGGGCTCGGGGCCGAGCTCGAACTGCACACCGCCCGCCAAGCGGTCGCTGGCTTCCGCCAGGAGCTGGTGCGCTCCCCCGCCACCTACCTTGCCGTCAACGCCTCGCCGGGGCTGCTCTACCGCCCAGCCCTCCTGGAGGCCCTGGCCTTGCTCCCGGCCGGCCGGGTCGTTGTCGAGATCACCGAACAGCACCAGTTCGACAATTACGACCAGCTACGCCAGGCCGTCAACCTCGTCCACGCACGCGGTATGCGTGTCGCCGTCGACGACATGGGCAGCGGCTTTGCCGGTCTGCAGAGGTTGGTCGACGTGAAGCCCGAGATCGTAAAACTGGACCGGGCCCTCACGGCGCGTATCGACACCGACCCAGCCCGGCGCGCGCTCGTGGCGGCCATGCGCCAGTTCGCTGACGACCTCGGGCTCTCGGTCATCGCCGAAGGGATCGAGCGCGAGGCACAGCTCGAGCTCCTCTTCGACCTAGGCGTCGCCTTCGGGCAGGGGTTCCTCCTCGGCCGGCCCGGCGCGCTCCCCTCGGGCGCCCGCGCATATCCGGACGAAAGGGCTGGTGGTGCTGCCGTAACATCGAGACGGTGAAGCATCGCTCAGTCGGTTACGTCGAGGCCGTCCACGACGGCCTCGTCATTTTCGATGGCGCTACGGGGACCAACCTGCAAGAGCTCGCGCTCGGGCCCGAGGACTTCGGTGGGCCGGCGCTCGAGGGTTGCAACGAGGCGCTGTGCGTCTCGCGGCCCGAGGTAATAGCCGGGCTCCACCGGTCGTTTTTCGACGTCGGGTGCCAAGTTGTCGAGACGGACAGCTTTGGTTCGTTGCCCTGGGTGCTGGCCGAGTACGGGCTGGCGAGCCGGGCCCGCGAGCTCGCCCGCGCTGCAGCGGCGATCGCGCGCGACGTGGCCGATGGGTACCCGGGGGGGCGCTTCGTGGCCGGTTCGCTCGGCCCCGGGACCAAAGTCGTGTCGCTCGGCCAGATCACCTTCACCGAGATGCGCGACGGTTACCAGGAGGCGGCCGCCGGGCTCCTCGAGGGTGGTGTGGACCTGCTCTTGGTCGAGACCGTTCAAGACCTCCTCCAAGCCAAGGCGGCCGTCATCGGCTGCCGGCTGGCGATGGCCCTCGTCGGGCGGGAGGTCCCGCTCCAGGTACAGGTCACGGTCGAGACCACCGGCCGCATGTTGATGGGAAGCGAGACCGGCGCCGCTCTCACCGTGCTCGACGCGCTCCGCCCCGACGTGATCGGCCTCAACTGCGCCACCGGGCCAGAAGAGATGGGCGAGCACCTGCGCTACCTGTCCGCCCACTGCCGGGTGCCCATATCGGTCCAGCCCAACGCCGGCCTGCCCTCGGTTGTAGAGGGCAAGATGCACTACGAGCTCACGCCAGCTCAGCTTGCCGAGTACCACACCCGTTTTGTGCGTGAGCTCGGGGTGAGCGTGGTCGGGGGGTGCTGCGGGACGACGCCGGCGCACCTGCGGGCGGTGGTGGAGGCCCTTTCCGGGGTAGAGCCAGCCCGCCGCGAGCCCGCCTTCGAGCCCGGTTGCGCGTCGCTTTACAGCCATGTCGCCTACGACCAGGTTCCCTCGGTGCTCGCCGTCGGCGAACGGACCAACGCCAACGGCTCGAAGGCGTTCCGCGATGCCATGCTGGCCAAGGACTGGGACGCCTGCGTTTCTTTGGCCAAGGACGCGGTCCGCGCCGGGAGCCATGTGATCGACGTGTGCGTCGACTACACCGGCGCCGACGGCGTGGCCGACATGGCCGAAGTGGCGGGCCGGTTCGCCACCCAGTCCACGCTCCCGCTCATGCTCGACTCGACCGAGGCGCCAGTAATCGAGTGCGGGCTGCAGCGCGTGGGCGGCAAGCCCATAATCAACTCGGTCAACCTGGAGGAGGGGGATGGCCCGGGTACGAGGCTCGACAAGTTCCTCCGCCTGGCGCGCGAGTACGGAGCGGCCGTCGTATGCACCTGCATTGAT
Organism: Actinomycetes bacterium; assembly: GCA_021787365.1. Lineage (GTDB taxonomy): Bacteria > Actinomycetota > Acidimicrobiia > Acidimicrobiales > Palsa-688 > JAJZYO01. Next base: position 10,142 of record JAJYMB010000055.1, on the reverse strand, counting down.
ACCGAGGGCCAGGCTCGGACAGCCGAGTGGAAGCTCCGGGCGGCGCGCGCCATCTACGATCTCGCCGTCGGCCGCTACGGGATGCTCCCCGAAGACCTCTTCTTCGACGCGCTCGTGCTGCCTGTATCGACCGGGATGGAGGAAGGCCGCCGCGACGGCGTCGAGACGATCGAGGGGGTGAGGCTCATAAAGTCGGACCTCCCGGGCGTGCGCACCCTGCTCGGGATTTCCAACGTCAGCTTCGGCCTCTCTCCTGCCGCCCGACAGGCGCTCAACTCGGTCTTCCTTCACGAATGCCAAAAGGCAGGCCTCGACGCCGCCATCGTCAACTCCGCCCGCATCGTGCCCCTCGCACGCCTCGCACCAGAAGTGGTGAAGGCCTGCACTGACTTGATATATGACCGCCGCTCGCCAGGCTACGACCCGCTGGCAGAACTGCTCCGGCTCTTCGAAGGGGTCTCCGCGCAGGCTCAGGTGAGCGAGGACAGGAGCTCGTGGCCACTGCAGCGGCGGCTCAGCCAGCGGGTGGTCGACGGCGCTCGAGAGGGCTTGGAGGCCGAGCTGGACGAGGCGCTCGCTTCTGGTACGCCGGCGCTCGACATCGTGAACGGGCCGCTCATGGACGGGATGAAGACCGTGGGGGACCTCTTCGGCTCGGGCCAGATGCAATTGCCTTTCGTCTTGCAGTCCGCCGAAGTCATGAAGGCTGCCGTCGCCTACCTGGAGCCGCACATGCCCCGCGCCGGCGGGCGTTCCAAGGGAAGGGTCGTGCTCGCGACGGTGAAGGGCGACGTCCACGACATAGGCAAGAACCTGGTCGACATAATCCTCACCAACAACGGCTACGAGGTGCACAACCTCGGCACCAAAGTCCCCATATCGGACATGGTGAAAAAAGCAGAGGAGGTCGGCGCGGACGCCATAGGCATGTCGGGCCTGCTCGTGAAGTCGACCCTCATAATGCGCGACAACCTCCTCGAGCTAAACGACCGCGGCCTCTCCCGCTACCCGGTCCTGCTCGGGGGCGCCGCCCTCACGCGGACCTACGTCGAGCGGGATCTTCGCTCGGAGTACAAGGGACGCCTGTTTTACGGCAAGGACGCCTTCGAGGGCCTGCGGACGATGGACAGGCTGGTCGAGCTCAACCTCGCCGGCGAAGACGACCCGGACTTCGGGCGGGCGCCCGGGGGCCGGGCTGGCGTGCCGCCCCGGCGCCGGCCGGCAGCCGCCCTTTCGGGTGAAGGCGGGCGACCCGCACGCGCTCCTTCGGTCGCCGCCGACAACCCTGTCTTCCGGCCACCCTTCCTCGGCTCAAGGGTGGAAAGGGGGCTGGCGCTTGACGAAGTCGCCAAGTACCTGAACGAGACGTCGCTGTTCCGCAACCAGTGGGGCTACCGGCCCGAGGAAAGTGAGGACGACGCCCAGTTCAAAGCCCGGGTGCGGGCGGTGCTGCGCGAGCAGCTTGCCGCCGCCCGGGAAGCCGACGTCCTGCGCCCGGCCGTCGCCTACGGCTATTTCGCCACCAACGCAGACGGCGACGACCTCGTCATCTGGGAAGACGAAAGCCAGTCCAAAGAGCTGACGCGCTTTACATTTCCCCGGCAGGCAGCCGACCCCTGGCTCTGCATAGCCGACTTCTTCCGTCCCGTCTCCTCGGGAGAGGTTGATTACGTCGCTTTCCACGTGGTGACCATGGGGCCGGCCGCTTCGGAAAGAGCCAGCCAGCTGTTCCGCTCCGACCGCTACCACGACTACTTGCACCTCCACGGCCTTTCGGTGGAAATGACGGAGGCGTTGGCCGAGTACTGGCACCGGCGCGTCCGAGAGGAATGGGGCTTCGCCGGCGAAGACGGCCCTTCTCTCACCGGTCTTTTCCGCCAGCAGTACCGTGGTGGGCGCTATTCCTGGGGCTACCCCGCTTGCCCCGACCTCGAGGACAACGCCCGTGCTGCCTGGTTGCTCGGTGCCGAGCGCATCGGGGTCGAGTGCTCGGAGGGGACCTCGTGGCAGTTCCACCCGGAGCAGACCACTGCGGCCATCATTTGCCACCACCCCCAGGCGAAGTACTTCATCGTCCGGCGGACCGCTGCGGTGGCGGAGCCGGCGCAGTAGCGGCGGGCGGGTCCTGGCGCCGGCGAGCCCGGCCGGCGCCGGCGAGCCCCGCGCGGCGCAGTGCACCGAGAATTCGTCTGGGGCCGCTTTCTGGGTGCACTTGTGGCTACCAGGCGCAGCCGGCGTCCCCCAGTGACAGGAAAGCGCGCCGAGAATGAGTTCTTGCACCCAGTTGGGCGCTGCTCGTGCGCCAAGGCGTGGGGCCGGGCCGGCGTGGCGCCGGGCCGGCGTGGCGCCGGCTCGGGGCAACGGCGTGGCGGTCGCGAAAGCGGGTGAGCTACGCCGCCGGCGAGCCCGAAGTCATCACCTGCAGCCGGGCGAAGCCCTCCGTCCACCAACCGCGGCCATCGGGGGTGATGACCTGGGACTCGTAGCCGGTGAGGCTGGCCAGCCACGCCGGCGCTTGGGCCCCCATCGCGAGCGCCGCCGTGGCATAGGCGTCGGTCGTAGTGAGATCTGGCCCGACGACGGTGACCGAAGCGAGCCCGCCCGCCGGCTGGCCCGAGAACGGGTCGATAACGTGCAGGCCCCGCTCGTACGTGCCCGAAGTGGCGACCGCGCCCCCGGGCACGGCGAGCACAGCGGAATATGCCTCCTTGTCGAGCGGGTGACGCACAGCCGCGGTCCAGGGCCCGCCGCCAAGCGGGCTACCCCGGAACCGCAGGTCCCCGCCGGCATCCACCATGTGGTCGGAGAGGTTGCGGTCGACCAGGATGTCCGAAGCCCGGTCGATGGACCAGCCCTTCACCACGCCGCTCGGGTCGAAGGCGCCGCCCGCCCAGGCATCGAAAAAGCCCCCGGTTTCCCGCGCCAGACGGTGGCAAAGAGCGATGACGTGGCCGAGCGCCGGGCTGCACTCGCCGGCGGTCAGCTCGCCCCGGTCGAAGCGGCTGACCTCACTCGCCTCTTTGTAGGTGCTGAAGGTGTCGTCCACCCAGTGGAGCCAGTCGACCGCCTCGCTGACCGCAGCCTCGACGGCTAAGCGAGGCGCGGGCGTGTGCACGGCGAAGGTGACGACCGTACCCATCACGGCTTCCTGGTGAACGAGCGGTGCCGGCGTCATTTCCCCGCCTCCTGCAGCGCCGATCGCAGCGGCTGGGAAAAGCCGTTATTGGCCGACGTGGCCCCCCGGACCGCGTCGGAGTTGAGGCCTTGCACTGCGACAGCCTCCTGCTCCAAGATCGGCACTGCGTAGGGGTTGATCATTTCCGAGCGCGCGTCCCCCGCATTATTCCGGGGGCCGAGACGCCCCCAATTCTACCACCCTGCATAGCCACGGCTGCCCGGGCCGGTCACTGCGAGCGGCGGCACTGGACGGTCCTCCTTGTGGCGCCAGGGGGCCTTCCAATCAGGAAGGATATTGCGGTGACCGACCTACGTTCGCTACTGCACGAAAGCGCTGAGCACGTCGCCAAGTACCGGGCCAGTCTCACCACCTCGCCCGTCGGGCCCCAAGTGGGCCCTGGCTGGCTACGAGACGCGCTCGGCGGCCCTCTTCCCGACAGGCCGTCGCCGCCGGAGCAGGTCATCAGACAACTCGCCGAAGCCGCCGGGCCCGGCCTCGTCGCCAGTGCCGGCCCCCCGCTACTTTGGCTTCGCTGTCGGCGGCAGCCTCGACGCCGCGCTCTGCGCCGACATCCTCACCAGCGGCTGGGACCAGGTCGCGTTCAACGCCATCACGTCTCCTGCGGCGGCCGCAGTGGAGGAGGTGGCGGGGAGTTGGCTGAAAGAGCTCCTCGGCATACCCGAGCGGGCTTCGTTCGGCCTCGTTACCGGCGGTCAGGCCGCCAACACGGTCGCCCTCGCGGCGGCCAGGCACCATGTGCTCGCCCAGTCCGGCTGGGACGTCGAGCGCGACGGGCTCGCGGGGGCGCCGGCGGTAAATGTCTTCGCCGGCGAGGCCCGGCACGCGACCATAGACCGAGCACTCCGGTTCCTCGGGCTCGGCACTGGCTCGCTGCACGCCCTGCCGACCCACGCGAACGGGCACAAGCCACCTCGTCGCCGGCCACGGCCTCGCTGACTCGTGGGCGTGCGACGGCCACAAGTGGCTGAACGTGCCTTATGACTGTGGCTACGTGTTCTGCGCTCACCCCGGAGACCACGCCGCAGCCATGGGGCTTTCGGCCGCGTACCTCGTGGGCCAGGGTGCAGGCGGGCTCCGCAACCCGTCGGATTTCGTTCCCGAGTCGTCGCGGCGGCCCGTGGGTTCGCCACGTGGGCGGCCATCCGCCAACTGGGCCGCCAAGGCGTCGCCGAGCTCGTACAACGCTGTTGCGTACTGGCCCGCCGGTTCGCCGCCGGGCTCGACGGGCGCGAGGGTTGTCGCGTAGTGAACGACGTGGTGCTCAACCAGGTGCTGGTGGGCTTCGCCGACGACTCGACGACGGACAGGGTGATTGCCGCGGTACAAGGCGAGGGCACTTGCTGGATGGGCGGCACCATTTGGAAGGGCCAGCGGCTCATGCGTATCTCGGTCGCCAACGCGGCCACCACAGAACAAGACGTGGGCCGTTCCGTGGATGCGATCCTCGCCGCGGCAGCCTTGGCCCGGAGTGCCACGGGCACGCTGACGCGCACACAGCCCGCGGGCTGAGGGCCACTTTCGTGCCAAAAACCGACGGATCTCCCGTTGATGACTTCACGTCGGGTGTGCGACAGAAACGTAGGTCCGATCAGAAGCATCCAGCAGGGGTGAGGGTTTTCGTGCTAGTCTGGTTGTTGAGTACACAACCAGACAGGAGATCGGAATGGTGGGAGAATCACTTGCCGACTTGGAGGAGCGCAGAGCCCAGCTGTACCGACAGCTCAGCGCCACCGGCGATTTCCGGCGCGGCTCGATCACCGAGAACTACCGTCGCTGCGGTAAGGCGAACTGCGCCTGCGCGCAGCCGGACCATCCGGGGCATGGGCCGAGGTACCTGTGGACTCGGTCGGTGCCCGGTGGTAGGACCAAAGGGCGTCAGCTTTCGGAGATCGAACTGGAGAAGGTGCGCCGGGAGCTGGCCAACAACAAGGAATTCGTCGCGGTGAGTGAACAGATCGTCGAGGTCAACGAGGCGATCTGCGAGACCCGGCCGATCTCCCCGCTCGCCGAAGATCGGCCCCCGGCTGGGCCGGGGGCCGAAAAAGGGGGCTCTCCTCCCAGCTCCAGGCGGTCTTCGCGTCAGAAGTAGAGCGTCTCGCCGAGCAGGCAGCGAGCTCCTTGGCTGCCACCGCCGGGCCAGAAGGCCTGGCTGCTCTGGAGCTGGCGATCCGCACCGCGATGACAAAGCTCGGCGGGAGCCTGCTGGAGGACCTGTTGGCGCTCGACACCGGACATCGCGGTCAACGGGCCGACTGTGGGGAGGGGCATCAGGCCACCTTCGTCTCCTACCGAGGGAAGACCCTCGACACGGTGCTCGGCCCGATCGAGTACCGCCGGGCCTACTACTACTGCGCCGACTGCGGCCACGGCGTGGTGCCCCGCGACGACGAGCTGGGCGTGGCCCACGCGTCGTTGACCCCGGGGCTCGCGGCGATGGTGGACCGGGTGGGTGCCGCTGTCGCGTTCGGAGAGGGCCGTGACCTGCTGGCCGAGCTCGCCGGGATCGAGCTTTCCACCAAACGGGTCGAACGCTGCGCAGAAGCTGACGGCAAGGCGGTAGCGGCAGCAATCGACAGCCATGCGGCCGCGGTCGCAACCGGAGAGGTGGTGCCCCTCGGCCCCGCTACCTCTGTCGCCAAGCTGTACGTAGCCGTCGATGGCACCGGGGTACCCGCGGTGCCCGCCGGTACCGCGGGCCGGAAGGGCAAAGGCCCCGACGGGCGGGCCCATACCCGGGAGGTCAAGCTCGGGGTGGTCTTCACCCAGACCACCACCGACGACGAGGGCTTCCCGATCAGGGATCCAGGCTCTTCGAGCTACGTCGCCACCTTGGAGAGCGTCGAGCACTTCGGCACCCTCGTCGACGCGGAGGCCCGCCGGCGAGGCTCAGCCAAAGCCACAGAGGTGGTCGTCCTCGGCGACGGGGCGACCTGGATCTGGGCCCTCGCGAAGGCGCACTTCCCCAAAGCGGCCCACATCGTCGACCTCTACCACGCGAGAGAGCACCTCTCCGACCTCGCAAAGCTGCTCGCCCCCGAGCTCGGGGACGACCGGGCCGCCTGGCTCGCCGAGCGGAAAGACGAGCTCGACGACGGCGACATCCCGGCGATCCTCGCCGCAGCGAGGGCACTCGATGTCCCCCCCAACAAGACCAACGACCTCGGCACAGCACTGGGCTACTTCGAGAACAACGCAGCCCGGATGCAATACAAGGCGTTTCGAGATGCCGGCCACTTTGTCGGATCAGGATCGGTTGAAGCCGGGTGCAAAGCTGTGGTCGCCCAACGGCTCAAGCTCTCCGGCATGCGCTGGAGCGTACGGGGCGCTACCGGAATCGTCACGCTGCGCTGCCAGGAAGCCAGCGGGCGCTGGGAAGAAATCTGCCATCGGCCCCGCAACCAGACGAGCGTGGCCTGACCCCGCTACCTACAAATCTGTCGCACACCCCTTCACGTCAGCCGGTTTCTCGCACGGTTCCCGGCTGCACGGGCCGGGCAATAGTGACACCTCGAACTGGCCATAAGCTGTCCTGTTTTCGTGCCATCATCGAGGGGTGCGCGCCGACCGGCTGATCGCCCTCTTGTTGCTGCTCCAGCGCCGGCAGCGGGTCACGGCTGCCGAGGTCGCCGCCGAGCTGGAGATCTCCGAGCGCACCGCCAGGCGCGACCTGGAAGCACTAGGCATGGCCGGCCTGCCGGTGTACTCCGAGAGGGGCCGGGGCGGGGGGTGGCGGCTCCTCGGCGGGGGCAGGACCGACCTGTCGGGGTTGTCCGCGGCAGAGGCGCGTGCTCTCTTCCTCGTCGCCGGCCCGCATGCGCACGCCACCCCAGAACTGCGCGCCGCTCTCCGCAAGCTCGTGCGGGCGCTGCCCGAACCGCTCCGCGCCAGCGCGGAGGGGGCCGCCTCCTCGGTGGTGGTCGATGCCGGCGCCTGGGGGGAGCTGAGGCGTCCCTACCGGCCGGCGCACCTGGAGGAGATCGAGGCGGCGGCAGCCGAGGGCGCTCAGGTACGGCTCGGGTACTCTGACCGCGGTGGGAAGGCCAGCCGGCGGACCGTCCACCCGCTCGGGCTCGCCCTGAAAGGGACCGTCTGGTACCTGGTGGCGGGCACGGACGAGGGGCTCCGGACGTTCCGGGTGAGCCGGGTGACCTCGGTCGAGCGCACAGGCGAACCGGTCGTGCGCCCGAAGGACTTCGACCTGGCCGACGTCTGGAAGCAGGTGGTCGAGCGCGTCGACGAGCTCCGGGCACCCGTCGAGGTCTCGGTCCTCGCCGAGGCAGGAGTGCTCGACGCTTTGCGCTGGGTCTTCGACAGGCGGGCCAAGATCGGTTCAGCCCGCCCTGACGGCCGCGTGCCGGTGACCTTGCGTGGGCGCGGCCTCCGCCTCCTCGTCTGGGAGCTCGCCGGCTTCGGCCGCAGCATCGAGGTACTCTCCCCCCACGAGCTGCGCGAACAATTGGCCCAGGTCGGCTCCGAGCTGGTGGAGGCTTACGGCGTTACCGTGGGCGGCAAGTTGAGCGCGCCGGCCGGGCGAGCTTAGAGCGTTGCCGTCACGACTTGTCTTCGAAGCCTTGCCAAAATCTAATTGCACAACTGTAAGCAACAGGAGTGCAGGTCAGGCATGGTGCTAGGGTCTGCCCTTGGTCACGGAGCAACACCAGACGACAGCAGTTCTAGACGCGTCCTAGACGCAGAAAGAAAGAACGGTTGAGGAACAGCGTCCCAATACTAGCCGTCCTGCTCAGTGCCCTAGCGCCCGCCGCCAGAGCCGGTGCCAGCAGGAAGGTACCTAGAGCCGTCGTCATCACCACAAGCATGTGCGAGGACATGCACCGCAAACACGTCGTCGGCGACCCGAAAGGCTATCTATGTGGAGAAGTCCAACTTTGACTCATGGCCGTCGGGCGTCAGGGCTCCTCTGTGTGCAGAGGTCAACTAATTTTCCATGAACCTCAACGCCCTCCGGAGCCTCGGCAGGGACTCCGGCGGCGCGGGAGAGCCGAACGCTCAGACTGCGGGGAGCGGCTGGCTCAACCCAAACTGGCTCCCCAAGGCGAAGCTGCCTCTGCGTACCTCCCGAAAGAGCCCCGCTTTATTCCCATGGAGCCACTGCCGCAAGGGCTGGACCGAAGGGCGAACCGACTGGTCGAGAGCTTCGTAAATCTGCTGGGCCGACATGGAGTCGTCCGACATGGCGAGAAGCCGGAACACCGCCCCCGGGGCCGTTCGCTTTTCGGGAGCCGGCACCACGCACCCACAAAGCTGATCCTGCGCTTTCTGTACCGCCTCACTTGCAGCGGTGTACTGCTCCATGAGGAACTTGCCGGCTCCGCCTGCCACCGTCCGTATGGTCTGGCGTCGCTCTTCGGGCTGTCGGCGGTAGATGTAGATCCCCCCCAGGATTACGGCGGCAAGGATGAGCAATGCCGCTGGCCCGATCCTTTCGTACGCCCACTTCACCCCTGCGCCGACTGCATAGACCGGCGCCAGCGGAACCATCGTGACCACTTGGACCCGAGTCTCGCCAAAACGGACATCGAGCGCCGCCACGACGGCGTCAACCCCCTGCGTCCACTCGTGGACGCCCAGCGGGGCGAAGTCCTTGGTGTTGTGGGTGAGCAGGATGCATGGCGACAGCAGCGCGGCGAGCGCAGCAGCCGGGTAGTCGTCGGGGTCCAGTGCTTGGACAGCCGTAGCACGTCGGTCGAGAGCGCGTAGGTTGCCCGGAAGCGAGACGACCCGGATCAGTGGAAGCCACTCGTCGACAAAGAGCCGCTGCAGATGAACCACTGGGCAGCCGAGCTGCTCGGCGAAGCGGGCCAGCCTCGTCCAGGTCTCTTCGAGAGTGGCGCGTTCCATAAAGAGGCGGATCTGTCCGTCCTGGGCTGCGCGGAGGGAGGCGGGGGGCTCGTCGGTTGTGAGCTGCCGCTTGAGCGCTGTCCGAACGCAGGAGGTGTCCAGCACCGCCGGGATGGGACCGCCCCTCAGCTGGCCTGCGATCTCCCACTTGCGGAGCTGCTCCTGGGAAACACGTGACAGGATCTCCGCGTACCCGTCGATTGTGAACGTCGACTCACCCAGATCCATCTGGCTATCGTACGTCCGTTTGAGGCGTCCCGAAAGGAATTTTGAGTGCTCCAAACGGAGCCGTCCCTGGCCAGACGACGCACTCTGCGGGGAGCTCTCGGCTCTCACGGACGGCGTCGTACCCCGTAGCTCTCGGCAACCTTTGCTGCTGGAGTGGTGCCACAGCCTTCCTCTCCCGCCGGGAGCGTAACGCCCAGACCCCTGTGAAGTTCGGCCGACCTAACTTCCCCTGGACTAGTGGTCTCGCGCGTAAATGATAGTGACATGTGTGTAATTCATGTCAGGCTGCCATTAGCGGACGGTCATCGTAAGTCCAGCGGAAGGGCTTGGCGCGGCGGTTGTAGTCGTTGATGAACGCGATGATGCGCTCGGCCAGGCACTCGACGGAGGTGAATTCGCCACGGCGGATGAGCCGGCGCTCCAAGATGGAGAAGAACAGCTCGACCTGGCTGGGCCAGCGAGCGCCGCAACCACCTGCACCACAGTCACGACGAGCCACGGCCTCCTGACCGCTGCTGTCGTAGACCCGACTTCCACCCTGAGCGGCACGGTCACACCGACGGGGTGCGACATCGGTGTCTACTTCGGGCCAGGCAAATCGGGCACGGTGGAGGACGCGACCATCAGTGGTTTCGTCCATTACGGCGTGTACAACGACGGTGGCCATGTCACAGTCACCGGTTCGAGCATCTCCGACATCGGGGACACGCCCTTCGATGGCGTCCAGCGCGGGCTGGGCGTCTACTTTGTCAACCCGAACCTGGTAAACTCAAGCTTCGCCAGCTCGCCAGCCACCGGGACCATCTCGGGCAACACGGTCTCCCAGTACCAAAAGGGCGGGATCACTGTCAATGGA
>JAJYMB010000072.1 GCA_021787365.1 Actinomycetes bacterium | reverse complement strand
CGCCCCTGATCCCCCTTTGCTCGACATTGGAACCCTGAGCCGTCCTCGACGTCCCTACGTTACCAACGCGTCATCGACGTTGCACCCAGGTGCTTGTCTTCCTCTTAGTTAATTAAGTACAGATAAAGGCATGTAACTCGCGGATCTAGGTCAGAGAGCGTCCCGTAGCGCGTGGGCCCACCGGCAGCGGCGTTCCGGCTGGCCCGGGTCAGGGTGCTCGGTGGCCCGCCAACCGGCGGCGGGCTTGAGGCGGCGTGCGATCGCAAGACCGGTCTGGAGGCTGTGGGGCGAGGAACTCGAGGAGCGTGCCAAGCGCGCCCAGTCGGGCGAGGCTGTCGAAGAGGACTGGGGTGCTGTCCGCCAGCGCATCACCGATGAACTAACCGGGTGAGCCCCCGCGCCCTATTTGGCCCAGAGGCCTCCGCTGAATTCGCCGAGGCGGCTCGTTGGTACGAACAGCGCCACGCCAGCCTCGGGATCCGGTTCGTAGCAGCGGTTGACGTAGCCGTCCAGTCGGCGGCCAATTGGCCCCACTCAGGCGCACAGGTCTCTGGAGTCCGTGAAGACCTGGAGCTCCGGCGCCTGCGCGTAGGCCGACCAGCCTCGGCCCAAGATCCTAAGGGACCGGGCGGTTGCCGGATCCCAGCTCGTCTTGGGCACATCCGCCGCCGTTCGGGGCTCTGTGACACTGCTCCCGGAGGTATCTCCAAGAGCTTTTAGTTAGCTGGACCCCGAGTGCCATTTGGGTCTCCGAGAGGCTCGACGAGTACGTTACCGAGCGACCGGGCCAGCATGTCGACCGGCCCCGGAGGATGAAGGCGCAGGACGGCTCCCTAGGTTACGAGGGCCTTGTGACGACCACCGCTCTATACGGACTGACCGCACCCCGGAGAGCTGCCGGCCCGTTGCCAGTGCGGTAACGGTAGCCACCACCAGCCCCCAAAGGAGAGCGACGATCGCGAGGTGGGCGTCCTGCCAGGTAGGGGCGGCTTTGGTGAGCGCGCTCGCGGCACCGAGCGCGGCCACGGCGACGAAGAGGCCCATCGACGTGAGAGCGGCAACTCGCCAGGCATGCCAGCCGACGGTCGTCCGCCAATGACTGAGCACGAACCCTACGAGGCTTAGGCCAGCAACGCCGGCGAGCGAGCGATGGACCAATTGCCAGTTGGCGAGGTTGGACGCCGATGGCGGGCAGAGGGGCCACGCCGGGCAGGCGCCAGCGGCGCCGTTGGCGACGACGAGGGTGCCGCCCACGATGGTGGCGAGCATTGCTACGAGCAACGTCCAGCCCCACCGCCCTATAGCTGCTCGGGCCCAAGAGGCGTGCCGCGCACGTACGGCGGTGACAGCAGTCATGACCGTCACACCGAGGAAAACGAACCCGACAACGAGGTGCACGGCGACGGTCCATGGGGCGTTTTTGGCCAGCACGGTCAGCGCGCCGAGGGCAGCTTGGAAGAAGACCAGGCACGCGCCGACAACTGCGGGCATGAAGGCCATCCGGCGAGCGCTGGCTCGGTGTGCCACAACGACTGTCGAGAGGGCGCCGACGGTTACGAACCCCGCTAGGTAGCGGTGCGACTGCTCGAGCAGGGCGTGGTACTGGTCGATCGGGCCGACGTGGCCATAGCAGAGGGGCCAGCTTGGGCAGCCCATCCCCGAGTTCGTGACGCGAACCGTGCTGCCGAGGACGACGAGGGCGTAGGTGCTGACCATCGTTGCTGTCGCTAGGACTACAACGAGCCGGTCCGCCATGATGCCTGCCCGCGAGCTACCGGCCACCGGTCGACGGCCCAGGTCGGCGTCGAGCGACGCCCCACGTTGCTGCACTTCGACCACCCCCTCGCCGCTTGGCGCCCATGGTGCAAAGGGGCGCGACCAGGGCCCGAGCGGCACGTGCTCGTCTTCGTCTCTCCGTCCGGACCGACCTTACCTTAATTGAGTGACTGTAGGTATAGCGATCAACATCAGGAGGTGCGGAGGCGACGAGTTACGCCGCGCGCATGCTGCACACGACCATCGGCTCCCACCCGCCCCCGTGGGCCCGACGAGAGCAGGTAGCGAGAAGGGCGCCCGCCGCCCGCCGCCCGATCATCCGCCGCCGGCACCGGGCCGTGCGTGCGCTGGGGCGAGCCTGCTCAGCCCGTGTAGAAGACATCGAAGCCCTGGTGCAGGAGCGTCGACAGGCTGGGAGCTGCCACCGGGGCGGAGACGAGCCGTGCTGGACGAGCAGCACCTGGTCCACCATGGTCACAAAGCTGCTGTTGTCCACCTGGAGGTTGCTGAAGCTGGCCTGGCCATAAGGCATGAGGGACGAGATCGTGCCGTTTGTTCTCGAAGGGCTCTCCACGATCCAGTCGACGGAGGCAGCAGGGCCGTTGTAAGGCTCGAGGTGCACGAAACGTGCGCCGGTGGTGTCGTCGGTGATCGATATCTTCCATTGGTTGGGCCCGGTCTGGCGGAGGGCGACCGTCATGACGTCGCCGGGCGCGACCTTCATGGAGATGGGCTGTTGGGCCGATGGCAGTACTTCCCACCACGCCTCGACCGACGGGCGGCCTGCGCAGTCGCCGCCTGGGCCCGCTGGGCCCTCGCTGATGCCCGCCTGCACCAGGTCTTGGTCGGAGAACCCATCAACGCCCACCCACTCGCCCAAAGCTTGCTGGCAACTGGCCGGTGCAGCCGCGGCGACAGTGAAAGTGCCCGACGCCCCCTGGAAAGGCCCACCTTGGACCGAGTACCCGGACCAGTTGCGAGAGGCCACTTGCCGGCCGATCGGGGTGCGGTTGGCGTCCAGCACCCCTATTCGCACCGGGACCGCCTGTTGTTGGGAGCCGGCCCCCTTCATGACGAGTTGCAACGTGACAACCCGGTCCACCTTGCTCCGGTTGGCTCCCACGGTGACCTTGGCAGAGAACGTGTCAGTGCACGGCCGCACGCCGTGTGGGTACACGACAGGGAACGACTGGTGAGAACCCATCTTCAACCGGCAGCTACTTGCCCCCGCAAGCGTGGCCGAGACCGTGACCGTCCCGCCGTGCGGCCCGACCGCCGGGGGCATGACGCTCAGGAAGCCGACCATTGGTCGCGCAGGGACCATAACGGCCTCGACAGGGGGCGCCGGGGAGAACGGCGCTATGCCGACGAGCCCTCCCAGGACCAACGAAGACAGTAACTTCGCCGTCTTTCCCCGACCCTCCCAGGTTGCCCACACGACGGTCCTGCATAACTTGCTCCGGACGTTGGCACCGATGGGCCTGGCCTGAAGGAGAGAAAGTAGCCGCCGGCTGGGACAAGGCCCAGCCTCCGGAGATGGAGCGCCGGCTAGTTACCCACTCGACGGCTCCTCAAACCTGCTATGGAGCCACGGCAAAAAATATCCAGACGCTATTAAGGGCATTGTTTGGCTTACTTGAGCCACTAGTCAGCCGGCCGCTTGAAAGGCGCCCTGGTGGCGACGCCTGCGGGGCGGTCCCTCGGTGCTGTGGTACCGCGATTTCGTTGAGAGGGGGCTGCTCCTCGGACGCGGGGGCTAGCGCCTCAAGAGGGCACGGCCATTTCGCCGAGCAGCGACCAGTCCTCTTGTGGGACGGTCACGTTGATGATCCGCGGCGTTTCGGCCAGGTGCGCCGGCAGCGTCTCCTGCGCCTGCTTGAAGTGCGCAGAACGTACGTGAGCCGCGCCCGCTTGGTCGTCGCGGAACGCCTCGACCAAGACGTACTCGGTGGGGTCGTCCAGGCTCCGAGACCAATCGAACCACAGGCAGCCGGGCTCAGATCGCGTCGCCTGTGTGAACGCCTCACTGATCTCGGGCCAGCGCTCGGCTTCCTCGGGCCGCACCCGGAACTTGGCAGTGATGAAGATCATCGGGCCTCCTACGCGATGCCGTCGACCACGTACATGCGGGCAGTAGCGGCCCCTTCCCGGATCTTCCGGGCCTCGGTGTACATCTGGCCCGTGTACCACCTGCGTGCGGTCTCGCGGTCTGGGAACTCGACCACGACGGTCCTGCCCGCCGGCGCCTCACCCTCGAGCACCTCGGCGTCGCCACCGCGGACGATGTACCTGCCCCCTGCTGCTCGGACGCTCGCGGCCGCCTTCGGTTTGTACGCCTCGTAGCGTTCGGCGTCGAGCACATCGCATTGGTAGATCACGTAAGTTGCCATCCCAACCTCCTGGTCTTGCGACCCTCACGGTAGCCGAACCTGGCGAGCATTGCCCGCAGGACCGGCGCCGGCGCCGTCCTCGACGGTCACTTTCCCCGGGGCGGTGCGCACCCGCCAGGCGGCGCCCCCGGCCCGCACTGCGAAGCTCCAGCCCCGCGAGCCGGCGAGGATGTCTTCGAAGTGGCTGCCCCAGGTGTCGACGCCGTAGGCCAGGAAAACCTTCAGCAACTCGTCAATACCGTCGATGGCGAGGTCGTCGGGGACCTCCGCCACCGGCTGCCCGGCCGCGAGCTCGGCGTCGATGCGGTGGACGACCGTCTCCTGGGCCATCCGGCGGATGCAAAACCCGACGGTCTGGTCCGGTTTGTACCAGGTGCTCGTGGGGCCCTCAGGCTTCCGTGCGGCGAACTCCCGGACCAGTTCACCGTACGAACGATCGAGCAGGGCGAGGGGTGGCTCGCCGGCGAGCCCCTCCGGTGGCCAGTTTTCAGGCTCGGCACCCTCGCGCATGGCCTGGGTCTTGTGTGTGTACACCTCTCCTACGTGGTGGGCGAGGCCGCCGCGGTCCAGCCTGGGCAGGTCGGGACGGCTGCCGTGAGGTCGGCCGCCACGACCTTGCGCAGGCGGGCGAAGTCAGCGGCGAGGCGGTCGAGGAAACGCGAGTACTCCATGGCGGACACTTCAGCACATCTTCACGGCTCTTCGTTGCCTGTGCCTGAGAAGAAGTGACGGGTCAAGGTGGGCACTGGCACGTGGTGAGGCTGTCCGGCCTGGGGCCGGCACCGGGGCGTATAAGCGCCACTTATAACTAGATCAGCAGATTGCGGGTTCTCGAGGCCGGTACATGACCAGAAAATGGACCACTCGAGGAGGTAGCCAGTGCCCTTACAGGAAGACGTCCAATTTGCGCTCGAAGCCGGACTTACCGAGACCGCTACGCCCCCGGTCACCTCGTGGGCCCGAACGGTCTTTTATCGTGTGGCCGGGCTCGGTCCCGGGGTCGGCATAACGGCCGCGGTGGCCGCGGTGGCCACGGCCCTCGGGGGTTTGGCCCCCGTTGTGGGTGCCCCGGTGATCGCCATCGTTTGCGGTATTGCTCTTTCGTTGGTGAGGAAGCCGTCCGCCAGGTTGCAGCCGGGGATCGCGTTCAGCTCGAAAAACGTGCTCAAGGGCTCGATCGTAGTGTTTGGAACGGGGCTCTCGCTCAGCCAGGTGCTCTCGACCGGGGGCAAGTCCCTGCCCGTGCTCGTGGGGACTCTGGTGACGGCTCTCGGGATGGCCTGGCTGGCGGGCCGGCTGCTCGGGGTGCGAGGCGACGTGCTCACGATGGTCGGGGTCGGCACCGCTGTCTGCGGCGCGTCGGCCATCGCCGCCACGGACGCGGTCATCGACGCGGACCAAGCTGACGTGAGCTACGCGATCGCCACCATCTTTACCTTCAATGTCGTGGCCGTGTTGTCCTACCCGACCCTCGGTCACCTGTTCGGGTTTTCCCAGCACGCTTTTGGCCTCTGGGCCGGTACGGCGATCAACGATCTTTCGTCGGTGGTGGCTGCGTCCACCATTTACGGCCACGCAGCGGCCACCTACGGGGTGATCGTCAAGCTCACCAGGACCCTCGCCATAATCCCCATTTCCCTCGGCCTCGCCGGGCTCCGCGCGTGGCGTCGAGGGCAGCGGGGTGAGGCCGTCTCGGGTGGCCGAGTCGAGTTGAGACGGATCCTTCCCCTTTTCATTGCCGTGTTCATGGTCGCCGTGGTCGCCAACACGCTCGGGCTCGTCCCCGCTGGCTGGCATCACCCGCTTTCGGACTTGGCCACGTGGATGATCACGGCAGCCTTGGCGGCTATCGGGCTGTCAACGGACCTGAGCCACATCCGCCGCACCGGGCCGCGGCCTCTCGGGCTCGGGATGGTCCTGTGGCTCACGGTCGGGCTGACAAGCCTGGGCCTCCAAGCTCTGACCGGCACCCTCTGACCGGCCCGGCCTAGCGGCCGGCGCACCGGCCCGGCCTAGCGGCCGGTGCGCCGGCGGAGCCTAATGTCTGTTTGTGCCCCTCCCGGAACCGTGCCCGGACCTGGCCTCCCTCGACCTGCTGGTCAGCGTGGGCGAGTTGGGGTCGATCCGGGCCGCAGCCGCCGCGCACGGGGTGACGCAGCCGGCCGCCAGTATGCGCCTCCGGGCCCTTGAAAGGCTCTTGCAGATCTCGCTCCTGGAGCGAGCGGCGACAGGGGCGCGCCTCACACCCGCCGGCACCGCCACGGCCGAATGGGCTGGCGCGGTGCTGAGTGCCATGCGTACTCTCCTGGCCGGGACGGCCGCTTTGCGCTCGGACGGTGGTTCGCAGCTGCGACTGGCAGCGAGCCTCACCGTTGCCGAGTACTTGGTCCCCCGCTGGCTCCAGCAACTCGCGGCCGAGTACTCCACGACCCAGGTGTCGCTCGAAATGGGCAATTCCGCCCGCGTTGCCGAGCGGGTCACCCGAGGGGACGCCGACCTCGGGTTCATCGAAGGCCCGAGGCCGCCCGGGAGCCTGCGGTCTAAGCTTGCGATTAAACCCCGATTGGGCTGTTTAGGCGGTCTTCTTGATGACCGGGTAGCGCGTGCGAGGCGGTCGGCAGGTACCTTTGGGCCGTCCGGGGCCAGCTTTTTGGGATTTCGGTGGGTTGGCGGGGGTGCCTATGGCTGCGCGAAGTGAAGGAAATCCTCTCCGGGCCCGGCCTGGGGTGAGCTTGTCGGGGTCGCGTGGCCGCTCCCAAGGCAATCGTAGGTCACCGACGATGCCGCGCGCTATCCGGAGCTGGGTGTAGCCGGCAAGCACGAGCCAGGTCCAGCGGTCAGCTTGCTCGGGCGTGCGCAGCGACGGTGTGGTCCAGCCCAATGTGTTCTTCGCGAAACGGTAGGTGTGCTCCAAGTCGAAACGGTGCAGGTAGGCGTTCAAGCACAGTTCGAGGTCGGGCTCTCCCGGCCCCGACCACCAGAGCCACAGCACCTTGTTGTTGGCGCGGGAGCTCGGTTTTGGCAGGCGTTCGACGTCGACCCTGATGACGCTCCCGCGCACGACCGGTGGCAGGCCCTCCCCGGCCCAGCGCCCCCGGCAATGTAGGCGCGGGTGCAAGTTGTGCCAGGCACGGACGCGGACCTTGCCGTAGCGGGGGTCTTCGACGCGCACGTCGGCGTCCGGTAGAGGGGCGGTTTTGTCGTCCGAGAGCTTGAAGCGGCGGCCGTGGCGGCGCGGACGGCCGGCCTTGCCGGAGCGTTCGGGACGCTCCGGAGGGTCGGTGAAAAAGACCCGGTCGCTCCGTAGGCGGACGAGCACCTGGGCACGGGTGCCGGCCAGGCCGTAGGTGAGGCCAGCGGGGTCGTAGCCAGCGTCGAAGACGAACATCGGCACCTCTCCGTCGGCAGGCAGCATCTCCGTCACCCGCTTTACCTGGCAGACGGTGGCGGTCGTGGCGTCTTCGCTGGGCGGGATGCGCACGGCGTCGACCGGGGCGGTCCAGCTGTCGGGGGCGAAGTTCAACTGGGAGACCCACTGGAAGCTCCACCCCGCGACGATCGGCTGGCCGGCGGAGTGCTTGGAGGCCGAGTGGTAGAAGCCCCGCTCTGGCGAGGTCTCCGCGTCGCAGCGCTCCCATGTGGAGGCGTCCACCGCGAACACGGCCGGCCAGGCCTCGGGCCGGTAGCGCACGAGCAGCTCTCGCACCTGGCCGGCGTCGACTTCGCCTTTCGACAGTGCCTTGTACAGGCTGCCGTGGCTGCGGCGGAACGTGGGCCCTAGCGAGAGGCCCGGCACCGAGGAGACCGGGCCTGGCGCGCACAAGGCGGCGTCAGTGAGCTCGAAGAGGGCGTCGGCCCAGCCGCCCAAGCAGTCGTAGAAGTCGTTGCGGAACTCTGTCAGCTGCTCGATGAGCTGGGCGCGCGCGCCCGAAGTTGGGGAAGTGCTCATGTACCAGACAGTAGTATTACTGTCTGGTAAGATCAAGGATAATGGTACAGAAAACAAAGGAAAGTCAAGGGAACTTGCATGGCACGAGCCAAGGACAGCGGCCAACTGGCCGAGTACGAGCGCCGTTACCGAGAGCTGGCCGGGCAGCTGGCCAACGTCGGCCTTATCTACTCAGGCAGCATCGCTCGTCGCTACACCCGCTGCGCCACCCCGGGGTGCAAGTGCCACGCCGACCCGCCCCAGCTGCACGGCCCGTACTACCAGTGGACGGCCAAGGAGAACGGCAAGACCGTCACCCGGCGGCTCAGCCCAGCCGAGGCCGAGCTCTACAAAGAGTGGATCGACAATGACCGCCAGCTACGACGCATCCTCCAGCAGATGCGCCAGCTAGCTGTCAAGGCTGCCCAGCTGAAGCTCGAGCAAGCTTCGAAACCCTAGCCCAAGGTTAAAGCGCAAGCTTAGAGCACCGCTCGAGACACTCTGGCACCACATCTAGCCCTCGTCTTGAAACACGACGCCCTCGGCACCAGCATCTTCGCCGCCACGACCCCGCGTAGTGGGGCTTATCCCCCAAAAAGTCCCCTACCGGGACAGGGACTCCTGGCTGCCATGGGATACCGCATCCCACCGAGGACGCGCGGACGTCAATCCCGGACTCATTTATCTCCGGGGCCCCTGAAGGCCTCGGACTCCTTCCTCAATGGATGAGCAGTGAATGAGGCAGCGACCTCCAAAGCGCCGCCACGGGGGCCGGCTCAACCGGGCCGCCCAAACCGGGGCGAGTTGCGAGCCGCCTGGTCTTCACGCGAACGCCCTCGGCCAACCGTCCATGGCCCTTGCTGCTACCGCCCCCGCCTCCGGCCATCCGTGGCCTCCGGCGGGGTTGGTGCCATCACCAAAGCGAGCGCCAGCACGACCAGCGACGGCTCTGGCCTCCGCGCCGAGCACCCGAACCGCTGTAGCGGCACCGCAGTTCCCCAGCCGCTTCCTCTTCCGCTATTGCACGCACCATCCATGCGGCGCGCGACAAGTAGTCGGCGGTGGTCGGCTCTTGGCCCGTCAAGTATGCTGCAGCCTCCTCCAGCGCCTCACCTAGGTGGTCCCACCAGGCCGGGGGCATCGGGCCAGTCCTCCAGCGCTCCGCTACCTTCGAGCCCGCAGGACTGTTCCAGCCAGAAAGCCAGCGCCTTGCGGGGCACCACCAACCTGCGCCCGAGGCGCACGACGGGCAAACGCTGCGAGCGCGCCAGCTCATAGGCCAATGCACGCGAAATCCCAAGAAGCTCCGCCGCCTCAGTCACGCTCATCCATGATCCGGCTGCTCGCCATTGTTCCAGCGACCTCCCTCACCTGGGCTGCCCTCCGGCCGCCCCTGCTACCTCTTTGGGTCGCCATCCCGCTAGACCTAACACGCAACCTCACACATCCGAGTACTTCACCGCTGCTGGCAGTCGCACATACTCAGGCGCGCTTCCTGGCGTGACTGCTGGCGCCTGGTCGCGTCAGGTGCCGGCTCCGGCGTACTCCTCGGCCCTGCGCTGTGGTTGCCGAGCAACTCCGGCTGAAGCATGCACGAGAATGGTCAGGGACGGAGAGAGGCCGAGGCGCGACTGTCGCCCCCTCGAGGAGAGGATATTGAAGAACAGGCAACGAATTCTGATCTGATCACCCCGCCTGGCGTCGGTCGCCGTTACGCCTGAGACCAGAGCCTTGCCGAGACCAGAGCCTTTCCAATCTTCACAGAAATGGCTAGATTTATAGTCGTTGTGA
>JAJYMB010000113.1 GCA_021787365.1 Actinomycetes bacterium | reverse complement strand
CTCGACGAGAGCCTCTGGGCCAGCTCCGCGCCGCCGTGTCGCACCCGGAAAGCGCCGAGCAAATCGAGTTCCAAGCCGTGACCGGCCACCTGCAGAGATAGTACGTGACATGGCTGGCTGCGGCCGCCACTGGCAGCGAGGGGGCTGGACGACGTGGAGAACCTAGGATCGGGGCCGCATGTTGCGCCACCAGTTCAGGGCACTCGTAAAGTTGGGCGAGTTCGAGGACTTCCTGGCCGCGGCAGCGTCGTTCAATACCCAGGCCACGGCGCTCGGTCTCCCCCGCTTCCGGGTATGGGTCACCGTTTTCGGTGACTTGAACGAGGTATGGGCCGAAGCCGACTTCACCAGCCTCGATGAGCATTGGTCCCGGTTCCGCTCTGCGCACCGACAAGAGGCTTTCCGTTCGGCGTTCGAGCAGATGTGCTCACACCTGGTCCCTGGGTCAGCCCATGACTCGATCATGGAGCCCTTGGACCTTTAGCCGGCGCACCCAGTCGTTCACATTTGGTTACGTGGGCGCATCTCGGGAGAAGGTCCGAGCACCGGGGAGCTCCGCACCCTCGCACGCCCGCCCGTAGAGCCTGGGATTGGGAGCCGGGCCGGCGCCGGCCCGAGTTCGGCCAGGGCCCGGGCTAGCGGCCGGGCAAGGGCCGTGGGCGCACGATGGGTGACATACTTTCCGGTGCTGGGCAAGTTAGCCGTGAGGGGGGAGCCGAGGAAGGCGGCGGGCCGCGGGTGGCGCGTGCCAGGCCTGGTCGCGGCTTTTTCCGTCCTCCTCGTGGGAAGCGGCATGGCCTCCGCCAGTCCTCCACCTCCCGTGCGGCACGCGACGAAAGCGGCGACGGTGCAGGCAGTGGCCAAAAACGGCCGTTACTCGGACAGCGCCCCTTACCCCCACGACACCGACAAGAAAGCCGGCGACTCGCCGGCCACTCACGCTCCCACCCCGGCCAGCCAGAGCTTCGGCCCGCTCTCGGGCATGCACGTGCAAGTGGAGGGGACGCCTTCCACCGGGTACCGGGCGGTGATCTACGACGGCCAGACGTTTGTCACCGGTCGCGGCATGGTCGGCCCGTGGGACGTGACGGTGGTGCCGGAGCCCGGGGGCACCCGGACCGCCTCGTGCCCGCTCGGGCAGGCCAGCACCTGCGAACCGGCTCGCCTGCGCAACAGGTACACCAAGGTGACCTATGCGCCCGCCAGCAGGACCCTCACCCTGTCGGGCGCCGTCAACACCGTGCAGGGCACCACGGTGAGCCGGTTCGAAAGCTACCGGTTCGTGGGCAACGAGACGATCGCCTCCACCGTCGGCATCCGTTCCGACCGGGCGGCCCTGGCCTGGTACTCCCCCTACACCGATTTCCCGGCCAACTGGCAGCCCATGTGGGCCGGCGGCTACGCCCGCTACTACGACAGCCCCACGAGCGACGGCAACGCACAGGACTCGCCCATCCCGGTGCTCGGGGAGTCCAACGGCCGCTACGTGTACGGCATGGCCAGCGGGGCCACCTGGGACTACCCGGTGCCCGGCTACAACACGCCGCACCTGGTCATAAACGACAACCGGCTGGCCGCCCCCAAGATGGGCACGCAAGCCAACCCGGTCCAGCTTCGCCCGGGCGTGCCCCAGCAATGGGAGACCGTCTTTTTCCGCTCCAGCCCGTCGGTGTACGAGATGGAGCTCGGCGGCGAGGTCGCCATGGCCCAGGCGCTCGGGTTCACCGCACGAGGTGCGCCCGGGTTGACCGGCCCCGTGCCGAGCGGCCCGGCTGGCCCCTCACCGGCCGAACGCCAGGCAGCCGCGGCGGACTTCGGCCTCATCATGCGGGCCACCGCCTACTGGCTACGAGAAGCGCCCGGCGGCTCGGGTCACGCGGTGGCCCCGAGCCCCCACTACTCCCCCGGCACTTACATGCGCGACTCGTTCTGGACCACGCTGGCGCTGGCCGGGACCAAGTTGTTCGCGCCCACCGAAGAACCGGTCTTCACCGCCTTCACCCGCTCGGTCCCGACCAGCGGGCCGGAGGCCGGGCACGTCCCCGTAGCCCTCGGCGGGGCGTTTTTCCCCGACGAAAGCGGCCTCCTCTACCTGGTGCGCCTGTACGACGACGCCGTGGTGCACCACCTGCCGGTGAAGAACGTGAAAGTCGCCAAATTGGTGCTGGACTACGTCCAGGCCCACCAGGTGCACGACGGGGCGTGGCTCACCACGGCTCCACAAAGGTACGGCCAGTTCACGATCAGCCCGGACACCTGGCTGGACGGTTACCTCTACCCAGAGGGCGCGGTGAGCGGCTACGCCCAGGGCCTGTACGTGGTGGCGCTGGAAGCGGCGCGCAGGCTCGGCCTCGGCGTCGGCGTCGCTGCCATCGCCCGGGCCGAGCGCGTGTACCGGTCCTTGTACAGCCCGAAGCTCGGCTACCTGAGGTGGCTGTCCACGACCACCTACAAGGGGCCGGACGTGCTGGTCGGCGACGCCCTGTCGCTCTTGTTGTTCGGGCGCCCGCTGCTGCCCGAGGCCGAGGTCGCCAGCACGCTCGCCCACCAGGACTGGACCCCCTACGGCATGGCCGCGCTCGCCACCGAGGACAACGGCTACGTGCCCGCCGACCGCTTCGAGACCCTCGAGCTCGACGGTACCGGCCAGGTGGTGAGCGTGGGAGAACCGGGGGGCTGGTACCAAAACGGCGGCAGCTGGTTCCTCTATGCCTACCTGGCGGAATGGGCGGCCGCCCGGCAGGGCGACGCCCGAGCCCTCCCCCTCATGGCCCGGTCCATCGCAGACGCGGTGGAGGCCACCCCGATGTCGAAGGAGTTCCAGCTCACTTCCACCGCGCCCGGGTACCCCTACCCGGCGGGCTCCAGTTCCTTCCAGCGCCAGGGCTACGGCTGGAACGCCGCCTACGTCCCCTTCGCCCGGGTGCTACCCCCGAGGGGCCGGCCCGCCGCCCCGGTCACCCACAAGGCCGGCGCCCTGCTCCCGGGCCGGCCGGCCACTGCCGGCGCCGGCTACGGCCCGGCCAGGGCCATGCACGTCGTGGTCACGGGCCGCCCGTCTACCGGCCTGGCCGCGGACATCGTGGACGGCCACACCCTCGTGAGCAAGCGGGGCTTGGTCGGGCCGGCCGATATCACCGTCCTCACCGCGAGAGGCCCGGTCCGGCTGTTCAACCGCTACCGGAAGGCGAGCTACGACCGGGTGACCGCCACGCTCACGTTGTCGGGCGCCACCAACGCCGTGGCCGGGGACAGGCTCTCCCGCTGGGAGAGCTACCGGTTCGTAGGCCGCGAGGTGGTCGAAGCGAAGATCGGCGTGTCCGTCGCCGGCCGGCGGCCCATCGAGCTTTACTACTCGCCGTACACGGACTTCCCGCCGTCGTGGAAGATGCTCCGGCTGGTCCCCGACAGCCATTCTCCCCACGACCTGTTCACCCCGTCCTATTCCAGCCCCCCGGGCGGGGGCAGTTCGGCCAGCGAGTACGGGCTGCCGCTCCTCGGTGCCTATGCGGGCAATTACATATACGGGGTGGCGTCCGGGGACACCTGGCAGTACCCGATCGACGGCTACGACGACCCCCACCTCACGGTGCAGGGGGACCGCCTGGGCGCCCCCCAGATCGGCGACGCCACCAACCCCGTCCGCCTGGCGCCGGGCCAGCCCCGGCAGTGGATGCAGGTGTTCTACCGCAGCGCCCCGTCCGCCTACGACTTCGAGCTCCAAGGCGAGGTCGCCATGGCCCACGCCCTCGGCTACACGGCGCGGTCCTCGCCGGGCGTCGGCGGCCCGCTCGACCCCGACGGCCTGCCTGCCGCCCCGGTCAGCGACCCGCCCGCCGTCGAGCGGGCCATGCGGGACTGGGGCCTGGTGCTGGACGCCACGGCCTACTGGGACCTGCAGACCACCCCGAGCGGGGCCCGGACCGTGGTGCCCTCCAACGCCTATGCCCCCCGGACCTTCATGCGCGACAGCTTCTGGGCCCTGCTCGGCCTCCGCGGCGGGCTCGGCAACCAGGCCGAGGCGTACACGATGAAGCTCTTCAGCGCCCACATAGACCGGGCGGGCCCAGCGGCCGGCGTCGTCCCCACCTCGGTACTGCCGCCCAGCCAGCTTGGCTACGGGACCGTCCGCCCGGGCCAGCCGCCGGCGGCGGTCGACGAGAGCAACCTGCTCTACCTCATCCGCATGTACTACGACGTCGAGGTCCGTCACCTGCCCGGCGTGCTCGACCGGCGCGACGCGGCGCTGGCCCTGCGCTGGGTGCTGCGCCACCGGGTGGACCACGGCCGCATCGTCGAGGTCACCACCAGGGCCGGCAGTTGGCTCGACACCGCCTACACGCCGCCCGGGTCGGTCAACGCCTACAGCCAGGGCATGTACGTGGTCGCCCTGATGGCGGCCAGGCGCCTCGGGATAAGTGTCAGCCCAAGCCAGGTCCGCGCCGCCCGGGCCGCCTACGCCGCCCTCTACAGCCCGGCGCTCGGGTACATCCCGTGGGACAGCGCCCCCGGCTACCGCTACCGGGCCCCCGACGTGCTCGCCGGCGAGGCGTGGTCGCTCTTCTTGTTCAACACGAGCCTCCTACCGGCCTCGGCCGTAGCGGGCACCTTGGGTTCCCTGGTGAAGACCCCGTACGGCATGGCGGACGTGGCCGGCGCCGGCGGGCCCTACCTCAACAACGCCGACCCACGGGTGCTGCTCCAGGGCATCAGCTACCTCGACTCGCCCGGGCACTACCAAAACGGCGGCGACTGGTACCTATTCGACTACTGGGCCGCCTACGCCGGCGAACGCCTGCACATCCCCGGCTCCGCCGGCCTCGTTTCCTGGGACACCGGCCGCCAGCTCGCCGTGGACCCCACCTCCCACGAGTACCTGCTCACCAACTCCTTCGTGCCCCACCCGGCCGCGGTCACTGCCCAAGTCCCCATGTCGGCGCCCTCCTACCGGCAGGGCTACGGGTGGAACGCCGCCTTCAACGCCTTCAACCCCACCGTCAAGGGCCCGGTCAGGCAGACAAACACGGGGGCACCCCCGCCGGCCCGCCGCACCGAGGGCCCGACCGCACCGGCCCGCGAGCGTTCAGCCGGAGTGGTGGTATCTATCGACACGACCAAAACCATCGGGACGGTCAGTAAACAGGCGCTTGGGCAGGTGTACGCCTGGGACTTCGCCGGCATGGGCAGTTTCGACCCGGCCTCGGGCCACTTCTACCCCCACTTCCTGCACCAGCTGACCCAAGTGGTCCGGCCGGGCTCGCTCCGCTACCCGGGCGGCATCGAGGCCGACACCTTCCACTGGCAGCGCGCCATTGGCCCCGAGCGCCTGCGCACGCCCAACGCCTACGGCCCCTCCAGCGGGCCGAGCCCTTCGACCATCGGGCCGGACGAGTTCGGGAAGCTCTTGGGCGACACCGGAGCAGTGGGCGTCATAACCGTCAACTTCGGCACCGGCACGGCAGAGGAGGCGGCGCACTTCGTCTCCTACATGACCGGTGCCGTCGGGACCAGCAAATGGGCGGACCTCCGGGCGAAGAACGGGCACCCCCAGCCCTACGACGTCCCCTGGTGGGGAGTGGGCAACGAGGCCAACCAGCCCACGGAGCTCTACTGGCGGGGCGGCACTCCGGTCTCAGTCGGTGGCCCCCCCGGGTGCCGGCCCGTCGTCACCTGCCTGTACATCTACGGCGGCTCCACGAGGTTCACCGAGCAGCCGGTCGTCGGGTACGCAGACCGAAGGCCGAGTGCCTCGTTTTCGACGGGCCGGCCCGGGCAGGACTTTTACGCCGCCTACCCGCCCGTCCTCGGCTCCTCGGCCACGGTCTACGTGGGCGGCACGCCCTGGACAAAAGTCGGGAGCCTCGGTGCAGCCGGCCCCCATGCTCACGTGTACGTGCTCGACCCCGCTTCGGGCCGGGTCAGTTTCGGCGACGGAGCCCATGGAGCGGTGCCGCCGGCGGGGGCACGGGTGACCCTCAGCTACGTGTCGGGGCCGCACGACGGTTTCCTCCAGTTCTACCGGGCGATGAAAGCCGCCAACCCGTCGATCAGGGTGTGCTCCTCCGACGCCAGCACGAGCTTCCTCCAGGCGATGGGCTCGTCGTTGCCCTACGACTGCTTGCAGGACGACAGCTACGCCAGCACGAGCACGGTGAGCAACCACGCCCCGATCGGCAACTACCTGCGGGACATCATGGCTGCCCCCCAGCAGTTGGCCGAGCGGGCCGCCAGCCTCGAGGCCGCGGTGCGCCATTACGCCGGCCGCACCGTGCCACTGGTCGAGATGGAGTACGGCCAGCTCCTCGACTCCAACCCGGCCGGCCATCCCTACTACCACTACTCGCTGGACGAGGCCTTGCTCAACGCCAGCCAGCTGGTCGAGTGGATCCGCCTCGGCATCCCGGTGGCGGACCGCCAGATCCTGGCCGGCCAGATCCCCCCGGCGTCGCACTGCTGCGCCCGGCTCCCGGCGGGGGCGCCTTACGCCAGCACGGGCGCCATCGGCACGCCCGGCCCGGGCACCGTCCTCGAGGCGACCGGCGAGCTGTACAGCCTGTTCGCCCGCCTCGGCGGCGGGAGCGTGCTGGCGGCGGCCACGCTCCACAACCCGGTCCTGGCCACGGTGGCGGGACAGCACGTGGGCACCCTGCTCGTCCTGGCCGTGCGCAAGGGAAAGGACATCTACCTGGTCGCGGTCAACCGCAGCCCCTCCACCGGCCTGAAGGCGACCCTGTTGCTGGACGGCTCCACGGCAGCGGGCGCCGGCGTGGTCACGCGCCTCGACGGCGCGTCCGTGTTGAGCTACAACACGCTGGCTGCGCCCCACGCCGTCCTCCTCTCGAGCAGCGAAGTGGCGAAGACCGGGAGCGACCTGACGGTCACTTTCCCCGCCCACTCCGTGACCACCCTCCAGCTACCTGTAGCACCCGGGCGCGCGTAGGCGCCCGGGTGTAGCCTCGGAGCCCGTGCGCAAGGGACTGGCCATCGCAGACCTGGGCGACCTGGTGGACCTCCCGCTACTGGCGGTACTCGCGACCTACCGGGCCGACGGGACCGTCCTGCTGTCGCCGGTGTGGCACGAGTACCGGGACGGCGGGTTCAACGTGTGCACTTCAGAAGGCGACATCAAGGCCCGTCACCTGCGCCGGGACCCTCGGGCCGGCTTGGTGGTGGCCGAGCCGGTGCCGCCTTACCGGGGCGTGGAGGTGACGACCGAGGCGACCTTCGTCCGGGACGGGGTCGAGGCTACGGTCGGGCGAGTCGCCATCAAGTACCTGGGGGAGGCCAAGGGCCGCCAGTACGCCCAGTCCGCCCCCGACGACATCGTGGTCCGCCTCGAGCCCGGGCACCTGCGGGCCTGGGACTTCTCCGACACCCCGATATAGGGGGAAATCGTCAGGCGCCGTGCCGCGCTCGCGTCGTCGGCGTACCCGGCCTCCCAGAATGCGAACCTCGAGCCTTTGATCGAGGGGCCGGCGATCAGCCTGGCGGCTCGGCACGCCGGCCACGACGTCGGCGTGCACGCCCTTCTCGTGTCCTCCGACGGCACCGTCACCGGCAACCCGAAGGCCTTCGAGGGCGTAGAGAAGAAGGTCTCCCGCTACCAGCGCCACATGGACCGCCAGCACAGGGCTGGAGCCCGAAGTGCTTCAACTCCGACGGCACCCACGTACAGGGCGCCTGTTACGATGCAGCGGGACGATGACCGTGCGCTCATCCCGGCGAAGCTTCACGTGGCTGCCTTGTTGGCTGACCTGTTCATAGCCCACTTTGGCAAGAGCGGCGACAACAGCGGCGCCGCTGACGACGGGGAGCCTCGGGCTCACGCAGAAAGCTGGACGGTGGCGATGATCGGCGGCTCGATGTCCTCGGGGAGCGCCTCGTCCTCAAAGTACAGTTCGAGCGCTTCTCGGAGATTGGCCAGTGCCTCGTCGATGCTGTGCCCCTGGCTGGTCACCTCGACCTCGAGGGCGCGCGCGACGTACCACTCGCCCTCATGCGAGATCGCGGCCGTGAATCGCATGGCCACCACTCTACGGTCTTGTAGTTCGCGCCGTGGAAGGCTGCACCGAGAGAAGTCGCTGGTAGTCGGATCGGCGCTGCCACGAAGAGCCGTAACCCGGGCCGAGGGCGTCCATAGCCTCCGCGTCGGCTGCGGTGCCAGACTGGCAGCCGTGGCCGACATGGCGAACCCGAAGACTGTCCTGCACTACTACCTCCAGCGGGCCCGCGACGCCCTCGTTTGGAAGCTCGACGGGCTGAGCGAACGCGACGCCCGGCTGCCCCGCACCCCGACCGGCAACAACCTGCTGGGGGTGGTCAAGCACTGCCTAAATGTGGAGGCGGGCTACTTCGGGCCCACTTTTGGGCGCGAGTTCCCGACGCCGGCGGAACTGGTGCCGATGGCGGCCTACGAGCAGGACCCGCAGGTTGATTGGTACGCAGATGAGGACGAGACCAAAGACGGGCTGGTCGACCTCTACCGTCGGGTCTGGGCCTTCGCGGACCAAACGATCGAGGAACTCCCCCTAGACGCCCCTGGTCGGGTGCCGTGGTGGCACCCAGACCGCCAGGAGGTGACCCTGCAGCGGGTCATCGTCCACGTGACCTACGACGTGGCCCGCCACGCCGGCCAGGCCGACATCATGCGCGAGCAGCACGACGGGGCTACCGGCTACCAGCCGGGCAACACCAACGTCCCCGACGGCTACGACTGGCCGGCCTATGTCGCCAGGCTGGCCGCGCTCGCCGACAGGTTCGGGTAGGCACGAGGCCGACGGGATGTCCCGACAAGGCACGTAGCAGTTGCCTACGCCATGTCGTGGGCAGGCTGCAATGCTCGGCTCTTACTGGGTGTGTCCCTATTCCCTTAAGGTTTCGCCTGGTCAGGCCGATAGTCGTTGCGTGAGCTTCCCAACCGACCTGACTGACGAGCAGTGGGCGTTAGTGGAACCGCTTCTGAACCTTTCGGGCAAGCGGGGGAGGAAGTTCGGCGCGGACATTCGCGCCGTGGTCGATGGTGTGCTCTACATCGTGCACACCGGGTGCCAATGGCGCTGTTTGCCGTCAGAGTTCGGTCCTTGGACGCGAGTATGGTCCCAGTTCCGGCGCTGGTCGCGCAACGGCGTTTGGTCTCGGCTCTTGGCGGAGGTGCACCGCCAGGCGCGGGAACACCTCGGCCGGGCCGACGCCGCGCCGCCGATGGTGGTCATTGACACCCACCTGGCCCGGGGCGCCTCCAACGGGGGTGCCACGTTCCACGACCGGGGCGGCCCGTACGGGGCGACAAAGGGCGCCAAGCGAGCAGTCGCTGTCGATGTGACCGGGTTGCCGTTGGCCGCTGCCGTGCTACCGGCCTCGACCCACGAGAACATGACGACCGAGACGCTGCTCGGCCAACTGCACGCGCAGGGCCAGGCTGCGCGGCTCCAGCTTGTCCTGGTAGACCGGGGTGTCACCACACGGGCGGCCAGGTCGTTGAGCAGGCGGGCTGTCCTCGAGGTCCGCCGGGTCGGCCATGACAAGGGACGGCACGAGTTCGTGCCCCTGGCGTACGCCTGGCGGGTCGAGGTCGCCCACGGTCACCTGTTGCGCAGCCGCCGGCTGGCCCGCTCCTTCGAGTGCACACTCGAGTCGGCCAGCGGCTGGCCCTGCACCAGCAGCCGGAGCAGCTCGAAGCCCTCGGCCTTCATGTACTCCTCCAGCTGGAAGTGCTGGAGGCCGGCGGACGCGGCGCCCGAGAGGAACGAGCGGGCCTTGGCGAACTGGGCGCCCGAGGCCGCGAAAGCGTCTCCCGACGAGGGGCCGCCCGGAGGGGCCGCACCCCTTCCTAGCGCCCGCTCCCCGGCCGGCGGAGCCGTCCTACGAGCTGGGCCAGGCCGGCGTTCCCTACCGCTTCC
>JAJYMB010000014.1 GCA_021787365.1 Actinomycetes bacterium | reverse complement strand
CGTCAACCGCAAGGACTGGGGCGTCAACTGGAACGCGGCGCTCGAAGCCGGCGGCGTGCTCGTCAGCGAGAACGTCACCTTGGAGTTCGAGGTCTCCGCCATCCGCAGCGCCGGCGCCGCCTGAGCCAGCTCCGAGCGGGCAGCGCTCGCGACGTCAAGGCCGTTCACCTGAGCCCGGAGCGGGATCTGCCCGCTCCGTCCCAACCTAAGCAAAAGGGACCCCCAAGCAACGAGTTCGAGCTGATGTGGATGCTCCCTCGCGGCGACTGGGGTGTCTACGAGCACGCCGCCCCCATCGACCACTTCGACCTGGCCGGCGAGGTCGAACGCTGGAGCGGGGTGGCCACCGCCGGGCAGGTCACCACCGAACCCGCGACGCTCGGCACCTATGCCGCTTCATCAACCAAGGCGGAGGAGAAGTCATGAGCACGGAGCGCCGGGCGTAGATCGCGACTCGCCATTTTCACTGCCGCGATGGAGCGAGGAGAAGCCGCGCACGCGGCTGGTCGCTCGGTGGTGCATGGTGGAGGGGTGAGAATCGCGGTTGTGGGGGCAAACGGGTTCGTCGGAAGGGCACTGGCAGTTGCGCTCGTCGAGGCGGCCCACGATGTCATCGCGCTCTCCCGTCATGCTCCAGAGATCGCCGGCGCTGACGGACGTTCGGTTGACGTGGCCGATGAGACGGCCCTACAGAGCGCGTTGGCTGGCTGTGAGATCGCGTTCTATCTCGTGCACTCGCTGAGCAGCAAAGACTTTCGCGCTCGTGACCGCCAGCTGGCTGCAGGCTTCGGGAGAGCCGCTGCAGCCGCGGGCCTCCGACGCATCGTCTACCTCGGTGGGCTTGGACATGACCCGGCGTCGGCGCATCTTGCGAGCCGCCAGGAAGTTGGCACCGCGCTCGCGTCTGGGGATGTTCCTGTTGTCGAGCTACGGGCGGCCGTCGTTCTCGGTGCCGGCAGCATCTCCTTCGAGATGCTGCGGTATCTCACCGAGCGGCTCCCGTTCATGGTCTGCCCACGTTGGGTGCGCACCGCAATCCAACCGATCGCCTTGGCCGACATGATCCGGTACCTGATCGGCGCTATAGACGTCGAGCCCGGCGTGTACGAGGTCGGTGGCGCCGACGTCACGTCCTATCGAGAGATGATAGCGGCGTACGCGACTGCGCGTGGTCTGCGTCGTCGGCGCATCATCGACGTGCCGTACCTGACGCCTCGACTGTCGTCATACTGGCTCGATCTCGTCACGCCGGTGGATCGCCGCGTCAGCCACGCGCTCATCGAGAGCCTCGGAACCGAGGTCATCGTGGGAGATCACGCGCGAACCGACGCGGCGTTCGCCATTGAGCCGATGGGTCTTGCCGATGCGCTTTTGGCGGCCCTTGCCGGCCAGACACTAGAGATCGATCACGACCTCCTCCGTCGCGAAAGCGGGCTGCGGGACGGCGTGTACACCGTGCGGGTCGTTGCCCCTCTCAAAAGTGCCACACCGGCGCGCGTCGACTCCGATCTCCAACGGATCGGAGGAAGCTATAGCTGGTACGGCCTGACGTTCCTGTGGAGAGTGCGTGCGCTCATCGGTCGTGGCGTCGGGGAGCACTGGAAGCTCAGCTCCCCAACGGAGATCGTCCAAGGCGCGGCTGTTGACTGGTGGCTCGTCGTTCGACGTGAACGCGGCACTCTTGTGTTGCGCGCGATCCGCTGGTTTCCCGGAGAAGCATGGCTCGGCTACGGATGCGATGAGGAGGAGCTCGTCCAAGTCGGCTCACTCCGCCCGAAGGGGATCCCTGGGTTCCTCTACTGGACGTTGCTCCAACCGGTGCATCGACGTGTCTTCCAGGCCCTTGCCCGACACAGAGTTGCGCGCGCCGTATAGGAAAGAGCCCGCCTTGTTGCAAACAGATCGGGGCACCGAACGAGATCTGGGCGGAGGGCGCGGCCGAGGCCCAACCATGGCCCCGGGCGCGTTTGCGAGCGCACTCGCCGCCGGTCGGAAACTCCTCGGAGGCACGGCGAACCTCGAGATCCGCACGGCGCGTGTTCCGACAGCCCGTCTCTCGGAGGGATTTGCCGTGGCCCCGCCCGAGGCCCCCGAGTACGAGGCGACCGCCCGAGAGGTGGTCGACCTGGCGCAAGGTGGCGAGCCTGCTCAACCGTGGACGAGCGCTCCCGGTTGTACAGCCGCATGGGCCAGAGGTAACCCACGGCTGCAATGCCGGCGCATCAGGCGGCGCTCGACGACGAGGGCAACCCCGCGGGGCGATCCTCCGGATCCATCCCACCGAGGTCATCAGCTGGGGTCTCGACGCCGGGGCTGGCGCGGGATTGACGATGAAGCGGGATGTCCGGTCAGCGGGATGTCCGGTCAACGCCGTCACCTTTCCCTCGGCCACCGTGAAGCCAAGGGAAAATAGTGACCCCATTTTGCGTAGTAATTCGTCTCGACGCCCCGGCCGAAGTGATGGCATAACTTGGGATGACACGCCGGTGGCCAAGCCGTGGCGCCGGTCAGCTTGTTGGGAGGGACGTGCATGGATGTAGTGCGAGGACTCACCGAACTGCGTAGGCGCAAGATGGCGCCGTACCTGCTCGAGTTGGACCTCACCCAGCCTCTGCTGGAGGACCGGCCTACTGACCCACTGGCGCGGCTGCTCTGGCGGCGACGGGTTTCACTGCCCGTTGTGCTGAGAGCCCTGAGCGAGGCGCGCTCTGACCCCAAGGTCGCCGGCCTGGTCGCGAAAGTGGGCGCACGTGGCATGGGCTTCGCCACGGCCCAGGAGCTCCGCGACGCGGTCAAGGCGTTCCGGGCCGCGGGCAAGCACGCAGTAGCTTGGGCTGAGACCTTCGGCGAGGCCTCCGCCGCCACCGTGCCCTACTATTTGGCAGCCGGCTTTGACGAGGTCTGGCTGCAGCCTTCGGGTGAGGTTGGTTTCGTAGGCGTCGCCTCTAATTCGCTGTTCCTGGCCGAGGCGCTGGACAATGCTGGCGTGCGAAGGCAGATCGGCACCCGTCACGAGTACAAAAACGCGGCCAACATGCTCTTGGAGCGATCGTTCACCGAGCCTCAACGAGAGGCCACGGGCCGGGTGGTCGCTTCTTTGTTCGAGCAGATGGTGGACGGTGTAGCCCGAGGACGGCAGCTCGAGACGGCTACGGTCAGGGATCTGGCCGACCGGGCACCGCTCGCCGCCAAAGAGGCTCACGAGGCCGGCTTGGTCGACCGGGTCGGCTATCGCGACGAGGTCTATGGGGCTCTCCGGCGCAGGACCAGCCCGGACGCGCAGTTGCTCTTCGCCCACCGGTACCGCCCTCGCCATCAGGTCGAGGCGCGCCTCCGCCGCTCCGTCGCCCGCCGGCGCGGTGTGGTGGCCCTAGTCAGCGGCAGCGGCCGGATCCGTCTCGGTCGAAGTTCGGACGGTCCACTACCCGCGGCCGCCATGGGCTCGGACACGGTCGGTGCCGCGCTGAGGGCTGCGCAGGCCGACGGCCGTGTCCGGGCGGTGGTGTTCCGGGTCAACAGCCCCGGGGGATCGTACGTGGCCTCGGACGTCATATGGCGCGAAGTGAGCCAGCTGAAGCACTCGGGCAAGACGGTGGTCATCTCGATGGGTGACGTGGCGGCCTCCGGGGGCTACTTCGTCTCTGCCCCGGCGGACTTGATCGTCGCACAACCCGGTACTCTCACCGGGTCGATAGGGGTGCTGGGCGGAAAGCTCTCCTTTGCCGACCTCCTCGGGAGGTTTGGGATCCGCCATGGGACGATAGCCGCAGGGCTTCATGCGCGGATGATGTCGGCGTTCGACGAGTTCTCCCCCGAAGAGTGGCAACGGCTATCGGACTGGCTTGACCGGATCTACGACGACTTCGTAGCAAAGGTTGCAGCCGGACGCTCGATGACGACAGAGGAGGTGGGAAACGTGGCGCGAGGACGCGTATGGACCGGCGCGGACGCCAAAGAGCGAGGTCTGGTCGATGAGCTCGGGGGCCTCGACCTTGCCGTGACGCTCGCGCGCGAGCGGTCTGGGCTACCCGCCGACGCTGAGCTCGTCAGGTTCCCGCGGATCTCCACGGCCGAGCGCCTGCGCGCACCCCGGTCGAGCGAAGACCCCGGCGCCGTGGCAGCGTCTCTTGACGCCTGGGGGCCCTTCGGCGCTCTGGCCGCTCGGCTCGGGCTGCCACCATCGGGCCCCCTGGCCATGCTCCCGCTGGACATCCGGTAAGGCCGCTGGTACGGGCCGTTCTACCAGCCGTAGGCAGATGAGGCCGGGCAGGTTCTTCGCCCTCAGCGGAGCGGGCGAGGACCCCCGGTCTCTAGGGGCCTGTCGCACATCTTGGCGTACTCGGACCACGAACCCGGGTAGAGCCGCCCTCGGCCGAGGCCGCAGAGCTCGAGCGCAAGCAGGTTGTGGCAAGCCGTAACGCCGGACCCGCAGTAGGAGACGACCGGGGTGCCCTCGAAGACCCGAGCTGCCTCGAAGCGCCGGCGGAGAGCCTCGACCGGTAGGAACCTCCCACTGCTGTCGAGGTTGTCTTTCCAGGGGAGGTTGCATGCCCCCGGGATATGGCCAGCCCGAGGGTCAATGGGCTCCTTCTCCCCGCGGTAACGCTCCGGGTCCCGGGCGTCGAGTACCACGTTGGCAGGGTCGGTGGCGTCGTCGACGTGAGCCAGTCGCTCTTCGGGCCACGCTCGCGAGATGAAAGGCGCCGGCACGACGACGGGAGAGCGCGTCTCGAGGGCCCCATCCCAGGCGAGCAGGCCCCCGTCTAGGAGCGCCGCGTCGTGGCCGGTCACGCGGAGCATCCAGACCAGGCGCGCCGCGATCCCTCCGCCCTGGTCGTCGTAGGCGACCACAACGCTGTCGTCGCCGATGCCAAGCGTCGACATGCCGAGCGCGAAGGTCTCTGGGCTCGGCAGCGGGTGGCGGCCGCCGCCCAAGGCAGCCTTGCCGGCGAGCCAGCGGTCCAAGTCCACGAAGAGCGCCCCCGGCAAGTGGCCACGGCTATAGGCCTCTTGACCCGAGCGCCCGTCCAGGTACCAGCGGACGTCGGCGAGGACGACGTCGGCACGGTGCTCCTTCGTCCAGGCCACGTCCACGACCGGCGGGAGCATGCTTCAAAGCTCCGGCGGCAGGCTCAGTTGGGCCCTGTGGGCAGGGCGCCAGGCTGGTGCAACTCGACCCGGTTGCCAGCTGGGTCAATGACAAACGCCTGAAGGCTGGTCCCCGAAGCCACCGGCTCGGTTACCTCGTAGCCCTTTTCGCGCAGCCGGGCGACAATGGCCGAGAGGTCGGAAAAGGCCAAGGCAAAGTGCTGGCCCAAGTTTTCAGGAGGTCGTCCTTCCACGAGGTGGACCTGTTGGCCACCAGCATCGAGCCAGGCGCCTCTGAAACTGAAATTGGGGCGGTCCGAACGCACGCCGAGGCCCAGGACCTCGGAGTAGAACTTGACACAAGCGTCGACGTCGTCGACATTGAGCGTTACATGGTGAAGGCCGACCAGTCCCATGCGCCCAACTATACCTTCTTGCCTCGAGGACCTGCCCGACTGACCAATAAGCCCGGCAGGACAACCGCTATTTGCTGCGCTCCTCTCCGGGCGCACTGTCTGTCCAGAGCGCACTTTGGGCGCGCGATACCGAAAAGCAAGCGAGACCAGACTTTCGGTAGATCCTGAAATCGCCCGAGGCCAACCGCCGTCGTTTCACGATTTTGCCCCGCGGGCAGGAACAGACGGTGCCGGCAGCGGGCCTCCGGGAGCTTCGGCTCGACGAAACCGGCCCAAGCTCGGCGCCGAGCCGACATCGGGCACGACAATGAAATACGGGTCCTCACCGATGGCCTCGAAGCGGCCCTCGAGCGCCAGCTGGCCGGTGAGGGCAGCGAGCGCCGCGTCCACGATGTCGAGGCTCGCCCGCGGGCCCACCTCGACACCAGCCCGCCGCAGTGTCCCGGAACGCCAGGTGCGCTTAGCGGCCACCGAGCGCGTGGTGCCGGCCGGCGGCAGCTCGCCCCGGAGGAAAACATCGCTGGCGTGCGGGAACACCTCGAGCGCTCGCCGGTAGACGCCTCCGCCCTCGCCGAAGAGCTCGAAGCCCGCCTCCCGGGCGACCTCGAAGGCCCGCATGCCGACCCGCGCCCAGTCGAAAAAGGGGCCGGCGAAGCAGCACGGGTCAGAGGCGGTCGAAAAGACCTGCACCCCGCGTCGGCGCAATTCCACCTCGCAGGGGCGAGCTGGGCCGTGAAGCCCGGGAGCCGAGGGCGAATCTATGGCGACGACGCCCACCCGGTCGCCGAGCGAAACGAGGAGCGCCCCCAGCGCGCTCGGCGAGACCCGGGAGCGCGGTCCATCGAAGAGGCGCCTTCGCTCGTCGAGCACGACGACATCTAGGCCACGGGTCTTGGAGACATCGACCCCGACCGAGAGCGCCACAGGACCCGAGGCTACCCGCCGGAGAGGCCCGCCGAGGAAGCCTCCCCGCTACTCGCGCCGTCCGTCACCGCGCCCAATAGAGCGGCCGCCCAGCCTGCTGACAGTCGCCGCCCGTAGCCGTTCTTCTCAGCCAGAAAGGGCCATTTTCGGAGTGACAACCGGTTCCAGTGGCCCCGCCACTGTCGCGCTCAGCTGGGGCTTAGGTGTGACCAGCCGCCTATGCCCGCCGGCGCTGCCCCGGGAGCAGGCCGGGGCGCGTACCGGGCCCGCGGCCGCTCCGGCGCTCCTGCTTGGTGCTCGCCCTCCGCATCGCCCGCCCGGCGGCCTCGGGTTGCCAAGTAGCCCCCGTCTCGAGCAACTTCTCGAGGAGCTCCGCCTGCTTGTGGGGTGGGAGCCCCCTCACCTGCCGCTCCACCCTGGTCAGGCCCTCTGGCAAGGCGCGGCCTTTCGCCCGCTGCTTCTTGATCGAGCGGAGGAGGAAACGCGCGTACCGTCGCCGCAGCCAGGGGATGCGCCCGATGGTCCGCCCCGGCAGCTCCCGGATCTTGCGCAGCACGCCGAGGAACCCCGCCCAGCCGGGCACGCCCCGCCGGCGCTCCTTTACTTGATTGGCCTGTTTGGGCACACCACAGTCTACCCGCAGGCACGGTGCCGGCGGGCGGGGGCAGAGAGGGCGAGGTTGACGCCGGACGCATCGGCGACCATGATCGGCGGGTGGCAAACAAGCGCGACCGGAAACGCCAGAAGCGCCTCCATCACGACCGGGGCCGGCGGGAGGCCGGACAACTACGCCCGCGCGACCAACGGGCGCGTGCCCTGGTCGAGGAGCTCGAGGCCGCCGACCGCGAACTGGAAGAGCTCGCCGGCGACCCGGCAGGCCTGGCCGCGGGGCTCGTCGAGCTCTTCCAAAAAGACACGGTTAAGGACTTTCTCCTACAGCCCGAGACCGGCCTCGTCCAAGGCCGTCACATAGCGGGCGAGATCGGTGCCGAACATGCGAGCGAGGTCGCAGCGACGCTCGCCGCCCAGGCCGGCGGCACGCCCAGTGCCCTCTGGTGGGCGGTAGGTCTCTACGCCGGGAGCGGCGACCTGGCCAAGGCCGAAGAGCTGGCCTCTGCCGAGCTCGAAAGAGCCGGCCTCGACAATGCGGGCCACGGGGTGGCGCGCGTGGTCGGCCAGTTGCGCTTCGAGCTGGGCCAGTGGAGCAAGCTTGCGGGCCTGGCGTGCTCGCTCTTGGAAAGCGACCCCGACGACCCCGACAACGTCCAACTTTTCGTCCATGCCCTCCTCCACCTACACGAGGACAGCCTCAAGCGCTCCAGCGAGGGCCGAGAGCCCGACCCCGCGGGGGAAGCGGTCTTGGCCGGCTTTGCCGACCGTTCCCGGCTGGAGCGCCTCCGTGACGGTTTGGCCCGCTTCCTGAAAGACAACCCCAAGCTCGAGGAGTGGGCCGGACAGGCGTTGGAGCAGTGGAGGCAGACATTCCTCGAGGAAGCGGGGCTCGACGAGTGGGACAAGCTGTCGGGGCAATCTCCCTTCGCCCCAGGCGGCGGGACGGGTCCCTCCGAATACGAACCGGCCGGTGCCCTCGAGCAACTCGCCGCCGAGTGCACTTGGACGAGCAGCCCTGACGACGAGCACGGGGACGACGAGAGCCGCTCACTCCTCAACCTTTTCGCCGCCGACGCTGGCACCCCGGCCGAACTGGCAGAGCTGGCCCGCAACTGGCAGGCGTCCGTCCGCTACGGGCTCTGGCAGGTCACCGACCCTCTACCTTCCCCGGGCGTCTGGGTGACCGACCTCGTGACGCGGCGGACCATGTACGCGTCGTTGCCGCCGGGACACCTCGACGCCCTCCCTCGCTGGAACGTGCTCGCCGGCTGCTTCTTCCCAGACCGGGGGATCTGGCGCAGCGGTGGGAGCTTCGCCGTGCTCGACCCGGCCGAGGGAGACCGGGCCACAGAGGTAGCACTGGCCCTGTCTGCCAATTTCGTCGGCTTCATCGCGAAAGAGGCTGGCCTGAAAGGGGCCAAGAAGTTCCGCCAAGTGGCGCCCCGCCTCGAGAACACGCCTCCCCACGGGGTGGTGGCCGGCCTCGCCGAACCGCTCGAAGAGACTATGGCAGACATGCGTTCCAAGGTCGTCTGCGTGACGCTACCGAACATCCTGGGCCGAGTTTGGGCGACGAGGCGGCCACCTCGGCTAGTGAACACCGACCGCGAACCTTTGGAACTGTTCCAGATGACAGCTCGGGTCCCCGACCCGAGCTGCTTACGTGCGGCTCTGGGGCGCCGGCCGGACTTCGACGTGGAGGAAAACGGTGGCACGATCACGTGGCTCGGCCGCGAAATGACCCCCCTGGAAGACAAGACAAGCATGGCCGAGATCCGCCAGATGGCTGCCCAACGAGGCCTCGGCCGGGTCGAGGTGGGATCAGAGCCACACCGCTGGGTGCGGGGGATCCTCCATCTCGACGGGGACAGGCTCACGGTCGAGGTCAACTCCCATGCCCGGTTGGAGGCGGTAACGCGTCTCCTTTCTCGCCTCGGCGTCCAAGATCCCGTCGTCGAGCGTCGCTTGGACCCCTCCCTCGACATGGCCCTTCCCGTCGGCTGGCGACCGATGGCGCTCGGAGGCTCGCCCGAGTCGGAAGAGGTCTGGCTAAGTCACTGGTTGGACGAAGAAGTCCCCGCCTTGGGCACGACCCCGCGAAAAGCGGTCGACGAAGCCGCTAGCGCAGCTCGCTTGGAATCGCTGCTCCGCCAGTTCGAGTTCGACGCCGACCTCACCCGCTTCAGCGGGAAGCGGCCGCTCGATGTCGACGCCATCAGGGCAGCCCTCGCCGACGAGGATGGGGAGCCGTTCAGCCTTTGAGCACGGTGGTGAAGCCTCAGCCTCAGCTCAGGCGAGCGAGAGGAAAAGCCGCTCGAGCTGCTCCTCGGAAGGCGTGGTCTCTCCTGGGCTGGCGATGCACTCGCGAAGCCCGGTGGCAACGACCTTGAAACCCGCCCGCTCGATCGCCCTCGAGGCCGCCGCGAGCTGGGTCAGCACGTCAGCGCAGTCCCGCCCCTCTTCGATCATACGGATGACCCCGCCGATCTGGCCCTGGGCGCGC
Source organism: Actinomycetes bacterium (assembly GCA_021787365.1). Taxonomy (GTDB): domain Bacteria; phylum Actinomycetota; class Acidimicrobiia; order Acidimicrobiales; family Palsa-688; genus JAJZYO01. Next base: position 36,162 of record JAJYMB010000014.1, on the reverse strand, counting down.
CGCAGACGCTTCACAACCTCTTCGAGCACCTCTCCTTCGAGTTCCATAGCGCCTCCCAGCCTCCAGTCAGCCGATCGTACTCGGGCAACCTTACCCCGAGGGGTATAAGCTTACCGCCCCCGGGCGGAGAGGCCGCCGGCACCGCTTCGGGTAGGCCACCGAGGCGTGCGCCCGCACTGACCAGCAACCGGCCCACCGGACGCGCCAGCGCGCGCAAAAGCCTTCGTGGCAACGGCTTCCCCTGCCCCGCCCTGACACCCCGCACCGGGAAGGGCGGGGAGAGCCGGGCAGCATCGGCAGAGCGTCGGGCGGCATCACGGGCGCGCTCCCTGGCCAGCTGCTCGATCACAGGTGCGCTGAACATCATGGTGCCCCAGTCTCGGCCAACCGGACCTCTCGGGCTGGCAGCTTCCGCATACGTACTTCGGACCGCATGGCGGCACCCTACCTCATGGTGCCATCGGAGTCAGGCTAATTTTTGATATAGTCATCTGACTATGCCATTGATAGCTGAAGACGCCGCCGGCCCGGGCCCCAGGGTGCTGGTCGGGGGTTCCGTCGCCGTCGAGCTCGACTGGGCCCTAGGTGTGCCCTTCCGCCCTCCGTCCAAGCGCGACCATCCCGTGCTCGAAATGGTCTACGCGGAGTCGCCGGCGCTGGCGAAGCGGGTCGAGTCGTTCTGGGGGCCCGACGAGGCGACCAGCTGGGGGAGCTCCATCGAGCTACAGGTAATGGCGCATCACGCCGGCATGCTCTTCTCGCTCCAACCCGAGGACTTGCTCGGCCACCTAGACCAGATATGCGCCACCGCCCCCACGGCCCTCCGCCTGGCTTCCGAACCCGAAGCCGACCGTGCCGCCCTCCTCGCCAGGCTGCGAAAGCTGCGCACTTCGGCCTCTGTCCGCCGGCGGTACGTGAGGCTCGTGACCGACGTGTGGTCGGCGCTCGCCCCTTACTGGGCCGCGGAGGGCCGGGCGGCAGTGGAAGCGTCGGTCGCCTGGAGGGCCAGGCTCGCCCAAAAAGGCGCGCCTTGGCGCGACGTCGCCGGCAAAGTGCCGGAGTGCTGCACAGAAAACCTGGTGCATGAGCTGGAGGGCGCCCCCGGGCTAGACGGGGCGGTCGCGATCGTGCCGGCCTTCTTCGCCTCCGGGGGCTCGCTGGTCGACCTGCCGGGCATCCTGCTCATAGGCCAACGCGCCGGCGGAGCCTTGGAGGGGCCAGGTGCCCGAACCCGCATGGAACCCCTGGCCCGCCGGTTGAAGGCCCTCTCCGACCCGACGCGCCTCGCCATGCTCGAAGCGCTGACCGTGGCGCCACTTGGGGTGAGCGAGCTCGCCCAGCGCTTCAGGGTGGCGCAGCCGACCGCGAGCAACCACGTGAAGCTGCTTCGTGAAGCGCGGCTCGTCTCCAACGGTGCTGGACCGGACCGCAACAAGCTCGTGGTGCAAGAGGGAGCGGTCGCAGCCCTCCTAGAGAGCCTCGGCGGCGCCGTCCTGCCGGGCCGCCATTAGCATCAGCCAAGAGCGCGCCCGGGCCGCGGGCCCAAGGAGTGCCGGCGCTTGGCTCAGTTTGTCACGGCAAACACGCCGGTTTCGAGCGTCCGGTCCAGTTCGACCGAAGAAACCAGGCGCCGGTCGTGCGAAACGATGAGGAGCGTACCGTGGTACCCAGCCAGCGCCTCCTCGAGCTGCTCCACGGCTGGGAGGTCGAGGTGGTTAGTCGGCTCGTCCAAGACCAAAAAGTTGACGCCGCTGGCTTGAAAACCCGCCAGCTGGGCGCGGGTACGCTCCCCCGGTGAGAGCGAAGCAAGTGGGCGCTCGACCTCCCCAGGGCCCAGGCCGAACTTCGCCAGCAGCGAGCGCGCCTCGGCTACCTCGTAACCGGAGAGCGCCATCAGCCCCGCCAGCGCGCTCCGGTAGCCGGGGAAAGGGCTCCGGTCCTGGCCCATTTCCCCCACCACCGCGCTCGGGCCCAAGTAATGCCGGCCAGCCGCCAGGGGCACCCGGCCGAGCAAAGCGCCGATGAGCGTGGTCTTGCCCGAGCCGTTGGGACCCGCCAATGCCACACGTTCGCCCCAAGTGAGCTCGAAATCGACCGGCCCGAGACGCCACGTGCCCCGCTCTACAACCGCGCCCTCGAGCCTGGCCACGACCGTCCCGGCGCGGCCGGCCTCGGCGACGCTGAAGCGCAAGTCCCATTCCTGCCAGGGTTTCTCGACCTTTTCCAGGCGGGAGATCGCCCGCTCGGTCCTCCGTGCCCGCGCGGCCAGGTGCTCGGTCCGGTTGATGCGGAAGTCCCTCTGGGCCTTGTCGTTGTCCTTCGGGCGGCGCGCCTCTTTCCGCACGCCCTTGGTGGCCCACTGTTTCTCGCGCTGTGCCCGGTCGAAAAGCTCGCGCCGGCGCGCCTCGTAACCCACGTACGCCTCCTCGGCGTGGCGCCGGGCGGCCGCGCGCTGGTCGAGGTAGGCCGCCCAGCCGCCGTTGAAAATCTGCCCGGTGCGGCTGTGGTCTTCGATCTCGAGCACCGACGTCACCGTGGCGTCGAGGAACGCCCGGTCGTGGGATACGACCACGAGAGCGCCCGGCTGAGAAATGACGAACTCTTCCAACAAGGCAAGGCCGGGGAAGTCCAGGTTGTTAGTGGGCTCGTCGAGCAGCGTCACCGAATACCGCGAAAGCAGAACGGAGGCCAGCGCCACCCGCGACGCCTGGCCGCCGGAGAGCGCCGGCATCGGGAGGTGCGCGAGCGGCCCGGACAGGCCCAGGTCCAAAAGGACTGCGTCCGCTCTGGCCCCGAAATCGGCCGCCCCCAACGCCTCCCAATGCTCGAGCGCCTGCGAATACGCCTCCTCCCCGCCGCCTTTTGCCAGCGCTTCGGCCGCTTGACGCAACCTCGAGTCGGCCGCGGCGACCCCGGTGGCGCGGGCGAGGAAGCCAAAAACCGTTTCCCCCGGCCGGCACTCGGGCTCCTGGGCGAGATAGCCGACAGTGGCCGAGGGCGGCGCCAGTTCGACCCGCCCCGAGGTGGGCGCTTCGAGCCCAGCCAGGATCCGCAGCAGCGTCGACTTGCCGGCCCCGTTGGGGCCGACGACGCCCAACTTCATGCCCAGGCCGACGGAGAGCGAAAGGCCGGCCAAGACATCTTTACCGGCGAGCTCCTTTCGGATCTCGGTAGCGGTCAGGGTGGCGAGGGTGGGCGAAGATAAACGTGGCGCTGGCAACAAGGACCTCCGGGTATAAGACGGTAGAGAGAAATGGAAGGCGTTACCCCGAGATCAGCGCACGGTACCCAGATTACCAGCCCTCGGGCCGAGCGCGCTCCATTTCTCCGTCAAGGCTGCCAGAGGCCGAACCGTACGCCTTGGTCGTCAGTGCAGTCGGCCGAGAGACCGTAGGGTCTTGCCTCGGGGCCCGACGACGTCCCCCCCGCCTCGCGCACCATCGCCACCGTGGCCGCGATGTCCCCCGTCTGGTACACCGGGACGTTGGTGCTCTCGGAATGGCGGCCAGAAAGGCCGACCATGGGCTCTAGGCCCTCGACCCGCCACCCCCCGGGCACAGATCCCGGGCTGAAGTGCCATCCGAGCACGCTCCCGTAAAACGAGCGGGCTCTTTCCGAGTCCGGCACCTCCATGGTCACATAAGACAGGTCCCCCGGCCGGCCCCGGGCTCGAGTGGCGGCGTTCCTAACCACGCCTTCGCTCGGTTGGTAAACGGTAAACCTGGCACCCTGGTTGTCGGTGCACATGGACGCGAGCCCATAGGGCTCTGCGGTTGCTTCGCCGGCTTCGCCCCCGGCCTCGCGGACGTTCCTAGCCGCCTCGGCTATGTCGCGCACCGCAAATGCCAGGAACAGCGTCGGGCGCCCCTGCACAGGGACGATCCCGTGGTGGGGGCGCCGGCCCTCGACCTGGTAGCCGGTACCGCTCGGGACGGCGCTCCAGCCGAGCACCTGCGAGAAAAACGCAGCTGCACGGTCAGCGTCGGCAACCCAAAGGGAGGCGTAGCCGATGTCGCCGTGGCGCAGGGCCGCCGCCTGCCCCCGGTGCCTCGCCTCGACCACCCGCTCGGACCGCACTATCCACCGGTGGCCAAACGGGTCACGCACAACACCCACCCGGCCGTAAGGGTAATCGCCCACCGCGCGCTCGGTACGGGCGCCGGCCTCGACGGCTTGGGCGACCACCTCGTCTGCGCCGGCCACCTCCAGGTACAAGCTGACAGAGGCCTGGCCGGGAGGCGGGGCGCTCACGCCGATTTCTGGGTGCTCGTCGGAGAGGTAAAGCCGCGCCCCGCCTATCTCCAGTTCGGAGTGGCCAACGCGACCGTCGGGCATGACGACGGGGTCGCCGGTCAGGCGGGCGCCAAAAGCCTCGACGTACCAGTCGATGGCGGCCCGGGCGCCGGCGACCGCCAGGTAAGGGGTGATAGCCGCCCGTTGCCCAGAAAAGGTCGGGGACTCTATTACGAGGTTGCTCACGGTAGTTCCTTTCGGCAGGTCGAGCGCCCGTTCGACGCGGGCGCGAAGGTCTCGGGCAAAGGCGGGGTCGGGTTCCGCCGGCGTGAGCGGCAGACGCAGCGCCTCGAAGGGGTCAGGCATCGGTGTCCTCCTCGGTCCCGTACTCGTGACGGAACGCGGCCTTGGCCCTGACGAGGAGCGCTTCGGTGGCGTGCAGCGAACGGCCGAGCTCGGAGGCGACCTCGGCTACGGGCAGGCCGTCGAGGTAGCGCAAGCTGAGTGCCGCCCGGTGCTGCGGCGCCATCCGCTCGAGGACCTCCCGGGCGCGCATCTGGTCGAGGTGCACCTCCGAGGGGTCCTCCGCGCTGGCCGCCCCCGCTTCGCCGGCCACTGCCCGCAACCGGTGCTGCTCTCGCTCTTGGCGGCGCCAGTGGTCCACCAACTTGTGGCGCGCCACCCCGATCGCCCAAGGCACGCTTATCGGGCCGCCGCCTCGCTTTTTCGCCGCATCGACGGCTGCCAGGAACACCTCGGAGGTGATCTCCTCCGCCGTGGCAGCCGTCGGGCACCGGGCGGACAGGTAACCCCACACGTGGGGCAGGGCGGAGTCGTAGAAGGCCATGAACTCCTCCTTCCCGGCTTCACCGGCCGGCGCCTGCTCGCTCACGTCACATAGTCGTCCTGGGCGCGCACTTTCCGACGTTCGTCGCCGCGGCGGCCATGGGCGCGGGCGCCGAAGTCGTCAGTGCTGCTTCGCCGCTCTTCGCCCCCACCGGCCACCGCCTTCAGCTCGTCCATGGACTCTCGGATCAACTGCGCCAGGGTACGATCGCCGGCGCCGGCAGTCCAGCGCTGGAAAGCGACTTTGAACACTGCGACCCCGGCCTCGGCAGCCAGGCTCGCGGCTGGTTCTTTCACACCCCGCCGGCGGAGCGCCTCGGCGAGCGCCGTGGCGAGCATGGCCAGCTTGACCTGCTCGCGCTCTTGGAGCTCGGGGTTGGCGGCGATGATAGCTTGGCGCTGGCAGGCGAACTCCCGGCGCTCCCCGAAGAAAGCAGTTGCCCCGATCAGAGCTGCCTCTATCGCCTCGAGCGGGGGCAACGAAGCCGGCGCCTCGTAGGCGCTCTTCGCGAGGAGCTCCTGCAACGCCGCCGAACCATAAAAGAGGACCTCACGCTTGTCGGCAAAGTGGCGGAAGAACGTACGCTCAGTGAGGCCCGCGCGCGCCGCTATCTCCGCGACGGTGGTGTTCTCGAAGCCGCGCTCGGCAAAGAGCTCCATAGCCGCCTGTTCGAGGCGACCGCGCGCGTTGGGCTCCCATCGGCTCGTGCCTCGATCCTACAAGATGTTGACAGTCGCTGTCATCACCGGTAATAGTGATAACAGTAGCTGACATCACCGCTGCGCCCGCCGTAGGGGCGCGGCACCCGACCCAACTGGAGGTTCCCTCGTGCGCGTGTTCGTAACTGGCGCGCCCGGCCACATCGCTGAGCCTCAGGAGTACTTGATAGGGGCCGCTGCCCACCAGTGCCCCCACACCTGTGCCACCGGCATCACTACCGCGGGGTTGGAAGTCACCAAGCCAAGCTCCCGGTTGTAGACCAGGGACGCGGTGCTGTAGTTGATCGAACCGACGTAGGCAGTCTTGTTGTCTACCACGATCGTCTTGGCGTGAATGTACAGGGCATTGGCCGAGTAAGGGTAAAGCCGTATGTGGACGCCGGCCGACTTTAGTTGAGCAAACGCCCTGTCCCAATAGTCGTCCTGGGTCATGAGGACCTTGACGTCCACGCCCCGGCGCGCGTCGGCCTCCAAAGCGCCCTCCACGGCGTAGTTGTCCATCTCCTCGCTTGACGTTTCAACGCTGTGCTTGGCGGAGCGGAGCAGCCCGACGAGAGCGCTCTCAGAGCCAGGGGAGAACACGAGATCTCCCTCTTGGCCGTGCACTGGGACGTCGTACGAGCTCTTGGTGAGGTCCCCTGCCCAGTCGTCGTCGAACGCCCGCACCACCGTCGACACGTCGGAGGCCTTGGCATCTTCCACGGTGAAGTCGGCGGAGGTCGAATAGTACCTGCTGGTCAGGTTGCCCGTCATGACGAGGGCCGCCCGGCCGTCCACGACGATGGTCTTTTGGTGGACTATCACCGAAGACGGCGCCCATTTCACGTGCACTCCGGCGCCCTTCAAGTACGCAGCGGCTGCCTGGTTGTACGAGCCGCCGTGGTAGGCGCTGTCCAGCAACACGCGCACGTCCACACCCCGGGCCGCGTCCGCGGCGAGGTCGTGCTCAGCCGTCTCGTCGCCCAACTCGTACATGACCATGTCCAGCGACCGGTGCGCGGAGAGGATGAACCTGTAGACCGGCGCGTAGCCGGCGCCGGGTTCGGCCCACACCACGTACGTGCTTTGCGCCGCGCTCACCGTTCCCGGGCAAAGGACAACCAAAAAGGCAGCAACCGCGACGGGGAAGCGGCGTCCCATGTGTGCGAGCCTATGTCCCCATCCCCGAATGGCGGCCAAGACCGGTACAGCCGCCGGCAAGGGCGGCCCGGGCCGGTACCAAAACCCACCGATCTGAAATCGTTAGCCGCACATTTATCAGTATTTGGCGCGAAAACGCGCTGGTTTCTGACAGATGTGGCCTTCGCCGACGCACGTCGGTCAGCTTTTCGCGCGTCCCGACCGTACCGGGCCCGCCGGCGCCGTGCTGGGCCGAACTCGACACCGTCTCAGGTCGCCGACATGTGCAGTATACGTATGAGTATAATAGTAGGCGTGCCGAACAAGACGATCTACGTGTCGGACGACGACCTCGCGCTGTACGAGCGCGCCCAGGAGCTCGCCGGCGGCAACCTCTCGGCCGCCGTGGCCCGGGCGCTGCGGCACTTCGTCGATGCCGAGGAGCTCACCCAGGCCGGCTACCGTGAGGTGACGGTGCGCACAGGGAGCGGGCGGGCGCGGCGCACGAAGCGGTTCCCGGGCAGGATCCTCGGCGAGTGGAGGCACCGGACGAGTGACCGGCAAGTAGAGCGCTTCCGTGTTTACCGCACTCCGAAGGGTAATTTCGCACTTCACTTGGCGAAGATGCCGGACTGGGCCGCCTGGTCCGGTCCCGAAACCTGGGTGGCCGAGTGGCGCCACCGGGACCCTCGCCTCGCTGGGGAGCATCCGCCGGGGTGCTGGTGGGGGCCGGTCGACGAGGCTCTCGAAGTAGCCGGGGCGCTCGAGGACCTGCGGGAGAAAATCCCTCCCGAGTTCTACGAGACCCTCGTCACCGAGGCAGGGCGGCCGGCGGTAGAGGAGCTCGACATATGAGCGCGCCGCTCTCCCCCCTGCTCGGCATCGGCGGCTTCACACCCAGGGTGGTGAGCTGAGGCGGCGACGATTTGAGCTTCCGCCTACCGCCCGCCCTCCAGAGCGGGGCCGACGAGCCAGGAAAGCGTGCCTGGATCGAGGCCTTGCCGGCAACGATCGAGGCTTTGGCGAACAAGTGGTCTTTGTCCGTCGGCAAACCCTTCATGCCCGGCGGCCAGACGGCCTGGGTCGCCCCGGTCCGAATGGCCTCGGGTGACGAGGCGGTCCTAAAGGTCGGTTGGCCCCACTACGAGGCCGAGCACGAACTCGAGGGCTTACAGCTGTGGGACGGAGACGGGACCGTACGGGTTTTCGCCGGCGAACGGGTCCGGGGGTCGGTCGCCATGTTGCTCGAGCGCTGCAGGCCCGGCAGCACATTGGCCCGGCTGCCCATGGAGGAGCAGGACGAGGTGATCGCCAGCCTCCTCGGCCGGCTCTGGCGGGAGCCGCCGCCCGGCCACCCTTTCCGCCCTCTCGCCGAGATGTGCGACCAGTGGGCGAGCAGTTACGAAAGGCGGACCGCCGCGGGCAACGTGCCGGCGCTCGACCCGGGGCTGGCCCGGGAGGCAATGGCGCTGTTCCGTTCGCTTGCCCGGTCGGGCAACACTCTCTTGGTGACCGACCTCCACGCCGCCAACGTGCTCGCAGCCAAGAGGGAGCCCTGGCTCGTGATCGACCCCAAACCCTATGTCGGGGACCCCGCCTACGACGTGCTCCAGCACATGCTCAACTGCGAAGAGCGCCTGCGTGCTGACCCTGCCGGTTTCGCGAGGCGCCTGGCAGCCCTGGCCGGGCTCGACGAGGGCCGCGTGCTACTTTGGCTTTTTGCCCGCTCGGTGCAGGAGTCGCCCAATTGGCCCTACCTCGCCGGCGTGGCCAGAGCGGTCGCCCCCCGATGAGGAGCAGATGCGTGCGATCGCCTTTCTCTTCCTAAGGATCATTTCCCAGTTGGTCGAGGGAATCCACGAGGGCTCGACAAACGTCCACTAAATCCAAAAGAGCCCACTTCAGGGCGAAACAGGCCCTGCGCGCTTCAAGAGCCCGAGTCGTGTGAAGCGTCAAAAGTGGAGGGCCGCGAGGTTGCCGGCCCTCGGGGCAAGGTAGATCTAGTGGAACCGAGGCCGGACAAAAGCCCCGGTGGCTGCGTCAAAAATCGCACGGAGGATCTCGTCCTCCAGTACGTGTCCCCCGCCAGCGCCGTCCTCGCCGTTGCGGGCTCCTAGCCCTTGTTAACGATACCATAACCGGGTGCCGCCGCCAAAGACCGCCGCGCCATACCGCGACCCGCAACTGCGAGGCGCGGTGACGAAGAGCTCGGGCGCCGGATGAGCGGCGCGGCGGGCCGCCCGTACCAGGCCGACCCGTCCTACCGGCCAAGCGAAGGTCGAGCCCGTTGCGGCTGGGAGGGCCTCGCCGCGTCGGTGCCAGACGGCATACGCGTGCTGGCCGTCGACGGGCCAGTCATGGCCCGCTGGGGGGCCTTCGTAAAGGGCCTGCGCCACGGGCTCGAACAGCGGAGGGTCGACGCCGATTTCGTGCAAACAGCGCGCTGGCTGCTCCCCTGGCCCAAGGTCAAAGTGCTCACCTCGTCCACCGAACTGGCCGACGACCCCGACTTCGACCGGCTCCCTTCCATAGGACTCGCCGAGCTCTTCCAAGCTCCGGCACGCCCGCGGGCGCCTGAGGGCGTCGTGCTAGTCGTCTATGGGCCCGGTGCTGCGCTCGTGCCGCACGACCTCTTGTGGTACGCGGACTTGCCGAAGCGCTACGCAGAAGCTTCGGTCACCTCCGGCGAGGGCCACAACCTCGGCCAGCCGAGGGGCGACGGGCCGGCAACGACAAAGCGCCTCTTCTTTGTGGATTGGCCCCTCCTCGACCGCCACCGCGACACCATCGCGGCAAAGATCGACTGCTGGGTCGACATGCAGGATCCCGCACGGCCCTCCTACCTCGACGGCAAGGCAATGAGGGCGACGCTTTCCGAGCTCTCACGCCGGCCGTTCCGCACCCGCCCGACGTTCAACACCACCCCATGGGGCGGGCATTGGGCCCAGCGCCAGCTCGGCCACAACCCGGGCGCGCTCAACACTGCCCTCGGCTACGAGCTGATCGCGCCCGAAGCAGGAGTCCTCGTAGGCCAAGAGGGCGGGCCTTTCGTGGAACTGCCTTTCCAGCTCGCCGTTTCCTTGCAGCCGGAGCAATTACTGGGGCTTCCCGTGCACGCCACCTTCGGCACTTCTTTCCCCGTCCGCTTCGACTACCTCGACACCTTCGGGGGTGGCAACCTCTCCGTCCACTGCCATCCCCGCCAGGCCTACATGCGCTCGGTGTTCGGTTGGCCCTACACCCAGCACGAGTCCTATTACCTAATGGTGGGCGCCGAGGACCAGAAGATCTTCCTCGGGCTGCGCGAGGGCGTGGACCTCGACAAGTTCCACAAGGAGGCGGAGGAAGCCGACCAAAGCGGCACCCCGCTCGAAATCTCCAACTACGTGCCCGACTTCCCGGCCAACCAGCACCAGCTCTTCTTGATCCCCGCCGGCACGCCCCACGGCAGCGGCGCGGGCAACGTGGTCCTCGAGGTAAGCGCCACCCCGTACCTTTACTCGCTCCGCTTCTACGACTGGCTGCGCCGGGACTCCATCGGCCTGCTCCGGCCCGTGCACGTCGAGCACGCCTTCGCCAACCTCGACACTGACCGCACGGGAGCGGCGGTCGCGCGCGACCTCCTCCAGCGGCCCCGGGTGCTGCGGAGGGGGGAGGGCTGGCGCGAAGAACTGCTCGGGCGGCGACCGGAAATGTTCTTCGAGGTGCGCCGGACCACGCTCGGTCCGGGGGCGGTGGCCGAGGATACTGCCGGCGAGACCTTCCACGTGCTAAACGTCGTGGAAGGTGCCGGCGTCGTGGTCGAACCGAGGGACGCGCCCGCCCACCTGGCCGTCTACGCTGAGACCATCGTGGTACCCGCCGCAGTTGGGCGTTACAAGTTGCGTGCCGTTGGGGGCGGCCCGGTGATGGTCGTGAAGGCGCTGGTACCAAAGCCACGCACCCCGCAATGAGCGCTGGCCGGCGCCCGGAGCCGGCGGGCCGCGAACCGACCTTCCGCGTGCCAGTGCTCGAGGTCGGCGGTTCACACGTCACGGCGGCCCTCGTAGACCTGCACGCCGGGGCGGTGATGGCCGGGACCTCATGCAGAGACCCCCTCGACCCGGCCGGCAGCGCAACAGAAATACTCCACGCGATCGTCGCTTGTGGGCGCAAGCTCGGCACCAGCGGGCGCGAAGACTGGGGGGTGGCGATGCCGGGGCCGTTCGACTACGAGCGGGGGGTAGGCCTCTTCGAAGGCGTCGCCAAGTTCGAGGCACTGTACGGGGCGGACGTGGGCAGTGCCCTCGCCAAGGGGCTCCCCGGGCCACCCGCTTCGGTGACCTTCCTAAACGATGCCGAGGCCTTCCTGTGGGGCGAGCACCTCTTCGGCGCAGCCGCAGGCTACGACCGCTGTGTCGGCATCACCCTCGGGACCGGCGTCGGCTCGGCCTTTCTCGCTCAGGGGACAGTCCGGCGCTCGGGTCGCGGTGTCCCACCCGAGGGCCATGTCCACCTACTGGAGGTCGACGGCAAGCCGCTCGAGGACACGGTTTCGACACGGGCGCTCGTGCGCGAGTACCGGCGGCTTTCACGGGGACGCTCGCCTCACGGCCTGGGGCCGGAGGGCGAGGGGGCTGCCCACATCGCACAGCGGGCGCGCACTGGGGACGAGGTCGCGGCGGCGGTCCTCTCCGTCACCTTCTCTCGCTTGGGTGCCGCCCTGGCCCCCTGGCTGCAAGCCTTCGGGGCGGAGGCCCTCGTGGTCGGGGGCGCCATGACCGGGTCCTGGGACCTGATCGGGCCCGCTCTGTGCGAGGGGCTCCACGCCGGTGGGCAACTGGCCGACCTCCTCGTAGCCGTCGCTGCCCACCCGCAAGAAGCCGGGCTCCTCGGTGCCGCGGCCCGGGCGCAGGTGGCCGCAGGCACGCACGGGCCGTAACGACCGCGCCTGGCTCCAGGGCTTCCCCGGGGTCAAGGCCGGCGCCAAAGCTCCCGAGAGTGAAACATGGGCAGTCGGCCTCGCGCGCGCAGTGGAGGGGAGTGGGCGGCTCGGCCTAGCAGGCAGGGCCGAAGCTCGCTCGAGCGACTGAACAGCACAGATTGGTCGGGCGGGAGCCAGGCCGGCGTCCTCTTCGTGATCGTGGGGCTGCTTGGGCTCGTCAATGACCTTGCCCCGGGTACGTTCGGCCATGGCCACCTCTGGTGGGCGCTGCTGGACGCAAACACGGCGGGCGCGGGTGGCATCGCCATGCTGCTCCCATGGGACCGCTGGCCCCAACGAGCCTCGCTCGTGATGGCTGTCCTGGCGCTCGCTGTGTACGTGGCCGACGCAACCTCCGGTTCGATACCGCCGGCTGCCTCGGGCATCTACCTCGTGGTCATCCTGGGCTGGGTAGGCAACTGGCACGGGCCGCGCTGGTGCTTCATTATGGCGCCGCTGGTGACCACCGGGTACCTCCTCCCCTACGCTCTCGGCCTACCGCCCTCCCAAGGCGCCGTGAGCTCGGTCGCCGTCGTGGTGCCCACGGCGGTGGCCATCGGCGCCGTGCTCGGCCACAAAGCCGGGCTCATGCGCAAGGCCCACGACAGGATGACGCGAGCGGCTTTCACCGATGAGCTGACCGGCCTCGGCAACCTGCGGCACGCGCAGGCATTGCTCGCCAGCCTGGCCGGCGGCGACGCCGTGGTGATGCTGGACCTCGACCACTTCAAGGCCGTGAACGACCGTTTCGGCCACGCGCGCGGTGACCTGTTGCTCCAAGAGCTCGCCAGCTACCTGCGCCTCGCCGTCCGGGACCAGGACAGCATCGCCCGTATAGGAGGAGAGGAGTTCCTCGTGGTGCTCCGCGGCCCGACCGACCCGGCGGCCGTCGTCGAACGGCTCGTGTCGGGATGGCGCTCCGGTTCGCCGCTCGCCACCCTCAGCGCCGGCACGGCGCGTCACCACGCCGGCGACGACGCCGAGACCACCCGCGCCAGGGCAGACTCCGCCCTCTACTCGGCCAAGCAGGCCGGCCGCGACCGCTCGGTCGTCACCTCGCGTCCCGAGACCGCCCAGCCCGCCCCTGATGGAGCTTTCGCCCTCTCCCAGCCCTTGGAGAGGTAGGCCAAGATGTCGTCGTCGTCGTTGTCCCAGCTGAGTACCCGGCGGTGTGGGGAATTTAGTAGGGCGGACGAGTATGGAGTCGTACCACTCGAGCCAGTTGCTGGCCGCGGGCGACTCGAGCGCATTCTTGTAGACGAAAGTGGTCATATAAGCCGTTTTCGTCTACAAGTTTGCAATACGGCCAAAGGCAGGCAGCCGGAGGGCCAGGCAGCCGGAGGGCCAGGCAGCCGAAGGGCCAGGGGGCAGGTCAGGCCGATCTTCGCGGCGGCCGGCGCAGGACCTCCGACAGGTCGGCCACAAACCGGGCGGCCTCTTCGGGGCGGAGCGTGCCGTGGCCGATGCGGACCGCCGCCGGCGACGCCACCCGGAACCGCGCTCCGGGCGCCACCGCCCAGCCCGCCTCCATGAGCCCGCTCACCACGCCGAACTCGTCGTCGACGGGCAGCCAGGTCGTGAGCCCGGACCGCCCCGAGACCGTGTGCCCGGCGCCGGCGAGGAAGCGCTGCAGTGCGGTCCGCCTGAGCGCGTAGGTCGCCGTCGCCCGCTCGAGCACCTCCCGGATGGACGGGCTGGACCACAGCGCGGCCACCGTGTCTTGGAGCAGGTAGCTCACCCAGCCGGTCCCGAGCGCCTGGCGCCCTTCCACGTTGGCCACGGTCGCCTCGTCGCCGGCGAGCACGGCCAGGCGGAAGTCCGGCCCGAGCCACTTGGAGACCGAACGCACCGTGGCCCAATGCTCGGTCGCCCCCGCCGCCGTGTAAAAGGGGACCCCGGCCACCGACCCGGCGTGGTCGTCTTCGACCACGAGCACTTCACGGTGGGCACCGAGCAGTTGGCGCAGTTCGGCGGCGCGCCCCGCGTCCCAGGCGGCGCCGGTCGGGTTGTGCGCCCTCGGGGTGAACACGGCTGCTCTCGCGCCCCGCCTGAGGGCGGCGCGCAGCTCGCTGGGACGGGGGCCCAGGTCGTCGACCGCCATGGGGACAGCCTCCAGGCCCATGGCGGCGAGAAGGTCGAGCACCGCGCTGTAGCAGGGGTCCTCCACCGCGACCATGTCCCCGGGCTGCAACCACGCCGCCAGCACGCGCTCCACGCCGTCGAGCGCCCCGCCGGCGACGGCCAGGTGGCAAGGGCCCACGCCATCGGCGGCAAAGTCCTGCTCGGCCACGCGACGGAGCCGCGGGGAGACCGGTGGGTCGGAGTACGAACGCCGGGACAGCTCCACCTTGGGCAGTTCGGGCAGCAGTTCGGGGTCCGGCTCGCCGCTGCGCAGGTCCCTCACCCCGGGCGGCACCGGTAGGGCGGACCGGGTGGCCACGGGGGGGCGCTCGCGCACACGCGTGCCGGCGCGGCCCGGGCGCCCCGTCGTTACGCCCCTCCGGGCCAGTTCCTGGTAGGCCGAAGCGACCGTCGCCGGCGACAACCCCAGTTCCTCTGCCAGGTGCCGGACCGAAGGTAGCCGATCACCCGGGCCGATCTCCCCTTGGCGCAGGGCGCGCTCGACGTCGTGGACAATTTCGCTGGACGTCCGGCCCGCCCCGCGGTAAGGTCTATGTGCTGGTATGTTCACCACAATGTACTATAACATTTTTCCGAACTAATGAGCCCCGCATCCCACGAGCCCAGGGAGTCCTTCGGCCCTGGGCTCATGACCAAGGTCCGCCGGCTGCCCGAGCGTGCCCGCTACGACCGCGCCGCTGTGCACGCCATCTTGGACGAGGGCTGGGTCTGCCACCTCGGCTTTCCCGCCGGCGACCGCGCCGCGGTGCTGCCCACGCTCTACGCCCGGGTCGAGGACATCTTGTACCTCCACGGCGCCCCGGCCAACCACGCGCTCCGCTCGACGGAGGCCGCCGTCGGCGCCTGCGTCGCAGTGACATTGGTGGACGGCCTCGTGCTCGCACGCTCGGCGTTCCACCATTCGGTCAACTACCGCTCGGTTGTCTGTTACGGGCCGGCGAGCGAAGTCACCGACCTGGAGGAAAAACGGGCAGCCATGCTCGCGATCGTCGACCACGTACTGCCCGGCCGGGCCGGCGACGCACGGCCCCCGTCCAAGGAAGAGCTCAGGGCGACGAGGGTGACGAAGTTCGTGATTGCCGAAGCCTCGGCGAAAGTGCGTGCCGGCGGGCCCAAAGAGGACCCCGAGGACCTGGCCCTCGAGGGCATATGGGCCGGCGAGGTCCCGCTCCGTGTCGTGGCGGGCAACCCCGTGCCAGACAGCGGTGTGGCGGCGCCGGTGCCCGGCTACGTGCGCCGCTACAACCGCCCTCGCTTGTAGCACCGGCGTACGGCGGCGCCAGACCGAGCCGGCGGGCGATCTCGTCGAGTTCCGGGCCAAGATCAGGCCAAGATCAGGCCAAGATCTAAGACGCGCCAGGCGCCTGGCCGCCACCAGGCTCAGGGAGCTTTGACCCTCCCCCAACCCTCTGGAAGGTAAGGCAGCACATTGCCGTCCCATGTGAAGACGAGCGGCGTGGGGAACGAAACCGGCCGTACGAGGAGGAAATCGTACGATTCCTGCCAACCTCGCGCAGCCCCGGAGGCATAGCCGGCGCCGGCCACCCAGTCCAGGCAAGCCGTGCCCGCCCAAAGCCCGACGGGAGGGCCGGCAACCCGTCGATGCTCTCAGCGTTGTTTTCCCGGCGGTAGGCTTCCAGGCCTTCGGCACCTTTTGCCCGCGTCCAGCGCTGCTCGGTCTAGCTGCGGCGAGGAAGGAGGCCCTGCAGTAGCGCCTCGACGACGCCGGCGACGAAATCTTCGTCCGGCCGGGCCCCGAGCACCTCCGGCCCGAGCCAGATGTCCAGGTACGCCTTGGAGAAGGCCGCGCCCAAGAGGGCGGCTGCAGCGCCTTCGACCGGCAGCCCCGGGCCGAGACGCCCAAGCTCGCCTTCCGCCCGCAGGTACCGTTCGAGCTGCCTCAAAGAATGCACCGGGCCCCTGTCCTTCGCGTTGAAGCGCTGCCTTTGCTGCTCGCGAAGCTCGGGGTCGACGATCGACCCGCCCACGAAGGGCAGCACGGCGCGGAAAAACCGCAAGGCCGCCACGCCAAACTCGCAGAGCGTGCCGCGCAAGGTCCCCTGCCCAGCGAGGCTGGGGAGCTCGGCGACCAGGGGGAGGAACTCGGGGGCGCTGGCGGCCAGCAGTTCGTGGAAGAGCTCGTGCTTGTCCTCGAAATGCCGGTATATGGTGCCTTCTGCGCACCCCGCCACCTCCGCGATGCGCCGCGTCGTCGCCGCTTGGAGCCCTTGCTCGTCGATCACCCGTCTCGCGGCCTCGAGGATGGTGTCGCGCAGGTCGCGGCGCGTGGCGGGCTCAGGCCCCAACGACGGCCCCCTTTGCCCGCTCCGGCTCGGCCATCGCTTCGCCAGCGGCGGCCCGGCCCCGGACGTGGGTGCGCACGAAAATCGCGGCTATCGCCGATGCCAGCAACGCAAACCCGATCGACACGTAGAGGCCGTCGTGGAGCGCGCCCACAAAAGACTGGTGCACGGCCCCGAGCACAAGCGAGCGCGCCGGCGCCGGCAAACGCCGCAGGGCGGCGGCGGGCAGAGTGCCCGAGGACGCGGCAGCTCCGAGGCGCGAAACGGTGCCCACGGCCCGGGCCGGCAACCCAGCCCGGGCGAGCCAAGACGGGAAGTCGCTCTTGAACGCTCCCGTCACCACGGCACCGAGGACCGCTATCCCGAAAACGCCTCCAACCTGCTGGGAAGTCGTCTGGGTGGCCGACGCCGTGCCGGCGAGGCGCGGCGGCGCAGAGCTCATCACCGCCGATGACAGGGGCGCCATAGTGAGCGCCATGCCGGCGCCCATCGCCACCATGGCCGGGAAGATCACGTCCAGGTAGCCGGAACTGGCTTGCATGCGAAGCGACAGCGCCAGGCCGCCGGCGAGGACTGCGGTCCCCCCGGCCATAAACCAGCGCGAGCCGTAGCGGTCGGAGAGCCGCCCGGAGACCGGCGCGATCAAGAGGATCATGACCGTAAAGGGGACCATCCTTATGCCGGTCGCGACCGGGTCGTAACCGATCACGTTCTGTAGGTAGAGCGACATGAAAAAGGTCATGCCGAAGAGGGCAAAAAAGACCGCTACCGCCGTGGCGATCGCGGCAGAAAGGGTGGGGTTGGAAAAGAGCTTCAACGGCAGCATGGGCGAGTCGCTACGAGCCTCCACCCACAAAAACGTGACCAGGAGGAGCGCCGCCAATGCGAACGAGCCGAGTATGAGCGGGCTCGTCCAGCCCTTGGAGTTGCCCTCGATCGTCGCATAGACGAGGAAGAAGAGGCCGAGCGTCCCGCTCACCGCCCCCGGCGGGTCGATGCGCCGGGCGCGGGAAAGGTCCCTCGAGTCGGCCACGACGAGCGAAGTGAGCACCACTGCGACGGCCCCAACAGGCACATTGATGAAAAAGATCGACTGCCAGTTGACGTTTTGGACGAGGTAGCCCCCGATGAGCGGGCCGACGGCCACTGCCACGCCGGACATGGCCGACCAGACCCCGATGGCGGCACCCCTTTCCCTCCCCTGGAAGGTGGCAGAAATGATGGCCAAAGAACCAGGTAGCAAGAGCGAGCCGCCGGCACCCTGCAGCGCGCGGAATGCGATCAGCTCCCCGATGCTCGACGAAAGCCCGCACAGCAAAGACCCGGTCGTGAACACCACGAGCCCGAGGATGAAAAACTTCTTGCGCCCGAAGCGGTCCGCGAGGGTGCCGCCGCTCAGCATGAAGCTGGCAAAAGTGAGCGTGTAGGCATCGATTATCCACTGCAGGTCCGACACGCCCGCGCCCAGCTTGCGGTGGATGGTAGGGAGGGCGACGTTCACGACGAGGCTGTCGAGCATGGGCATGAAGAGCCCGAAGACCATGGCGACCAGCACCCACCACTTGTTTTTCTCCCGCCTCCCCGCCACCGCAGTGGCTCGCAGGGAGCCGTCGCCGGCTCTCGCCTGGTTGAACTGGCCCGACTCGCTCATGGCGCCCTCCCTTTCCTGGTGCGCTGCTCCTCGTCTTTATGCGAGCGCCCGCCCGCCGGCATCACATTAGCGAGTGAGCACTCACTCACGCAACCCGGCTACCAGCGCCCGGTGTGCACTACCTCTTCGAAGGGGCGCCGGTTGAGCCGGGCGAGGGGCCGGAGGGGCCGGCCGGCCGGGTACCCGAAGGCGATGAAATAGGCCGGGTCGCGGTCTTCGGGCAGCCCGAGCACCCGGCGGACGACCGCCTTGTCGCCCGTCGAGGCGTGCCCGCTCCCGATACCGAGGTCGGCGGCCGCCAGCATCATTTGGAGGGTCGCTTGGCCGGCGTCGAAGAGGTCGAGCTCGTGGGCATTGGCTTCGGCCTTGGGCAGCACGAGGGTCACCGTCGCCGCGGACGTCGCGACGTGGCCCGCGCCCTGCCACGCCTTGGCTAGCTCTTGGAGCTGGGCGCGGTCAGTCGACACGACGAAGTCCCGCCTCTGGCGGTTGTTGGCCGACGGCGCTCTGCGGCCCGCCTCCAGGATGCGGCGCAGGTCCTCCTCTGCGATCGCCTTGTCCCGGAAAGAACGTACGTTGCGCCGCGCCCTGATGGCGTCCCATGTGTCCATATCGGGACACTACCGTTGCCATCTGCGCTCGCCGCGTTTTAGCGAGCTACGCCCGTGGCGCGCCAGGTGGACGCGGGTCACACCGGGTGCCGGCGGCGCCGCTTGCTGAGCAGCCAGACCAGCAGGGCGGCAGCGAGCACCTCGAGGACCAGGGTGAGGAACCAGTGGGCACCCGGGCGGTGGAAGAGCAGGCCGGCCACCAGCCCACCTATCACGGCGCCGCCCAAGCCGCACAGCAGGGTCCACAACAACCCGATCGGGTTGGGCCCCGGGACGACTAGCCGGCCGAGCAATCCGATCAGCAGGCCTCCGACCACGATGCTGAAGAGGAGAAAGAGCACTCACCCATTGTGCGCCCGCTTCCCCGCCGACCGGCGGCTTTCCGGCTCAGGGCACCTCCACCCCTCGGCATCTGCCTTTGCGCCACGAACGGGCTAAATTGCAGCCTTTCAGAGCCTTGCCAGAAACCCAGGAGGGAAGACGCTATGGGACTTGCCAAGTTCGCGCTCCGCACAACCGTGGGCGGCATCATCATGGGCCACGGCCTGCAAAAGCTGAAGGGGAGCTTCGGGGGCCCGGGGCTGGAGGGGACAGCCAAGATGATGGAGTCTCTCGGCCTCCACCCTCCCAAGTACCAGGCTTGGGCCGTGGCCCTTTCCGAGACCGTGGGAGGCGGGCTCACCGCGGCCGGGTTCCTCTCCCCGCTCGGGCCCTCGATGATCATGGGTTCCCAGGCTGTCGCCATAAACAAGGTGCACTTGAAGAACGGGTTCTGGTCCCACAAGGGGGGCTATGAGTACAACCTGACGTTGATGGCTGCGGCCTTCGCCTTGGCCGAGCTCGGCCCGGGCGGCTTTTCGCTCGACCGCCTCTTCGGCAAGCGCCGTTACGGTGCCGGCTGGGCGCTGGCCAGCGCCGGCTTGGCCCTCGGTGCCGCGGCGGCGACCGTCCAGCTCGCCCAGAAGTTCCGGCCGAAAGAGGTAGAGGGCGACTACGGCGCCGGCGGGTCAACGGCGGGCGCGGCTGGCACCAATGGAGGTTCCGCCGACAGTAGCGGGTTCGGTACGGCGAGCAGTGACGCCGGCAGGGCGGCTACCGGGACCGGCGGAGGGATGAGCAGTGACGCCGGCAGGGCGGCTACCGGGACCGGCGGAGGGATGAGCGGTGACGCCGGCAGGGCGGCGACAAAGGCGGGGGGTACCCCCGGCGGGGCCTCCACCGAGACCGGCGGTGGCGCCACGAGTTGACCTCAGCGTTCGCCGGCGGGCGCAGGGGTGGCGCCCGGCGCCGCCCCAGCCAACCCGCCGGTGCCACGGTGATGGAACACACGTGTCGCCGAGAGCAGCGCAGCTAGGGCCATGATGCCGGCCGAGGACAGGAAGGCTGCGTGGAGGCCGGTCGTGAACGTTCCGGCGAGGTGGTGCGACAGGTGCGTCGTGCCGACAAAGATGGCGAAGGCGAGGCCCCGGGGGATCGACCTGGCCGACACCAGGATGGCGACGGCGAAGGAAAAGACCATGCCGACGTTGGCAAAGGTGCGCAGCATCCCCGATGCCAAGCCGAACTGCCGGGACGGGACCGCCTTCATCACGGCTGATTGGTTGGCGGGGAAAAACCCCCCTGCGCCGATGCCGTTCACGACCGCAGCCACCACGACCAGCCACAGGGCCGTACCCGGGGCGAGGCGCGAGTAGAAGAACAGCGCCAAGATCTGGACGCCCAACCCGACGGTCGCCGGCCACACCGGGCCGACGCGGTCGGCCAACCGGCCCCCGAACGGCCCTATGAAACCCCCCACCACGTACCCGGGCACGAGCAAGAGGGACGCCCGTAACGGGGTCAAGTCGCGCACCCCCTGCAGGTACATGATCACCATGAACAACACGGCGAAATTGGCCATGGCCTGGAAGAGCGACGCGAGGAAAGTCGGGCTCACCGTCGGTATGCGGAACAACGACAACTCGAGCATGGGCGCCCGGCGCACCCGTTCGACGAAGACGAACACGACGAGCAGCACCAGCCCGCCGGCGAGCGCCGTCACGACCTCACCCGTAAAGTCGCTCGTGGACAGCTTGGTCATGGCCCACAGCACCCCGAACAAGCCGGTTCCCAGTACCAGCATCCCGGCCAGGTCCAGCTGCTGGTGCCGGCGCTCCCCCCGGTCGTGGAGCACCCGGAGGGCGAGGGCGAAAGCGGCGATACCGGCCGGCACGTTGATCCAAAAGATCCACCGCCACGATGCGTAGGTGATGATCACGCCCCCGAGGAGGATGCCGAGGATGGCCCCCGCATTGAAGCCGATGGCGTTGAACCCGTAGGCCCTCCCCCGCCTCTCCGGCGGGAACGTGTCGGCGATGACAGCCCCGCTGTTGGCACTGATGAGGGCGCCCCCCACCCCCTGCACGACCCGGAAACCTATGATCGTCGCCTCGTTGGTCGCCAGGGCGCACAGCGCCGAGCCGATGATGAAGATGATGAAGCCCGTTTCGTACATCTTCACCCGGCCGAACATGTCCCCCAGGCGGCCGACCTGGGTGGCCAGGAGAGTGATCACGAGCAGGTAGGAGATGATCACCCAGACCACGCCGGAGATCGGCACGTGAAGGGAGCGCTCGAGGTCAGGCAGGGCAAGCACCACGATCGTCGTGTCGATGGCTGCCATCAGCACGCCGATCATGATCACCACCAGGGCGAGGCCCGTCCGGCTGCTGGCGGCGGGTACGGCAGTGCCCGGAGCCTGGGCGGGGGCCTTCATGACCGAGCCCTCCCGACAGCCTGTACCAGGGCGCTCCAGGCTTGGGCGGGAGTCTTCATGGTCGAGTTCTCACGGACATCCCGGCCCAGGTTAGGTTGATCGGTAGCGGGCTAACGTCTCTATTGGTGCCGGACAGCCGCTTCGACCTCGAGCGCTTCGTGTCGGCCCAGGACGCCGGCGGCACCTACCAGCGTGCGCTCGGGGAACTGCGGAGGGGGCGGAAGGAGAGCCACTGGATGTGGTTCGTGTTCCCCCAGCTGGCCGGCCTCGCCAGGAGCGCGATCTCCGCCCGCTACGCCATCTCGTCGCTCGAAGAGGCGAGGGAATACCTGGCCCACCCCGTCCTCGGCGCCCGCCTGGTCGAGTGCGCCAAGGCAGTGGCCGCGGCGCCGGCCGGCGCCAGCGCGGAGGACGTTTTCGGGCCGGTCGACGCGCTGAAGCTTCGGTCGTCCATGACATTGTTCCTCCGGGCCGACCCCGACCAGGGGGCCTTCGCGGAGGTGCTCCGCCGCTGGTGGGGCGGCATTCCCGACGCTGCCACCGACACCCTGCTCACCCGCGGGTAAACCGCTAGCCGGTGGGTGAGGCGCCAGCGGTTTGGGGGCACGCGGCGTGTGGCGTGCGGCACGTGCGCCGGCAGGTGGGCTCGGGTTGCAACCCGGCCAAGACCACCGCCGTGACAAAAAACTGACCGATATGAAATCGTTACGGCCACATCGTCCAGCTATTTGCGCGAAAACGTGCAGGTTTCCGACCGATGTGGCCTTTCGCGCCGCACATCGATCAGTTTTCCGCGCGTCCGCGCGCGTCCGCGCCCCAGCACGGCCCCGCACCACCCGAACCCTACCCCGGGGTCAATTGCCGTGGACTTCGCCCTCGCCGCCTTAACTTGGCACCGGCGGTAGCTTGCCCCAGTGATCGTGGTCGTAGGTGCCGGCGTGGCGGGGCTTTCGGCGGCACTGCACCTTGCCCGGGCGGGAGCCGAGGTCACTGTGCTCGAAGCCTCCGACGCGGTGGGGGGGCGTATGCGCACCGATGTCGTGGACGGCTTCCAGCTCGACCGCGGCTTTCAGGTGTTCAACACTGCGTACCCCGAGCCGGCCCGGGTGCTCGATTTCTCCCAACTGCAGCTAAGAGATCTGGAACCAGGGGCAGCCGTGTACCTGGACGGCCGGCTCCGCATGGTCGCCAACCCCTGGCGCCGGCCGGCCGGCGTGGCCGCGACCGCCCTGGCCCCCGTCGGGTCCTTGGTGGACAAGGCGCTGCTCGGCGCGTTTTCGGCCGCGTGCGCGCTGGCTCCGCCGTGGTGGCTCGCTCGGCAGCCGGAGGGCACCGCCGCCGAGGTCCTCGCCTCGGCCGGGTTGTCGGGGCCGGTGGTCGAGCGCTTCCTCCGGCCCTTGCTGGCCTGCGTGCTCGCCGACGAGGACCTCTCTGGCTCAGGGCGCTACCTGCGCCTGGTGTGGCGCTCCATCGTGCTCGGGCGGACGTGCCTGCCGGCCAGAGGGATGGGGGCTGTGCCCGCGCAAATTGCGGCCATGTTGGGGCCCGGGCGCATCCTGCTCGGCGAAGCGGCAGTGCAAGTGCAGCCGGGCGGGGTCACCCTGGCCAGCGGCCGCCGGGTTCCGGCCCGGGCCATAGTCGTCGCCACCGGGCCGAGCGCCGCCCGCCGGCTCGCCCCCGGCCTACCCGAGGTCCCCATGCGGGCCGTGACCACCTTTTACCACGTCGCCCCCGAGCCTCCGCTCTCCCGGCCCGTCCTCGTCCTCGACGCCGACCAAAGAGCGGTACTGGGGTCCATCGTCCTCACCGAGGTCGCTCCCTCGTACGGCTCCGGGACCGGTGCGCTCGTATCGACCTCGGTGGCCGGGCTGGCGGACGGGCCTGCCACCGAGCGGCTCCTGCGTGCCCGGTTGGCTGACCTCTACCGGACCGGCACCGCCTCTTGGGAGCTCCTAGCCAGCTACCCCGTCCGCGAGGCGGTGGCCGTGCTGGCGCCGCACCAACCCTTCCGCAAGCCGGTGCGCCTCGGTGACGGGCTCTATGCCTGCGGCGACTACCTGGACACGCCGTCGCTGCAAGGAGCCATGGTGTCGGGCCGGCGGGCAGCCGAGGCTGTGCTCGCTGACCTCGGGCCGGCGGCCGGCGGCACCCTTACCAGAGGTCCCAGCGGCCGAGGAGGTGCCTGAGCGCCACCTCGAGGCCGGGGTGGCGGAACTCATGACCGGCTCTTGTGAGGGCCCCCGGCATGACCCTCTGGCCGGCCAGGGCGAACTCCTGGGCTCCTTCGCGCCCCAGGGCCAAGTTCACTACCACCGCCGGGACCGACAACAACGCCGGCCGGCGCAGCACGCTCGCGAGCACCCGGGCGAACTCGGCATTGGTGACCGGTGCCGGGCTCACGGCGTTGACAGGACCCGAAAGGTTAGGGTCGACGAGCCCCCGCAGGTAGATGTCGAGCAGGTCGTCCAGGCCCACCCAGGACATCCACTGGCGGCCGCTGCCCAATTTGCCGCCGAAGCCGGCCAGGAAAACCGGGTACAAAAGCCCGAGGACGCCGCCGCGGGGGGACAACGCGAGGCCGGTCCGCACGTTGACGACGCGCAGGCCGGCGTCGGCGGCGGGCGCGGTCGCAGCCTCCCAGTCCCCGACCAGCGCTGCGACAAAGCCATCGCCTTGGCTGCTCGCCTCGTCGAGCTGCTCCCCACCTCGGTCGTAGCCGTAATAGCCCACCGCGGAAGCGCTCACGAAGCAGGACGGCCCGCCGCCACCCGCCGCAGCCCGGGCCGCCACCTCGGCCAGACGCCGGGTCGGTCCGGTACGGCTCTCCCTCACCGACCGCTTGTGGCCTTCGGTGAAACGCCCCATGATCGGCACCCCAGCCAGGTGGACCACGGCCTGCACGCCGGCGAGGACGTCCTCCGCCGGCTCGGCTGGGTCCCAGCGCCTCTCGTCGGGCCCTGCCGGGGCGCGGCGGACGAGCCGGACGACCCGGTGGCCGCCCGAGGTGAGGAAGGCCGCGAGTGCGGAGCCGATGAGACCCGACGAACCCGTGATGGCGACGGTCACGGGCCCCGTCGAGGAGCCGCCCCGGGCCTCGGCACCTGCTCTCGCGTGCGCCGCCAGGTCACCGGCCAGCTGGCGGTGGCGGTAGGCGAACATCTGGCGGAGCAGGGCCGCCGGCAACGGGGCCCGGGCCCGGTCCTCGACCAGCGTCGAGCCTTCCCCCGTGGCCGAAAAGAGCCGAGTGTGCCTCCAGCCCAGACGAGCCACCTCGTCGACGAAACTGTACGGAGGCTGGTAGCCGTCGGGACGGTGCTCGGCCACCAGGCGTAGCCCCAGGGGCAGGCCGAGCACGGCCCTCCCGTCGCGGAGGGAAGCAGCTTCTTCGACCACGCGCACCGGGAGCCAGGGGGGCAGGAGGCGGCGGATCGCTCCCGGCCTCTCGTGCCAGGCAAATATCTCCTCCGGGGAGAAAGGGAGCACGCTCTTGTACGACAGGCCCATCGTTCAAACCCTAGGACGCGCCAGCCACAACAGCTTTTCCAAGCCAGCCCGGACGGCGGGTGCACGCCGGCCGAGGGCCCGTCGAGCCGCCCGCCCGAGCCAGCGCCGGGCGCGGGTGGCAAGGAGGAGCTCGCCTGGTTCGAGGGGGCCGGCGCAACCGGGCGGGAGGGTGCCGGTACCGGCGAACGGCGCCGTGCCAGCGGGCAACGCCCCCGTCAAGCCGGCGCCGGCAAAGGGCTCGAGCACCCTGACCCCGGGTGCTGCCGGCGGCCTCCCGCCCAGCGTGGCCAGGGCGCCCAGCTCCCCGGCTAGCAGGTTGTTGCTCGCAGTGACCTGGTGGACGGCGGCCCAAAGGGGGGCCAACGCATCGAGCTCGAGAGCGAGGTCGCGCGGTGTGCCCGTCACGACGACCTCGGCGCGGGCGAAGCCGAGCACGGCGTCCGCGAGGGCTCGCCCACCGTGGAGGCCGCCTATGCGAGATCCGCCCTGCGGCAGCGGCCAGCCGGGCTCGATGCAAAGCACGACCCCGTCGCAGCCCTCCCAGCGGCCGAGTGCCGCCAGCTGCCGGCCGAGCGACCTGTTACTAGCCAGGACATGTTTGGCCGCGCTCGGCCTCGGCGAGGCGACGACGACCTCGGCCCCTTCCGCCCAGGCCCTTCGTACTGCAGCCAGAGTGGCCGCAGAGGGAGCGCCGGGCACCGGCGGGTAGCTGCCGGCGACCAGGTAGCGCCGGGCCCCGGGCGGGCCAGGTGGCGCCGGCGCCGCCGGGCCGGTCTGCCCGGCCGGCTCGCCCCCCGCCGGCGTCGCGGTGCCGACAGGCTCGGCCCCCGCCGGCGCACCTGCACGCGCCGGCGCTGCAGCCGCCGGTGCTCTGCTGCCAACCTCGGCACCCCGGCTACGGACCAGGGCCTGGAGGCTCGCCTCCATGCGGTCGAGCACGTTCGCCCAGGTGTAGTTTTCGAGCACGTAGCGCCGGCCCGCCCGCCCGAGCTCGGAGGCGAGCCCCGGGTCGGAGGCCAGCTTGCCGAGGGCTTGCCCGAGGGAGGGCGCGTCCGAAACCAGCAGCCCCCCGCCCGAACGCCGGCAATGCCACGCCAGCACGGCGTTGCTCGCCAGGGCGACCACGGGCCGCCCCGCCAGCCAGGCCTCCATGGCCGTGCGCGAAAAGCTTTCCACGCTGCTCGGCTGCAAATAGGCGAGGGCGGCCGCGAACGCATTGTCGCGTTCGGCGTCGTCCAGGTAGCCGAGGTCGAACACCCGGCCCGCGAGCTCGGGAGGCACTCGCAGCGTGGCCCCGGGGTCGCCCTTGCCGATGATGACCAAGTCGAGGCCTCGCAGGCCGCCGGCGGGGTCAGGTGCAGCGCGCCCCTCCCCGGGCGGGCGCTCGGGCCTGCCTTCGCCGGCCACCGCCGAAGCGAACGCCTCGAGCAGCCACGGGAGGCCCTTCCCCCCCTCTCGCCGGCCGGCATAGAGCACGAACGGCCGGCGCAGCCCGTGCCTCTCCCCGAACCCCTCGGGGTCGTACCGGCGCGGGACGGGGACACCGGCGCCGGTGACGCTGTGGCACCTCGCAACGGGGCCGAGCGAATGGGCCAGTTCGTGCTCGGGGCCGGAGAGGAACCACACGAGCGCGGGCAGCGCCAGGACCGGGCGCACGATGTCGAGGCGGGCGTAGCCCTCGTCGTGGAGGCAGGGGACGAGGACCGCCCGGTCGGCGACGAGGGGGAGGCAGGCGGTCGTGTTCCAGAAGAGGTACGGGGAGAACACGAGGGCGTCGTAGCGGGTCCCCTGGCGCGCCACGTGCTCGAAGAGCCCCGGCGAAGCGAACTGGAACCCGAGCCAGCTCACCTGGTGGTCCAAGTCCGGCACCCGCCCGGCCTGGATGGAGATCTGGGCAGCCAGAGCAGCCCGGCTCGGCCGGCGGTCCACCAGGAAACGCCGCACCCACATGCCTTTTTCCTCCGAAGCCCCCTCGGGGAACTCGTTCTCCCAGCTGTAGTGGTCGAGGGCGCAGGTCGTGAGGACGTCCACCTCGTGCCCCCGGGAAGCCAACCCCGACGCCGCCTCGGCCATCACCGCCTCCGAGCCGCCCAGGACGCCCGGCCCCCACCGAGGGGTGACGAAGGCCAGCTTCACGTTCCCACCCCCACGCCCACCCGCACGCCCACCTGCACGCCGAAAGAGTAACCACATAACATGTGCCGCACCGCCCATGAGAGCCGACGAGCGCCTGAGAGTCGCCCTCGACGCCACGCCGTTGGTGGGCCGGCCGACCGGGGTCGGGGCCTTTTGCGCCGGGCTCCTCGGCGAGCTCGGCCAGCGCTCGGAGCTGGAGGTGGGTGCGTTTGCGATCAGCCGCCGCGGCCGGGCCGCTCTGGAGGGAAGGCTCCCGCCCGGGGTCCGCGCCCGCGGCCCCGCCGGCCCGGGCCTGCCCGCCCGCGCCCTCCATGCCGCCTGGGCGCGCTGCGCCTTCCCGCCGGCCGAGCTCTGGTCAGGCCGGGCCGACGTAGTCCACGGGACGAACTTCGTAGTCCCTCCCGCCTGGAGAGCGGCGACCGTCGTCACCGTGCACGACCTCACGCCCTTCCGTCAGCCCGAGTGGTGCCTGCCGGCGGCCAGGGCCTACCCCGAACTGGTCCGCAAAGCCGTCGCCCGGGGGGCGTGGGTGCACGCGGACTCCCAGTTCGTGGCCGAAGAGGTGCGCACGCTCCTCGCCGCGCCAGCCGAACGGGTGCGCGCCATCTACCCAGGCATCTCCCCCCGCCCAAAGCCTCCTCGGGGCACGGCTCGCGACCTGCTGCCTCCTTGGGCCAGTTCCTACGTCCTCGGCCTCGGCACCGTCGAGCCCCGGAAGGGCTTCCCCACCCTGGTCCGAGCCTTCGGCCGGATCGCCGGGCACCACCCCGGTCTCGCCCTCGTAATTGCCGGCCCCGACGGCTGGGCTAGCCAGGACCTGGCCCGGGCGGTAGCCGGTTGCCCCGACCCCGGCCGGGTCGTCCGCCTCGGTTGGGTCGACGGCGCGCAGCGCGACGCGCTGCTCGACGAGGCCACGGTGTTCGCCTACCCATCGCTCTACGAGGGCTTCGGCATCCCGCCGCTCGAAGCCATGGCCGCCGGCACCCCCGTCGTGGCGAGCGACGCCGGCGCCCTGCGGGAGGTGCTCGGCGACGCCGCCAAGCTCGTTCCGGCAGGGGACGAGGAAGCGCTGGCCGGCGCCTTGGGACAACTCGTCGAGGACAGCGACACCCGGGCGGCGCTCGTGGCCAGGGGCCACGAACGGGCGGTCAACTACAGCTGGGAGCGCTGCGCCACCGAAATGGTGGCGCTCTATCGCGACGCGGCCGGGCGCGCCTAGGGCTCAGGCGTCGAGGTTGGCCTCGATGCCGGCGAGGAGGATCTTGGAGGTCTTGGTGAGGTCGAAATCGGCGGCCCGTTCGCGGCCGGCCGCTATCATCCGGTCCCGTTCGGGGCCTTCGCGGCAGGCCTGGTCCACCGCAGCCGCCACGACCAGGGGGTCCTTGTCGGCCACCACGATGCCGGCACCGCCGAGGGTCTCGGGGACCGCGCCGGCGTTGTAGGCGACCACGGGCACGCCGAGCTCCATCGCTTCGAGCGCGGGGACGTTGAAGCCCTCGTGCTCCGACAAGCAGACGAAGACGTCGGCCACGGCCCAGTGGGCGAGCAGCTCGGCGTCGCTCAGGCCGCCGAGCAGCTCTACGCTCCCCTCCAGGTCGAGCTCGGCCACGAGCAGCTGGAGCGCCCGCATGTAGTGAGGCGAGGTGCCGCCGCCCACGAGTGTGAGGCGTGCCTTCGCATCGAAAAACTTGCGGTATGCCGCGAAGGCCCCGATCACGTCGTGCTGGCACTTGTTGGGCGCCAGCCGGCCGACGAAGAGCCAGTGGGGCCCGGTGCGCTCCCGCTGGCGGCGGAGGCGCTCCAAGGTGGCGGGGTCGGCCGGGCGGTGGTACTCCTCGAGGTCGACCAGGATCGGGCACACCACCGTGTTTTGGTAGCCGACTTCCTTCAGCTCGGCCTCGTTGTAGGCCGAGTCGGCGAACGACATCGCCATGTAGGGGGCGAGCATGGCGAGCTCTTTGCGGGCGTTGTGCATGACGGCGGCTATGGCGGGTTCCCAGCGTTCGAAGTACTTGCCCGGCGTGATGTTGTGGTAGTCACCGAGCACGAGCTCGCCGGCTTCGGCCCTCGCCCTGATCCACGCGCTCATCGGGGAGCTCGTCGAGGTGTGGAAGATGAGGACGCGCCCCTCGCCGGCGCGGTGGGTGTCCTCGTGATAGGGACGCGCCTCACTCCCAAGCGGGGCAAGGATGTGCTCGGCCCAGATCTCCGACTGGTAGCCCGCCTCCCGGAGCACTTTGCGGGCCATCAGGGTATGGCCCCCGATGGCGTCGAAGGGGGCGAACCCCGGCAGGTACTGGTCGATCCTCATTGCTTGCTGCCCTCCCCGCTCGCCTTGCCGTTGGAACCTCGATGGCCCGTGCGGGGGGAGCCAGGACCTGGCCCTGGCCGCTGCTGCGCCCGGGGCGTGCCGGCGGGCACCCGCGGGGCCGCCTCCAGGCGGCGGACCCGCTCCTCGAGCGCCCCCAAGCGGGCCTCCAGCTCGCCGGCGCCGGCCTCCAGCTTCTCGCCCCGCTCGACCACCATCTCGGCAAGACGGGTGGTGGCCGCCGCGAAGTTGTTGAGCTCGACGGCCAAGTAGCGCATGTACCAGGCCAGTGCCCGCTTGACGCCGGTCTTCAGCAGCTCGACCTCTCGGCGGTTGCTCGCCGTCGGCACCTCCACGTCGAAATGGGTCACGTCGCGAAGCGCCTGGAGCGCGGCCCG
This sequence comes from Actinomycetes bacterium, assembly GCA_021787365.1. Lineage (GTDB taxonomy): Bacteria > Actinomycetota > Acidimicrobiia > Acidimicrobiales > Palsa-688 > JAJZYO01. Next base: position 6,473 of record JAJYMB010000014.1, on the reverse strand, counting down.
GGGGTCCTCGGCTGCCACCTCCCGGTAGGAGAGCCGGCGGGTGGCCTGGCGGATCTTCTCCAGGTAAACGAGGTCGTCGGGCCCGAGCTCGGGCACAGCGACTGCGGGGCTGGCAGCCATACGAGAGCAAAACCTTATCAGCGGGGGGCCCCGAGGCCAGCCCGGCCCGGAGCTAGCCGCCCGGGGCGGCGATGCCCACGACCGGCGCGGCAGCGTCGTAGGTGTAGGCGGACCCCTCGTCGGTCGCCAGGCCGTAACAAAAGATCTCCCCCCCGGTGTCCACCACCCGGTAGCCCGCGCCGCCGGGCAGGGCTTCGACCGAGGTCATCGCATCGGCCATGCCGTGGCCGGCCACCTCCCCGTACCAAGGGGCGTCGAAGGCCCAGACCCGGCCGGCCGCGCTCACCAACCAGTAGCCGCCCGTGCTGGTGTCGGGCGCGATCCCCACCACCGCGGAGGCGTGCAACTGCTTGGCCGAGCTGTGGGCCTTGGCGTCGCCGAAGGTGAACATGGCGCCGTTGCGGGCAACGAGCCAGTAGCCCCGGCCACTACCTGTCACCGCCATCGCGGCGATGGGCGCCGGCAGGTGCAGCTTCTTTTTCGGGCCGTAGAAGCGGGCGTCGCCGAAGGACAGCACTTCTCCGCTCGCGGTCACGAGCCAGTAGCCGTGCCCGTCGCGCGTGGCGGTGATCGCCACTACGGGCGACCTCAGCTTCAGTTTGCGCCGAGGCCCGTAAAACTTGGCATTGCCGAAGGAGAAAACCTGGCCGGCGGCATCTGCGACCCAGTAACCGCCCCCGTTTCGCGTGGCCGCGATCCCGACGGCGGGGCCCGACATACGCCGGCGGCTCACCGACCCACAAAGCGCCAGGTTGCCGTAAGTGAACACCTTTCCCGCCGCGTTGACCTCGTAGTAGCCCTTGGGTTTGGGCACGGGCACCAGGCACGAAGTGGTGTGATCGGCGTGCGCGGCCGGCACGCTGAAGCTGAACTCGGCCACGTCGCCGGTCAACTGCGGGTCGTGGTGGAACATGGGCCAGGACCCGTAGTCGTCCACGTTGGCCCCGCTCGTGCCGGCCAGTTGGAAGTGCTCGACCTCGCCCTGGTTGGCGCCCACGTACCCGGCCACCGTGATGCCGAGCTTGCCGTTGGGGTCATCGGTCACGAGCGGCGAGCTTTGGAGCCCGACCCCCGTCTCCAACGTGGCCGCCGGCGCCCCCGTCTTGCCGTCCAGGAGCACCGCACCCTGCGTGGTGGGCACGACCACGTACTGGTTGCCGCTCCCGACCTCGGCCGTGACCACGCTCCCGATGACCTCGCCCGCCACGCTCCGCCGCCAGAGCACCTTGCCGTTGGCCCCGTCGAGGGCGTACACGGACCCGCCCCCGTGCCCGTTGTTCGTACCCTCGACCACCTGGAAGCTCCCGGCCAGGCCGAGCTTCGCGAGCGCCGGGCTGGACGCCGTCGAGCCGTCGAGGCGCGCGGACCACACCAAGTTGCACTTGGTGTCGAAGGCGAGCAGCCGGTCGGTGTCCGAAGCACCCCTCCAGTAGGTACCGGTCCCGATGACTATGCCCAACCGGCCCCCGGCGAGGAACGGCCCCACCGCCGGCGAGGACTCCATGACCTGGTTGGCGTTGTAGTGGCAGATGAGCCCGCCCGAGGCACTGCTGGTGCCGGCGTTGCCGGTCGGCGAGAGGATGCGCAGGTGCCCGCCCTGGCTGTACTGGACCCACTGCGCGAGCCCGGCCGTCTGGTCGCCGCCTTCGATGATCTCGGTCTTGTTGTTGCCGTACAGGTCGGCGAGCGCAGGGGTGGAAAAGCCGCTGTCCGCCGTGAACCAGGGGAACCCCCGCAGCGTGGCGCCCGTAGCGGCATTGAGCGCGTACTCCTCCTGGCCGACCGACGGCGCTATTACGTCGGTACCTCCCTGGAGGTCGCCGACGGCGAGGGAGGCGATCACCGCCGCCGTGTCGCCCCGGCCCTGGTCGGTAGCGGGGTTGCGCACCCGCCTCAACCAGCGCCTGGTCCCGTTGGGGTTGAAAGCTTCGTAACCGCCCAGGTGCGGGTGGGCGGCGTCGCCGGTGCCGACGAAGACCGTGTCGTCGGTCGAGGCCGGGTTGAGCGCCGCCACCGAAGGCGTCGAGTCGACAGGCGCACCCCCGGTGCTGGCGGGCCAGCCCGGCACGGTCGCGCCGTTGGCGAGGAAAAAGGCATAGACATGGCCGGACCGGTCGCCCACCACGACCGCCGGGAGGCCGTCCAGCGTCGCGATATTGGGCGAGGAAAGGGCGACGGGGCCGCCCCGGTCGGGGAGCAGGTGGGACCAGACCTTCACTATGCGGAGCACCGGGGAAGCCGCGGCACTTCGCTCGAAAGAGACCGTGCTGATGGCGGGGGCCACGACCACGGCAGCCAACGCCGCGGTCGCAAACCGCCACCAAAGAGAACGATTTTGGCTGGGAAAGGGCCGCCGCGCCGGCTCTTTCGTGGTCATGGTCTCTCCTCGGGGCTCGCGCCCGCTTCGGCCCGGTCTCGAAGAGAGGTTAGCCAAGGGCTGGCCGCGCGTACGGGCGCCCCTCCCGCGAGCTGGCGGCCGTCAGGAATTGTTCGCCGGAGCTAGCTTTTGGCGGTGGCAGAGTCGACCGTCCCCGGCCGGGCGCGCCCCGCCGGCGAGCGGCCCTCCGGGGAGCGGCCCTCCGGGGAGCGGGCCGGCACGCATTTCGCCCCCCAAGCGGGCCATAGCCCCCGAAGCGACGGTGAGGGCCAGGCGAGGTTTCCCGGGACGTTGCGCGCGCTCGGGGGGTGGCCGGCGGTCGCGGCCCTCTCCCTGGTAGCGACCGTGCTCACCTGGCGGTGGCAGGCGTGGAAGCCCGTACTCGCCGGCCTCTCCAGTTGGCAGGCGGGGGTCACGCTCGCCTTCTTGCACCACCTGCAGTGGGGGCCGCAGATGATGTTCACTTTCGGCCCCTACGGCTTCCTCGAAGATGCCCTCCCCTATGCCCGGGTGACCGCCGCGCTCGGCCTCGGCTTCGGGCTCGCGCTCAGGTGGGGGCTGGCGGCCATGGTCCTCACGGCCCTGCGCAGGTCCTGGGGCCTCTGGCCCGCCGGCGTGGCCGCCTGGCTGGCGGTGGGCCTGGCTGCCAACCTGGTCGAAGCCTCTCAACTGGGCACGGTCGTGGCCCTCGGCCTGGCGCTGGCCTCGTTCGAAGCAGTCGGGCGCCGGCGCCTCGTGCTCCTTGGGCTGCTCGGGGCGCTGGCCGGGCTCGAGGCGCTGGTCGAGATCAGCGCCGGCGGGCTCTGCACCGTCCTCGCTGCCCTGGCGGTAGCCGGTCCTCGGGGTACGACGAGGGCCAGGGCGAGGGGGCTCGGGGCAGCAGGCGTCCCCTTCGTGGCCGTTCCCGTGGTGGCCCTCCTCGCCGGCGGCCAGGACCTCGGCAACCTCCCGAGCTACCTACGGGGCTCTCTCTCGGTGGTGATGGGCTACACGCCGGCGATGAGCATCTCCACGGGGCGGGGAGCGGAGGACTGGTTCGCCCTCGTGGACCTCGCCCTACTCGGGACGGCCTTCGCCTTGTCGCTCCGGCCCAAGCCGAGGCGAGAAAGGCTCGCCATTTCCCTGGCCCTGGTCGTCTGGGCCTGGGAACTGGGCAAGGAGGGCTTCGTCCGCCACGACCTGCACGACCTGACCTTCTTCTCGCTCCTGGTGGCAGCGATGTGCCTGGCACGGCTCCCCCGCCGGTGGGCGCCGGCCCAAGCCGGGGCCGTGGCCGTCGCCGCCGCCCTCACCTGCGTGGCCAATGCAGGTGTGCCCCTGGCGCTCATCTCGCCGGCCGAGTCGGCCCGGGCCCTCGCAGGCGCGGCCGGCGACCTCGTGTCGGGGGCACGCTGGGCCCAGGTCCAACGGGCAGTGGAGGCGCAGCAGCGTCGCACGGGCGACGGCCTGCCCACCAGCCTCTACTTGGCCCTCGTCGGCCACAGCTTCGCCGTCGAGCCGCTGGAGGACTCGATGACCTCCGCCTACCCGGCGCTCCGCCAGTGGGACCCCGAACCGGTCCTCCAGGCCTACAACGCCTACACGCCCTACCTCGACCACCTGGACGCCGCCTTCCTCGCCTCGGCCCGGGCGCCCGAGCTGGTCCTCTACCGGCCCGTCTCGACAGAGCGCCAAGACCCGGCCTGGGAGCCGCCCGCCGCCACCGAGGCGCTCTACTGCCGCTACGGCGAGGTCTCGACGGCCGACCACTGGGTGCTGCTCCGCCGAGTGCCCGACCGCTGCGGCCACCCTCAGCCGGTCGGGACGGCGACAGGCCACTTCGGCGAGCCCATCCCGGTGCCAAGAGTGCCCGGGAAAATGGTGGTGGCGCGCCTGTCGGTCGGCTTGCCGCTCACTACGAGCATAGAAAACACCCTGCTCAAGGGGCCGGCCGTGCACCTGACGGCCTGGGAGGGCGCCACCGGCACCGGGCTCAGCGAGGTGACCTACCGCTTCGTCGCCTCCACCGCCGGCGACAACCACGTGATGTCGGCGCCGGCCGCCCTCGGGTACACGCCCGGCTACGGGCCGGCGCCCGTCAGGCGCTTCGAGCTGACGGGAGGAGGCTGGGCCGCGGGCCAAGGGACGGTGCGGGCCCGCTTCTATGCGGTGAGCCTGGCGCGGGCCTATGCGGTGAGCCTGGCGCGGGCCACGCCCTGACCCGGGGACGTCCTGGCGCGGGAGGTGCCCCTCCCCTGGAAGATCTCGTCGCCAGGGCGCAGATCGAATGGTGGTCGAAGGCTACTAAGTGCACAGTGTGACCTGCGGTTAGGGACTACTAACATCGGGGGAACCCGATGGCCCGCAGGGCGGGCTTGCTCCGCAATCGGCCGGCGCCTCCTCATTTCCGCCCGTACCGCTGAGCACCACCTGAGCAGCGTCTACCTGGCGCTCGGCATCACGGGACGGCGCCAGCTTCCCCAACGCCTCGCCGTGCAGTAGCTCGTCAAGGAAAGGGGGCCTCGGCCAGGGCTGGCCGGCGGCAGGCGCGGTCCCCGTGTCTTTGCCGCTACTTGTGGCATACGTACGGATCCACCCTTATTAATGGGGGTTCACCCCCATGTCCCACCCCATCAGCGGATGTCATTATTGGCGCAGTGAGCCCCGCCGGCGGCATGACCGAGCCGACCCGGCCTGCAACGCGGGCACGGCCCGCAAAGGAGGATGGCACTGTGGCAACAAAGTCTTCCCGCCCGTCGGCTGTGTTCGTCGCGGTGGCCCTGTTCGCCCCCATGGTGCTCGCCAGCAGTGAGACCGCGTACGCCTCCAGTCGCATGGCCCAGGCCAACCTGAGCGGCAACGCCTTTTTCCCCCTGGTCGTAGGGGCGACCTGGAAGTACAAAGAGTTGGGCGGGCCCACTGGTGGATCAGCCCTCACGATACACGTCCTCCGTGCCCATAAGATCTCCAATGGGGAAGCGGTGGACGTTCAGGACACCATGGGCGCTGGAACGTTCACCGCTCAGTACATAGTGGGGGCCAACGGTGCCATCGAGGTCGAGGCGAGCACCGGGAGCGGCTCCACCAAAATGACCATCACCGGCACCAGCAGCTACTTCATCCCGAGCGCGTCGCAGATCGCCTCCTGCCACCCGTGCCACTTCTCGGCCAATTTCACCACTGCGGTCTCGCGCTTTTCGATGAAGGAGCACCTGGCGGAAACCGCCACCAGCATGGGCGCTCAAACGGTGAACGTGCCGGCCGGGACGTTCCATGCCCAGAAGCTCCAGATGGCAATGAAGATCACCTCGAGTGTTTCAGGCGTTCCTTTCGTCGACACTGCCAGTTATGCCGTTTTCCTGGTGAAGGACGTCGGTGTGGTCGAGACCGGCGCCGGTACCGTGAGCACTTCGGTTATGGGCCATGCCACCAACGCGTCGACCGGTACCGAGGAACTGCTCGACTATACGCCATAGTCGACGAGCCACAGCCAGGGTGAGCAGCTCTGCGTCCGACAGTTGCGGCGCGATGCCAACAGTGGGCCGGTCGGGCACGAGCCTCGGGTCACTGATCAACATGTCGTCCACGGCGACCTACAGTGCGGTTGCGAGGGTGTCCAGGTCGGCGTTCACCTGGTCCTGCGGGCTTGGGGAAGTGTCATACGCCTATCCTGGCACCTCTCGCGCGACTGATGTGGAGACGGCGGTCGTCCCCAGGAAAACCCTTGGCCGCTCTCGCGGGAGGACCAAAGGGTCGAAGGAGAAGAAGGAGCAGATAGCGGAAAAAGAAGAATGAAGCGCCGGTGACGGGAGAGAGGGGGAAGGTCTCTCTCGGGCTCCTCGCAGGAGTTCCTTCCCCTCCCCACTAAAACTGATACACCCTCTATAGGGACTCGGTCCGTCCGGACGGGTGCCCTGTTGGAGGTGTAGTGGTCGGTCGTGGGCGGGGCCCCTCGCTCGATGTCGTTCTAAACCTGAGACGGCTCGCTGATCTCGTT
>JAJYMB010000149.1 GCA_021787365.1 Actinomycetes bacterium | reverse complement strand
ACGGAGACTGGCCCGAGTACTTCGCCTTCCACTTGGCACAAGAGCACAGGCGCGTTCACGCCTCTCGTTACGCAGGCGGGGTCATCCCGGGGGTTGCCTGAACGGACCCTCCAGCGGAGCCACACCCGTTTCGATATGGCCGTGACCGCGAGTGGGAGGGGCTGAATGCATGGGCTGAACGCCAAGCTACGTTGGGCTTGACTAGCGCCACATCTTGGCGTGACTTGTGCCACCCTCTGGCGAGGAGAGTGGAGCGCGAATTGTGGCTCCTACGCGCCGCTGCATGATGAGCAGTGCGCACGCATCGGTGGCGCTGTTGGGCTCGTGGCCTGGATCTCGACAGCTGTGAATATACCCCACCACCACTGCGGGTGGCCAACTTGGTATTTTGGTAGGGTTTTTGACCCTGCTACCTGTGAGAATGCCTATCTGGCAGCGCTGACGGTGGCGCGACTTCGTCCGGCATTGGAGTCGGTGCATTCTTTCAGTGCTTGGTTCCGCAACTCATGACCCTGCCCACCAACTGGTTTATGCCGGCCCACGTTCGCCTCGCCGCTGAGGTTGTCGCAGCGTGTCGACATCCATCCGGTAATCAGTCAGGTCCTGGACGGATTCAACCCAGCCGCGTTCGTCATCGATGTCGTCTGGGAGGTGGACCTGGACATTGCGGTAACCCCACAACGAGGACCATGGCTCGATGCCAGTGTCCGTCCCCGTGGCTGCGCAGTAGAGCCGAGCGCACTCGCCGGCGGCGATCCACAAACGCTGGATGGCCAACCGCGAGGGTCTGTCCGAGTCGTAATGCGTGCGACCGAGGTGTACAGCCCGCTTAGATCGTTGAGGATACTGGCGAGGGCATCAAGATACTCCTCGCCCTCGCTCATAGAGGGCTGGCGTGGTAACGACCAGCGGCCGGAGCGTCGTCGGTCACGACCCTTGGTACGGCACCAAGCAGCTGGGCTGCCGCGGCCACGAACTTGATCACGGGCCTATAACCAGGGTCCCGGTCCACGTGCAGGAGCAAGGTGCCGTCGCTGGTGACCCGAAGATCACTGAGTTCTAGATCGGTGGCAAGCTGATTTAGCTGCGAACGCGCCTTCCGGACCTGGTCAGCGGTGGCTACGGGCTCCAGGTCGGAGGCCATCTTCAACACACCGCCACGTTACTGCCTCGGCGCTCAGTTCGACCCCTTTCTGTGTGCTTGAGCACTGCCGGAGGCGCTGACCCTCATGTAGGTACGCCCCGTCCGTCCGGCTCTCACTAGGCCGTCGTACGCATCTGGTGCGTAGGCTTCGTGCCAGATTCGTGCCAGAACGACTTGGCCGTAGCTGTCTCAGCCTGTCACCACTTGGCAAGCACTGCCCAGTGTTACCGGCCACGGAAAACGAACACGGCGGCGTCGTTGTAGGCGGTGATGGCGCACCCTCAACGACAGAACGACAAAGCTCTCGCGTTCGTAGGTCGAGAAAAGCCAATAGCCGTCAGAGGGTCGGGGTGCCGTCGCGGCTAGGTCGCCGCGGCGCTCCTGCCCCCGGCCACCGCCCGCAGGGCCGGCCGGGGACCCCTAAGCTGCCGGAACCCACCGGTCCCGACGCCGGCAGCCCCCAGCCGGCCCTGTGGCCGGGCTGGCGGCGCTAGAGAACCGCTACCCAAGGGGGGAGGCAGGCCGGTGGCGGGTCCCAGGAGGCGACCAGGCCGCCGGTCAGGGCGACCGCCGCGGGCCACGGCGGTCTCGGCCCGAGCCTCGAGCTGGCCGCAGCGACCGCACGCCCGACCGGCTCGAGCGCGTCCGCGAGCGGCGAGCCGGCCGGCTCGAGCGGCGGGGCGCTCGGGCCGGACTGGGAGAGCCAGTCCGTAGCGGCCGCCCGGAGCGCTCCGGCCCGGGAGGCGAGGCGGCGGAGCCGGCGCCTCACGGTCGGCTCCGGCCGGCCGTGAGGGCCGCGATGCTGCGGTAACCGGCCCCGTCGACCTTGGCCTGCCAAGCGGCCCCGACGACCTCCGCGCTGTCGCGCATGCGGGGCAAGGTAGACGCCGGTTCTAGTAAGTGCGTGACGCCGCAAGCCGGGCAGACCGCCCGTCGCGCCCGCACGTGCTCCAAGCCGCTCGAGGTACGCACCACACGCCGGGGCCCGAAGCCCCACGGCCGCAGCCGCCCACCACAGCCAGGACAGGCAGCTCTGCCGGCCGCGAGCTCCGCTCCCACCCTCTCTTGGCCGTCGGTCACGACGAGCACGGCACACTCCTCCAAGCGCGTTTGCGATCTTCGCGCCCCAGCCCGGCGGGCGGGAGGGGCCAACTCGTGTTGGGGGTCATTACCCACTGCAACCGGCCGTTCAACCACTACGACCGCCGGATCCTCATGCAGAGTGTCGCCAAAGACCTATTTCGTGTTCATTCAGCGTGGCGCTCAACACCTGCGCCCTCAAGGCGCCCTCAAACCACCCGCGCCACAGCCCGCCCACCGCTTGCTAGGACGTCACTCCACAAGAGCCGCGCCCATAGCTGTTCGCGCTGGCAAGTGATGGGATGAAGGAGCGCAGGCGCGCTCTCGTGTGACCGAGTCGCGAAGTCCCGGGCGCCTAACGAAACGAAAGTAGAGGGCGTTTTGTGACTGGGCTTGCCTTGGCGAAGCGTGGGCCTCCTCCACCGGGAGGAGCCGAGCTGTGGGGGTGGGCCAACTCGACCGGGAGATCGCGGGGCGGCTGAAAGACGACCAGGACCACCGGGCCGTCCGGGCCATCCCGGGCGTCGGGGCGGTGCTCGGAGCCGTGTTCGTGACCCTCGTCTACTATGGCCTGCGCGACGGGGGCATCCGTTGCCTAGCCGAGGCCGGGTTGTCAATGAGCCGGGACGCGGCCAGGCGTGCTCGGCGGCCATCAGGCATTGACGCGGTGCGGCCATCAGGCATTGACGCGGTAGCCAAAGCACAGCAGCTGGCCAAGTGGTCGAGTTCTGGTTACATGACTTGGGAGCTGGGCTAATTCCTATGAGGAGGCGGGCGGCGGCGGGAAACTAGGCAGGGTGGCGGACCCGTCGGAATATTGGTCGACGTCGACGGGAGTGGTCACATTGTTTTCTGTGGCAGGCCCTCCCACGCCATCGATAACGGAGTCGTAGCCTCCTGACTGTGCGGGGTTCATGCAGTTGTAAGGAGGTGGCGTGGCCGGCGCCTTGACCGCGACGCTGCAGGCCGGGTCGCATGAACCGGTCACCGAGCAGGTACTGGAGATGAACAGGTCGAACGCGTCCGTGAAGACCACGCCCGGGGTATTGGGGGCTTGGTACGCCATGGCGTCCCAAAGAGCAGCGGGAGTGTATATGAAGACGACATAGCTGCCCATGCCGTAGCCCTGGAAGCTGTGGGCGTCGTTGGTGACGAGGAACGAGGGGTAGCCGGGCTGGCGGGACGACGTTTGCCATACCGCCTGGCTTGGCGGGTCGTAGGGCAACTCGTTTTGGAAGAAGATGTCCGTCCCGTTGTCGCCGCTCCAGATGACCTCGTCCTTCTGGTAGTGCTCTACGAACAGGCCGTAAGCCGTGACGGGTCCCCAGCTACGTCAACGCCGGTGTCACCTTGGTTGTACGTCCACCCCGCGCCCACTTCGCCTTGAGGGTTCGTGACCGCTGTGTTGGCAACCGTGGTCGGCGCGCCAAGCCCAGACGTCGTCAATGATCGAGTTGTCGGCGTTGTCAAGAAGGCTGAGGGTTGCCGACACCGGGGTCGTTTCTGCCCCACCGATGCGGAAGAAGATGTCCTGGATAAGATCGGTGCCACTCAGGCTGTTGGCGGGCGAACCAGGGCCAAGGTGCTGCGTGGGCGGTTGCTTGCCCGGAACCGGCGGCTCAGCCATGAGGTGGGGAGGAGTGCCCACCGACAGCAGGACGGGAGAGTTGATGGGGCCTGCGTCGAAGATCATGCCGGAGAGCTTCACGCCGATGCCGGGTAGCACGACCATCGAGGCGTTCCCCCGCAGCGGCACGAGGACAGGGAAGCCGAGCCCCAAGACGATAGTCCCCGTGTGTCTGACCGTGATAGGGGCGTCGAGCTGGTAGACACCTGGGGTGAGGAGAAGGTCCTGTCCGTGGTCGAGGGCCGCTTGGACCTGGCCCTCGGGAGTGGCGGGGTTGGCGATAAAGAAGTTTGAGAGCGGGACCGGAGTCCCTGCCTCGGTGCCAGACAGGAAGTTTGGGCAGACCGAGCCGTGTTGCACTGCAGGTACGAAGACGCCCGTCACGCCGGCCGGAGGCATCGTAGTTGCCGTATAGGTAGCAGCGTAAAGGAACGGCTCTTCTTCAGTCACTGGGCTTTGTGGCAGGGCGGTCACTTGGTCTATGCCGAACACTCCATCAGTCCCGTTCGTAACGTCGAAGCTGTCGTTGAAAACGTCCTCGGTGGGTGAGCATGCCGCTGGCCCCGGGGCACCGTTGGTCGTGCTAGGCGTGTAACCGGGAGGGCAGGTGTCGCCGGAGTAAACGTAGTTCCAGACGTAGCCTGCCGCGCTCTTCATGTCGGTATTGCGCGCTATGCCCTGCTGGTTGCCCGACCAGTCGAGTTGGCCAAGGATCTCGCTGTTGGCTACGTAACTACCGCTGGCGAAGTCGTTGCCCTGGTAGTTGGTCTCCGAACAATACGCCTGGAAGTTGAGGTTCCCGTTGACGATGACGCTTCGCACTGGCGCGGCCTGCGAGACACCAAAAGTCGGTGTTGGTGCCAAGAGGCCGGGTACCCTGCCAGCAGCTGTTCGCACCTGTGTTGCCAATGGGGGCCTGCATTGGGAGAGGGGTCGGCGTGTAGTCCGGCCTGGCAAGGGTTTCGACGTTGAGCTCGAGGTTGGACAGCGAACGCCAGAAGTTGACTGTCGAGTTGGCCCAGTAGCAGGTTCGGCCTTTTGCGACGAAGCAGTTCCCAGGCCCGGGCTCGGAGAGACCTTGGGCCCTGGGAGAGGCAACCAACAGCCGTGACGGTCCCACGACGCCATTGCAGCTACTGCGTGTTGCCCATTGCGCCTGTGCCCATCGCCGCCTCTGTGGACGATGCCATTGTGGACTATCGCTCGAGTTCCTCCTGTGCGCGACTGACGAGCTGTGTTGCCCAGCGCACGGCAAAGTTGGCATTGGGATAAGTCACGAGAGTCGCCCCGTAGTAGGCCGTGTCCTTTAGCCCGAGGAGGCGCTCCAAGCGGACAGCGAGTTCTCGCCCGTCCGGGGTGGCCGTCTGAAGAAGCTCAGCGGCACGCCGATGGTCGTCTCCACGGTGGTAGCGACCGAGGCGTACGCAGCGGATAGCGTCAGACGCAGCGATGCCGGCCAGGACGGCGAGGCCCGCCGCGACGTTGGAGAAACCTTCCCTGCGTTCGTTCGCCACGAGCTCGGCTGTCTCAAGGTAGGCGCCAGCCATCTTCAGCCGCGCAGCCGCTTCGGTTGACCCTCCACTTGATGTGCGCGACGCCCTAGGCACGGGCGGGGAGCGCCAGCAGGTTTGGCGTGCCGGCAACGACTATGCCGTGGCGACGGATGCCTTCGTATAGCGCTGGGTCGCTCGTCGGGAGCTTGAACCATTGCCAGGTCGACAGCTCGACCGTGTGTAGGGGGTTCCCCGTCCAGCGCTGCACGCTTCGATGGAGGGCATCGACCGAAGCGTGCCAGGCGTTTGTGTTAGGGAGGGGAGAGGAGTAAGAGGGTGAGGTACCGGTCGCCGCTGCCGCCGCTGCCCCAAGCAGAGCAAGCCATCCCGCCGGGCTTGCTGGGGGTGATTCGTCACCCGGGAAGGGCTGGTGGACGAGCAGCAGGTCGATGTCGCTCTCCGGACCTCCATCACCGCGGGCCACCGATCCGAAGACGGCCGCATGCACAGGCTTCTCCGTCCACCCGGAGAGTGTTTCCCGTAGCCGCTTCCAGAGCTCAAGACGGAGGTCCGCGAGGGCTGCGGCAGCAGGGGCAGCGACGTGGTCTCGGTTCAATTCGTGAACGAGGTTCCTGCCCATCTGGGTGGCCGTGACAAGACCTTGCTCCACCAAGCGGGCGACGCTACGACGGATCCCGATCTCCGAACCACGTGCCGCCTGCTGGGCTATCTCCCCAACGGTGAGCGGGCGTCCAGCCTGAGCCAGCACAGCCAGCACCGGACCGTCGAGAGTCGGCGTCAACGCCCGTGTCGGGTCGGTCAGGTCCACGATCACATTCTATAGCTACTGATCAGATATGATAGGTACCTATCAGATAGGATAGGCCGTTCAGCCGCTGTTGGAGGTACGCCGATCCGGTCCGTCATCCCGCACAGGGCTCGTGATGCCGTGCAACTTTTTGTGCAACAACTTGCTACGAGAGGAATCCTTCCCAGCCCACGCGCATACGCTGACAGGGGGGAAAGTACGCATGTGGTTGCGTCGTCGCCGGGCAGCCCATTATGGGCCAGTTAGGGTTGGCGTGTGGAACCTCAAGTCAACGCAGTCCTCCGCGCGAACGACGCGTACCGGCGATCCACTTCCCAAGCGGTGCCCCGCGCCCCGGAACCCTCGCGTCGCCTGGTGGTGCTCGCTTGCATGGACGCTCGTCTCGACCTCTTCTCGGCCCTCGGGCTAGAGGTCGGTGATGCTCACATCTTGCGCAACGCCGGAGGACGGGTCACAGCTGACGTATTTCGCTCTCTCGTCGTTTCGACGCATCTCCTCGGCACGAGGGAAATAGCAGTTGTCCATCACACTGACTGCGGGCTCGAGGGGATGACGGACGTGAAGATCGCTTCGCGCACCGGCGTGAACGACATCAGCTTCCTTGGGTTCAACGACCTGTCAGAAAGCGTACGGGAGGACGTCGCTGCTATCCGCGAGTTCGGCAACCTTCCGAGCGGCGTCATGGTTTGGGGCGCGGTCTACGACGTGGGAACCAGTGCCCTGAACCTCGTGGTCCCACCCGGCCCTTTCTAGGCGCGCCGGTAGGCGACGCAAAACGGAGAGCAACCAGCCGACCGTGTTGCTGGTAGGTCGCCATAGTACCAGCGCTTCGCACCGCGACCAGGGCGGGCTCGGCCCGTCACGGTTGCAGAAGTCCCGGCGATCCTGCCTGCGCGTCCCGGCGCGAGCGGCCCCTCCTGGAGGACGAGTGAGCGACGCCATCCACACCGACACGTTGTTGCCGCTCCCGCCCGAGAAAGCCCGGAGGGCACTGACCGACTCGAAGTCGTTGGCCCCTTGGCTCATGCCGATCGACTTCGAGCACCGAGTCGGCCACCACTTCATGTTCCATACCGACCCGGTGCCGGCACAGGGCTTCGACGGGATCGTGCACTGTGAGGTGCCCGAGCTCGTTCCTCGCAGACGGCTGTCAATCAGCTGGAGGGGGGCGCTATCGACACGACGGTCACCTGGCAGCTGTTCCCGGAGCGCGCTATATCATCGATGGCGCGGTCTTTCAATGGTGTGATCGGTGACGCCATAACCGGCTAGTCGTGACAGGCCGAGTGCGCTGCTCCGGTGGGCGAAGACATCCGGTCCATGCCTGGTTCGACCGAATTCAAACGCTCTCCGCGCCCGACGGTAGATCTGCCGGCGCACGTCTAGAGCCCGGCTGGCGGGTCACCACCTCGTGCCGTCGCTGGAGCTCTTGCTGGATCGCCGGACGGGCTTCGGCCGCCCCCACCTGGGTGGCGTCGACGAGGTCGCCCCGGCCCAGCCTGAGCGCGGCCCATACGGCGTGCGCCCTCAACAGCGAGTCGGGGTGTTGCAGGTAGGACAGCAGGGCCGCCTCGGCGCCGGCGTCGCCGGGAAGCGCGACGTTGCCCAGCGCGACCAAGGCGTTGCGCCGGAGGTAGCGGGGGTCACGGTTCGGGATGTACCAGCGGCCGTAGCGCTGGAGGAGTTCGGCATCGGTCATGGACAACAGTTCGAGCAGGTCCACTTCGGATGTGTCGCGCGGTCCGGCGGTGGCAGCGGCGGCTGGGGCTTGGGTGCCAGGCGGGGTGGTGCCCCGAGTAGCCCGTTTGTTCACCGGGCAAGATGTTTGGCAGTCGTCACAGCCGTAGATGCGGCCACCTAGGGCCTCCCGGTACTCGAATGGGAACGGCCCGGGCGCTTGCAGCAACCAAGCCAGGCACTTGCGGGCATCGAGGACGCCCGGGCCCACCAGCGCCCCGGTGGGGCAGGCAACGTGGCAGCGCCGGCAGCCCCCACAGCCGTCGGGCACCGGGTCGCCTGTAGGCAAGGGAGCGTCGGTCACCACCGAGCCGAGGACGAAGAAGGAGCCCCGGCCGGGCAAGAGTATGTTGCAGTTCTTGCCGAACCAGCCGAGGCCGGCCCGGTGGGCAGCGGCCCGGTCGACTAGGGCATTGTCGTCGACCAAGACCCGGGTATGCCAGCCCCGAGCCCTCAGCATTGCGGCCAGGACGCCGAGGGCGGCCCGCAGGTCGGCGTAATGGTCGTGCTGGGCGTAGCGCGCGACCGTGGCCAAGGGGCGGCCCGGCCGAGGACCGTGGTGCTCAGCTGGCCCGGGCTCGGACGGCTCGCCACCTGAGGTCCGGAGCGGCCTGTAGGGCCAAGCGCCGACCACGAGGGAGACCGCCCCTGGCAGGGCCCTCCCCGGGTCGGTCGACCGGTTCGGCGATCGGTAAGTGAACTGCATGCCGGCGTCGAGGCCGGCGGCCTTGCGCTGCTCGATGACGCGTCGTGTACCCTCCATGGGCGAAGCGGCGGCAAAACCGATAGCCGCTAACGCCAGTTCGGCGGCCTTGGCCCGTAGCTCAGCGGCGAGCCCCTCTCCCGGCACCACTCGATCAGCTTGCCGCTAGGAGCGTGAGTCGCGGTTCCGTGTCCAGCGCTGCACGCTTCGATGGATGATGTCACCCACCCAAAGCACCCGAGGTCGTCCCGCGTGCGAAAGCTGCCTAAACGTACAAGAAATATGAAAGAGCAGCTCAGGAGGGCGTACCGTCCAGGGCCCACGACAAAGGGTGGTCTAGCGTTGATGCCATGAGCGTCTGGGCGCGAGGTTGGGATGAAGACGTGGACGACGTAGGCACGGACAGCTACCACGACGCAGCACTCGAGAGGCTGAGAGGTGCCGAGGACGCGGACGAGCTGTGCCAACTACTGCTCAAATTTCGCGGAGAGTGGAAGTCGAGCACCAGCCCGGCCGAAGCCATCGAACTGCTCCAGAGGTTCAAGGGCACGACCGAGGTGGACGAGAGCCTCGTCGCTTTGCTCCTTTGCACCTATCCCCGGTGGGGCCGTGTCACCGGAAAACTGATCACGCAGCTGGAGATGAGCAGCCTCCTCGGGGAGGCCAGCCTCGACGAGCTGGCCGAGGCGTTCCTTTCGGAGGAACTCGGCGTTGTGTTCCCCACCCGCTGGTTGGCTCGGGAGTGGATCGAGATCGACCTTGGCGCCGGGGCGACCGGGTCGAGGGTCATTGAAGCTGGAGAAGACGACCTGAGCGAGATCGTTTTGACAGTGGAGCCTCCCCTTCGCCGGTGGGCGGTCTCCAGGTCGTTGCGGCGTCGTCCTGAGAGGCTGGAAGAGCTGCTCGACCTGGCCGGCCGTCTGCCGAACGTGCATGGTTATGCCGTGGTCCGCGGTCTCCTCGATGCTGGCGGCAGCCTCGCGCAGCCGGAGCGCTGCCGGCTGGTGGCCAAGGCCCTGGGTACCGGGCAAGGCGCCGTACGTCTCGCCGCGCTGGACCTCGTCTGCCAAGACGAGGGCCCGGAAGCTGCCCGCCGGCGGGCCGCCCAAGACCGGGACGCCAAAGTCAGGGCTTGGAAGCCAGCTCCGACTGGACTGACCCTACCGCTCAGCTAGGCTGGAGCGGAGGCCAACACCTCGTGCACCCGGTTGTCTCGTAGCACGTGACTCGGCGAACGCCTCGGTCGACCGCCGGCTTACGTGCCGTCGCCCAACCCGTCTATTTGGGCAGCTAGGTCCAGGTCGGCCTGGGTAATGGCGCCGGCGGAGTGGGTGGACAGCCGGAGTGTCACCTTGTTCCAGCGGATATCGATGTCTGGGTGGTGGTTGGCGTGCTCGGCCAGCTCACCTACCGCGTTTACGTAGGCCAAGGCCGCGGCAAAGTCCGGCCCAGACCAGGTCTTCACCAGCTCATCGCCCTCGCGCTGCCATTTGAGGCCGCCGGCGATGGCCGAGTCAACTGCTCTCGGCTCGAGACCTGCCACCAACCAAAATCTACCGTAGTCAGCCGGCCTTCACGGAACCATCACAAGGTCATCAAAGCCAGCTAACAGCGGTGAGCATGAGATGTAACAGGCACTTGGTGCCACGAGAGGCAACCTTCGTGCCACGAGAGGCAACCTTCGCCCAGTTGCGACGGCGGTTGCCGGTTGTCGATAGGGGCTATTCGGGGCGGCAACCGGGCGGAGGTTCTTCAAGACAGCACTGACTAACTACTAGGGGAGGACGGATGACCCACTTGCGAGGACGGATGACCCATTTGCGTGGGGCCCGCCGCTGGCGTCTTGCCACCGGCGCGGCCTTACTGACTTCGCTTGTGACCGCGGCGGCCTTTTTGGCCCCGAGCACATCGGGGAACTTGGTCACGGTGCCCGAGGCAGGTGCGCAGACTGTGATGCCGGGGACCAACTGTTCGGCATCGCTTGCTGGCACTTCGCTCGACCGGAGCGGCTGGGTGGCGAGCACCAACTCCAATGCGACCGGAGCCGATGTGCCCGCCAACGCGCTGGACGGTAACCTGGCGACCCGTTTCAGCACCAACCAGGTCCAAGTCCCTGGGCTGTTCTATGAAGTCAACATGGGCTCCCCGCAGACTTTCGACGAGCTGGACATGGCCGTGCCCAACTCGCCCACCGACTATGCCAGGTCGTACGAGGTAGAGGTGTCCAACAACGGCAGCACCTGGACGACTGTGGCCACGTGCACGGGCACTGGCACGCCCGAGATCGTGAGCTTTCCGGCTCAGACGGCCAAGTACGTACTCGTTTACCTGACCGGGGCAGCCAACTATTGGTGGTCGATCGACGAGTTCAACCTGTTCACTTCTTCGACCGGCGCCAACTGCTACGCCTCGCTCTCAGGCACTGCCCTCAACCGGAACGGCTGGGTGGCAAGCACCAATGCCCCCTCGTCTACGAGCGACGCACCGGCCAACGCGCTGGACGGCAACCTCACGACCCGCTTCAGCACCGACGAGACCCAAAGGCCAAACGTCTACTTCCAGGTGGACATGGGTCCGCCACAGAGCTTCAGCGAGCTGGACATGGAGGTGCCCAATTCGCCGACCGACTACGCACGTGCTTACCAGGTCGAGGTGTCGAACGACGGGAGCAATTGGGCGACGGTGGCGACATGCGTAGGCACCGGGACACCACAGGTGGTGAGCTTCCCAATGGAGACCGCTCGTTACGTAAGGGTCACGCTGACGGGGACAAGTGACAAGTACTGGTGGTCGATCGACGAGTTCAACCTCTACACGAGTGCTCCGCCGCCTCCGACCACCACCACTACGACCACCACCGTGCCGCCCACCACTACGACCACGACCCTGCCAACCACGACGACTACCCCGCCCCATCACGTGCGTCCCTGCGCCGGGCGCGTGCGCTTCGGCTGCTGCTTCGGCCCGGGGCCTCGCCCCATGAGGGCCTTGGGCTGCTGCTTCGGTCCTGGGCTCCACCCGGTGCGCTTCGGCTGCTGCTTCGGCCCGGGGCCTCGCCCCGGACGTCTTGGCCGGGCGCGGGGTCGCTTCAACAAAGATGTCGTGTGCTTGAGCCGGCGTCCCGTGCGTACCGCCGAGCATCGACAAAAAGATGGCGAGCATCGACAAAAAGATGGCGAGCATCGACAAAAAGATGGCGAGCATCGACAAAAAGATGGCGAGCATCGACCTTTCACGCTTCGCCAGGACCACGGGGACCGCGGACACGGTGGAGAGCGACGGCACTCCGGGGACCATAAGCACTAACTGACTGAGCCGGCTGGACCATGCTGAGGCTGGTCCGGCGGGGCTGAGGCCGGTGAATTCAGTGGCCGGCTGTTTTGGTCGTCGGCCTGCGTGGCGAGAAACGAGGCTGGGCCCTCTGGGGGGCCCGGCCTCGTTGTGCTTTTGAGCCGCGAAGGCGCGGGCTGATGGTCATTCTGGGCGCGGCTTGCCGTAGCAGGCGCGCTTGACGTTGCTGTACGGCCCAGGAGTGCACCCAGAAGGGAGAGCTGCACCGAGAACGGCCTTCTTCGCACAAGAAGGGGCCAGGGGACTGCACCGAGAACGGCCCTTTTTCCACAAGAGGGGGACCACGTCGTGGCCGTTTGAGCCGACCAAGGCTGCCTGTCGTGGCAGGCGTGCCGCGCTGGGGCTCCTGGCCGATCACGGTGTGGTGGAGTCTGGCTTACTGCCCGAGCTGGGTGTTCACCTGCCGGGCTTCGAGGCTTGGCGATCGTCGAAGCGTCGATCTTGGACCCTGCGCGCAGCCCATGTCCCCGGTTTACAACGGCGCTTATGTGGGCGCGCGCAGGGTTAGGATTTCACCTTCTTGCGTTTTCAAGTAATCGGCGGCACTCGAGCCGTTCAGGACGAGGGCGAGGTGACCGTAGGAGTCGATGAGCAGCCCCAGTTCGCCTGGTGCGAGGTCGGCGAACACCCGTACCTGCGCGGCAGTCGAGGTCCGGTGAGTGCCGACGGTTTCGAAGCGCGTACGCTCGCCACGGTTCGCCGGCTCCAAGGACTGCTCCCCGCCGGCCAGGTCCCTCGGTCCGGCTGCCAGCTGCACGTTGCCGAACCCATCGACCCAAGTGACTTCGGCTTCCAGGGCGCCATCCTCACGGTGGCGGACCACTGGGGGTGGCAGGCGCACCAGGGTCTCGGGCGCGATGGGTGGCCCGAGCTCCGAGAGCTGGGCACCGCCGGCGAGCCGGGCGGCGGCAGGGGCGAAGATGTCCCGGCCGGCGAAGGTCGGGCCGGGGGCGGGCAGCCAGTACCCGCGGTCTTCGAGCTCGACGCAAGCGCTGGGCCCTCCGAGGGCGTCGACGGCCGGCGGCAGGAGCCCGTTGTCGGGGCCCACGAAGACTGCCGCGGGCTTGCTGGCGACCGACGCTCCACCTTGTCCAGGATCGCCGGCCGCCTGCACGGCCACCCCACGGCGTAAGCTGCCCACGCCCGGGTCGACGATGGCGACGACTATCCCAGGAGCCAGGTACGGAGCGGCGCGCAACAGCGCTTGGCTGCCGGCGCGGACATCCTGCCGGGCGACCCCGTGGGTCAAGTCCACGATCGGCACCGCCGGCGCAGCACGGCGCAGAACGCTGTGGAGCGCCCCCACAAAGCCGTCCGCCAGCCCGTAGTCGGTCAGCAGGCTGACGACCACCATCGCCTTGGTGGCCGCCGCTCGCTTATTGCCACCCGGTTCAGCCTGCCGCTGTGTACTGGGTCGCGAGGTACCGGTCGATGTCCTCTTCCCGGATACGGTAGGAGCGGCCCACCCGGACCGCCGGCAGCTGGCCCGACTGAACGAGCCGGTAAACGGTCATGTTGGAAACCCGGAGCTGACCCGCGACCTCGGCGACCGTGAGATAGCGGGACAGGGCCCGGGCGTTGTTGGCCTTACCCATGTCTTCCCTTCTCCGACTACGAGCGTAGGTGAAAAGGAGGCGTTTGTGCTCAGATCGTGGCCCCGTCGGGCCACCTCGAGAGACAGGGTGCGCGGGCGGCTCAACCCGCCAGCTCAGAAGCACGCTGCGTGGCGGCGGCGACGGCTTCCACGAACGCTGAGCGTACTGCCCGGGCTTCGAGCTGGCGCAGTCCGGCGGCCGTGGTGCCCCCCGGGGACGTGACCGAGGCCCGCAGCGCGGCCGGCGCCTCCCCTGTCTTGGCCAGCAATTGGGCACAGCCGGCGAGCGTCTGGCTGACCAGGTCGGTCGCCACCTCGCGCGGCAGGCCCACGAGGACGCCGGCTTCGATCATCGCCTCAACCACGACGAACATGTACGCCGGCCCCGACCCCGACAGGCCGGTAACGGCGTTCATCCAGCGTTCGGGCACCTCGACCACTTTGCCTACCGATCGCATGACGTCCTTGGCCCAGTCGATGTCTTCGGCGCTCGCTCCTGGCCCGGCGCAAAGGGCGGTGGCCGATGCTCCGACCAGGGCGGCCGTGTTGGGCATGGCGCGCAACACAGCAGTTGCCTCCTGGCACCATCCAGCCAGGTCGGCGAGCGTGACGCCGGCGGCCACTGACAGGACGCGCTTGACGCCTGCCGACGCGAGCGCCCGGCATGCGGCCTGCGCATCGCCGGGCTTGACCGCTATTACTGCACTCTCGGCCGGTACCGGCTCGCCCACTATGGCGAGCCCTCCGAAGCGTTGGGCGGGCCCACCCGGTGCAGCCAGTTCGTCTCGACGCTGGGGTGAGGCTTCGGCCACGACCACCTCGCTCGGTGGTGCCCACCCTGAGGAGAGCAGGCCCTCGACGAGAGCTGAACCCATCTTGCCGCCCCCCACTACCAAGAGCTTCGCGGTCATGCTAAGGACGAACCCGGGTCACAGCGGGACGGCCACGGTGCACGGAAGTCGCCGAGCAACCGCAAAGCCTCTGCTTGCGTGAGACCGCGCGCCCATTTGCGTGTAGGTCCCCTCGCCCTGCCCACTTCGCCGACATGGCCGCAACGCTACCGGGCCGCGCCCGGGGGCACCGCCGTTTCGCACTTCCCCGAACGAACCGGCGGGGCACCCTCGGGCAACGGGTACAGCCAATGCTACCCCGGGTCCCGGCCGGCGGGCCGGCGGGGCCGGCGCGCTCGGCGTCAGGCGCAGTTCACGAGCTCACGGCCGGCGAGGGTGTCGGAAAGCTCGGCGAAGCGGGTGGCGGCGACCGACCAGGCGTAGGCGCCGGCGGCTTTCTCGGCGGCAGAGCCCATGAGACGGGCGAGGGCCATGTCGTCGAGCAGCTCTTTCAGGTAGCTCGTGAACCCGCCAACATCGCCGGCAGGGACCAGGTAGCCCGTGCGGCCGTGATCGACCAGGCCGGCAAGCCCCCCGACGGCCGAGGCAACTACGGGGATCCCGCAAGCGGCGGCTTCGAGGGCCACCAGGCCGAAGGACTCCGACCAGCTCGGCACCACGCACACGTCAGCGGCCCGGTAGTAGCTGGAGAGCAGCTCGTGGGGCATGGGCGGCACCCACCGGACACGCCCGGAAAGACCCGAGCTCTCGGCCAGGGCTTTCGCGCTGGCCAGCTCTTCCTCGCCGCGAGGCCCGCTCGGCCCCCCGGCCACGACGAGCACAGCCTGGCTGGAGCGGGGGCCTCCCTCGCCGCCGGCGCCGCGAGAAGCTGACGACGGCCCCGAGCCTGGTTGGGCTCCCTGCCTCGGGGAGGACCCGGGGCCTAGGTGGCCCGGAGGGCTAGGAGGCACAGCAGGCCCGCCGGCGGAGGCGAGGCGCGCCAGGGCCGAGACTGCCACGGTGAGCCCCTTGAGCGGCTGGATACGCCCGACGAACAGCACCACTGGTACCTCCGCCGGCAGCCCCACCGCCCGCCGGGCGCGGGCTTGGTCGCCTGGCGAGAAAAAGGCGCGGTGCACGCCGGGGAGCACGGTGGCGACCCTCTCCGGGCCGGCCCCGTACAGGTGGGTGAGCTCGTTGGCCTCAGAACTGGAGCAGGCGATGAGCAGGTCGGAACATTCGACCGCCTCCTGTTCGCCCTCCTCCCTCCCGGGCTCGGGCGGGTCGTCGTTCGTTAGCGCCTTGACCCGGCTGAGCGTGTGGAACGTGGTGGCAAGTGGCACCGACAGCACGTGCTTCAGTGTGTGCCCGGCGACGGCCGACAGCCAGTAGTTGGCGTGGAGGAGCTCCACGCCCTCTCCCTTGGCTGTGAGCGCCGCGAGGCTTTGGCCGACCCCGGCCGTCCATTCCCCGATCACAGGGGCGAGCAGTTCCTTGGCGAGGGGCCCGGGCGGCCCGGCCTGGACGTAGTGGATACGAAGCCCGGGCTCCACCAAGGCCGACTCCGGCTGTGCCGGGCTTTGGCGCCTGGTGTACACCTCGCAACGCACACCGGAACGGGCGAGCGCGCTCGTGAGCTCGCGTACGTACACGTTCATGCTACCGGAGTCCGCCGACCCCGCCTGGGCGAACGGCGAGGTGTGCATGGACAGGACAGCCACCGCCCGCATAAAGCCGAGGCTAACGGCCCGGGGGAGGTTTTCCTAGCGGCCGGCGGCGGCTCAGGTCAGGAGCGCGTCAACTGTCGCCTCGCCGCTCCGGTACCGGCGCACGAGCTCCTCTTGGAGCTTGTCCTGGACGCCATGCAGGGCGCGACGCTCGGCCGAGACGTCGCGCTCCAGCGAGGAGAGGTTGGCGAGCAGCTCCTCCAATTGTGACGAGCTCAGCTCGCCCAGCGAACCGAGCTGGTCCGACGAGCAGATCGCCTCCACGCGGGCTGCGAGCCTCTCCTGCACCCCTTCGGAAGGGGCGAGGAGCACAGGTAACCTCCCGGGCCCTTCTCCCCGGGCGTGCTCGCCCAGGATGTGGGCCAGCTGCTCGACGAGCACTTCGGGGCCCGGGGCGGCAAGGCCGCGTTGCCGGCGATCGGACTCCGCCGTTATGAGGTCGATCCGGGCCTGAGTCAGGCGCCGCAGGTAAGAAAGCTCGGTCTCGAGCTCGGAACACCGGTCGCGCTTGGCGCGTAGGTCGGGGAGGGAAAGTTTGGGAAGCCCGGCCACATAGACGGGGTCGAGCACCTCGTCCATCGTGTGCTCAGGCATCGCACCGAGGGTACCGCAGCGGGGAGGACGGTAGGGCGATATGCGAGGTCGTTTGACCACACGGAGCGTCATCCTGTCGGGGCCCGGCCTAGCTCATCCTCCTGAAACAGGGGGGAGCACTGCCACCTCGTCGCCCGCGTGGAGCACGCTATCGGCGGCCGCTGGCTCGCCGTTGACCCACACGGCGCAGCTCTCCATGACCGCCGCAAATTGGGGCCCGTAGCGTGTCACCAGCGTGTTTGCCAGTTCGGAGAGCGTGCAGCCCTCGTTTGCTTCGATGGTCAGCCTGGGGGTCCCGGTGGCCTGCCTGGCGCTCGCAAAGAAGAGCACCGTCAGGCCAGAGCTGGCGCGGGTCGGCATCCATCGGTAAATGTAGCCCCGTGCCTCGCCTTCTCGTCTTGCGTCACGCGCAGTCGGTCTGGAACGCGGGCGGCCTCTTCCAAGGGTGGTCCGACGCCCCTCTGTCCGAGCTAGGGGAGGCGCAGGCGAAGCGCGCCGGCCGCGCCCTCGCCACGGTCGGCGTGAGGCCGGGGCTCGTCGCATGTTCCGACCTCGCACGGGCACGTCGCACGGCCAAGGTGCTGGCAGCCGAGGCCGGCTACGACAAGCCCCTTCTTGTGGACGTGGGGCTGCGCGAGCAGGACCTCGGCGACTGGAACGGCCTCACCCGCGCCGAGGTCGAGGCGCGCTGGCCGGCCGAGCTGGCCGAGCGCAGGCGCAGCCGGCTCGTCGATGTGCCGGGCGGGGAGTCGGCCGCCGAGTTCGTGGAGCGCTGTCTCGCGGCGCTCGGGAACGTCGGCGCGGCGCTTTGCCGATCGGGCGAAGAGGTGGCCGTCGCTGTGACCCACGGGGGTGTGGTGGTCGCCCTGGAGCAGGCCCTGGGCGTCGGCCAAGAGGGGATGCGCCACCCCAACCTGTCGGGTTGGTGGCTCGAAGTCCGGGGCCCAGGGGGGCTGGTGGACATGGTTGCCGCCGAGCATGTCGAGCTAGCCTCCGCCGGCGTGGAAAACACGGCCCGCTCCTTGTAATTTCTCGCTTCATGGAAGTGGAGGTCATCCGCAGCCGGCGCCGGCGCAAGACCGTCCAAGCCCAGCGGGTCGGCAACGTCCTTCGAGTGCGCGTGCCCGCCGGCCTCTCCGCCGCCGAGGAGAAGCGCTGGGTCAACGAGATGCTCCGGCGAGCCGAGCACCGCCAGCGGCTGCCAAGCCCCGACCTGGAGGTGCGGGCCAAGAGGCTCGCGGCCAAGTTCGGCCTGGAGCGTCCCGCCGAGATCCGCTGGGTCGACAACCAGGAGTCGCGCTGGGGCAGCTGCAGCCCTTGGGAAGGGACGGTCCGCATCTCGTCGAAGTTGGCCGGCGAGCCAGGCTGGGTCTTGGACTACGTGATAGTCCACGAGCTCGCCCACCTGCACGTGGGGGGCCACGGGAAGGCGTTCTGGCGCCTGGTCAACCGTTACCCATTGGCCGAGCGGGCGCGGGGTTTCCTCATCGCCCGCGGCCTCGGGGAACCTGGTAACGACCGGTGAAAGGCTGGACTCGGCCGGCGCCGCGGGCCGACCCCGACACCCAAGGAGCAGGGCCCCACTCCGCCTTGCGACGCGGTCTTCTTGATGTGGGGAAAGGGGTGGCCGTCTCGGTCAAGCCCGGCCCGTTGCGCGACGGGGAGAGGCCGGTCGTGGCAGCGGCCGTCCATGCACCCGAGCCAGGTCAGGCTCTCGGGGTGGAGGCGGCTGGCGCCTTGGTGGAGGCGGCCGAAACCGCCCTTTCGCTTCATGTCCCCTTGGTCCTCCAGCTGGCGTCTTCGGGGCCGCCGCCGGACGAGGACCTTTCATCCTTGTACGGCTGGGGGCGGGTGGCTCGAGCCTTGGTTCGCTGTTCGGGCAGCGTCCCCGTCGTGGTCATAGTCGAAGGGCCGCTTCTTTCCGGGCCCGCGCTCTTGCTCGGGCTGGCCGATGCCGTCGTCATGAGCCCGGGCGCCTTTGCCTACCTGTCGGGCCCGGCGGCCGTAGCCCAGGTCACGGGGGTGCCTGTCCAGCCGGGACAGCTCGGTGGACAGCGGGTGCACTGGGCGCGCTCGGGCGTCGCCACGCTGGTGGCGCCGGACGCCGCCGGCGCCAAGGAACTGGTGGCGGATCTCCTGTCGTACTTGCCGTCTCACTCAGACGAACTGCCGCCCTTTTGCCTCTCTTCCGACCCGACCTCGCGTTTCACGCCGGAGCTCCGGGACGCTGTGCCGGCGCGCGCCACGGGCAGCTACGACGTGAGGGTGGTCGTGGCCGGCGTGGCGGACGAGGGACGCTTCTTCGAGCTCCGGGGTGGCTGGGCACCCCAGCTCGTGACCGGTTTCATGCGCCTCGGCGGCAACCCGGTAGGGGTGCTGGCCAACCAGCCTCAGTCCATGTCGGGCACGCTCGACATCGCCGCCTCGCAGAAGGGGGCGCGCTTTGTCGAGATGTGCGACGCGTTCAACGTCCCGTTGCTCACGGTGGTGGACACCTCTGGCTTCATGCCGGGGAGGGACCTCGAGTGGCGGGGGATCATCCGCCACGGGGCCGAGCTCGTGTTCGCGTACGCCGAGGCCACCGTCCCCCGCGTATGCCTGGTTGTCCGCAAGGCCTATGGCGGGGCCTACATAGTCATGGACTCGAAGGGGATGGGCAACGACGTCTGTATCGCCTGGCCGAGCGCCGAGCTAGCGGTGATGGGGGCTGAGGGGGCCGTCAACGTCGTGCACCGCCGCGCCGCCCCTGAAGAACGGGCGAGGCTCGTTGCGGAGTACGAGAGGGCGTTCCTCAACCCGTACGTGGCGGCCGAGCGAGGCTATGTGGACATGGTCATCGACCCGGCCGACACCAGGAGGGTGCTGGCCGGGTGCTTCCGGGCGCTTTCCACCAAGCGCGAGCGCCTTGTTACCCGCAAGCACGGCAACAGCCCGCTTTGACCCGAGCCGGCCTTTGTGGGTGGTAGCGCTCGGCTAGGTGGTGCTGCCCGGCGTGCTCACTGTAGAAAGCAGCCCTGGCGACTGGGCCAAGCTTGCCGGTCGCGCCACTAGTACGCGCTGGCCGCGCTCGTCGCAGGTGGGAGGGTGGTGCACCCTGAGCAAGGTGGCTTCCCCTTGAAGTAAGCAGGTATCGACGGTGAGTCGGTGGGCGGGTTGGTCGGGAGGAGCAGGGGAGGCCGGGGCGCCTGGCCGAAGTTGAAGTCGTACACGAGGTTGCCGAGGATGGGCTCGTTTTCGCGCACGTCGGGGCGAGGGTCGGGCCGGCCGTCGGTGCGCGGGTTGAGCCGGGCGCCGCCCAAGAAATCGTCCTCGATGAATTTCAAATAGGCGTCGCTCGAAAGCACCTGGTGGTCGATGTAGCCGTGACGGGCGTAGGGCGAGATCACGATGCTCGGGACGCGCAGGCCGTAGCCGTTGGCGTCGACCTCGGGAGGTACCACGTTGTCGTAGAAGCCGCCCCAGTCGTCCCAGGCTAAGAAGATGGCCGTGGAAGGCCAGTCAGGGCCTTCCATCACCGCGTTGACGAGGGCTGTGACGTACGCCTGGCCCTGGTGGACGCTGGACGGCGGGTGCTCGCTGTCGGCTCGCGACGGGGTCACCCACGACACCGCCGGCAGCGTCCCGGTCTTTGCGGCGTTCAAGAAGGCGGAGACCGGCTTGATGTTGCCCAACTGGTGGTCTTGGTGGACATCCTCGAAGAGCGGGAGCGGGTTCCAGATTCCGGCCGTCCGGTAGGACTGAGGTACCGGTGGGCAGGTCAGGGCCGAGTCGTTGGCGCAGTCGGGTTGTTGGCCGGTCTGGACGTAGTAGGCCCAGCTCACCTTGTGGCGGGCGAGGAGCCAGGTGATATCGGTCCATGCCAGGTCGATGGTCACCTTGCCTGTGGCGAGCTCTTGGCTGACCGCGCCGTTGAAGCGGAGCACGCCGTATGGCCCGATTATGTTGTTCACACAGCTGGAGGGCGACAGGTTGGCGCAGCGAGCGGACCACCCCGAGACCAGGTAAAGATGGTCGGGTTCGGACCAGGAGCTGACCGGCTCGAACATGTGGTCATCGAGCACGAAGTTGCGGGCGTAGGTCCAGTAGTTGGGAATTTCGGCCTGAGTGTGGTAGCCGACCACGTCGGGGACCCGGCTGGTTGCGACCAGGCACGCTGGGTCCACGGGGTCGTTGCAGCGAGGCGCGAGGCGCTGCTCCTTGATGAAGCCGTCCATCTTGCCGCCGTCGATGTCGGCTACTGCATTGACGTGGCCGTGGGGGCCACCGCCATTTATGTCGGCCTTGTCGTGGAAAGGCCTGTCGCAGTGCCCCGTTGCCGGGTCGGGGATGCAGACGGTGGGGACACCGTGCTTCCTGGGTATGCCGTCTGCACCGGGGAAGGTCCCGAAGTAGCTGTCGAACGAACGGTTTTCCTGCATGATGATTATAACGTGGTGGATTTTGTGGATACCTGGCGGCACCACGTAGGTCCCGGTCGGTCCGCCGCTCACTACCTCTTGGCCGGCGTGGGGGCTGCCCGCACCCACTAGCCCGAGGGTTGCCACCACGACCGCGGCCAACAGCACGGTCCTGGGCCGGCTACTTTCCCCGCGGGCCCGAGCCGCCAACAGCCCGCGGGAGTGCATAATGGGAGCGATGATACAGCAGGGCCCGGGCGCGGGGGTGCGGGCCGAGGGGCGTCCTGATCGGCCTCGAGGCGGAGCCATGCCGCGGCGACGGTTCTTGCAAAACGCTGGCGCCGCCGCGGCGGTGGCCCCGTTCTTGGCCGCGTTTGCAGACGCGCTCGGGGGGCGGGTGGCGCAGGCGCAGGCGTCGGGCGGCTCCACGGCGTTCCCCACCCACAACCCTTGGCCCAAGTACCCTGCTTACCGCTTCGCCATGGTGAGCCATCGGACCGGAGACCCCTTCTTCGTGCCCACCCGCATCGGTGCCAATGACGCCTCCGCCCTCCTCGGTACGTCCTACACCTGGGGAGGCTCGGCCAGCGAGGTCGTGAGCGAGATGGTGGCCACGTTGGAGGAGGCGCTCGACAACCAGGTAGACGGAATAGCGTTGTGCGTGTTCGACCCAAAGGCCTTCAACTCCGAAACGGACGAGGCGCTGTCCCGAGGCATCCCGGTGGTGGCCTTCAACGTGGAGGCACCCGCCGGCAGTGGCAACAACGCCATGGCTTATGTAGGACAGGACCACTTCGCCGCCGGCGTGGCACTGGCCGAGCGCGCCAAGAAGTACCTGCAGCCGGGCGACACCGTCGGCGCCATGATCGCCACACCGTCTTCTCATGAAGAGCAGTCGCGCGTCGCCGGCGCCATGAGCGTCTTCAAGGCCGTCGGGGCCAAGGTGGCGCGGGTCGTCGTCGGGACCAACGAGCAACAGGCGACCGCCAACATCGAGGCCTGGTACAGTTCGCACCCCGGTGCCAGGTTCGTGTTTGCCAGCGCGGGTTACAACGGGGCGGCACTTGCCGATGCCGTCGAAAAGCTCGGCCTTTCGAGCAAGGGCGTCCGCGCGGCCGCCTTCGACGTGGGCGGCCGGGTGCTGCAGGCCGTGAACAAGGGCACTTTGGCCTTTACTCTTGACGAGCAGGCCTACCTCCAAGGCTTTGTACCGTTACTTCAGCTCTTCCTCTACAACATTTCAGGCGGTCTCATATCGCCATTCGACGTCGACACGGGCCACAAGTTGGTGACCCGCCAAAACGTGGGCCAGTACCTTCTCCACAGGGACACCTGGGAGGGTTCGAGCACCATTCCGGTGGTCCTCACGCCCCCGAAGTCGATCCGTAGCAGCTGACGGCCTTCCCAACCAGCCCCTGGCTTCGGTCACCTTGGCCGACGCCTGGGCCGGGTTCGAGCCGGGCCTTGCGCACCTGTGTTTGCTGGTTGTGGGGAAGGTCCTTCGTGGTTGGGCCAGCGTCTTGCTCGAAGGACCTGGTCGTCGAGGGCCGTCATGCTGCGAAGTGGGGCTGTGGGGGCGCGCGCAGCTGGACTTGACATCATGTATGATGCGACTAACATTAAGAGAGTCGCGAACCAGGGGGGTCCCGCCGTTGAGCCAAGGACGCAGGTTGAGCCGCTCGCAAGTCCTTGTCGTTTCGCTCGGCGGGACGATAGCGATGACCGGTGAGCCGGGAAAAGGCGTCAGCCCGACCCTCGAGGCTGTGGATCTCTTGTCATCCCTGCGGGAGTTCTCTCGGGTGGACCTCACCCCGAGGTCTTTCCGCCAGGTCCCCGGTGCAGAACTCAGCTTGGAGGATATCGGTGCTCTAGCCGACATGGTGGGCTCTGTTGCCGAGGAGGGCTTCGACGGCGTAGTTGTGACCCAGGGGACCGACACGATCGAGGAGACGGCGTTCGCGCTGGACTTGCTGGTCGACGGGGGCCCACCGATCGTGGTGACCGGGGCTATGGTCAACCCGTCCCAGCCGGGGGGCGACGGCCCCGCCAACCTTTTGGACTCCGTTGCCGTGGCCGCCTCGGGCTGCACAGCGGAGATCGGGCCGGTGGTGGTGTTTGGAGGCGAGGTACATGCGGCACGTTTTGTGCGTAAGACGCATACGACTAGCCGCCAGCCGTTCACATCCGTCACCGGGCCCCTTGGTTGGGTGGCAGAGGGGCGGCCCATCATGCTGGCCAAGCCGGTCGTCCGTCCGCGACCGCTCCATAGCGGTCTCGTGGCCAACGGCCGGGCTTCGGTCGCCTTGCTCACTGTTACCGCCGGTGATGACGGGTACCTCCTCCGAGCGGTCAAGGGGACGTGCAATGGGCTCGTGCTCGAGGCCTTGGGTGCCGGGCACGTCCCCTCGGCCATGGTCCCCTCCCTGGTGGAGCTGGTAGCGAGCATGCCGGTGCTGCTGTGCTCGCGGACCGGCAACGGGCCCGTGCTGCGCCGGACGTACGGGTTCCCGGGCTCAGAGCAGGACCTGCTCGACCGGGGCCTCATTAGTGGTGGGTACCTGGACGGGCCCAAAGCACGCATTGCCTTGACGCTCTTGTTGCGCTCGGGTGCTGACAACGACGAGATCCGAAATGTAATGGAACAGTTCTACGGTGCTATCCCTTGAGCCTTTAGGCCGCCGGTCACAGTTGAGGCATTAGCCTGAGCGGCGCCCGTCGGGACCTGAGGCCCACCTTATCGGTACTGCGGACTAAAAAGGGGGAAAGAATGCTTTGACAGGGACATCTCATTAGGTACAGGCCGGTTGACCGCGTGACCGGGCTCTGGGCACGTGGTATGACCAAATTAAAATGAGCAGTACAATTCAAGGAGAACCGTAAGGGGACGAATTTTTAATAAATGAGAGGAGAGGTCGTAACGAAATGAAAAAGCCGTCATTGCGCCCACGCGTGGCTGCCCTTGCAGCGGCTGTCGCGCTGGCCGTGTCTTGGTCCATGCCGAGTGCTGCTTCGGCGGCACCTAAGCACTTCACTATCGCCTACGAGCTGGGCTACGTGGCCAACAACTGGCAGACCGAGGCCGAGGACCTGACGCTCGCAGCCTCGCGCGTCGAGCCGTACAAGAGCCTGGTCACGCTCGCGGTCCATATCGCGGGCCAAAACACCGAGACCCAAATTTCTGAGGTCAACCAGGAGGTCGCCTCTCATGTCAACGCGATCATCCTGTACCCATTGTCGCCCACGGCCTTGGCGCCTGCAGTGAAAGCCGCCTGCGCAGCAGGGGTGAAGGTCTTCACATACGACGCTCACGTCGATGCCTCCTGCGCGTACCAGAGTTCCATCCCTTATACGCCGAACCTGTCCGACGCCTGGGGTGCTGTGGCTGCCAGGTGGCTGGCGAAGGACCTCCACGGACACGGGAACGTTGTCATGCTGACCGGTGTAGCAGGTGTGTCCCAGGACACTTGGAACATCGAGTCCGCCCGCAAAGCGTTCAAGCAGTTCCCCGGGATAAAGGTGGTGGCCCAGGTGCCGGCCTTGTGGAACCAGGCGATCTCGAAAACGAAGATGTCTCAGCTGCTGTCGTCCCATTCGAACATCAACGGGATATGGGACGAAAACGGTTGTTATGGGGCTGAAGAGGCCGTCCTCGCCGCCCACGATAAGCCGATACCCTGTGCCGGTAACTCCTCGAACGGGCACCGTGTGATGATGCTGCCGAAGTCTGAAGGTGGAATAGGCCTGCCGAGCCTATCGCTCGGCACAGGCGTCAACGGAGGGGCGCTGTCACTGGTCGACGCCGTCAAAGTGCTCGAGGGCCATAGCGTCCCGCACTTTGTGCCGAACCCCGTGGCCTCCCAAGAAGTGACCAACGCTACGGTCAAGCTTGGGGCCAACGTGGTTGCCAACAAGGAGGTGGGCCCGGGCTTCATGTGGTTCGGCCGCCTTGCGCAGATCCCTGCCGCGGCCCAGACGGTCCACGCTGCCCTCACCGGTAAGCCGGGTAACGGCTAGCGTTGCCCCGTCGTGCCTTCGCCGTCCCTCGTGACCGGGGTATGTTTCATCGTCCCCTTCAGGTACCTGGGGGGCGGCGAGGCACTGAGCGCTCACCCAGGCACAGGTCGGTGCCGGCGGCGCCAAGAGGCGGGCAGTGCTGCCATAAGGCACCTTTGCGGGAGGCATAGGTGCTCGAGGTAACGGGGCTGACCAAGCGCTTCGGTGCCACAGCGGCGCTACAGGGCGCGTCGTTCCGTTGTGAGCCCGGGAAAGTCCTCGCCCTCCTCGGCGAGAACGGTGCCGGTAAGTCGACCCTGGTAGGGATCGTAGCGGGCGTGGTGCGCGCAGACGGTGGGTCGGTGGCTATCGATGGCACGGGGCTCCATTTCAGGTCGGCGCGTGACGCACGCGCGGCAGGTATAGGAGTGGCGTTCCAAGAACTGTCCCTCGTGCGCACCATGACGGTCGCCCAGAACCTCCTCCTCGCCAACGAACCACGCAGCCAGTTCGGCCTGTTGAAAGCCGGCGCGCTCCGAGCGCGCGCCAGGGACCTCCTGCGACAGGGCGACGTGCACGGCGTCGACGTCGACACACCCGTGGAGGGCCTGCCCCTGTCAGTGCGCCAGAAGCTCGAAATTCTGCGAGCGATCATCTACGGTGAGCGCGTCTGCCTCCTTGATGAGCCGACCTCTGCGCTGGCCGCCGAGGACGTGGGATGGTTCGAAGCGCGCCTTCAACAGATGCGGGAGCTGGGGAGGACCGTGGTGTTCATATCCCACCGGCTGCCAGAGATCCGCCGCTTCTGCGACGAGGTAACCGTCTTACGCCAGGGCCGGACCGAAGGGACATGGGCAGTCGCCGAAGTGACCGACGACCAGTTGGTGACGGCGATGCTCGGCCGCCAGTTGGAAGCCGTTTACCCGAAGCGTGAGCCGGTGCGACTGGCTGGCCGCCCTCTCCTGCGGGCCGTCAACTTGACGACGCGGGAAGGTTCGCTCCGTGCCTCCCTCGAGGTCCGCCCCGGCGAGGTCGTAGGTGTGGCCGCCCTCCAGGGCCAGGGCCAGGACCTACTGTTCCGAGGCCTGTTCGGTGACTACCCGACAAGGGCTGACACCCTGGAGGTAAACGGGCGGCCGAAGCACCTCGCCAGCCCTCGGGCAGCGGTAGGAGCCGACATCGGGTTCGTGCCAGAGGACCGCCGGACCGAAGGGCTCCTGCTCGACCTGTCGGCAGAGCGCAACTTGACCGTGACGGTGCTGGGGCAGACGAGCATGCTGGGGCTGGTACGCCCCTCGGTGGAGCGCGAGAAAGCGGCCAGTGTAATACAACACTTGCGCGTCACGCGCACGGCACCCTGGGAGCCCGTAGCGCGCCTCAGCGGCGGCACCCAGCAAAAGCTGGTCGTCGGGAAGTGGTTGGCACGCGGCAGCCGCCTGCTGCTGCTGTACGACCCCACCCGTGGTGTGGATGTCGCGACGAAGCACGACATCTACGAACTACTGCGGCGACAGGCCACAACCGGTGGTGGGGCCCTTTGGTACTCGACCGACTTGGAGGAGCTCGCCAACGTCTGTGACCGCGTGCTCGTCATGCGCTCAGGCCACGTGACGGCCGAGTTCGCGCCGCCCGAGCTAGACGCGTCGGGCCTGCTCGCTGAGATGCTCAAAGAAGACGATGAGATGCGCAAGGAACAACGGCTTGACCCTGCCTCAGTGGCTGGCGCTCAGGCCATCAGGAGCCAAAGCGCAGCCGCGCCTCGCCGTCAAGGTGCCCTCCCGCGGAGCTGGTCATGGCCGCTCCGAGCAGCGCGCCCCACTCTTGTTGTGCTTGCCTTGGCGGTCCTCCTGTTCCTCCTGGAAGCGTCCACCTCCTCGGGTGGGTTTACGGCCCTCAACGTCCAGTCGGTCCTAAACGACAGCCTAGGCGTCGGGATTGCTGCCATGGGCGAGACGTTCGTGTTGCTCATAGGCGGCTTCGACCTTTCAGCGGGCGGGATCGTGTCACTCCTAAACGTATTGTTGGCGACGCAACTGCGCCCGGGCGTCCCTTCCGAGGTCGGCTGGGTCGCGCTCGGCGTCCTCGCCGGGGCAGGCATGGGCTTTTTAAACGGGGCCAGCGTGGTCTGGTTGCGCCTCCAGGGGATCGTCGTGACGCTCGCCTCCGGGTTCGTATGGTCTGGCTTTGCGCTCCTGGTCCTGTCCGCTCCCGGGGGCAATGTACCGGCTAATTTCATCTCTGGGCTAACTGGGATGTGGGGGGGCTCGTTTCCTCGCGCCACCCTGGCGCTGCTGTTCGTCGTTCTGCTCTGGTCCTTACTGCTCCGGAGCCCGCTCGGGCCGCGGCTTTACGCTGTCGGGTCGGACCCGCGGGCGGCGGTGACGAACGGCATCAGCGCTGACGCCACAGTGATCCTTGCTTATTCGCTAAGCGGGGCGTTCTACGGGCTGGCCGCCTCCTTTTTCACCGCGCAAACGGCTGGCGGTGACCCCGGCCTGGGGGGCACGTTGCTGCTGACTTTTTTTGCTGCCGCAGCCGTCGGAGGCGTCAGGCTCGGCGGTGGGAGGGGCTCGGCGGTCGGGGCATTAATTGGGGGGTTCGTCCTCCAATTGATCGAGGAGGTGCTCTTCGCCTTCGGCGTGTCCAGCTACTACACCTACGTGTTCGACGCCTTGGTCCTGGTCGTTGCCGTGGCCGTCACCGGTTGGGCACGAGTACGGCGCAGGAAGCCCCCGGCCCTACCTGTCCCAACTGCGCTGTCGGGCCCACAGAGGGCGACAGCAACGGTGGGGCCCGCGCCTGCCGGCATAGCTGGGGGGCCACGCGATGGCTAGAGCACAGGACTTGCAGGTCGGCAGCTATGGGCGTGCCGCGGTTTGGTGGCACCAGGCCCGGCTCTTGGTGCCGGCCTATGTCGGGGCCCTAGCGCTGTTCGTGGCCGGCCTGGTCATAAACCCGCACTTCGGGACGCTAAGCCACATCGGCACCATCGTGCAACTGGCTTCGTTCCTGATCGTAATCGGGTTTGGGCAGGGGCTCGTGATCCTGACCGGCGGCATCGACCTGTCGATCCCCTACACCCTCACCCTGGCCGCCGTGGTCGCCTCCATCCTCGGGCCGACCTACAACTTGCCGTTCCCGGTCGTCGTCGCGGCCGCGCTGGGTTGCACCGCTGCCGTGGGGCTGGTCAACGGGGTCGGCATCGTCACTTTGGGTTTGCCTCCCCTCATCATGACCCTCGCCATGAACACGTTCCTCACCGGGCTCGTGCTCATCGTGACCAACGGCGTCCCGGGGGGATCCTCGCCTGGGCCGTTGAGCCACTTGATGAGCGGTAGGGTTGGCGGGTGGCTCCCCACCGTGGTCCTGCCCCTTGTGGTGTTCGTGGCGGCGGCCGCGCTCTTGCTCGGGCGCAGTACGTACGGTAGGAGGGTCTACGCAGTGGGCAATAGCACGAGGGTCGCCCACTTGAGCGGGATCAATGTTCGCGTCGTTATCGTGAGCGTTTACGTGGTGAGCGGGCTCTGCGCCGGCCTCGCTGGCCTGCTTCTCCTCGGGTTTGCCAACCAGAGCTTCATAGGCATGGGAGATTCCTACCTCCTGCCGTCAATCGCAGTGGTGGTGATCGGCGGCACCTCTGCGCTAGGGGGCAAGGGTGCGTACCTGGGGACGGTCGGCGGTGCGTTGCTGTTGGAGCTGTTGGACACTATCTCAGGCTCATTGTTCGGCAGCGCGGCCGTGCAGGACATCATCTACGGGGCGGTCATTTTCGTAGCCATGATCCTCGCGAGGTTTTTGTCTTAGATGGCAGCGGCTCCTGCTGAGGCCAAGAAGACCCAGCCTCTACGGGGCAAGGAACCCTCCGGCGACCGGTCTGACGGTAGCTTGGCACCTCTAGGTTTCCTGAGGCGCAAGACCGCTCACGAGTCCGTCCTCGAAGCGCTCCGGACTGCCATCTTGGGCAACGAGCTACCCGGGGGGACGAGGCTCGTCGTGGCGAACCTCGCCGAGCAGCTTGGCGTGAGCATCACCCCGGTCCGAGAGGCCATGAGAGAACTCGCCACACAAGGCTTGATCCGCTTCGAGCCGTACAAGGGCGCCATCGTGCATACTCCGACGCTCGACGAGGTGCGCGAGGTTTACGAAGCGCGCTTGTTGATAGAGCCTGTCGTAGTAAGAAAGGCAGTAGAGCGCATCACGCCGGCGGACCTCGAAGCTGCCCGGCGCTTGCAGCAGGAGATGACGTCAACGGCGGACGTAGCGAGATGGGTGGTCCTCAACCGTCGTTTTCACGGCATCTTCGTCGCCTCCGCCCGTTCACCGCGGCTGGCGGGGATACTCGAAGCCTTGGAGGACTCCGCCGCACCGCAGGTTGCACTATCCATCAGGGCTGATTACCGCCGGGTGACCGACGGGAACGTTGAGCACCAGCAGTTCCTCGACGCGTTCCTAAAGCGCGATGCGGACCGGGCAGTGTCCCTCTTGGTACACCACCTCGAATCGACGGTGCGAGCGGTAGAGTCCCTGGCGCGGCGGAGCTGCGAGGACGCCGCAGGGGGGAAGGGTCATGCAAGGGGCGTTTGACCTCGTTGTAAAAGGTGGCGTGGTCGTCGGGCTCACAGGGAGGGGCCAACTCGACGTCTACGTGCGCGAGGGCAAGGTCGTAGCCCTCGAGCCTCCGAGCCGCACCATGGCCGCCTCGCGGACCGTGGACGCCGACGGCCTCTTGGTGCTCCCCGGAATGGTCGACACGCACGTGCACCTGATGGATCCGGGCGATGTGACGAGAGAAAACTTCCCAACCGGGACCTTGGCCGCCGCCTGCAGCGGCGTGACGACGATTATCGAGCACACGCACGGGTGGCCAGTCACCAGCCCGGACCGTTTGGCCGAAAAGCGCGCCCACCTGCGTGGTCGTTCCTATGTGGACTACGGCTTGGCGGCCCACGTCTGGGACGACGCCGCCCAGGACATCTCGGGGCTTTGGCGCCGAGGCGTGAGCTTCTTCAAAATTTTTACCTGTGCCACTCACGGCGTCCCAGCAGTGACGCACGACCGGTTGTCTGAGGTTTTCGACCTACTGGCCGACTTGGGCGCCCCCGCCCTCGTTCACTGCGAAGACGACCAGATCACTTCAGCCTCGGAGCGCCGGCTGCACGAGGCCGGCCGCAACGACCCCGGGATCTTGCCAGCGTGGCGGTCGCTCCCTGCCGAACTGGTCGCAGTCGGCACGGTGGCGTTGTTGGCTCGCTTGTCGGGAGCCCGGGTGACGATAGCTCACGTGAGCAGTCCACCGGTACTGGAGCTCCTACGCGACGAACAACTGCGAGGGAGCCCGGCAGTGGCCGAAAGCTGCCCCCAGTACCTGTTCCTTCACGAGGACGAGGTCTATGAGCATGGTGCATTGCGGAAATTCACGCCGCCAGCCCGGGTGCGGTGCACCGACGACGCCCAGGAGATGTGGCGAGCGCTCAATAGCGGCGCTATTCACCTACTGTCCAGCGACCACGCGCCGTCCACCCGTGAGCAGAAGCTCGCCGGGGACATTTGGCAGGCTCCTTTTGGGCTCCCGGGGTTGGACACCACGTTCCGCCTCATGCTTGACGCTGCGCTCTCAGGGAGGACATCGCTCGAGAGGGTGGTGGGGGCTTATGCCCGAGCGCCCGCCCGCCGTTATGGGCTCGCGGGCAAGGGACGGCTCGCACCCGGGGCGGACGCTGACTTGGTCCTGGTCGACCCGAGTGGCCAAAGCCTCATAGCCGACGAGGGGGTGCACTCCAAGGCTGGCTGGACGCCGTACGCTGGCAGGGCCGTCCGAGGCTCCGTCGTCTCGGTACTGCTCCGCGGGGTGCCGGTAGTGGACAATGGCAGAGTTGTGACGGCGCCGTCGGGACAATTTATGGCCGGCCCGGGCACCGTCGAGGAAGATTAGTGGCCCAAACGTGGCGACCGACGCCGAGTTCGGCTGCGTGGTAAAATCGGGAAGGGCGTGATGTTTTCAACACTCTGGGATATGGGCTCGGTGCCCCAGACGAGGTCCGTCACGGCCGAGAACCCGACCGGCCGGCCGGGCCAGGGAGGCCGGGCGACCACGGGCACCGGCGCCGGTGCCGCTCGCGAACTCGGGCAGGGATGGAAGGTGTCGCCGAGCATTGTGGTGCCGGCCGGCTCTTCGGCGGATATGGCTGCCATAGACGGCCCGGGCGTCATAAAGCACATCTGGCTCACCATCACCGCCCACGGTAGGCAGATGGTGCTCCGCATGTACTGGGACGGCTCAGCCGCCCCAGCCGTCGAGGTACCGCTGGGCGACTTCTTCTGCAACGGGTGGGGTAGCTTCGCCCCCGTCAGTTCGCTGCCCATCGTCGTCGCTCCTTACCGGGCGATGACCTCTTATTGGGAGATGCCCTTCAAGCAGGGCGCCCGCATATCTTTGGAAAACCTCGCCGAACGCGACGCCACCGTGTACTACCAGGTGGACTATGTCGAAAATGAAGTGCCCGCCGGCGCCGGCTATTTCCACGCCACCTGGCACAGGGACAACCCCGTTGGCGAAGAAGGTGTCCACGAACTGCTCGACTGCAAGTCCGGGCCCGGGCTTTACTGCGGCACCTACCTGGCTCTCGGGGTCAACGGGCCGGGCTGGTGGGGCGAGGGCGAGGTGAAGTTTTACGTCGACGACGACACCGAGTACCCGAGCATCTGCGGGACCGGCACCGAGGACTACTTCGGCGGAGCGTGGGACTTCGACGTGCCCGGTTCCGGCTACACGGCCTTCTCGGCCCCCTTCTTCGGCCTCTGCCAGGTCGAAAAGCCTGACGGCATTTACTCCTCGCAGCAGCGCTTTGGCATGTACCGCTGGCACATCCCAGACCCGATCGCCTTCGAGCGCCGGCTCCGGGTTACCATCCAGGACCTCGGTTGGCACTCCGACGGCCGGTACCTGAAACGACGGGACGACATTGCGTCCATGGCCCTCTGGTACGACTCTTCGCCGAGTGGCGTGGGCCGGTCTCGGATCAGCGCCGACGAAATGGAGGTATGGAGCCGACCCTCGTAAGAGGTAGCGCTTCGTGCGTGGTAGCGTTCGCGCGACTAAGTGGTCCTCGGTGGAAGTCCCCGCGTTAACCGGTGTAACCAGGTACGAGGTCCGGGTTCTTGTTAGGAAACCCTTCCCGGCGCCGGGCTGGGAGGATGGGTTGGGTAGGGCTCAACAACAGCCACCTGCCGAGTTTTAAACTACTCCTGGCGCATGTAAAGCCGGCCCAGCTCGGGCGGGAGGGGGCCAAAGCGTTGTTAATGTACACCCGGTGCGGGCTCCCGGAGGGGTGACGGGCGACTTTCCTTACAACTCCCCGCAGGACGGCCCGCTTGGGGCCGGGCAGCGAGGCACTCGCTATTGGCGCTGGAGGCATCCTCGAAAAGAAGGCGGCAAGGCGTAGCCATCAGCGCGCTGTCGAGCACCCTCTCGCCGGCCGAGACGAGCTGCTGGGCGAGCAGGTAGCCGAGGCCGGAGGCGTTGTCTATGGCCCAGGAGCCACCGCCTGGCCATGTGGTCGAACCGTCAACTCGTCGCCAAGCTGATGAGGTGAACCGGGACTGGGTTGGACGCTATCGCTCTCGAACAACTTTCGGGTTCTAGTCCGAAGTTCTCCCCAGTACAGCGAGCCCACGATGAGCGAGGAGCCGCCCGCAATACGCGCCGTCCCCGGGCTGGGAGGCGCGATGAGC
The DNA here is from genome assembly GCA_021787365.1 of Actinomycetes bacterium. Taxonomy (GTDB): domain Bacteria; phylum Actinomycetota; class Acidimicrobiia; order Acidimicrobiales; family Palsa-688; genus JAJZYO01. The sequence goes on along the minus strand of JAJYMB010000149.1, from coordinate 13,093 downwards.
TTGAATCGCCCGAGGCTGGTCCACCCACGCCCGGATACGCCGATTGGGCCTCACGATTACGGCAGCCACAACACCCAGTCGCCCTCGACACTGGGTGGATCTGCCAGCAGCGCAGCAAGCGCGCGGACGAGGTTTTCCGGATAGGAGCTGCTTCCACGGTGGTATCGGCGCGGCGAGGTGAAGACCACGCCGGCGTGATGTTCCCCAGCCACCGCCCAGGCCCTGACGACGCGGTCGAAGTCGCGGGCGTTCTCGGTGACGACTGCCCGGCCGGATCGGCTGGCGCGTCGCAGCAGCTCGTCGTCGGGCAGCGCCGCCAGCACCGGGTCGTCCGAAGCGGCCACGACGTCGTGGCCGTCGGCGCGCAAGGCCTCGGCGGCGAGGTGGGAGTGGTGCACATCGAGCAGGAGCTTCACCCCACCAGCAGTTCCTGCTGGCGGTGCCAGAGGGCCTCCGCTTCCTCTGCGGCCCGCCGGTTCGCCTCGACCTGCGCGTCGATCTCGTCGGTGAACTCGGCGTAGTACGCCAACGCAGCTTCGACCTGCTCGCGGCGAAGCCCGAACAGCTCGACCGCTCGCTCGATCCGTCGGTCGGGGGCGACGTCGCCGCCGACGAGCCCGTCAACGAGCTCCCAGACGTCGGGACCACCAAGGAGAGCGACGCGCCGTCCGGTGGGCCCGTCACGGAAACTCAGAAGGGGGTGACGACGCATTCGCAGGCCCTCGTCGAGCAGCTCCTCTGCCATCGCAGACTGGGACGTACCGTGCGCCGAGGCTTCTGCGCGCAGGCGCTCGGCGACACGCGGATCGTGAAACCGGACCGAGATCGGATGCGACATGACTACAATGTAGTCAAGCCTGCGCGGTCAGCGTCCAGAACGCGCGTGCGGAACGACGCCTCCTGCCATACTTCCAATGCATCGTCAGGCGGCGAGTCGGGGCGGGAAGGGGACCAGGCCTGCCGACCGGGCCTCGACCTCGGCCTCCGAGCGCGCCCAGTCAGCCAGCACCTCCCCCGCTCCCGCCAGCGGCGGACGCTCGGCCCCCTCGAGGCCAAAGGCCTCCCATCGGCCTCCCCGAGCGCTGTGTTGCACTAATGTTGCACTGGGGAGTCTAGGAGAGGGTGCGACGGGAACCCTGAGGAGTGAAGGCACTGTTCAGAGGACCTATTTCTGCGTGGGGGCGGGGAGGATCGAACTCCCGACGCGCAGATTAAAAGTCTGCCGGTCTACCACTGACCTACGCCCCCGAGGGCCGGGACCATCCTAAAGGTTGAGGTTGGCCACTCCCGGCGGCAGTGTCATGAGCAACCCGAGGGCCAGGCAGGCGAAGGCTACGACGGCCACGTCGGCGACAATCTCGACCTGGTGGCGCCGGCGACGCCCGAGGCCGAGCCCAGCGGACACGACGACGCCGGTCACCAGGCCCCCGATGTGGGCTTGCCAGGCGATGCCTGCCACAGAGAAGGAGAAGGCGAGGTTGATCGCTATCAGCACGAGGATGCCCGTGGTGTCGGTCGCGGCCCTCCGGGCGAGCACGAAATACGCCCCGAACAGCCCGAAGATGGCTCCCGAAGCACCCACTTCGGGCTGGATGGGCGGGCTCAGGAGGTAGGCGGCGACGGAACCCCCCAAGCCGGACACGAGGAAGAGGGCGAGGTAGCGCCACGGGCCGAGGACCGGCTCGACGAGCCGGCCGATGACGAGCAGGGCGACCATGTCGAGGGTGATGTGCAAGATGTCGACGTGGAAGAAGATGGCCGTGAACAGCCGCCACCACTGCCCTTGCTGGATGCCCACTCCCCATTCGGCGGCTTGGTCGAGCAAGGTGGGGTCCGAGGTGCTCGCCAGGTAGAGCACGACACATACGGCGATGATCGTGAGGGTGACCGGTGCCTGGCGCATCCTGGGGAGGCCGCCCGTGCCGGGCCGGTAGCGCACCACCGGCGACTTACGAGAGCTGCGCTTCACGCAGCGCGTACAGTGCCACCCGACCGGCGCTTCGACCATGCAGTCGGAGCAGATGGGGTTGCCGCACGACCGGCAGACGGCGCCGGCCAGACGGTCTGGGTGCAGGTAGCAGCGGGTGTTGGGCCCTAGTGTCTCCGGACCGGCCCCGCCTGTAGGTTGAGGCACCTGCCAGGGGGGCGGCCGGCCGCTCGGCTGGTAGCCGGGCTGAGGCCCCGGTTGTGGCTCGGGCTGCTGGCCGGGTGGCTGGGCAGGCGCCGGCCAAACCGGCTCGCCGGGTGGGGGCCCGTTCCCCCAACCCCGCTCACCCCAACCCCTCTCAGCCGCCGGACCGGCCCCAGGGGGCGAGGCGCTCGGCCAAGAGGGGCCCTCCCGCCCTTGGTTACGGCCGTCCACCTACAGCTCCTCACTCACTGGCACGTTCCAGCGTTGGACGGCCGGTGCTCCGTGTTCCCACCCGAGCACCGAGACCGTTGCCGTCCCGAGCACGAGCAACCGCCCGTCTCCGGGGGGCCGGCCGAGCCACGTGGCTGCAAGGACTCGGAGGATGTGCCCATGGGAAAAAAGGAGGGCCTCTCCCTGCGCCGGTAAGGCCCTGACACGCTGGAGGACACGGCGCGCCCGGGCCTCCACTTGCCCGGGCCGCTCACCGCCGGGCCACGGCCCGTCCCAGATGGTCCAGCCGGGGTGGCTGGACCTGATCTCCTCGGTCGTCAAGCCCTCCAGCTGCCCGTAGTCCCACTCCACCAGGTCTTCGTCCTCCACGGCGTCGAAGCCGGCGAGCTCGGCCGTCCGCTTCGCCCTGAGTCGTGGGCTGGTCTCGACCAGGTCGAACTGCTGGCCCGCGAGCACCGGCCCGAGCGCCTTTGCCTGTTCCTCGCCGGCAGCGGTCAAGGGGAGCTCGGTCCGGCTGGTGTGCCGCCCCGAGGAGCTCCACGCGGTCTCGCCGTGGCGTACCAGCCACACCCGAGGCGTGTTCATGAGACGACGTTGTCGCCCGCTGGCTCGGCCGGTTCACGCATCGCGCCGCACCAGGAGCACGCCGGCCACCACGAGCAGGAGCGCGACGAAAAGGGCAAGGTCCCCGGTGCCCCACCAGGCAGTGAGCGCGTGAGCTTGGCGGGTGACTTGTTCGAGCTGGCTACCGGCCTGAGTGGGCCAGTACTCCTCGACGGGGTTACGCCAGGACGTCGGGAGCGCCTGGAGGATGAGCGGCAGCACGAAGAGGACGGCCACGCTGGCTGTAATCGCACCCGCTGTGTGCCGAAGGACCGCTCCCAACGCGAAGCCGATCAGGGCCATGAGCGTGGAGGTAAGTGCCATGCCGAGCACGGCGCGAAGGACGTTGTTGTCGCCAAGGGCTGGCTCGGGGAAGGCCGGGTAGGCCGACAGAACTGCGTGGCCAACGTAAAAGTTGACAAAGGTCATGACGAGGCTGAGCAGGCCGACCACGACCGAGAGCACGGCGCCCTTGGCCGCCAGGACCCGTACGCGCCTTGGGGTCGCTAGGAACGTGGCTGCGATCATCCCGCTCGAGTACTCGTTGGTGACGACGAGGGCGCCGAGCACTTCGAAGGCCAGCCAGCCGAGGCCCCAACCCGCCTGGATTACACCGAGAGGGTTGGTAAACGCCTGGGTCCCATGGTGAGGGCTGGCCACCGACGCCCAGGTGATGAGCGCGGACAAGCCGATCACGATCAGTGCGGTGACACCCAAGGTGACCTTGGTCGATCGCAGGGTACGCATCTTGGTCCACTCGGAGCGCAGGGTGTCAGCGAGGGTGGGCACCTCACCGGTCGGGCGGGGGGCCGCCCTCACTTCAGTGCCCAGGACGCGCGTCGGTGCGCTCACGCCGGTCCTCCAGGGCTCTCTAGCCGGCGAGGTGGGTACTGGGTCATGCCGGCCCGCTCCAACCCTGCCGTGCCGCCGGCCAGCCCTGTGCTGGCGGCGCGCTGGTACCCGCCGGTGCCCCATCGCCAGCCGGCGCTCCTGGCCAAGCACCCGCCTGCCCTCCTGTCCCAGTGCCGGCGGGTGCCCCAGCGCCGTCCGCCCCTCCCCGAGCGGCTGCACCCCATCCCTGTCGAGCGGCTGGTGCTCCCGTCACCCCCTGGGCGCGGAACTCGGAGTCCTCTTGTGTCAGCTCCATGAACGCCTCCTCGAGGGATGCTTCCAGCCGGGCGAGCTCGTGCACGGGGGCTTGGGCCTTGAAGGCGATGTCGCCGACAGCGTCGGGCTCGAGCCCCGAAACCATGAGGGCGCCATCGTCCCCGGGCTGCACGGTCCCCCCGGCAGCCAGCAGGTGAGGTACCAGGGCGCCCGCCAGGGGTGTCCGCAAGCGGACCCGTGAACCGGAGCTCGCCCTCACCAGTTCCTCGATGCTCGAGTCGGCGATCAGCTTGCCGCGCCCGATCACGACGACGTGGGTGGCAGTGAGCGCCATCTCGGACATGAGGTGGCTGGAGACCAAAACTGTGCGCCCCTCCGCGGCTAGCGCCTGCATGAGAGTCCTCACCCAGACAATGCCTTCGGGGTCCAAGCCGTTGACTGGCTCGTCGAGCAGGAGCACAGGCGGGTCGCCGAGGAGGGCGGCGGCGATGCCGAGGCGCTGGGCCATCCCGAGGGAAAAGGTTCCCGCCTTGCGCTTGCCCGCATCGGCTAGTCCGACGAGGCCCAGCACCTCGTCCACCCGCCGGTTCGGGATGCGGCTTGCCTGGGCGAGAGCGACGAGGTGGTCGCGTGCACGCCGCCCCGGGTGGTAGGCCTTGGCTTCGAGGAGGGCGCCAACTTCGTGCGTGGGGGCGAGTATGTCGTGGTAATTAGTCCCGTTTACAGTGACGGCGCCGGCGTCGGGCCGCACGAGGCCCACGATGGCTCGCAGAGTCGTGGTCTTGCCGGCACCGTTGGGCCCGAGGAACCCGGTCACGAGCCCCGGCTGGACGTCGAAGGACAGGTTGTTGACCGCGGTCTTCGCGCCGAAGCGCTTGGTGAGGTTGCGGACTTGGATCACTCAAACACCCAGGCTACTGGCGGACTAGGTCGTGCCGGTACGGGGTTTCCCCCTACTGGCCCCTGATATACCTCCGACCCGAGAAATAGGGGTGGAGAGAGGCGGGGAGCTCGACCGATCCGTCAGCCTGGCGGTAGGTTTCGACGAGCGCGGCCCACACCCTGGGCACGGCCAGAGCGGAGCCGTTCAGCGTGTCACATATTTGTGTAGGGCCTCCCGCCTCGGGTTTGTAGCGGATCGAGGCCCGCCTGGCCTGGTAGTCGCTGAACCAGGAGACCGAAGAAACCTCGAGCCACATGTCACATCCTGGGGCGTAAACCTCGATATCGAACTGCCGGGCCTGCGACTGGCCCAGGTCGCCCGTGCATATCTCGACGACCCGGTAGGGGAGGCCGAGTGCTTCTATGGACCCGGCCGCTCGCGACAGGAGCTCCTCGTGGAGGGCAGCGGCCTGCTCTCGCTTGCAGACGGCCAATATTTCCACTTTGTCAAACTCGTGCACCCTGAGCAGCCCGCGGGTGTCCCGTCCCGCGGCCCCTGCCTCCCGGCGGTAACAGGGCGTATATGCCATCACCTTTATCGGGAGCTCTTCTTCGGCGAGGATCTCGCCGGCGTGCATGGATGTAAGAGGCACCTCGGCTGTCGGGACGGCCCAGAGGTCGTCACGCTCCACGTGGTAGGCGTCGTCCGCGAACTTGGGCAGCTGGCCCGAGGCTTCGAGAGCCGGGGAGCGAACCAGCGACGGCGGCCTCACCTCGGTGAAAGCGTCCCGGTTGCGGTCGAGGGCGAGCTGGCAGAGAGCCCGGCACAAGGTGGCGCCGCCGCCTTGGAAAAGGGGGAACATCGACCCCGAGAGCTTGGCGCCGCGCTGGAGGTCGAGGATGCCGAGCTCGGCCCCGATTTCCCAATGGGGGACGCGCTGGTGCGGGCCGTAGCGGCCCGGTTCGTAGCCGACGGTACGCACGACGACGTTGTCTGCCGCCGAGGCGCCGTCGGGGACCTCCGGGGCAGGGAGGTTGGGGAGGCGCAACAAGGCGTCGTGGAGCTGTGCCTGGATGGCGCGCGCCTCTTCTTCGGCGCCGGCTAGGACTTCGCCCAGGCGCTTGCTCTCTTGGCGGGCGCGCTCGGCCTGTTCGGCGTCGCCGGCCCTCATCGCCTCGCCCACCTGCCTGGAGAGGGCCTTCACCTGGGCCCGGAGCGCGTCAGCCTGGTTGGCCAGCTGGCGGCTCTCGGCATCGAGGGCAGCGGCGCGCTCGACCTCGTCTGCCGGCACCTGTTTGCGGGCGAGGGCCGCCTTGGTGGCCTCGAGGTCGGTCCGGAGGCGGCGCACGTCGATCACCTGTACGAAGCTAACAGCTGACTACGTGGCGCCCGGAGGCCGGTGCTCCCGGCTGGCGCGGGGTGAGACAGGTGGCCTGCGGTCGGGCAGGTGGCCTGCGGTCGGGCAGGTGGCCTGGGCTGGCCTGGCCTCGGTGCTCCCCCGCCGCCGGCCCTTCCGGGTGCAAATACCTCAACTCGGTGTAGATGGCGTCGCAGGACGACGGGCCACTGCGCCGAGAAGACCGAAGTGCACCGGGAACACAGGGCCGGTACGGTCAAGGGAGGTGGTTGGGCAACTTAACGCGGTCGAAATCCGCTCGCTCACGGTGCGCTACGGGGACCTCGTGGCGGTCGACGGTTTGGACCTTGTGGCCGAGCCAGGCCAGGTGGTCGGCTTGCTCGGGCCGAACGGCGCCGGCAAGACGAGCACGGTCGAGGTGGCCGAGGGCTACCGGAAGCCGGCGGGAGGGTCGGTGCGCGTGCTCGGTTACGACCCGTGGTCCGAGCGGCGCGAGCTCACGCCCTTGATGGGCGTGATGCTGCAAGGGGGCGGCGTCTACCCTGGCATGGGGCCGGCGGAGGCGCTCCGGCTTTTCGCCGGCTACTACCGCAACCCCGAGGACCCACGGCGGCTACTCGAGCTGGTGGGGCTGGAGCGCGCCGCCCGCACCCCTTGGCGGAGGCTTTCGGGCGGCGAGCGCCAACGCCTCTCGCTGGCTCTCGCTCTGGTGGGGCGGCCCCGGGTGGCCTTCCTGGACGAGCCCACCTCGGGCGTGGACCCCGAGGGGCGCCAGGTCATCAGGGAGGTGATCGCGGGCTTGCGCCTGGCGGGCGTGTGCGTCTTGCTCACCACCCACGAGCTCGAGGAGGTGGAACGCCTGGCCGACGTCCTCTATGTGATCGACCGCGGGCACCTCGTTGCCGCGGGGACGCTCGACGAACTGGCCGCCCAGGCTGGCCGGCCGGTTCTGCGCTGGGAGACGTCGCCGGACGTCGACACCTCTTCGCTCGAGGCGCAACTCGGGGCGGCAGTGCGCGAAGAGGGCCCTGGTCAGTACGTGGCCGACATCGCCGGCAGCCCTTCGGTGGTCGGGGCCCTGGCGGCATGGTTGGATGAGCGCGGCCTGCCTCTGGATGGCTTGCGAGCCGGCCGGGCGCCGCTCGAGGAGGTCTACCTCCGGCTTACGCGCGACGAGAGGGAAGGCGACGGCGGGAGCGCGACAGGCGGGCCGGGCAGCGAGGCCGGCGCCGCCCACAGCGAGGCCGGCGCCGCCCGCAAAGAGGCCGGGGCCGCCCGCAAAGCAGGGGGCGGCGGGGCAGGCATCGCGGCCGGGACGGGCGGGGAGAGGACCGGAGGGGGCCGGTTGCCATGAAGGCTCTCTGGGCCCAGACGGGCGCGGAGGTGCGCCTCACCGTGCGCCGGGGGGAGTCCTTGCTGCTCACGCTCGGGATACCGGTGGGCCTGCTCGTGTTCCTGGCGCTCACCAAGGTGCTGCCTGCGCCGAGCGGCGAAGCGGGCTTCCTCGTACCCGGCATCCTGGCGCTCGCCATCATGTCGACGGGGATGGTGAGCGTCGGTATCGCGACGGCCTTCGAGCGCGAGTACAAGGTCCTGAAGCGCCTGGGGGCCACGCCGCTCGGCCGGCCTCGGCTGGTGCTGGCGAAGGTACTTTCCGTGGTGGCGATCGAAGTGGTGCAGGCGGCGGCCGTCATCGGTGCCGGTCTGGCCGTCGGGTGGCAGCCAGGCGGGGGGGCCGAAGGCGCTGGGGCAGTCGTGTCCTCCTTCGGGGCCCTTGGAGCGGCGGTGGCGGCGACGGCAGGTTTCACGGGGCTCGGCCTCTTGATGGCGGGCCGGTTCCGGGCGGACATCGTGCTCGCCCTGGCCAACGGGCTGTGGTTGGCCTTGCTGCTGCTCGGAGGCATGCTCTTCCCGCTCTCGAAGCTGCCCGGGGGGCTCCGTTCGGTGGCGGACGCCCTGCCGGCGGCGGCGCTGGCCGGCGCCCTCCGTTCGGCGATGGGCACAGGCGGCTATGTCAGCGGCCACGACTGGCTGGTCCTGGCCGTTTGGGCGCTCGCGGCCCCCCTGGTAGCCGCGCTCACTTTCCGCTGGGAATGAACCTTGGGCCCGGCCGGCGGGCCCGGCCAGAAGCTCAGCGGACGACGACGTCCAGGGCCATCGCCACGAACAGCAGCGACAAGTAGGTGATCGACCAGTGGAACACCTTCATCGCCGCCGTCGCGCTCTGTTCCCTGACGAGCCGGCCGCAGAACAAGACGAAGGCCGCTCCTGCCGCCGCAGCGGTCGCCCAGTACAGCCACTGCATGTGGGCGACCACGCCGAAACCGGCTGAAGTGGCGACGGTCGCCACCGCGTAAGCGAGCACCTGCCAGCTGGTGCCCCGGATACTGCGGACGACCGGCATCATCGGCACACCTGCCCGCGAGTAATCGTCTCGGTAGCGGATCGCGAGCGCCCAGAAATGCGGCGGCGTCCACAAAAACACGAGGGCGAACAGGAGGAGCGGGGCCCAGCCGACCGATCCCCTGACGGCCGCCCAGCCCACGAGCACCGGCACTGCGCCGGCGGCACCGCCGATCACGATGTTTTGTGGCGAGATGCGCTTGAGGAGGGCGGTGTAGACGAGCACGTAGAAGAGAGCCGCCGACAACGCGAGCAAAGCTGAGAGGGCATTGACAGCGAGCAGGAGCGTGAGGAAGGCGGCGACCTCCAAGCCCGCGGCGAAAGCGAGCGCCGAGACCGGGCTCACGACCCCCGTAACCAGCGGCCGCCCGGACGTCCGGTGCATCAGGGCGTCGATATCGCGGTCGAAGTACATGTTGGCTGCGTTGGCACCGCCTGCCGAGAGCGCACCGCCGAGAAGTGTTGCCACGAGCGCCTTCGCCGAGGGCCACCCTCCCGCTGCCACAACCATCGTGGGGACCGTGGTGACCAGGAGCAGTTCGATGATGCGGGGCTTGGTGAGGGCGACGAAGCCACCCAGGCGGGAGAACCTGCCCGGTGCATAGCGCGGCGGGCTAGTCCTGACGACGAGGGCGCTGGCGTTGGTGACCACTTGGAGCCAGGTTAGGGGGCCGGCGCTCCGGCGGACAAAGCGGTCGCCCCTACGGCACCTCCACGCCGGCTGCAACCCAGGTGTCCGGGGGTCCTAGCATCGAGCCGATGGCTTTGGCGCGTGCTCCGGAGAGCGGCTGGGCCCGCCTTTGGTCGGCCCGGGCCCGGGGCGCTTGGGCGCACACCGCTTCGCCCGAGTTCTTCCGGCGGAGCGCTCTGGTCACCGTTTGGGCGCTCGCCATCGGCATCGTGAGCGGGGGGGCCGTGCGGCTCACGGGTTCGGGCCTCGGCTGCAAGGACTGGCCGGCCTGCACCCGGACGAGCGTGGTGGCGCCCTTGGCCTACCACGCCTGGGTGGAGTTCGGCAACCGCCTGGTCGAGGCCGCGCTCACCGTCGGCATCGCCTTGGTCGCCGTGGCCGCTTACCGCCGCCGTCCTCGCCGGAGGGACCTCGTCTGGCTGGCTCTTGCCTTGCTGGGAGGAATGTTCGGCGAGGTGGTCCTCGGGGGAGAAGTCGTTTTGCACAAGCTGGCTCCGGCATGGGTAATGGGCCACTTCTGGTTGTCCATGGCCCTCCTCGTCGTCGCAGTAGTGCTCTTCCACCGGAGCCGGCTGGCCGACGTCACCGCCGGCCAGCCTGCCGGCCGGGCCACCGTCGAAGCTGCTCGCTGCTTGGTCCGTCGAGGCCAGCTGGTCGCGAGCCGCGCCATGCTGGCTTGGACGTTCGTGGTCGTGGCACTGGGGACTGTCGTGACGGGTACGGGCCCCCATGCCGGCGCACCGGGCGTCCCCCGTTTTCATTTCCTGTCCCTGTACAGGGCGGCCCAGCTCCACGGGAGCTCGGTCGAGGTGCTGCTGGCCCTCACGGTCTTCACGCTCTGGTGGATGCACCGTTCCCGGGTCGACCGAGCCCTCTTGCGCCGGGCGGAGATGCTCTTGGTGGTGCTGGTCTCCCAGGCTGCCGTGGGCTATACGCAGTACTTCACCGGGGACCCCGTGGTCTTGGTGGGGTTTCACCTGGCGGGCGCGACCACGGTAGTGGTGGCGATGTGCTGGTTTAATTTCGGCTTGTTCGCGCGCCGGGGGGCCGAGGTGCGCGCGGGTGTCGAGACCTCGAGCCCCGACGCTGTGAGCGAGCCCGAGCTGGTTAGCACTTAGAAGGAGGTGAGGCCATGCCAACTGCCGCACCAGTCGAGATAAAACGACCGGAGACCACGGAGGTGACCGGCCTGGCACGGCCGTGGAAGGTCATCGTTTGGAACGACCCGATAAACCTGATGAGCTATGTGACCTTCGTCTTTCAAAAGCTCTTCGGCTATAGCAAGCAGAAAGCTCAGAAGCTGATGTTGGACGTCCACACCAAGGGCAAGGCGGTGGTGTCGAGCGGGCCGAGGGAAAAGGCGGAACTGGACGTGTTCCGCCTGCACGAGCACGGCCTCTGGGCGACCATGGAGCAGGACACCTGAGCTCGTGCAGGACGCTCCGGTACCCGTGACCGTGCGACGGCACCCCCGTTCGGCCCTCAGGTCGGGGTTCTGGCACTCGTGGCGGCAGCGGGGGCGCTCATGACCTTGCGTCGGCACCCACCCGTGTGGCGCGACAAAGACGGCTCGTACAGGGTCGACCTTGGTGCCGAAGACAGGGCGTTGCTCCGTGAACTGCCCATGCAACTGCGCCAGGCTGTCGCGGCCAACCCCAAAGATGAGGCCTTCAGACGGCTCTTCCCGCCCGCTTATGCCGACGACCCCCGGGCCGAGGCCGAGTACCGCTCCCTCGTTGGCCAGGAACTGTCGGAGAGCAAGGCGCAAGCCTTGGAGACGCTGGCGAAGACGGCCGACGCCAAAGAGCTGACGCAAGAGGAGCTGGACGCCTGGTTACGGGCCCTCAACGACGTCCGCCTCTGGCTCGGCACGGTGCTCGACGTCAGCGAGGACGAGCAGGACAACGAGCCGGAGGACCCCCCGCACATCTTGTACTACGTGCTCACCTGGGTACAGTCGCTCGTGATCGACGCTCTTTCTGGCGACGGGTGACCGCTACGGTGGCTGCGGCACGGCTGCTGGCCATCATGGGCTCGGGGGAGACGACCCCGACCATGGTGAAGGTCCACCGGGGACTGTTCGAGAGGTTGGGCCCGGCACCGGTGCGGGCGGTCCTTATGGACACGCCTTACGGTTTCCAATCCAATGCCGCAGACATCTCGGCCCGTGCGACCGGGTACTTCAAGGAGAGCATCGGCCGGGATGTCGAAGTCGCTTCGCTGCTCCGGACCGAAGGCGTGAGCACTTTGTCGCTCGAGGCTGCCTTGGCGCGTGTGGCCGAGGCGGACTGGTTGTTTTCTGGCCCGGGGAGCCCGACCTATGCGCTCCGCCAATGGCGGCCCACCGTGGTACCTCACCTACTCGCGGAAAAATTGGCCCAGGGCGGGTGCATAGTCTTTTCTTCGGCGGCGGCCCTCACGCTTGGGCGCTTCACCGTGCCCGTTTACGAGATCTACAAGTCCGGGGCCGACCCGGTGTGGGTGGAGGGGCTGGATCTGCTCGGACCTTACGGCCTGCAAGTCGCCGTCATCCCCCATTACGACAACGCCGAGGGTGGCACGCACGACACCCGTTACTGCTACCTGGGCGAAGCCCGCCTTTCGGCCATGGAAGAGAGCTTGCCGGAGGAGGCCTGGGTGCTCGGGGTGGACGAGCACACGGCCTGTATTTTCGACCTGGAGGCGGGCAAGTTGAGCACCGCGGGCTTGGGGGGCGTGACCGTTCGCCGGCGGGGACGTTCTGTGACCGTGGGCACCGGCAAGACGCTCAGCATCGAAGAGCTCACCGGGCTGGCCTTCGGTCGCTCGGAGGCCGGCCGTTCGCGTGGCAGTGCGCGCGGTGGGACACCGGAGAGTGCCAGTTCCAGTGGCGAAGCCTTGGAGGGCGCGGGCTCAGGCCGGGGCAGCTCCGTGGGCGACGGGCGGGGCGACGAGCCAACCGGCGGGTCAACAGGGTCAGCGCCCCCCCACGGCGGCGCCAGCCCTCTGCTCGCGGACGTATCGCGTCTCAACGCCGACTTCGACCGTGCTGTGGCAGCACGGGACGCCGGTGCCGCGACCGAGGCGGTGCTCGATCTGGAAGAGGTGGTGCACGGGTGGTCTGCGGACACGTTCCAGTCGGACGAGTTGGACCGCGCCCGGGCCGCTCTTCGGCGCATGATCGTTCGCCTCGGTGGCGCCGCCGGGGAGGGGTTGCGCGATCCGCGCGAGACGGCCGCTCACTGGGTCGAAGCCCTGCTCGCCGAGCGAGCCCAGGCCCGTGAGAGCCGGCGCTACGCCGACGCCGACCGGATCAGGGACAACTTGCTGGCAGCGGGGGTTGAAGTGCGGGACACGCCGGCGGGCACCGAGTGGGACCTGCGTGACGCCAAGAGCGCGACGGTTGCCGGGTAGGGGCGACAGCTCAGGGCCCGCGGGGGACCCGAGGCGGGCACCGGGCCCGGCGCTCGGGTCGGGCAGGCCGGCGCCGGCGTAGACTAGGCGGTCGAGCCCCCATCGTCTAGCGGCCTAGGACACCGCCCTTTCAAGGCGGCGGCACCGGTTCGAATCCGGTTGGGGGTGCGACGCAGATGGGAACCGGCGAGGGCGGTGTGAACCGGTCGCTGTTCATTATCGCAGCTGGGTGCGACGCGGACGACGTTGGCGTCAAGGTGCTCGGCCGTGTCGCCAGCGATGGTGACCTGGACC
>JAJYMB010000050.1 GCA_021787365.1 Actinomycetes bacterium | reverse complement strand
GATCTGACGCCGACGTTCTCAGCGCGGCTGCCCGACTTCGAAGAGTTGCGCCCCAGGAGCTCCTCGTGCAACAGGCTCGGAGTTGTTGAGGATGTGAGCACGCGGAGAAGACCCCCTGTCGCGCGCCGTGCGTAGGCGGAAGGCAGCGCTGGCGCCGCCAGCCCGCTCGCGAAGCCCAGAGCCGATCGACCGGCTGACCCGCACCCGGAGCCGGCCGCACGGCAAGACCGCGTGACGAGTGGACGGCGCCCGCGTAACCTCTTGACAGATCGCACACACCGTGCTAACCAGGGCGTGCACCGAGCGGGGTTCGGCTCATCGTGGCGGAAGGTGGCCGATGGTTTCATTGGCTGGAAGGCGTGCGCGCCTCGTTTCTGGAGCGGCGCTCGCCGCCGCCATCGGCGGCGCAGGTCTGTTGCTGCGGGCGTCGCCAGTCGGTGCGATTTCGTCGACGGAGTCGGGACTTACGCCGCTGCCGTGCTCGCCGGCCATCCCGTTGCCTTCTACCCGCTGGACGACCCAGCGCCGGGAACGATGACAGTGCCGCCACCGGTCGTCCTCACACCACTCAAAAGACCGTCATGTCGCCATCGAACTGGAAGAACCCCTCGATGACCGCCGCGCCCGGATCGGCGACCGGGGTGGTCGAGTTCCTCGACGGCACACACGTCCTCGGCCAGACCGTGTTCGCCTCGGGAGTCGCGCAGCACTGCGTCTCCGCACTCGGCGCGGGCACGGTGCTCCAGCCCGGCACACACACGCCGCACGTCGTCTTCACGCCGGTTGACACCACGACATTCACATCGGCGTCCAGGTGCGCCACCATCGACCTGGGCTTCAGCGCTGCTTGCGTCACGTCTGCCCGGACCGGGCGGTTCACGATCGCGCCACGGGAGGCGGTCTGCGGCTCGACCGTCCTCGCGCCGCCCACGATCACGGGCATCACCGGCCCAGCCCTCCTCGGCGGGACAGGCTGCGGAGGGAACGGCTTCAGTGCACCGATGCACCGGTGCACCGATGCACGTTACGACAAACACGGGCGGGGTGAGATTCGTCGGCAACACAGCAACTGCGCCGGTCAGAATTTCCCACACAAGACACTGTTTCCGTTCTGAGGGCACGCCTTCACGGCCCCGGTGGCGGTCCGGGACAGGCTGACCACGCACCAGACTCCCGAGGACAGCGCAAGGAGGTCCGAGCGATGAGAACGCTCGTTGGATTCATCGGCACGAGGGGCACCTCGAAGGCGGCAAGACCGATCGGTGCGCTCTGCGTGGCGGTCGGGATGTTCGTCGGGGGGACGGTCTCTGCCGCTGCAAGTGGCCCTTCGGGGTACAACGCCGTGTCGCAGTTCTCCGTCGCGCGAAATCCGAGCGGGCCGTGGAGCTACCTCCTCGACGGCGAGCACTTCACCCATACTGGTAGTCGTTCGGCCGCGTCCCCTGAGTGCCCCTGCTGGTGGAACGGCAACCAATACCCGAGCTCCGCCATCATCGGGGCGAACAGGGGGGCATCGACGCTCCACTACGAGACCATCGTGCTGCCCGCGGGCTACATCGACTTGGATCCCGAGAGCACGGGCAACGTCGGCCTGAGATGGACCGCACCCGTGACCGGCACGTTCACCGTCTCGGGCCGATTCGTCGGGGTCGACGTCGACGAGGCCGACCACATGGTGGGCGTGTACCACGACGGAGCACCCTTGTACTCGGAGTCCATGTCGAAGTACGGCCAGAGGGCGCCCTTCGACCTCACGGTGCACGCCGTCAAGGGGGACACCGTCGATTTCGTGTCGTGGAGCAACGGGCCGTCATACCTGTCGACCGGCCTGCAGGTCGTGATCCGTCTCGAGTGACCGCCATCGAGTTCCGCGACGTCACAACTGGCTCAGCAGCACAATTGGCCCAGCGACTCCGTGCGCGTTACAAGCTCGATCCCGGCACCCGACCACGCATTCAGTCGGCTATCGCCCCGCCATCGCCCCCCTCGCCCCGCCATCGCCCCCATCGCCGCGGAGCCGCTGGGACTTCGTGCCGGCCCTGGCGCAGAGCCCGGACATCTGCCAGGTCGCCCCCAGGCTCCCGCGATCGGTCGCCGCAACGGCCGGCTGGTCGTCGGCGGCGGCATCGACCATCGTGGCGAGCTTCGCCAACCCGTCTCGGGCGCTGTAGGCGGTGCGACTGTGGAGGTGTGCGAACGGGCGCACGCGGTTCCTGTGCACCGAGCGCCGGATCGGGCGGACCGGGGAGCCGAATTATCGAATATGATAAGCGAATGGTGAGCCGGCATCCACGAGGACGACCAGAAGGCGGGCGGTTCGCTCCGCCCCGTCGACCTGAGGCGGTCGGCATCGAGCTGCAGGACGACGACATCCCACCCGGGCTGGAGCGCCCGATCCTTCGACGAGTGCTGGAGTCCGCCGCACAGCTCCAGCGTGTCGTCCCCGACGCTGTGCTCGTCGGGGGTTCCGCAGCGGCGTTGTGGGCAAGTCATCGGGATTCGATGGACCACGATCACGTGCTCTCGGACCTCGCCGACCGCTTCGACCTTGTGCTGGAGGCCATCGAGGCCACCGAGGGCTGGGTCACCAACCGTGTCGCTCCTGGGAAGCTCATCCTCGGCGAGCTCGGCGGCATCGAGTGCGGCGTTCGCCAGTTGCTTCGCAAGGTTCCCCTGGAGGTCGTGGAGATCACGCTTCCCACCGGGGGACACGTGCGTGTGCCCTCCCTCGACGAGGTGCTCCGGGTCAAGGGCTACCTCATCGTGCGCCGGAACCAGACCAGGGACTACCTCGATGTCATGGCACTCGCCGAGCGCTCCGGCCGTCTGCATGCTGCCGAGGTCCTCGCACGCCTTGACGATTACTACGCCGACCAGCGGCCGCCGGAGGCCGAAGGTGTCACGACCCAGCTCGTACGCCAGCTTGCTGATCCGCGGCCGGCCGACGCGAAGACGACGACCGAGCTCGCGCACTACAAGGGCTTGGAGCCGCGCTGGGCAAGCTGGCCATCGGTCGTCGACGCCTGTCGGCAGCTGTCGGTAGAGATCGCACGATACGTGTGATGGCAAGCCCGCTTCGGTTTCGCAACATCGACACCTCGCCGGAGGAGCCGGCCGAGTCCTGGCCGTTCGAGGGTGTGCTCGCCGCGCTCGAGCGGGGCACGCTGCCGGACTGGCGCCGGCTCATCGCCGCCATCGAAGAGGACCCCTGGGGCAGGGTCGCTCGCATGGTGGAGCAAGCGTTCCGTCTAGAGCTCCCCTACGGCGTAGGACCGCTCTTCGAGACGGCGTTGGCCAACGCCCGCAGGCGGGCAGAGGCAGACGAACGAACAGCCGTGGCCGAGGAGGTGCGCCAGCTCATCGAGCGATCCGGGCTCTCACAGGCGGAGTTCGCCACGCGCATCGGTACTTCGGCATCGCGGCTGTCGACCTACGCGAGCGGCAAGGTGATCCCATCGGCGACGCTGGTCGTACGGATGCGACGAGTCGTCGGATCCGAGACGCAGTCGATTACCAACTGAGCGTCTTCCGTTACCCAGAGACCGGCCCTACGCCGGCGAACCCGCCCGCGAAGCTCTGCGAGATGTTGACGATGTCGACGTTACGTTGGTCGAAAGCGCGCGATGTCTGCGGTGATTGCCTTGGTCGTCTGTTCGTCGAGATCGGCTTCGGTGGCGAATTGTGGCCAGGCTGCCACGCCATCGGCTACGTCGCGGACGACCCGGCGGTAGCTGTGGGGACATCGTTGCGTTCGCCCACGGCGTGGAGGTCCTCGAGGGTGATGTCGTTGACTTTCCGTTCACGGCCATGAGGTGTTGGCTGGTCCAACGGCTCTCGGGGTGGTACGCGTGGGTGACGTCATGGGCCGGGGCGAGATCCCAGCTGCCGTGCGCTTCGAGGCGAACCGGCGCGTGAAGTCGTTCTGCGCCAAGTGGCACAAGCTCTATCCGGCCGCTGTCGAGTGCTTGACGTCGGACCTCGAGCACCTCACCACGTACCTGCGGTTCCCGAAGGCCCATTGGGCTCGCATCCGGCACTCCAACTTCATCAAGCGCACCTTCGGCGAGACGCGCAGGCGCGTGAAGGTGATCGGCAGGCTTCCCGGCGAGCGCTCGTGCCTCACGCTCGTCTGGGCCGTCCTCGACCGCGCATCGCGCGGCTGGCGCGGCGTCGAGATGACGCCCAAGGCTGTCCGCCGACTCCAGCAACTACGTTACGAGCTGCTCGCTGCACCGCACGAGGACGTCGGAGAGGAGGTGATCGCCAAACCTGTCGCAGCCGCCGCGTAGCATGATCACCGGAGCCTTCGTCCGCGGCTTTTACACTGGACTTGGGACGCCACCGCGGCCGCGCTACATATGATTCTCCGCACCATTTGCGGGTCCCCTTCACACTCGGCAGCCGCAGTCGCGAACACCCCCACGGCACAGCTATTGTTAGGCGAAAACGTATCGCCCCTCAAGGGTTGGCTCACATGCTGTGGCAGTTGATGTCTTGGGTTCGTTCGCTTGGCGGTCCTTGGCAACGAAGTTGCCTGCCCGCGTCCAGGAGATGCCGTCGATTCGTTGAGGTTGGCGGGTCGTCGTCACCGAACGTCGGCTCGGCTGTTGCGGTGTGCACGCGCAGCCCCGTTCGTGCATATGACCGACTACTGATGACCGTGCAAGTCGAACGCCGTGGGGAACAGTAGCAACTCGAAATGCGTTCTCGCCGCTTGCGACACATCCTGCCGTGGGCCTCGGTCGTCGTCCTCGGGGCCGCTGCCGCAGGGAGCGGCTGGCTGGGTGCCGCAGACCAGGCTCCATCGTCGGCGGTGGCTCGCACAGTCTTCACGTTCGGGCGCAATGGGCAGTTGACGAGGTTTGCCGGCTACTACGACGTCGGAGCGGGTCCGTTCATCCAGATCAGCGCGGAATGGACGGTACCGCCTGTCCTCCCGAACTCGGGCTCCGGAGCAGCGTCGGAGTGGGTCGGGCTCCTTTCGACAGCAACTGGATCATTCCTTCAACTCGGAACCAAAGAGATCGTTGGCGGTAGCGACGCTCCGGCGAGCTATCGAGCGGTATGGAGCGACACCCACCTCCAGTTCAAGGCCCAGCCGCTCATGGTCGTCCTCCCCGGCGACGTCGTGCAAGCCGCCATGTCGCGCGTGCCTGGAGGATGGCGCCTGCGCTTCGACGACCTCACTCAGACAAGGTCCGTTGACTTCGTAGTCCGCTATGCCGAGCACACACGCTTCACAACAGCCGAGTGGCTGGAGGAGGACTCCACCGGTCCCTTCTTGACCAATCCCTTTCCACGGCTCTCGCGGGTCAGCTTCAGGGAACTGCGCCTCGATGGCAAGGTCGTCCCGCTTTCCGGTACGAGGCTCGAACCGGCCATCCTTCAAGCGCCTAACGGGATCGACGTCGTCCCTACTGTCGTGCACGACGACAGTTTCACGAATGAGGAACCTTCCGGTCGTGCAGCCTTCTACGCGGACGCGGTGGCGTCCTTCAGCATCGCGGTCGAGAGCTTCTTGGCCGACTGGGCGCAGGCGGCGCAAGCATCCGATCCGGCTCTCTTTCCCACACCGGCAGTAACGCCTCGAACCACATCGGTGATCGCAAAACTCGTCGCACGTGAATTCAGCACAGAAGCCGTTGCGGCGGCCAAACAGGTGATTCATGCAGCGAGGCAACTGCGGGAGCACTTCACCCGCTCACGCTTTCCAACCAGGGACCGTCGGGTGGTCTCCGAGCTCCTCCACGATGCGACAGCTGGGATCGGCGCCGTCGAGGCAGCGGTCGCGGGCTATCAGCAGACCAGGTCGTGGACAGTGCAGGACTTTCATGATGTCACCGCCCAGTCCGTGCGGGTGGAAGATCAGCTCCAACTCCTGGTCGGTCTGTCTGCATGACAGGTGCCGAGCTCGGAAGAACATTGCGACGGCGGCATGCGATCCACTCCGCACCTCGTCCGTGCCGTCTTGCCCAAGGGGAAGAATGCTGGCGTCCATGTCGGCCGAGTGACCGTGCGGAGCCGGGGCACCGCATGGGCTGAATCACACAGCTTGCCCGCCCAAGCCACCCGATCGCGTCCGACTTGCACATGTAAGGAGATGGTACGTCCATGCCAAGGTGCCCAAGCGACCGAGGTGCCGCGGTTCGACCCCAGCCTTCGCCGCGGCCGTCGCGCGATCCCTACCACGGTGCTGGTGCGCTGCAGCCTCCGGTCAGCGTGAACGCCGCCCTGCCCGAGCAGCGAACGCATCCAGTGCGACAAGCACGTCACGTGCCTCCCACTTACGGTTGCGCTCTGCACTCCCGATCTCGTTCAGTACGCCAGCACCGACGAGCCGCCTGATCGCAAGATTGACGTTTTGGGCACTAACCTTCAGCTCTCGCTGGATGAACGGAGAGTCGACGACCGGCTGACGAACGAGAAGTTCAGCCAGGGCACGGGGCGTGGAGCCCCGGCGGGCCACGATGACCTCGTCCCATCTTCGGCGCACGTCGTGGAGGTCGCGGACCAGTTTGCGACCGTTGTCGATCGCGGCAAAGGCCGCCTCGCTGAAGGAAAGCACGATCGGAGCGGGATCTCCCTCGTGGTAGGCGTCGAGCGCAGCGAAGTATGCATCGGTGTCGGTCAACAGTCCGGCGGAGACCGGCACGGTGATGTTGCGGGTGAGGCCCTTCGAGCGCAGCATCGCGTGGACCAGTGCACGTCCGACTCGACCGTTGCCGTCCGGGAACGGATGGATGGACTCGAACTGAGCGTGAGCGACGGTGGCCTGGACGAGTGGTGGGATGTCGTTCCTCGACATGAAGGCAACGAGATCGCAGATCGCCCCAGAAACTCGTCCGTGGTGTGGCGGCACGAAAACGGCGAGATGTGGGCTGTAGTCGCTCCCACCGATCCAGACCTGCTCGGTGCGCCACCTGCCGGCCCACTCGGGGTGCTCCTCCTCCATCAGCGCACGGTGCATGGCGAGGATCGAAGCCTCGTCTAAGTGATCGGCGAGCTCGACGGCGGCCGTCATCGCATGGGTGTTGGCGACGATCGACGACGCGTTACGCCTGCTCCGATCGCCGATCTCGGCCAACGCGATCGACCGCACCGAGGCGGTGAGATGCTCGATCTTGGATGAGGCCGCGGCCTCGGTCCGAAGGAGGATGGCAGCGAACGGTGCGATCTCGCCTCCGAGCTCGGCGTCGAAACGGGCGATCTCGGCCGCAGCGTCCACAGCTTCGGTGGCAATCTCGTGTGGCAGCGGCACCTGTGCCACCGACGCGATCGGCGGGAGGACAGCTGCTCGATACGGACCGCTGCTCGCTGAGCGCACCCGACGACTCGCTGGGATGAACGAGGTATCGCTCGAGCGCCACTCGAGCTCTTCGTGATCGACCGCTGGCCAGACTCCGTCGTCGCCGAGCTCGACGCCCACTGCCTCGGGCCGCCTGGTCGGAGCAAAGCGCCCACCGGTCGGAACGCCTGCGGGCTCTCTCGGCTGACCCGTGCTCATTGCTCCAGTATAGTCACGTATATCCGGTGATCCATGACTAACAATCCCTATTGGTCATGGCACCGGTCAGATCCATGACCACGCTGGTCGTGTCCTCCTGGCTAACGCCGACTTCCGCACAACTGGTTCGGGGCAAGGTTCAGCTGATGTCGTAGTGCAGGGTTCGGTTTCCCCACCACGGGACGCTGGTGTCAGGCGGGAGGTCGGCTTGGCGGAGCACGGGCGAGTAGGCACGCCGTTCGAGGCGGACGGTGATGGTGTCGGCGGTGTTGACGATCTCGCCGGGCGTGTCGAGGAAGCGACGTTGGATGGTGTCGGGAGCGGCGTTGGCGTAGCCGGGAAGCCGGGCACGCACAGCGGCGACGAGTGCTTGAGCGAGGACGCACAGCATGATGTCCAAGTCGACGTTGAGGTTCACGGCGGACGACAGGGCGCCAGCGTGGAAGGCACGGATGATCTCGGCGAGGCGGTCTTCGATGCTCATCCGCCGGGCATAGCGCTCGATGAGCGCCTTGACCGAGAGGTCGTGGTCGTTGGAGATGATCACGGTCGGTGCCTCCCGACCGAGACCGGTGACGACGAGCTGGCAGACGGTGCCGGGGTAGCGGGTCAGCTTCACGCCGACCGATTCGTTCACCCGGGGCCGGTTGTGAGGCCCGGGGCGCTCCAGGTGGACCGCCTTGTAGTCGCCGGGGGTAAGGCCCTCGATGTAGCCCATGAGCGAGGGCGAGCGCATCCGAAGCGTGACGAACTTGACGCCGCGGGCGTCGAGCTCGCCGAGCACCTGGTGGGTGGTGACCTTCTGGTCCATGATCACCATGTGTGGGTCGTGCCCGGTGACCGCTCGCCAGTGATCACAGAACACGATCGCTTCACGGGCACAGGTGGCCTTGGAGAGATCCGCGTTGGCGTAGACGAGGTTGTGGGTGTCGGAGTCCTGTGCGAAGAACGTGAGCACGGACCGGGCACGCTGGGAACGGGTGGGCACGTAGTGGCGCTCGAGGGCGGGGTCTTGTCCCCAGTGCATGACCGCATGGAAGTCCAAGTCGAAGACCGCCTGGTCCGCTCTGGCGAGCCCGGCGTCGATCATCTTCTCGTCGAGGGCAGCGAGGAAGCCGCGCTGGTTGTTGTGGCTGGTGCGATAGGAGTAGTCGGTCAGCGCAGTCTTCTTCGGCAGCGTGGCGAGCCCGGCGAACAGAGCTGCTGCGGGGTCGACCAGCAGTAGGTCATCGACGTGGGAGACCCGCCGGGTGCCGGTCAGCTTCAGCGCCAGAAGTGAAAGGAGCCAACTGGTTGCAGGCACGACCCGGGTGCTCGGGTACCCGGCCCGGTCGACCAGGTCGGGCAGACCCAAGCCGACAAGATCGGGGATGCACAACAGCATGCCGGCCATCTTGGTGTGCACACGCTCGGGCCACGTTGCGAAGTCGATGAGAGACGTCCGGGGCAGGTGGGTATCGCGACCGAAGGTGCCCGGTGACGAAGAGGCCCCCGGGGCAGGGTGGCGAAGGAGGCGGCCGAAGCCTTCTTCGGTGAGGATCTCACCGACGCTCGTGCGGTTGAGCGGCGTTCCTTCGGTCCCGAGCTTCGCCGAGATCTCATAGGTCGACAGGCCGGCGCGGCGTAGCTCGATCACCCGGCCACGGACCCGGTCCTTGGCGGGGGCGACACCGGGCGGCGGACCGGGTTTGGCCGGCGGCGCGAACAGGTTCAGCTTGCCGGCGCGAAAGTCGCGAACCAGGTTCACGACCGACCAGCGGCTGTAGCCGAACCGTGCGCCTGCAGCCGCAGCGGTCAGCCCATCGACGAAGACCGCCCGCAGCGTCTCGTACCTGCGATGGTTCACCCCCTCGGGCGAGATGAACCACTCGGCCGTACTATGTTGTCTCGATCTTGCTGCTATACGCCATGTCTACCAGATCGACTGTTGCCCCCGGTGGACCCTCGAACGTCCCCCGCCCGATCGGCTCATCCGCCATCTTCCCTGTTCACAGCAGGTACGCCTGTCTCCCAAGCGATCCGGCCAGAACAACAGGCAAATCACAGTTACGTCATTCACCAGCCGGATCCCTGCAACTCCCCGAGGAGAGGGCGATCCCCCAAGAGGCATCGCCGCAGATCACGCGGCCTGTCGACCCAACGCTCCCACCTGCCTGGGTCACGATGGTTGTGCCGAACCAGTTGTGCAGAAGTCGGCGCTAACACCTGGCCGGACGTGAAGCCCCGAATTCCGGTCGTCGTCTGCATCGTCGGACGGGGCGACCTCTCCGGGCTCGTCGAGGCTGCGCCCACGTGGGCGAGCGTCGTCGCCGTCGACCCGGACGAGGACCGACCGGCTGCCTGAACGACGGGACCTCTGGCGTCTACGCCCCCGCTCGAAAGCCATCCATCCACTGGTCGACCAGGAGCAGCACCTCTGTCCTCGTGCGGGTGTTGGCGAGGTTGCTCGCCGCCAGGACGCCACCGCGCCCCCCTGCTCCGAAGAGGCTGATCAGGTACTCCCTGCCCGTGCGGATCGCCTGCCCGAGCGACGGATGCTGCGCGTGGCGGTCGAAGGACCGTCGAAGCTCCACCGGGTCGCTGACGTACATGAGCTGCCAGACGTCCCCGGCGTCCTTCTCCCGCAGTCGCCACGGCTTGCCGGCCTCGGCGTCTCGGACCCGCTCTTGGAGCTTCCAGG
>JAJYMB010000066.1 GCA_021787365.1 Actinomycetes bacterium | reverse complement strand
CAGGGAGTCGGTCAAAGTGACAAGGCTGTAGTTCGACACGGCAGGGCGAGGTACAGATCGCGGTGGCATTGCTGGCATTTTGGGGGCGTGGCGGCTCGATCGGTACCCGTTGCAACCGGTGTGGCGGCGCGCGGGCCGTCCTGAGGGCGCGTGAGGTCAGGCTCGAGGAGAGCCGTGGTCTCGAGGAGAGCCGTGGTCTCGAGGAGAGCCGTGGTCTCGAGGAGAGCCGTGGTCTCGAGGAAAGGGAAGGTTGGTGCTAGAGGCCGAGGAGCGTGAACGCGAGGGCGGGCCGGCGGGAGATCGAGCGGAGCGCCTTGGCGATGTTCCTCGCCCCAGCAAGGCGCAGCACGCTGATCACGAAGTTGCGCATGGTCGCGAGCGCCCGTGGTGCGGACCCGGAGCGGACCTTGGATGCGTCCTCGCCCATCGTCGCGTCCCGTACCCAGTGCAGGCCGTTCTCTATGCCCCAGTGGCCCCGGCTGGCGGCGAGCAGGCGCGGGGGCCCGGCGTCGCTGGTGCTCGCGCTGGTGACCGCCCAGGCGGTCTCGTCCCAGCGTTCCTCACCGGTCTTTGCGTCGTGGACCTCCCGGTCGATGCGCACGACGGCTTTCACATGGGGGAACTCGACCAGCCCGTCGGGGGTCGCAGCCACCCGGATCGTGCGGGCCTCGGCACGCCCGTGCCCTTTGCCGGTCTCGGTGTACGCCTCGCCGAACGCCTCGGGGGGAGTGCAGACGACCTCGTTGTAGAGGCTCGGCTGGTTCTCCTTCACGTACAACAAGAAATCGGCGTGCTTTTCCTCGACGAGGAAGCGGGCGTGGCCACGCTGGGCGTGCATCGCGTCAGCAGTGACCAGCGCCCCGGACAGGTCGAGGTTCTCGAGCAGCGGGCAGAACAGCTTGATCTCATTGGTCTTGTGGTCGACTTCTTCCTGGGCGATCACCACCCGCTCGTCATGGGTCATCGCGGACAGGAGGTGGACCGCTCGCCCGTCAGGTTGGACAGCGCCGCGTAGCGTCTTGCCGTCGACCGCGACCCCGAACATCGCCGCCGGTCCGCTGCCACCGTCGTCCGAGGCAGCGGGCTCCTGGCAGGAGCTCGGATTGTCGGTGCCCGGGCTCGAAGGGCCGCCGGCCCCCTCACCACCACCACCGTTCCTGCGTTTGTGCACCTCCTCGGCGAGCGTCTCGCAGACGACCCGGTCGAGCGCCTGCCTGTCGACGTCTCGGAGCGTGCGTTGCAGGGTCGAGACCGACGGGGCTACGACGAGCCCGCTGCTCGGGCTCCGCCGCAGGTGCAGGCGCAGGCGGGCCTCGTCGGAGAGGTCCGCTGCCCACTCGGCGATCTCGGTCGGGTTGTGCGCTCCTGCGAGCATCGCTGCCACGCACACCAGCAAGATCGCAGCCAGCTCATGGCGTACGCCTCTCGGCTTGCGATGGTCGGGCAGAGCGCACAGCTTGGCGAGCAGTCCTTCCTCGCCGTCGATCACGACCTGGTTCAAGTCGGTCATGGCTGCCTTTCGGTTGGCCTTGGAGAGAAGGAGCGGGTGGTCGAACTCCGCGGCGAGCAGCGCTGGCGCATTGGGCCGCAGCTGGTACACCCAGCAGCGCTTCGGGCGGCCGTGGTGCACCCAGGCCCCGTTGCGCCGCCCGTAGCCCGAGGTCTCGCCCAGGCAGACGAAGTTCGCGGCCGCGTAGCAAGAGCCTGAGTGGCGTGCCGGGTCGGTGAAGGTCTCGACGAGCAGCACCGGGTGGCCGTAGGCGGCCTCGACATCTGGGCTCAAGCGGCGCAGCACTCGCCCGAGGACCGCAGAAGCTAGGTTCGGGCGTCTCCCGGCGGGAAGGACACAGAACCTCTGGTTGTTCGACACGTAGCGCAGACGGCGGCGCTTGGCCTGCTCGCTCCAGCCGACATAGTCCTCCCGGGGGCGAAGCGACAGCGCAGCAGACCCGAACCCGACGAGCGCGACCCACTCGTCTCCCTCGGTAGCGACGTAGCGCATGACCCGCCCAAAGAGATGATGGCCGAGGAAGTGGTGCTCGTCGAGCAGGTCGTTGAACCGGGCGACCTCGCCGGCGTGCACCAGGCGCACCACGAGGGGCTCACGACGCTCGAAGACCTCGGATCTCACCCCACAGCTTGTAGCACCCTGGCGAGGAACGCGCCAGTCCCGTCACGAACGCCCTGGTCAGCCCTCAGGCCGAGGACTTTGACTTCGCCCTGCCTCCTAATCGAAAACCCCGAGGTCCACCTACACCCGGCCGGGCAGTCTATTATCGGGTATTTTCTTGCTGAGGTGGCCGGCGCTCGCACGCAGGTTATCCTCGAAACACACAGCGACCACGTTCTCAACGGCATCAGGCGCGCCATCAAGACGCAGCGCCTCCCAGCGAGCGATGTCGCCCTCTATTTCTTCACGCAACGAGGTTCTGATCCCCAGGTTCAGGCTCCGGCTCTCTGTGACGACGGCTCTATCGACTTCTGGCCTTCCGGCTTCTTCGATCAATTCGAACGAGATGCGAGCGTAATCCTAGGTTGGGAACAGGCCAGTGATCCTGATTCTTAACGAGTTGTCATTCGAAGCCCAGTTCCCGCACGCCTCTCATTTCCAGCGAGCCATGGACAATCTTCTCCGGATGCGTCAGCGTGCGCTGGAGCATGGAGCTGAGGTCTTCTGTGGCCAAACGGCAAACATTGCACAAGTCTCGCAAGACGACACCCTCTGGACCGCCGTTCACAGGCTCCCCATGGAAATGCGGGTCGCCTTGGTGCGGTGGGTATCGCAGGGACCCTTTTGGCAAAACGAGCGGATTCACAAACCCGACGCTTGGCTCGTCTGCCGTGACCGCCTGGTCACAGACACTGGTGTTGCGGAAACGGCCGCGAGTCAGAACCTCGGCATAGCCGCGAACCTGATAAGTATTCGCCCTTCTACGTGGCTAACGTCGCCCCTCGCCGTGCTTTGCATGGAAGACGACGAGAGACCTCTGTGGTCCTCGTATATTGGCAATTACTGGACTGTCGCGGACCTAGTGGCATTACTTGAAGCAAGCGCGCCGCCGGTAACAAACTGGCGGGATGTCGGACGGGTAGCGGGAACATATAATGGGCTGTGCTTCCTGGAGGGTTGGATGTCTGGTCTTACCAACCAACCGTTCAGCCGACCCGCTGCACGGCAGATTATAGCACTGCTGGGTGTACTAAATGAATTGGCGAGCTGCCGTGACGAGGTTGGTCAAAGGACGGCGAAAGGCCGGGAGTTATACGAACAGTACTTTACGGGGAGTAATTCCTGGTTTAGCGATTCTTCTGAGACTGAAAAGGCGCATTCTTCTGAGAAAATGACCTTCCCTCACCCGACTCTCGCGGGTGAGTACCTGTTCTGTCCCTTCCATGGCAAGATTCGTAGCTCGGTATTGCGGCTTCACTTCTCCTGGCCTGCGCGGCCCAACGAACCTATTTATGTTGCATATGTCGGGCCGAAGCTGACGAAGCATTGATAGCCGGCAAAGTCCCGGCACCTGAGCTAGCGCGAAGTGGCGCCCTGGGGTGCAGGCTGCCTATGAGGGAATTTGGCGACGGACCTGTCGATGCCGGATTAGACGTGGGCTTGCTAATGCGAATCGCAAAGAGGAACACGGTCAAAGCCCTAGTGCCTTGAGTACGCTGTCCTTGGGATCCTTATAGAAAGCGATGTCCAACCTGCCCAGGATCTCCTGCGGAAGGCTGGAGATCTCCCCTGCATTTTGAATGGGGATTAGTGCCCGCTTAGCCCCCTGTTCGGCGACGGCCTGGAGACAGTCCGGAAAGCCCATGATCGCCAGAGTTGCTCCCCCGACAGTGATATCGCCGAGCACGACCGTACCGCCGGCCACTGGCCGGTCGAGCATGGCGGACACGGCCGCAACGGCGAACGCCATGGACGACGGCGTGAGGCCCTCTGCCCGTTGAAGATCGACCACTTGAATGTTGAGTCGGTAGCCGTCCAATGGTCGTTCCACGGCTAGCTCGTGCCAGTGGGCCGCTAGGTAGTCATACGCTGTGCGGGCTGCCTCCCTGACTGGACGGCTACCCGAGCCTGTGATGGCGTAGCCCGACCCGCCCTTGAGGGCCGCAACCTCAAGACGGAAGATGCCGGTCTTGCCGTTCGTCGGGTCAGCGCTGCTGGAGAACGCCACCCCTGGAGGCAACGCGTCCGTCGGGATCAGGCCAGCTGCGCGCTGCTCTGGGACGCCCACTGCCTTCTCGGTACCAGAGGCAAGGTCCACGTAGGAGAAGTGGGTGTCCCAGAACTCGATACCGCCCATGCGCTTCAGCTGTTCCTTCACCCGCCGCCTTCCTTCCATGGCGAACACGAGGTACTCTTCGAGCTCCTCGGCAGAGACTTCTGCGTCGGGATGGAGCAACTTGACCAACCCCGACGCGGTGCGGCGGACGGCCTTCTCGTCGCGGGTGTTGAGAGATCCCCCGAAACGGAAGTGCTTGTCGATCACGTGGGCCACCGGCAGCTCGCGCAGGCCTCGGAAGACCTCGGCGAGATAGTCGACGACAAAGCCGTAGTTCCGCCCGATGAACTGGGAGTGCACTTTTGGTAGCTCCCAACCTGGCAAGTAGGCGTGGACCCTGTCCAACAAGGCAAGGTCCTGCATTTCCTTCGGGAAGGCGGTGAACAGATGGGAAGTGCGCACCGCGGTTTCGACGTCGATGTTCAGGTTGCCTACGAAGACCATGGAGGCGTTCGCCTGGATCTCGTCGCGCCCACGCGAGAAGCTGCCTGCCTCCATGTAGTCCTTCAGGATCTGGACGGCGGTCGCGTCCCGGAGGCGGCGTAGCCCTGCCACCTCGTCGAATGCAACGACGTCCCACATCCCGACCATCCCCACCCGCCCGGTAGAAAGGTTGACGAACAGCGACGCAACCGTTGCCTCGCCACCTGAGACCAGGATCGAGTAGGGCGACAGCTCGCGGTAGACGTAGCTCTTGCCCGTGTTGCGCGGGCCGAGCTCCACGAGGTTGTAGTTGCGCTCGACGAACGGCACCAGGCGCAGGAGGTAGAGCATCTTGGCGCGTTCGCTGAGGGCCGAGGGCTCGAGGCCGACCGAGCGCAGGAGCAGGTCGCGCCATTCGTCGCGGGAGAAGAGCCCCCGGCGCTCGCGCACCTCGTCCAGCCCGATTCCGGCTAGCTGGATGGGCCGCACTTGGCGGATGACAAAGGGACGGGTGTTGCCTCGGGCGTCCGTCTGCATCGGGTCGTACTCGATGTCGGCGACAGCCCAGATCCCCCCGGCGAGCAAGCGGTCGTACTTTCGGAGCCACTCTTCGCCGATGTGGACCCGGACGACGCCCAGGTTGACCAGCTCCGCCCAGTACTTGTCCTCGGTCTCGTAGAGCCGGACGCGGATCTTGTCGATGACCCGGTACGTGCCTCGTTCCCGCACCTGGGACTTGAAAAGCTCTGGGGCGTCGGGGCGGACGTAGTTCTCGGTCAGGGTCCTGCGCACCTCTCGCAGGCCCTCTTCCACCACCGCTGGGTCGGCCGACGAGCAGTAGCGACCGAGCAGGTACTCGAGGACGTAGGTGGGCACGTTGAACTCGCCTTTGAGGGGCCCGACCAGGTCCTTGCGCACCACCTTGCCGGGGAAGGTCCCGATCACCTTCTGGTCCAGCGGGTCCGCGCTGGGGCCGGCTGTCATCTCGCTGACTTCGGTCATAGGGGTAGGTCCTCGTAGCCCATGGGCAGTTCGACCCGGACGACCCGCGATACGAGGACTTCTCTCGTGCCCATGTCTTCGACTGCCACCTCGACCTCCTTGCCATAACGCTGCAACTTCACCCTGGCGGCCTGCGCCTCGCCAGCGCCCACGTCCACGGGCTCGGACTCCCCGACCACCCGTCCTTCGAACCTTACGACGACCCTCGCCCGGCGGGGGCGGCTGAGCAGCTGGTCCGCCTCGCCTTGTAGGGTGAAGGTAGGCAGGGCCGTGTCGATATGGTCCGGGCCGGCGAGCCGCACCGTTACCGGGGGCGCGTTGGCTTCCCTTTGCCTGCAAATGAGGCTCAGCACAGCCGCTTCTTGCGGCAATGGGCCGCCATGGAAGAACCGGGGCGCCTCGCCCGGTAACGAGAAGACTGCCAAGCCGCGCGGGAAGGCGATTGCGGCTTCGCCTTGCCAGCCCAGAGCGCTGGCTGGGACCCGTAGCGTGCCCTCGGAGCTGGGTGGGTGGCCCACCATGTAGCGCCACGACCTCGCTGTCCCCGCTCCGGCGCCGGGGACCTCGGTCCTGCGCAGCTCGTAACCTTGCGGGGCGACGACGAAGCCGTGGTCGGCGATAACCGCCACAGACCGGAAGCCGGCGCCGAGGAGCTTTTCGACCGCGTCCGCGATGGCCCAGGTCAGCTTTTCCAACACGTCGACGCCCACCTGGGGGAGGGCGTCGCCTTGTTCGTCGATGGCGCTGGCGAACACGACAAGCGGCCCAGAGCGCGGCGTGAGCCGGCGGTGCCCGATCTCATCCAGTTCGGCCCCAGCGGCACCCGAGTAGAGAGTGCCGAGCTGAGCCAGCCTGTCCTCCCGGCTGCGCAGTACCTTCCCGTCGACCCGTAGGTACCACGCCCCTCCGCCTTCGACGGCTGGTTGGCGGGTAGCCCACGCAGGCGACTGGATGGCTGCCATGCCTACCTGTGTCACTGAGGGCAGTTCGGCAAGGGTGGGTATGGCGTCCACCTCGAATCCCTTGGAACGGAGCCGCTCCGCGAGCATGTGGCCGAGGTCGAAGCGGAGGGCGTCGGCCAGGACGACGGCGACCCTGTTCCCGTCTCCGAGGACGCTGGCGGCTACCGCCCTCTGAGACTTCCACCCTTCGGCGGACCACTGGGCGGGCGTTTCGAGGGACCGGCACACCTCGGCGCCGAGGAGGTCGAGGAACGAGCCGTAGGCGCGCGCCGCCGGGATAGCGAGGCGCTTCTCCAGCTGATGGGACAGCTTGGCCCAGCTGGCGTCCAGTTTCCGGTAAGTGTGGTCCAGCCGCCACCAGCCGTCGTCGGCTGCGTAGCGGCCCAGGATCTCCTCGAGCGCCCAGCTCCCCTTCGATGAGAGGTCCTTGCCTGCCTGGTCAGCAGCCTGGAGCAGTTCGAGCGCGAGCACGACCAACGACCATGGCAGCGGCTCACCTCGCTTTTCCGCCGACCGCGCCCACCTCGTGTTGTTGCGTATGAGCGCGACCTCCCTAAGGACCTCTAGGTCGCCCGCCACCAAGAGCCCCCCTGCCTCCTCAAGTAGCACGTCGTCGACCTCGGCGAACGAGGTGATGCGGGCGACATCCACAGGGCGGGAGGCGGCCCCTCCGGCCAGGTGCTGGTGCAGGCCGTAGAGACGCTCTACCTCCCCCGACCACCGCTCGAAGGAGCTGTCGTCGGCACGTTGGGACCAAGCTTCCGCCCAGCTGGCCCACTGGGCGCGCTTGGCCGGTGCGGGCAGCACGTGGGTGAAGGGTGAGGGGTCGAGCCGGCCGTGCTCGACCGCCTCGGACAGGAGCATCGCCGCTGCTACCAGGCTTCCCGGGACGTCGCCGGCCGGGAGGCCCGAGAGGCCGCCTTCGGTCTCCAGCAAGTTCGCGAGCTCCCGCTGGAGGCCCGCTTCGCTTAGGCGACGAGGCGCGTCCGCCGCGCTCACGTACTCGGTCACAATGTCCCTCAAGTGAGTGTCTGCGCCAAGGTCCAAAGCGGCGGCCAGCAAGGCGCGCCGCAGATCGGCGGCGCTTGGGGCAGAGACGCCGACGAGCTCCTCCCAGCGCGCCGCAACGACGCGCCCGAGATGACCCTGGAGCAAGCCTTTCAGACGGCCGGTCGCGGCGAGGCCGAAGGCTCGGGAAACCAGGTTGCCTAGGTCCAGCTCGAGGGAGGTGCCAGCAAGCTCCAGGTCTCTCAGCCACGAGGGCTGGGGCCTTGGTTCCGGCACGTAGATGAGCCAGTTCCCTTCGAGGCGCGGGTCGGCCTCCTCGAAACGTGTACGAGTCTCCAGGAACGAGCCCTGGTGGACGAGCAGTTGGGCCCCTTCTGGGACAGCGGAGGCCGCCAGGTCTGCCAGGGTTGCCCCGGCGTCGTACCACACCACCAAACGCTTGGCCGTGCAGGCTTGGGACAACCTGTCACGAAGGGCTCCTGCCAGGGCGCTCAACTCATTTCACCTTCTGTGCCGTCGGGTGTAGCACGCCCGCGTCCCTGAGCGGCGAGATGTTCACCAGCACCCCAAAATCCTGGTCCGGCGAGTAGCCGTCCTCCGAAACCTGGGCGAGCTTGCGCGCCACCCACGAACCTCGCTCGGCGGGCGAACTTCGTGGGCGCTGGCCGAGCACGGCCGCCAAGGCTTGGTCGAACGCTTCAAGTTCCACGACCTTTGCCCTCGCTCCCTGGGCGGCTTGGCGCCGTTGCGCTGCGCTAGCCCCTCCGCCAAGGCGAGCCTCGGTGGCTTCTCGTTCCAGCCGCTCGGCGTCCGCCCGAAGATCGTCCAAGGCACCGGCGACCAGCTTGCCTCGCACCAGCAGGAGTGTGTCTGAGGTCAGCCGGCGGTAGTCGAGCAGGCAGGCGAAGGCCGGCTCTTTCCTGCCGCGCCCACGGCGGCTCGGCGCCGACCAGAGCAACCAGGAGACCGGCCTGTTGCGGTACAGGCGGACGTGGAAAGGGAAGAACTCGTGCAGTAGCCAGTCTTCCAGCGAGCAGCCGAGCGTGTCGTGCACCTCGTCCTCCATTTGCCAAGCCCGCTTTTCGCCCCAGTCCGCCCGTAACAGCTCGCGCACCGAGCCGAGCAGCCCACCGCCAGTCGGTGGGACGATAGGCACGATCGCTGAAGTCGAGGCGTCCATCGCCCGCTTCACGTACCAAGAGAGGAGCTGCGCCACCTCCTCCCTGTCATCGTCCGAGGTACCAACGGCGTCGGTGCCGTCGGCCTCCTCGGTCTCTTGGGCCTCGTGGCTCGTGCCCTCTTCCTCGTCCACGGTGACCCCAAGCCGGCGCTGCAGGGCCGAAGTTATCGCAGCAGCCTGGTCTTCCAGCCCGTAGCAGCGGAACATTTCCCGGTCAATCTCGGCTTCGAGTTCGCCAACGCGCATGGCGAGTCGCTGCCGCCGCCGGGTGAGGAGGCTGAGAAGCTCATGTAGGGACGACTCAGCCGATCCCTTGAGCGCGGCAATCTCTTCCCAGGCGGGGGATGTGGGCC
The DNA here is from genome assembly GCA_021787365.1 of Actinomycetes bacterium. Lineage (GTDB taxonomy): Bacteria > Actinomycetota > Acidimicrobiia > Acidimicrobiales > Palsa-688 > JAJZYO01. The sequence continues at coordinate 1,010 of JAJYMB010000066.1, read as the reverse complement.
ATGTGAACCCGTCGGCGAGTGGGTGCTCTGTTACCGGGGCTCCCGGCACTGGGAGGGCGACCTGGGCGAGGTGCGGAGCGACAAAGCGGCTCGAGGTCTCCCGTCCTGTGTCCCATGCGGCGAGCAGGTCATGTACCTCATGGGCTGCTTCACCGAGCCCTGACTTCGAAAGAGCGCTCTGTGATATCGGCAGAAGGCTCAGCTCGCCGGCCTCCCATCGCCTCTCTGGGGTTAAGGCGAGTATCGCGAGGTTGATAGGTGTCGAATTGACTACGGCAAGCAGGGACCAAAGCGTGTTATGACTGAAGGCATCAGGAAACGCACATCGACTTCCGTGTCCGAACACGCAGCCGCTTGAGAGGTAGCGGGCTCGATTTCGGCGGTTCGCGTTGACGTACTGCCAGGTGAGCCCTTCTCGAAAGAAGAACCCCAAGCCTTGAGGGCGCGAACGTAGCCTCCCAAGCTCGTCGCGGAAGTTGCATATCTCTTGGCCGCCGTTCTCCCAGAGGACGACCAGGCTCGGGTCGTGGTAGTAGCGGGAATAGTTCTCTCCCTCGACGAAAGGCACCCAGCGTTTGCCTTGGCCGACCTCGTGGATCGGCACCTCCCACCAATGCCTCGTGAAGCGCTCGTCGTCGGCCGTTGCGAGTCCCTGCTTTACATGTGCAATCTTGTCGGCGCTCCGGTTGCGTGCGTTGTCGCGGTCGAGGGGCGGGAATTTGGTAAAGGCCTCGCGCAGCTGTTCAGGCGCCCAATAGGCGTAAGGTGATCCCGGCACTAGCGCGAGCTGCGAAAGGCTTACTTCGTAAAGCTCGGGCGCGCTTTCGCCACGGCGGAGGCGTACCAAGCCTGAGACGAAAGCAGACTCCTTGGCAGCGCCACCGTACTTGGATAGCGCCTTCTGACCAGGGAGTTCGCGCGGATCGCGCGACCATCCACCACTGAGGGCCCGCCTAACTGCTAGCAAGGTAGGGTGCGCCTTGAGGAGCGTGTCGCCGAACTGGAGACGA
>JAJYMB010000098.1 GCA_021787365.1 Actinomycetes bacterium | reverse complement strand
GAGCTGCGTGAAGCCCTGGGCGAGGCACGCCGCAAGGTGGGGGCTGCGGGGCTGGACCCAGGCGTGATCGACGAGGCGATCGCTGCGGCTCGCCGCCTGTGATTGCCGTCGTACTCGACACGAACACCTTGGTCTCGGGCCTGGGCTGGCCAGGGGCGCCGTCGGTGCTCGTCGACGCCGTGCTGGCGGGCGAGTTGATGTTGGTGTCGAGCCCGCCCTTGCTGGACGAACTGGAGCAGGTCCTCGCTTACCCGAAACTTCTGCACGTCTTCAACGACCCTGCAGGTGTCACCGCGCTGGTGCGGTCCATCGCCGATGTAGTCGAGCCGACGTCCACCCTGGCAGCGGTGGCCGACGAGCCCGACAACCGGGTGCTAGAAGCGGCGGTAGAGGCTGGGGTGGACGCCGTAGTCACTGGTGACGCCGAACTCTTGGCCCTCGGCGAGTTCCAGGGCATCCCAGTCATGTCGGCCACCAAGTTCTTGGAGTGGTGGGCCGACAATGGGCCACCCGCCGCTGAGTGAACCGGTTGCGGTCAGGTCATCTTATTGGTTCACCTAGCGACTGACGGCTGGCTCCAAGGCCCGACCGAACATATCTACCCGTTATCGGAGGACGAAAAGCGCTTGAGTGGCAACGAGAATCCGCCCCGATCGACGGCGATGTGCGCTCTGGATGGCTCGCAGGTAGGCGCCATAACGCGCGTCGCGTCGTCCCGTCGATAGCGCGCTGGGCACGGTGCGAACTCCGGTCGTCGGGCGGCAGCTTTAGCTATGGCATGCCGACGAGCGCTACCTCCAATCGACGAGCAAGATGGCCCACCCAGCCCCCGCCCAGGACTCGCCGAGCAGCTTGTTGTCTGGGGTCGCGCTCGCCGAAGCCTTCGTGGCTCGTAAACAAGCGCGTGCCCCTGCCCTCCGGCACGAGCTGCCACGTGACGGTCGTATCGAGGCCGCCGGCGACCCAGCTGATCCGAAGCCGCTTTGGCTCCACAAGCTCCAGCACCCGGCAGTGCACGATCCCGTCGAAGCCCTGGGCGGGGACAGGGTCGGTCCTGAACGTAAAGCTCTGCCCGAGGCGAGGCTCGAAGTTGTTGGGCATGAGCCACGACGCCAGGATCACCGTGTCGGTCAACGCCCGCCACACCTTTTCGGGCGGGTGCGCGAAGAAGGCATCGGTATGGATGGCGCCGCTCATACCTGGTCCCCCAAGACCTCACGCAGGGCCTTGAGACGCTCCCGCCAGAACCTCTCGTAGTGGGACAGCCACGGCGCCGCGTCCCACAGCGGAGCCGGGGTGAGCTGGTAGCGACGTTCGCGCCCCACCCGCTCCTCGCTGACAAGAGACGCTTCTCTCAGGACCCGTAGGTGCTGTGAGACCGCCGGTCGGCTGATCGAGAAGCCCGCGGCGAGGTCCCGCACAGGGAGGGGACGAGCGGCCATACCGTCGATATGGGCGCGCCGGACGGGGCTGGCGATGGCGACGAAGACGTCGACCTCCGCGCCCGTCCCTCGGTCAGGCACTCGGGGAGGTTGCCTGGAGGACGATGCCGTTCCCGTCCGGGTCGTCAAACGTCACGAACCGGCCCCAGGGCACCTCCTGGACACCCCTTTCGATGGCCACTCCCTTGGCGGCGAGCGCTGCCACGTCCCCGTCGAGGTCGTCGGGCTCCAGCACCGTCCCTTTTGACCGAACCGGCGGGCATGGTAGGGAACCAAGTGACGAGCGTGACCGAGGTTTGCGCACCTTTGGGGGCCACCTCGACCCAGCGCTGGCTCGGTCCCATCGGGTTGTCCCGTACCAGGTCGAAACCGAGCACGTCGATATAGAACTGACGAGCCCGGTCCTGGTCGGAGACCGGGAGGGAGATCAATTGGATGTGGCTGATGGTCATGAGCCAAGTAAACGTAAGGCATTGCCTACGCGTCAGGCAGATGATGATCTGTGGCGGCGGCGGTGCTCGGCGTTGGTGGCGGCAAGCTACCGTAAAAGGTCCTCGTCCAGGCGCTCCCGAGGGCGTTGCAGTACCGGACGCGCCAGATCCTCCTTTTTTGAGCGGCTACGTTGGAAGGGCCGCCCTGGTCGGAGCCGACCGTAACGACGGCGATGTGTGCGGCACCAAAGGCTCGGACACGGTACTGAGCGCGCCGGCCAGCCCGCCGTGCTTGCGACGAACGTCGGAGACGGTCCTTGTCATTGGCTGCTCCGGCGTGCACGGCGGCGAGGACGACCAGCTCCACGGAGTGCTGCTACCTCGCCGCTCCGGCAATGAGGGGACGCCGAGCGGTGGCAGGTGCCTGGGCGACGAGCTCCTGCCCATTGGCAACCGCTCTCTAGGCCATAATCATCAGATGGACGGCGCTGTCCTTGAGGAAGAGGACGTTCGTGCTTTTCTAAGTGACCTGCACGCCATGCCGGCCGAAGGCCTTGAGCGGCTGAGCGGGGGCGAGTGGTCGTCGGCTTGGGCTTACCGAGCCCGAGGCGAAGAGCTCGTCGTCCGCTTCGGCCGGGATGGTTCTTGGTACGAGGCCGACCGTATGGCCTCGGCCTTGGTCGGCCCGGATCTCCCGGTCCCAGAAGTCCGAGAAGTCGGGCGCACACCGTCGGGCCTCGCCTATGCCGTCTCGGTGCGCCACAGGGGCCAGTTCCTCGAGGAGACGCCTGTCGACCGGGCCGGTGCTCTCTCCGCCACTCTGGCGCGCCTGCTCGTCGCCCTGCACGATGTGCCAGCACGTCCGGGTTTTCAGGTCGTTTGGCACCAGCCGTCGTCACCGCTGCTCACGTGGCGTGCCTTCCTCCTCGCAGGCCTCGTCGACGACCCCGATGAGCCGGTCCACGGGTGGAGCGCCGAGCTAGAAGCCGACCGCGAGCTGTCCGCCCTCGCCAGCGCTGTAACCGCCAGGGCCCGGGTACTCGTTGATGCCTGCCCGGAGCGCCGGGACCTCGTCCACGGCGACCTCCTCCACAGGAACGTGCTTGTCAGCCCAGACGCGAGCAAGGTCGAGGCCGTGTTCTCGTGGAAGTGCTCTGTACGCGGCGACTTCCTCTTCGATGCCGCTTGGTGCACCTTCTGGTCCTCTTTCCACCCTGGCATCGCGGCTGCAGATCCTCTCCGAGGGGTCCTCACAGCGCCGAGCATCAAGGCCGACCGAGGAGCCCTCGTGGATGCTGCTGCTCGCCACCACTGCTACGAGCTCCACATCGGGTTCACGCACCTCGGCTGGAACCTTTGGACCGGCAACCGGGCAGCACTGTCCCAGACCGCCGAGCGCTTGGCCGAAGTGTTCGAGCGCGGGCCGCTCGATCTCCGTACCGTTTGAGCACTTCCATATCCTGTAGTTTGGTCGCGCTTCATGCCCGAGGTCCTCGCCGGACCGTCATAGCTACACAATGCCGCGTTATGTGTTCGGCAAGAAAGTTGTTCTCCCACAAGCGCAAACGTGCAGATCGACGGTTCTCGCCCCCCTCGTGCTTCGGAAACCCGTGCCTTTCTCCAGGTATTATCGCACAGAACGTCGCGCCATAACTCCAGCTCGCTGAAACGCCCCATAATGACGACGGTTCCTGGTCACTACGGCACGACAGGGCAGCGCCGGACCGGCGATCTCGCGTGTGCTCGGGCTCCGCCGACCCCGCCTGTGCTCGGACAAACCCCCCAGGGGACGACGCGCCGGGCGGCCATGCCCCGTGGCCGGTGGCGCTGAGCCGTTCTGGGTTGAAGGCCGTGTTGGGTACCGGTACAGACGTCGTCGACGTGCCAGGCGCGATCACCTGTGTGCAAGGCAGGCCTGAGAGAGCGGCAGCGGGTCGTCGCCACCTCGCTCCGCTCTTGCAGCCGAGCCCTCTCCCGACTGGCAAGTCGAAGCGCCGGATCCGACGGTCTGACGAGCGAGCGAGCACTGGCCATTGAGCATCCAACGAAGCGGCTCGACCGGGCGGAGCCACAAAACTGGTGGACGTGTTTGCCGGCGGAGTACGTTCATCAGAAATAGGGGCGATTTTTGCTGCCAGAACTGACGGATGTGCCCTTTCTGTCGTCACGTTCACCAGTTCCCTGTCAACGCGCGCATGCTGGCTTCGACTGGACGGAGGGACGGAGGGACGGAGGGACGGAGGGACGGAGGGACGGAGGGACGGAGGGACGGAGGGACGGAGGGACTCAACAGTACGGCACCACCACCCCCTGATCTTTCATGGTAGGGACAGCAATACCGGGTGCTAGCCAATGCTGAGGGGTAGTCTGCCCGGCCATCGTCCCGGTCACTCACCTCCTGGCGCTGGCAGGCGTATTAGCGGTGGTGATCGCGATCCCAGGCCCGAGCGTGATGTTCACCTTAAGCCGCGCCCTGACCGCCGGCCGGCGCACCGCCTTACTGAACGTTGCCGGCAACGCCACGGGCCTGGTCGGCCAAGTTTTCATGGTCGCCTTCGGGCTCGGGCCTGTGGTCGAGCGCTCCGCCGACGTGTTCAGCATTGTGAAGCTGGCTAGTGCCGCCGACCTCATCCACCTCGGTGCTCAGGCCGTCCGCCGCCGCCACGCCCTGGCCGAGGCCGTAGCCAAGCGGGCCGGCCCTGTCCCGGCTCGTCGAGCCGTGCGCGACGGGATGGTCGTCGGTGCCCTCAACCCAAGACCATCGCGGTAATGGTGGCGGTCCTGCCCCAGTTCAGTGACCCCTCGCAGGGGCACATCACGCTTCAGTTGATAGTACTTGGCTCCCTGTCCCCCTTATCGCCCTCGCCCTGGACAGCCTCTGGGCGGTGGCCACCGGGACGGTCGCGCACTGGCTCTCGTCGTCGCCTCGAAGGCTGGCTGCCATTGGGGGGCGCCTGGTGATGATCGCCGTCGGGGCTACCCTCGCCACCACCGGCCGGAAGGACTGACGGGGGCCGGACCGCCCGGATCGGCCATTACGCGCTCTTCAAACTCCGAACTCCACTTTTTCTACTATGGCTGCGCCATGAGCAACATGGAGAACGCAGCCACAGGCGCGAGCACAAGCACAATCATGACCCGGTAGCCCGCCGCAGCCGCGACAACCCCCAAGACGACAGGCGCGGCCACCGCCACAACGCTCGTCGCGGCGAACAGCGCGGCATTGCTGGCTGCCAACTGGTCCTCTCCCACCGACTGGGCGGTAAGAGCGAGCGCCAAGGGAAAGGTCACGCCGTGGGGCACACCAAGCAACACCATGGCTATGAATAGGAGTAGCGGTGGGCCTCCAACTGAGAGCAGCACCACGCCGGCGGCGGTGAGGGCAGCGGCAAGCAGGAACGCACGACGCTTGCGGTCAATAGGCGAAATCCGGGCGACGACCAAGCGACTGAGGAGGGAAGCAGCGAAGAAGACGGTGAAAGCCAGCTGCGCCCCCGCCGGCGTCATGTTGAATACACTTCGCGCCACCAAGGCGCCGAACACCGTGATGGCGGAGAAGGGCACGGCGTAGAGCAATTGCACGGTGAGCGCCATCCGGCCGTCACCAGTGGCCAGCAGACTGCGTAGCTGGCCCGAACTGCCCAGAGGCGAGTCATGCAAGGGGTCAGGGCTGTTGGCAACTCCGAGAGCGTTAGCTCGCAGGCGCCCGAAAAGGCCTAGCGCCAAGGCGGCCACCGGCAATGCGGCGAAGACAAAAAACGGGAGGCGTAGGTGCTGGTGAGCCAGCTCTAACAGCCCTGTCTCAGCCAACGGGCCCAAGGCCAGGCTCATGCTGAGGACGGCGGCATAGTGGGCCAGGGCACGGTCCCGACCCTCGGGTGTGGCTTGGCCAACGGCCGTGGCCAAGCTCGGGGCGGCGGCCCCACCCGCCAGGCCGAGCAGAGCGGTGCCGCCAGCGAACTGCCAGGGCGATGTCGCGCTCCCAAGGACGACTAGGGAGGCACCGAGGAGGCAGACGCCAGCACCGACAGCGGCAGAGGCCTTGCTCGCCGGGAGGCGTCCACCCACGAACAGGGCAGCGACCAGCGCAAAGGCGCCGAGCACGGTGCCGAGGGAGCCGATCGTGGCAGCCCCGAGGTTGAGGTCGTCGCGCCCAAAGAGCGCAAACGTGGTTTGGCCCATGTTTTGCGCGGCTCGGAAGAGCCCGGCCACCAGTAAGAGCCCCGCCGCGGTCCAGACCGGAGGCCAACCTCGCACGGGCCGACGACGTGGCACTGGCGCCGGACTGCCGAGGCGCCTTACTGCCAACGTGGTGGCCGAGCCGGCATATCGGTGGCCCACCGTACTGGCCAGATAGGGCGAGAGCAGGACAAGCACCTCGGTTCCCTCATGTTCGTCGACTGCGCTCTTCTCCACTACCAAGGGCGACCACCGGGGTAGTCACCCCACGCGGGTTGGAGCAGGAACTGCGGGCCTTCGAGGAGCCGATACATCCCTTGAGCAGCATTTTTCTGTGCGTCCCGGAACAAGGCGGAGCCACTCCCAGGCCCTACGGACGGGAGCCGGAGTCCCCACCGAGCTGTGGGCGGAAGTTTCGCTCGACCCGCGCCATCGAGCGAAGCCTTGCCCATCGGCCGCGTGCGTTGCCACGTTGGGTCGCTTTACTGCCGTTGAGGGTGACGGGTGCCATAAGCACTCCGGTGCCGTGCGCTACGGTGAGGACGACCAGTTGAACGGTCGGCGAACTGCAAGTAAACGACGCCTTACCACCGCACGCCGGCGAACTCAATGTCCCGGACGCGGCGCTGGCCAGGGCAGGAGGCGCAGCGCAACTGAGCATCAGCCCAACCGGAAGGAGGCAGACATGACGATCACCCCCCTCGCGCCCGCCATAGGACCAGCCAGTACGGTGCTCCTGGCCGTCACCAAGGTCTTGTGGCCTAAGGGCCTCAACACCAGCATCTACCTCGACCTCAACAACTTTTCTCGCCATACGGCCTGGGCGCACGGCTTCATGCACGCGTACGCACTGTGGCTAGGCCTCGTCGTGCTCACCGTGTTGTTCGTGATCGGCTACGGTGCTATTTGGTGGCGGCGTGCCCTCCATCCAGCGGCAGTCATGGCGTTGAGCGGGGCCGGTACGGTGGCGGCTCTCGGCATCAACCAAATCGTTGGCCACGCAGCCGCGGAACTGCGCCCCTACGACACGTACACCCATGCATTGGTGCTGGTCGCCAAGGCCAACGACTACGCCTTTCCCTCCGACCACGCCGTCGTGGCCGGGGGCCTCATTACGTCCGTTTTTCTGGCGGCACGGGCGACCAACCTGTACCGAAGCCCCGCCGGGGCTCCCACGGCCACGCAAAGGGCTGTGCCCGTCCTTATCGGCGTTGGTACCTGCAGCATCGTGTTCGGTCTTTTCCTTTGTTTCGCCCGCGTTTACGTCGGTGCCCACTATCCCGGCGATGTGGTGGCGGGGCTCCTCCTTGGTGCCACGACCGTTGTTGCCTTCTCGGTCCTCCGGCCGCTCGTCTATTGGCTTGCTGACCTCGTCGCTACCACACCACTCCGCTTAGTGCTGTCCCGGCCCGAACCCCGGGCGGTTCCCTCGGCTTCTATTTCCGTACAGGACGTCTTGCCCAAATAGCCTGGAGGCCCGGCCCCGGTCCTGTCTAGCCGTGACCAAACCGCGAACACCTCTAACGCTCGTGCTCGGTGGCGTTATGCCATCTCCGGGTTCTAATTACAAGTGATTCTATCGCGGAAATAGTGTACGTTGCCTCACTGGTAATCGTCGCTGTGGGTGCCGCCGGCTGACGAGCAACCGGGCACCGCCTGCGTGGCCGAGCTCACAGTGGCCGGAGGTCACAGTGGCCGAGGTCACAGTGGCCGGTGAGCGGTTCGCCTCCTAGGCCGATGACTCCCCGGCCCCACGTGATGGCATTAGCATGAAAGCGTGCCCACGTTCAACGGGAGAGCTAGATGAGCCTATTTCAGCGCGCTCATGAGATAGTCCAGGCCAAGGCCAACCGAGCACTGAACGCCGCGGAGAACCCGGCGGAGATGCTCGACCTCAACTACGAGCAGATGTTGGAGCAGATAACCAAGGTCAGGGCTGCCCTGGTGCAGATCGCCGCAGCTCGCAAGCAGCTGGAACTTCAGGAGGACCAGTTCAGCCACACCGTGGCCCACCTCGACCAGCAGGCAGCTCAAGCAGTGCAGCTGGGCCGTGACGACCTGGCCCGTGAGGCGCTGAGCCGCAAGGCGGCGGCCCAGCAGCAGGTCGAGTCCCTGGAACCACAGCACCAGCAACTGGTCGACCAGGAGCAGAAGATGGTGCAGACCCTGCAGGCGCTCCAGACGCGGGTCAACGAGTTCCGTACCCAAAAGGAAAGCCTCAAGGCTCAGTACAGCGCGGCCAAAGCCTCTTCATCGGTCAACGACCACATCGCTGGCATCTCGGGGACCTTTAGCGAATCCGGCGCTGCCCTACAACGGGCACGGGACAAGATCGCGGCGACTCAGGCCCACGCCAACGCCTTGGACGAGCTCCTACAATCGGGCGTGCTGGAGGACGTCGGGGCAGACCAGGGCGACGACATCGCCAGACAGCTCAACGAGCTCGGTGCCTCCTCCCAGGTCGACGGCGAGCTGGCCGCGCTCAAGGCCAAGGCGGGCTTGGCTGCTCCGCCACCGCCGGCGGCCATCGGGCCGGCCCCGAGCTCGTCCGCGCCCGCCGACCAGACGGGACCTGGCCAGGCACCATGAGCGGCATGGGATTGACCGAGCCCGGTGGTGGGATGGACCTGGAGATGGCGGCCGCCGCCGTCCTGGCAGACAACAAGGATGTGCGGCTTTTACTGCGCGTCCTGGGCAACAGCCTGAAGGAGGCCCTGGGTGACCGGGTCCAGGTGGCCCACGCCACGGGGAGCCTGTTGCACCGCCGGTCCGAAGACGTGACGAGGATAACGGTCCACTTGGACGAGGACGATTACGAAGCCCAGCTGGAAGGCGGTTCGGTACGCTGCACAGTCGGGCGCAGCTCGGGCGGGATCCGTATCCGCAGCGAGCAGCTTCCAGTCGAGCAGTGGCTGACCCGCCTGCTTGGTTCCCTGCAGCGGGAAGCCGTCGACAACCAGAGCGCCCGAGCCGCCCTGCAAAACGTCATCATCGGAGGTGGCGCATGACCAACATCCCTACTGACCTCCCCAAGGATGCCGGGGCCCGTCTTCAGGAGCTGGAGAGCGGGCTGTTCACGAGCGACCTCTCCGTGAACGAGTTCCTCCTCGTGAAGCAGGTTGGCTTCCACCCCTTGGGCCTGGTGATGGGTAGCTCGATCTACCACATCGGCTTGCAGAAAGGCAATTGGAGCTCTTCGCAGGAGCTCACCAAGCTCACCGCGGCCATGTACAACGCGCGCGAGCTCGCCATGAACCGGATGGAAGAAGAAGCCGACCAGCTCGGAGCAGATGGCGTGGTAGGGGTACGCCTCGACGTCAACTTCTACGAGTGGGGCCACGATTCGGCCGAGTTCATCGCCGTCGGTACGGCTGTAAAGGCCGAGGACGGCAATTCGTACCGCAACAAGTTGGGTAAACCGTTCACCAGCGACTTGAGCGGGCAGGACTTCTGGACCCTGGCCCAGACGGGGTACATGCCCCAGGCCCTCGTCATGGGGACGTGCGTCTACCACATCGCCCACCGCGGCCTCGGCCAAGTGGTTAGCCAGGTCGGGCAAAACCGAGAGCTCGAGAACTTCACCCAGGCCATGTACGACGCGCGCGAGTTGGCCATGAAGCGTATGCAGGACGAGGCCAACAACGTGGGCGCCACGGGGGTGGTGGGGATGCGCCTCGAAGAAAAAAGCCACCAGTGGGGCGAGCACACGATCGAGTTCCTTTCCCTCGGCACCGCCGTCGCCCGCCGAGCGGGCTCCGAGGGCGCGGCGCCACCCCGGCCCACGACGATCATCACGTTCGACAATTGAGCACCGCCACGGCCGGGAGGCCGCATGCGTTCGACTCGGGCTTGACGACGCCGGACTTCGCTGCCTGCCTGGCCATGGGGCTGCAACCGCTCGGGCTGGTCCAGGGTTATTTCGTCGGCCAGATAAGTAGCTGGTCTACCTACTCCGGCTACCCAGTGCGCAACTACCCCTGCGCCTGCTATGAGACGGGGATGCACAACACGGGCTGGCTCGGCCGCGTGGACGACCTGGACCAAGCCTGGATGTCTGCCCATGGGACTGCGCTCGAGCGCATGCTCAAGGAGGCTGCCGACCTCGGTGCACACGGCGTCGTCGGGGTCACCACGGAAATGAGCCATCCCACCAATGCCAACAGCTGCGAGGTGCACCTCTACGGGACCGCAGTGCTGTCGGTCGGAGGCCCGGCGCCGCAGCGCCTGTGGTCCACCCAACTAGCCGGGCACAAGCTGGCGAAATTGGTCGAGATTGGCTACGTGCCCGGCTCCGTCGCCTACGCCCGTTGCACGGCGATGTTGGTGGAGGGCTGCAACATGGAGTTCTACGGGTCGGGGCGGTGCGGCACCGGCTACATCATCACCCCGTTGCAAGACGCACATGAGCTCGCCCGTTCGGGGGCAGTCGACGTGGCGAGGAGGATGTCGCCGGCCATGTCCATGTACGGTGTCGACATGGAGGTCCACGAAACGGAAGGTACCGGGGCCACGTACATCACTTGCTCGCTTCGTGGTTCCCTGGTGCGGCGTGCCCGGTCGACCCTCCCGGTCAGCCCGCCCGTGGCGACAGTGAGCCTGGGTTCGTGAGCGCGAACGCGCCAGCCCTCGGCGGGCCGGGCCACCAGGAAGCCGACCTCGGCGAGTTGGGCCGCGCCCTCGCTGCCGGCGAGGCGTCAGCGGCGGCCGGCCCTGGCGGCGTGACGTCGGACCTCTCGCTGGACGAAGTACTCCTGCTCCACTCGGTGGGACTTGAACCGGTACAGGTCGTCTTCGGCATCGGCTGCGTCTCGATCTTGAATGGTGTGTGGGTTTGGGGCACGGGCACGGTGACTGATGCCCACGATGCGTTCCAACGCGCTTTCTCCACGGCGAAAGAGTCCATCCGTCAACAGGTGCACGCCGCCGGTGCGGTGGGAGTGGTCGGTGTGGACGTGGATGTCCACTTGTCGCCGCACCGAAGCGAGGTCGTTGTAACTGGCACGGCCGTCCGCTCCTGCACCGACGAGGAAGGTCGCAACCATTTCAAGGTGAAGTACCGCTCGCCGTTCCTGTGCGACCTCTCGGCCCGGGACTTCGCGGTTCTGAGCAGCGCCGGCTGGTACCCGCTCGACCTGGCGGCAGGCGTTTCGTACGTCCACGCGCCGAGGCGAGGGCTCGGAGCCTCCATAGGCCAATCGGTGCAGAACGTCGAGCTCACCAATTACACCGAGGCTCTTTACGATGCCCGTGAGGCAGCCATGGAGGAAATGCAGGCCCAGATCAGCACCTTCGGTGGCACCGGCCTGGTGGACGCCAAGATCGTCGACCGGCCCGTCCCTTTCGCCCATCACGTAGTGGAGTTCATGGTCTACGGCACATCGATCAGGATGCTCGCCGAGGACCATATCCATCCCGAGCTCGCGGTTGTCCTCCCCGTCGACGACCGGGTACGCACGTTCGAGGCTGCCTCTTTGCGCAAGTCCTAGCCATGGCCGGCAACGGGACCCAGGCTGGCCTCGTGGCGGTGGTCGGCTCGGTGAACACCGATTATGTGATGCGTGTGGCGCACAGGCCGAGGCCGGGAGAGACGGTCACAGACGCCGTGCTCGAGGTCCACGGGGGCGGGAAGGGCGCCAACCAGGCCCTCGCCGCGGCCAAGTGCGGCGCTCGGGTCGAGCTTCTGTCCCGGGTCGGCGACGACCCCATGGGCAAGGCGAGGTTGGAGCAGCTCACCGAAGAGGGGGTTGGTACCACTCGAGTGTTGGTCACACCGGGGGTGGCAAGCGGCGTCGCAGTCATCACGCTGACGCCCGACGGGGAAAACGACATCATCGTGGCCCCAGGCGCCTATGCCCGGCTTTCCCCGGCCGACATGGAGGGGGCGTCCGAGCAGATCGGCCGGGCTACGGTCCTACTAGCCCAGTTCGAGGTCCCCATGGAGACCGTGACGCGTGCAGTACAACTAGCCAGTGGCGGCGCGCAGGTCGTGATCAATTGCGCTCCTTTTCGCCCAGTGCCGCCGGCGGTGCTCGAGCGGGCAGACGTTGTGGTCGTCAACGAGCTGGAGGCCGCTCAATTGTCTGGCCTGCCCGTCTCGTCCCCAGAGGATGTCCTCGCAGCCGCGCCCCGCGTGCTCGGCCTCGGGCCACGCGCCGTGGTGGTGACCATGGGCGCGCAAGGCGCAGTGGTGGTTTCAGACGATTTTTCAGCCCACATCCCCGCGCCGGCTACAAACCCAGTCGACACCACCGGAGCGGGAGATGCCTTCGCCGGCGCCTTGGCGGCCACGCTCGCGATGGGTAACACCCTCCTCGAAGCAGCCAAGCTCGGGGTAGTCGTCGGGTCGGCCACCACTGAGCATGTGGGGGCCGCCGCCGTTGTGCCGCAGCAGGTCCGGCGTTGGTCGTCGGGCGAAGAACCCTCGCCCGCTGGGCGCACTACGGCGACGACGTCGCCGTAGTGGCCCTGGCACAGCGCGTAGGTGCCACCTCGGTAACCGTCGTCGAGCCCAACGCGGCCCGCCGCCGGCTGGCACGCTCGTCCGGCACCACCATTGCCGTCGCATCGCACGAGGAGCTCGGCGACGAGCATTTCAACGCCGTGATAGACGCCTCCGTCGTGGTCCAAGGGATCGAGGACGCCATAAAGGGGGTCGGGGGGCACCTACCTGCAGTTCGGAGTGGCCCCGGCCGAGGCAACCGCCCGGTTCTCGCCCTACCGGCTCTACAACGACGAGGTGAGTTATGTAGGCTCCATGGCCGTGCTCCACAGTTTCGACAGAGCGCGCGAGCTAGCCGTCGGGCTCGGCCTCGGCTGGCTGGTCATCAACACGTTGCCCCTCAACGGCTACGCCGGCGCATCGCAGCAGGTGCGTGGGGGCGGTGGGCTCGAGGTCCAGGTCGCCCCCGAGAGGCCTTAGTGGCAAGCGAGGGCGAGCCGGCACCATGATGCGCCGCACCCGCCTCGCCAGAGGTGAAGAGGTCAAGGTTTAGTTCGACGTTTCGGACGATTAGGAGGAAGCAGGGTTGGCCTTAGCTGGAAAGTTGTCTCTGGAAGGGTGCAACATCGTAGTTACGGGCGGGGCGAGAGGTATCGGCCTCGACATCGCCCGGAGCGCCCGGGAAGCTGGAGCGCACGTGGTGATCGCCGACATCGACGCTTCTCTCGGCGAGTCGGCGGCCAAGGAGATCGGGGGCAGCACCATAGCGCTCGACGTTACAGACCCGGCCTCGGTCCGGGACGTGGTGACGAGGCTCGCCCGTGAGCACGGACGGCTCCACGGCTGGGTGAACAACGCCGGCATCGTGCGCAACGCTCCGGCCGAAGACACGCCCGACGAAGACTGGCGCTCGGTCATGGCCGTCAACCTCGACGGGACCTTCTGGTGCTGCCGAGAGGCGGGCCGGCACATGCTGGCTCAGGGCGGCGGCGTCATCGTCAACATCGCGTCCATGTCGGGCCTCGTCTCCAACCGGCCGCAATGCCAAGCGGCCTACAACACCTCCAAGGCCGGGGTCATAATGCTCACCAAGTCGCTCGCCGGCGAGTGGGCGGGGCGAGGCATAAGGGTCAACTCCGTTTCCCCTGGCTATACGGCAACGCCGCTCCTGGAGCAGGTAAGGGCGCAGAAACCAGATTGGGCTGCCGTGTGGCAGAGCGAGACGCCGATGGCCCGGCCGGCGGAGCCTTCAGAGATCGCGGCCGTGGTCGTGTTCCTCCTATCGGACGCGAGCAGCTACATGACCGGGAGCAACGTCGTAGTCGACGGCGGTTACACGGTCTGGTGATTGGCGCCGAGAGTTACCCAATTTAGGAGCAAGAAATGACTGACAAGTTCCGCTTGGACGGGGCGGTCGCGCTCGTGACTGGTGGCCGGAGGGGATTGGGCCATGCCTTCGCGCGGGCCCTCGCGTCGGCCGGCGCCCGGGTCGCCATCAGTTCGCGAAGCAACGAGGCCGGCTCGGAGGCGGTCGAAGCCATGCGCGCCGACGGCTTGGAGGCCGCGGTCGTCACCGGAGACGTCACTTCCTATACCGAGGTCGAGGCGATGGCCGCGCAAGTCGAGCGGCTTTACGGGCCGGTTGACGTCCTCGTCAACAATGCAGGCATCGTAGACCACCGGTCGTCACTGGAGGTGACCCCAGAGTCCTGGCACTCGGTGCTGTCGGTAAACCTGGACGGCCTCTGGTACTGCAGCCAGGTCGTCGGGCGATCGATGGTGGCCCGCCGCAAGGGGGTCATAGTAAACATCGGCTCGATCTCGGGGATAATCGTCAACAGGCCGCAGTGGCAGCCTTCGTACAACGCCTCGAAGGCAGCGGTGCACCAGCTGACACGCTCGCTGGCCGCCGAGTGGGCCCCCTACAACGTGAGGGTCAATGCCCTCGCCCTCGGCTACGTGCGGACCGAGATGTCCCCCGACCCAACCGACCCCGAAGAAGTCCAGCGCTGGGTGGAGGACGTGCCGATGAAGAGGATGGCAACGCCTGACGAGGTGGCCCCCACTGTCGTCTTCCTTGCGAGCGAAGCTTCCAGCTTTATGACCGGCAGCGTCATAGTCCTAGACGGGGGCTACACCGTCTACTGACCTCGCGCACGTCAGTATGGGGCGGGAGCCCTGGCCGCCACGGCGCTGAGTGATCACATGGCGCGCCGGCGGGCATCAGCGGCCCTCCGCTCAGCCGCACTTTGTCAGCGCCTTGATACGGCCGGCTGGCAGGCAGCCCCGTACGGCCGCAGCACATCTCGCACGGCCTCGAGGACGAGCGCCCTGGGCGTGGCCGGTAGCGCCCCACCCACGACTCGCTTATAGAGCTTGGGAAGGTACTGGCTCACCAACATCTCGGGCACCCCCTCGGGGCCGAACTGTGCGAAAAGTGACGCCACGGCCTGGCGCAGCGGAGGGGAGGCCCAGTAATAGCGGGCCCGGTCACTGTAGCTGAAATGGCGCAGCAAATGCTGGCGGGCCGGGTCGCCCGGGTAATAGCCCGACCAATGCTCCGGGTGGGCGAGCATTTCTTCTTCCACCACGGCAGCTAAAGAGCGCTCGCTCCACCCCGGCACGGTCCAGCAGGCGATGGCGTCGAGGCCATAGAGGGCCTCCCGGAGGGCAAAGGTGAGAGCCGGGCCGACCTTCAAGACCGCGAACCCGTCACCGACCAGGCGTGCGAGGCTCGCGCTGGGCTGGTAGTCGGTCGAGTGCGCCTCGAAGACGAGCCCGGGCATCTCGGCCAGAGCGGCCGTGAGCTCTTTGGCCCGCTCGGGCCGGTAGGTGAAGACCCTCTGGTTGTCGAACTCGACGCCGGGGTGGGCGACCACGGCAATGACGCGTTCGAAGGCTGCCGCCACTCCAACCCGGGCGAAGGCACTCCTGTGCGCCTCGAACGTCGCCAGGACGGCTTCTCGGCCCGTCACATGGACATCTTCGGCCTCACCGAGGATACCTCCGGGGACCGGCACCTCCGTGCCGATGACATAACGGGGGGACGTGCCTGCCGCCCCTGCCGCCTTCTCTGCCACCACTGCGAGGCGAGCCGCCCGCTCGGCCGTCGTCTCGTCACCAAGATGGGCGGGCTCGCCTTCACAGCCCATACTCGTGTCTAGGTGGATCTTCTCGTAGCCTGCCGAAACGTAGGCGGCCACCATCTGCTCCGCCTCCGCCATCGCACGCTCGGCCGGCTGCCGTTTCCATGGGTTGGGCCCGAGGTGGTCGCCCCCGAGCATCACCCGCTCGCGGGGGAAACCGAGCCGGTCGGCGATCGAGTAGACCTGGTCACGGAAGTTGGCCGGCGTAAGCCCCGTGTAGCCGCCCTGATGGTTGACCTGGTTGCAGGTTGCCTCGATGAGCACCGCCGTGCCGTCCGCGGCCGCCTGAAGGACGGCTGACTCCAGGACCACCTCGTGCGCCGAA
Source organism: Actinomycetes bacterium (assembly GCA_021787365.1). Classification (GTDB taxonomy): domain Bacteria; phylum Actinomycetota; class Acidimicrobiia; order Acidimicrobiales; family Palsa-688; genus JAJZYO01. Next base: position 30,490 of record JAJYMB010000098.1, on the reverse strand, counting down.
CAAACAGAGGTCAGTCCTGCCGGGACCGGGCCAGCCAAATGTCGGGTGACCCAGCCGTCCAGCCGCCGCTCGCGCTCTTCTGCCGGCGCTACGCGCGGGCCTCCATACGTGGGAGCGCCTGCACCCCGCCGGCGCAGCTCCTCGAGCTCGGCCCAAGTCGAGCTTCCCTCCATCGGGCCGAGCACGCCGACCGCGCGGGCGCCAGCGGCGTTGGCGAACTCAAGCGCCTCGCGGGCCGTGCGGCCACGGAGCCAACAAGTTACAAAGGCGGCGTCGAAGCAGTCACCGGCACCGGTCGGGTCCACCTCGTCCACGGAATAGGCGGCCAGCTCGAAGGAACCGTCCTTGTCGTGGTAGGTAGACCCCTCGGCACCCCGCTTCACAACCACGCAGGCAACTCCTCGGCCCATCAGCTCCTCGACTGCGCTATGTTCGTCCCGCGCGCCCGTGAGGAGGGTCAGTTCGGGGCCGCTCGGCAAGAACACGTCCGTGTTGGCGAGGACATCCCTCAAGACGGCGAGGACCGCAGTTTCACGGGCCAGTTCGGGGCGCACGTTTGGGTCGAACGACACGGTACCTCCCCTCGCCTTCAGCTCCTCTGTTGCGCGGGCCACAAACTCGGCAGAACCCCCAGACGACAGGGTGGAGCCCGAAATGTGCAGGTGCCCGCACCCGGCCAGGACCTGCATGGACACTTCGGTCTCCCGGATCCGACCTGAGGCGCTGCGAGCGACGTTGAAGACGAAGTCGCGCCCACCCTGTTGGCCGTACCGGACAAATGCGCTCCCCGTGACCTCGCCGGCGAGCACCTCAACCGCCGTCGTGTCGACGCCATCGCCTCCTAGCCGGGAAACATTGAGCCGGCCGAAGTCGTCGTCGCCGACACAAGACACGATGGCGCAGGGCTGGCCGAGCTTGGCCACCTGGTCGATGAATATCGCAGGAGCGCCGCTTGGGAACGGCCCCCTCAGTGTGAGGGGCTCCATGAAACCGTGGCCGCGCTCGACCGCCATCACTTCGACGAGGATCTCGCCGATCGTCGCCACCTTCACCAGAGGGCTCGCAACTTGTGCCAACGTCGGCCAGGACCTCCTTGCAACCCGAATCGATCTAGCGCACCGAACTACCCATGGCACGACCTCCCGGCTCATCGGCCCGGGCAGCCGGTGAAGCCACCCTACAGGACTGAGCACCACCGGGAGCGGCCGACCGCACCCGAAACCACTGTCATATTATGGGCTGTAATGAAGCCACAGGGCTCGTTCAGCCGTGATGCGGCGACCATCAATTCTGGTACCAACTCCTTCATGCCAGCTGCCCGAGGGGCAGTGCCCGGCCCGGCGAAGCACAGCGCATGGATGAGTTGAGGTTCGCTGTACTGGGCAATGGTTTGAGGGGCGCGTTGGCGCGCATCGCTCACCGGCCGGCCGACGGCCTGTCGGTCGTGGCCGTGTGCGACCTAAGCGCGGAGCGGCTCGAAACCGCTCGGGAGTGGTACGGCAACGGGATCCGGACTTACAACGATTTTCACCGGCTACTGGAGGACAAGGAAATCGACGCCGTCTTCGTCCTCACCCCAGATCACCTCCACGAAGACCAAGCCTGCATGGCCCTCGAGGCCGGTAAGGCCGTATACCTAGAAAAACCCATGGCGATCACGGTCGAAGGTGCGGACCGCATCCTGGCCAGCGCGGCCAGGAGCGGGAGCGTGCTTTACGTCGGTCACAACATGCGCCATTCGGCCTACGTGCTCGAGATGAAGCGGCTCATCGACCAAGGTGAGATAGGCGAGGTCCAGGCCATCTGGTGCCGGCACTTCGTCGGCAACGGCGGAGACTTCTACTTCCGCGACTGGCACGCCGACCGCCGCTACAGCAACAGCCTCCTGCTCCAAAAGGGTTCACACGACATCGACGTCATCCACTGGTTGGCAGGGGGTTACACTATCGCCACACAGGCATTCGGCGGATCCCTTGTGTACTCGAAGAGCGACAAGCGCCGGCAGGGGCCGCCACGCGTACCGTCTTGGACAAGCGAGGATCTTGTTGCGCATTGGCCTCCTCGCTCGCTCCCCGACCTCAACCCGGTAATAGACGTAGAGGACATTTCATTGGTGCAGATGCAGCTCGACAATGGCGTGCTTGCGACCTACGACCAATGCCACTTCACGCCCGACTACTGGCGCAACTTCACTGTGATAGGGGACGAGGGGAGGCTCGAAAACTTCGGGAACGGCGAGCCGGGTACTTGCATCAGGCTCTGGGACCGACGCTGTGGCTACCACGCTCCTGGTCACTCCCAAGTGACCCCACCCGAGGAAGGGTACCCACATGTGTCGGCAGACCAGAACTGCGTGAGCGAGTTCATCGGGGTGCTGAGAGGCGAGAGAGGGCCGACCGTGACTTCCCCGATCGCAGCACGTCAGGCGGTTGCGACTGCGTGCGCCGCGGTCGCGTCGCTGCGGGCAGGAGGCGGGGTTGTCCGTCCTCTGGGGCTGAACCCCGAACTCGCACAGGCGTTCGCAACGCCCTCGTCACCAGCGTGACGGAGCACTCCTAGCCGGCGGGACCGCCACCAGCTACCCCGGCAGGCTACATCGTCTCCATTGACTGGCTCCACCACTCCTCCGCATTCTGCGGGCAATCGCTCACGGACTTTGGTCCCGGAAGAGAGGGGCCCATCGGCACTATCCGCGGGCAAGATCCCTGGGGACTTTACGGACACAACGATCACGTTCATGTACAAGATCGCCTTCACTTACCGCCTCGACCCTGGCGAGGCGGCGGCTCTCGGCGTCCTGAACGTCGCCTTTCTCATCGTCGTGGTGGGGTTCTACGTACGCCGCGTAGGGATCAGTTCCGAGGAGCCGGGGGCGGGACTCACCTCGGTGGGGAGCGGGCGCGGCCGTTGGGCAACCTTCCGAGAACGCCTAGCCGACAGTTTGGTCCCGCTGGCCAACCGCACCCGTTCGGCCGTGCCCCCGTCCGCCGGGCATTGACGGCAGATCTTCGAACAGCCTGGTCGCGATAGCCAAGGTCAGAGAGCGTGGTGGGGATGACAAGTTCACACAGTGCGCCACGGGGTTTTCTTCCCTCCTTTCGGCCACCTCGCAGACCCCGGTGCCGTGGTGTAACTGGCGGTACTCGCGGAAGAGAGCGCGTGGGACGGCGTCTTCCTCTGGGACCACATGATCCGCCCGGCGGGCGACCCCCAAGAGATCGCAGACGCCTAGGTCCTCCTCTCGGCCATCGCCGCGTCAACATCGCGGGTAGTTCTCGGGCTTATGATCACCCCCTCGCCCGGCGGTAAGGCGCCGGCGCCATACCGACGACCCTAATAAAGACCGGCGCCCCGTCACCGGTGCTCCGGCGCCCCGCTTCCCAAACGAACGGTCTCACCGCCGGCGCGGGCGAGCAATGCCGCCCCGAGCGACCCCGCCTCGTCACCGAGCGCCGCTCGCACGAGCCGCGGTGGCACCTGGCAAGTCAAGCGCGACGCGATGGCTGCTTCTAGGTCGGCGAGCAGGCCTTCGGAGTTGGCCAGCCCGCCGCCAACCACAACCAGCTCCAGGTCCAAGAGGCTCTGCACCCCTGCAAGCACTTGCCCGAGGGCTTCGACCACCGCCGACCAAACCGCCAGCGCATCTCCGTCGCCGCCCGCCGCGAGCGCGGCGACGGCAGCTGCACCGAGCGCCGGGCCAGGTACCCGTTGGCGGTAGCGCCGGGCCAGCGCGGACGCTGAAGCGAGGGTCTCCAGGCAACCTCTCGCGCCACAACGACAGGGTGGGCCGCCGGGTTCGACGACCAGATGGCCGAGCTCACCGGCCAGGCCCCTCGGACCTGCTCGGACCTGGCCACCTAGCACCAAGGCGGCAGCGATCCCGGTGCCGATGGGGAGGAACAAGAAGTCCTCGACGCCTCGAGCCGCTCCGAGCACTCCTTCCGCTATGGCCCCGGAACGGACGTCGTGGCCCAAGTAGACCGGTGTGCCAAGTCTTTCTGCAACGAAAGGGGCCACCTCCTGGTCCCGCCACCCGAGGTTGGCCGCGAAATGGACCACACCGGCCGCCTCATCTATGAGACCAGGTACTGCCAGGCCTATCGCAGTGAGCACCTCGCCACGGCCCAAAAGGTCGTCCCGCATCCCCGCGAGAAAAGCGACGACCCTCTCCATGATGGCAATAGGAGCATCTCCTGCCTCAGTCGGTTGGCGCAGCCGTGCGGTCACCGTCCCGTCCGGTCCGACCGCGACCGCCTTCATGACCGTCCCCCCCACGTCCAAGCCGACCACCGAACCCGCGCCGGCCAGGCCGTTCACGCCTCGTCCCTTTTTGTGCAGCGAGAGAAGACGTAGGCCAACCCAAAGGGGGCGACGGCAAGAGCGGTCCGAGGAGCCAATGCTTTAATTGAGACCACCGAGCATTATGCCCCTGACGATCTGACGCTGAAAGATCAAGAAGACGATCAGCACCGGCACCACTGCTATCGTGGAAGCCGCCATCAGCAAGTTGAACTCGCTCGCCGTCTGCTGCGACTGGAACAACACCAAGCCCAGTTGGACCGTCATGAACCGGTTGGAGCCCACGATGATGAACTGGTAAAAGAAGTTGTTCCAGTTGTAGATGAAGGCAAGGGTGACAAAGGTCCCCGCCGTGCTCCGAGCCTCGGTGCCGTGGTTGTTCAAGAAGTGGCCGCCTTCCGACCACAGCATGGACTCGAAGGTCCACACGGTCCACTCATTGACGCCGAAGGGCACATAAAAGCCGTACACACCCTTCTCCGAGCTGGTGATCTTGGCAGAGTCTGCCGCGACCTGCGCCCACGTGGTCGGGGTGGCCGTGATCCCGGCCTCCTTGAAGATCTCCTTGTTGTACAAGATGGCGTAGTCACCGCCATCCGTCGGGAAGGAGTAGACTTTGCCGCTGAACGTCGAAGCCTTGAGCATCGCCGGGTAGAAATCGGACCTGGGCCGAACGTCTTTAGACATGTAATTGTTCAAGGCGATCACGTCACCAGTGGCGGCGACTTCGGCCATGTCCTGCGGCTCGGAATAGCTGAGCACGAGGTTAGGGCCCGAGCCGGAAGAAAGGGCAGTGGGCAGCTTAGGCGTGAACTCGTGGCCGGTGGCGGCGATGCAGTCTGTCGTCGCTTGGCAGGTGCGGAAGGTGGAATTGTAGCCTGAAACCTGTGCCTTCAGGGCCGTCGCCGCTGTCCCTGTATCGCCTTCCCAGATGGTCAGCTTGGTCACCGAACCCGATGCATGAGCCGCTGCGCTCATCCGACAACGGCAAGCGGGCAGGCCAGCAACCCGGCCGTCAACCTCAGCATCCGTGGAGAAAACGTCCTAGTGGCTGCGTAACTGTCTCCCTTCATGTCTGTTCATCTCCTTTTTGTCTTTCCTTTCTGCTCTCATACCGGGCGGACGGCCGAGTGGGTCGCGACCGCCTGCTGCGCGGCAAACGCCAGTGAAGTGGCAGCAAAACCCTCACTCGCCGGCACGGGCGGGGAAAGATCCGCGGTGACGGACCTAACCCAGTCCCCGAGCATCGCCCCGTCCATGTCGGCACCAACCAGTTCCTGGCGCAGGCGCCCGGTCCGGTCGTAGACGCCAACGCGCTCCGCGAAAATGTCGACGGACGCCACGCCCCTTTCCCCCCAGACGCGCATAGTGAGGTCCAGGGCGCCGGGCATCCCGTCGGGACGGGACATGGACGGGTCGATGGTCACGATCATCCCGTTGCTGCGCTCCGCAAGCACCATAGCGGTGTCCTCGGCCGGGAGGCCGGCGTGGTGCAGGACACCGGCTTCGGCACGTACCGACGCCCACGATCCCCCCCAGATCCAGCCGACTAGGTCGGCCGCGTGGACCACGTGGTCGAGCAGGCAACCGCCCCCTGCCAGAGACAGGTCTGCGAACCAGCCCCCCGGAAAACGGTTGCGGTTCGTGGCCCACACCGCCACTGCTTCCCCGAGGCTGCCGTCCTGGGCGGCTCGCCGTAAGCGAGTAGCGCCCGGGTGGTAGCGGACGGGTAGGGCCACGCTGAGCGGCATCTTGGCCGAGAGCCCGAGCAAGGCGTCGGACTCGGACGGGGTAACGCCGAGCGGCTTCTCCACGAGGAGCGCGAGCCCAGCGCCGGCCACCGCTTGTACCAGCCCGAACTGGCGCGTCGGCTCCGGGCACACGACGGCCGCCCTGGCGAGGGAAAGGCAGGCCTCCACCGACGCGAGGACGGGCGCCCCCGTAGAGTCAGCGAGCTCGGAAGCCCGCGCCGGGTCGACATCGTACACGCCGACCAATTCGACGTCGGGGCTGGCCGAAAGCCACCGCAAATAGCCCGGCGCGTGCACATGCCCCGCGCCGACCATAGCTACCGGCAACTTGGCCATCAGGGCGTTGCGCTCCTCAGCGGGACCGTTTCGCGCGTGCTGGCGCTCCGCCTCGCGGCTTCGGCGAGCGCTACGGCGGCAACGGCGTCAGCCGGGCTGACCCTCGGGGCAGGGCCACCGCCGAACCATGCCAGGGCGTCGGCCAGCTCGTCGTGGTAGGGGTCGTTGAGCGGCTCCCCGACCGGGACCTCCACCGCCGGTGGGCCAGTTTCAGATCTTGGGTCTTGGTCGAAACGAAAGGTCGCCGAACTGCGGCTGTCGTGACTGAGCAGTCCACCAGGGCCCGAGACCTCGACCGCGGTCCAAAACCCCGTCGGGTCCATCCATGAAAGCTCTACCGATGAAATAGCGCCTCCCTCGTGGGCGAGCACCACCATTGCCACTTGCCCAGCACCACGCTCGGCAACAAGCGCCGACACGCGCTCCACAGGCCCGAGGCACCAGAGCAGCCAGTCGAAATCATGAACGCCCATGTCGGTGATAACACCCCCAGAACGCAGCCCTTCCGCGTACCAGCCCCTCGCTTCTCCAGGCGGCCCGGACATCCGCCGGCACTTCGCCATGGCGGGCGAGCCGATCTCACCGCGTTTTACCAGCTCGCGGATTTTGGCGTAGGCGGGGAAGTAGCGCACGACATGGCCCACCGCCAACTTCACCCCCGCCCGCTCGCAGGCGTCGACAGCCGCCCGCGCCTGTTTTACGTCCAAGGCCAGGGGTTTCTCGCAGAAGACGTGCAGCCCGGCTGCGGCGGCTTCCTCGACCAGGCTGACATGGGTGTCCGTTGGGGTCGCGATTACCACGGCGTCCAGGCCGCTTTTGAGCAACCCGGCCACGTCGTCGCTCACCTGGGCCCCGGCCACGCGGCACAACTCGGCCACCTCCGGGCCGATGTCGGGCGCGGCGACGCCGGCCAGTTCGGCACCGGCAGTCGCCAGCAAGGAGAGGACGTGGGTCTTTCCCATGACACCCCCTCCGATCACACCGACCCTTACCTTGCCACGCTCAGGCAATTGTCCCCCTCGGCGCCCAGGGTTACCGCGAGCGTTCCAAGAACGCGCGCTTCACGGTAAACAAACCGGCTACTTTTCCCTTGTGGCGAGAACTGCTCCCGCCTCAATATGAAATAAGTCTTCAATATACTTAGGCCGTGCGAATGTTGTCAAGGGGGTTCGATGAGCGGAGCCAGCCCAGGTAGCCCTGCCGCACTCCGCCAGATCAACCAGGCGCATGTGCTATCGGCCGTAAGGCGCTCTGAGGCGCTCCGCCTGGGGGAGATCGCCGAGACGACCGGCCTTTCCCGGCCCACAATCGCGAGCGCCCTCGACGAACTCCACGACGCGGGGTGGGTCGACTTCCTCGACGAGCACCCGAAAGGCCGCTCGGGGCTCGGGCGCCCCGCACGCCTCGTACGCTTCCGGGCCGAGGCGGGCTACGTCGTCGGTATCGACATCGGCGCCCACCGCACGGGCGTGGTCGTGGCCGACCTCAACGGCACGCCGGTCGCCACGCTGAAGCGGGGCACGGCCGGCGCGTATGACAGGCACCAGTTGCTGGGGGCAGTGCGGGCCACCGTGCATGACGCCCTCGCTCAAAGCGGCGTCGGGCGCAACGCCGTCATGTCAGTAGCCGTCGGCAGCCCTGGCATCATCCATCCCACCGAGAGCATGGTCGTCCAAGCTCCCAGCCTCCCCGGTTGGGCATCGCTCAACCTGGCCAAGGAGCTGCGCCGTTCCTTCCGCTGCCCTGTCCAGGTGGAAAACGACGTCAACCTCGCCGTGCTCGGGGAGTGCTGGCGGGGCGCCGCCAAGTCGGCCCGCACCGTCGTGTTCGTGTTGTGGGGTGAACGGGTGGGCGCTGGGATCTACATCGACGGGCAGTTGCACCGGGGTGCCTCAGGCGCAGCAGGTGAGCTCGGCTACCTCTCCGTGCTCGACCCTTCGGGCAAAGAGGTGCTCGTCGACGAGCGGGGCCTTGGTCCCTTCGAGCGGGCGGTCGGCGCCGGCGCCATCGTGGCGATGGGGAAGCAAGCATCCCGCCACCGCGGGGACAGCAAGTCGGAGCTGGCCCGCCCCGGCGAGGAACTGGACGCGGCCCGGGTCTTTTCGGCGGCCGCCGCCGGCGACCGGGCCGCGAGACAGGTAGTCGACACCGTCATAGCCCACCTTGCCCGAGGCTTGGCACCCCTGCTCTTGGTGCTCGACCCGGACCTCCTGATAATCGGAGGAGGTGTGTCACGCGCCGGGAAAGCGGTGCTGGACGCCCTCAGGTTGCAGGTCCACCGTCTCACTCTCGTGGGCACGCCGCTCGAGCTCTCCGCCCTCGGCGACGACGCCGTCGCCATCGGCGCGCTCCGCCTGGCGCTGACCGACGTAGAGCAGCGCGTCCTACCGAGCCTCTAGCTCCGGGCAGAAGGGCTGGAGCTCGACCTCCTGTACGAGACGTAGCCGTCTCGCGACCTGAGCATGCCCGCCCAAGGCCGACGGAGCGTCTCGGGGCCCCGAGAGAGCAGTGCCCTCTGCGCGTCCGTCAGGTGCACCCAGGGGGCAGGCCGTGAGGGCTCGACCGGCTCCAGCAACGAGCCGGCTGCAAAGGTGGCCCGGTTGACCAGCACAGGCCCCGCCCGCCGAGCCTCGAGCTCGGAATCGAAGAAGTCGAAATCGCCCTCCTCAACTTGGAAGACGGCGAGGTCCGCCCGCCGACCGACCTCGAGCGAACCCGCCTCGGCGTCGCTAAAAGCCAAGGCTGGCGCCGACGTGGCGGCCCGCACCACGTCATCAAGGCCCATGCCGAGGGCCAGGAACTTCGACATGCAAGTCGGGAGGTCGAAGCACGGCCCGAGGATGCTGCGCTGGTGGGCATCCGAGGAGATCACGTCGGGAGGGAAGCCAGCGGCAAGCATCGCCTCGGCAACCGAGAACGAGAAGCTCCCAGAGCCGTGCCCGACGTCGAAAAGCACTCCCCGTTCCCTGGCACCAACGACGCTCCGCCGTATTCCACCCCGGGGGGCGAGCAATGACATGGTCTGGCTGGTCATGCAGTGAGTGACGATGTCGCCGGGCCGCAGTAGGTCGAGCACCTCGTCGATGCTGGGCGGTTCCGCCCCGATGTGCACCATGACCGGGACCCCCGCGGCTTCTGCCGCCCGAAGGGCGCGCCGGAGGGGCTCTATGCCCATCTCCCCCACCGTCGCGCTGTCCATCCGGCATTTGACGCCGGCAAAAAAACCTTCGTGCTCCGCGAGGACAGCCGCGCAGAGCCCAGGGTCGCAAAGATCCTCTCGGCGGCACTCGCCGGTTTCGGCGATAAGGCCGACAGCACTTATGTTGAGGAAGGCGCTCATCTGGAGAGGTGCAAAACCTGGGCTCATTTGCTCGAGTGCCGCCGCGCTGTACGCCCCCGCGGAGCCGGCGTCGACCCAGGTCGTCACACCGGTGCGCCAAGCGAGTGGTCTCGGGTCCGTGCCCCAGAAAGTGGCCCCGTGAAAGATATGTGTATGCAGGTCGACGAGGCCGGGCAAAACGAGGCAACCAGCGGCGTCGAACACCCCGGCGGCCAATTGGCGTGGTACGTCTGGCTCGACGACGGCTATCCGGCCGCCGGCCAGGCCTACGTCGTAACGTCCTCGCCGGCCCGTCGCTGGGTCAATCACCTCACCGCCCGCCACCAACAGGTCCAGCAAACCGGCCCGCGCGGGCACGGGTTGCGGCTCTGGGCTTGGCGCGCTCAACGGCAAACCTTCAGTGGAAAAACGTGCGGATCTCGCCAGTCACCTCGCGGTCCCGATCGACAAGGAGGACAGTCCTCCACTTGTCGAACGCCGTGCAGGGGTGCGAGATGCCGAATACCACCCTGTCCCCGACGCCCAAGCCCTGCGCACTCCCATCGAAAGCCAGGTAGCCGTGCTGGTCGTTTACCTTGCTCAGTTCGGCTCGGCCGAGGGGCTGGAGCCCCGGTCCCCTCACGACGCCGAGCGGCACCGGGAGGCCGAGGTCGTAGGGGGCGTCGCGCTTGCCGAGGCCCAGGATCGCGAGCCCCGGCTCGGGCACAGAAAGTACCTCGGCCCACAGCTCCAAAGCCGCCTCGAGGGTTGGCCCATGCCCACTCGGCCCTGAGAGCGGCGAGTTTCGGGCGTAGACACCATGGTCGTGCACCAGGTAGCAGCCAGAACGTACTACCAAGAGGACGTCGTGGGCCCCGAAATGGCCCTCCTCTCGCGCTTTCGCCCCGAGAACCTCGGCCACACGGTCGAAATAGGCGCTTCCGCCAGCAGAAACGAGCGGCTGTGCCCCCTCGGGGAAAGCGCCGCCGTCGGCGAGGCGGACGACGAGCCGGCGCAAAGCAAATAGGAAAGCGTCCACCTTGGCGAGCGCCTCGGGAGAACGGTCGCTCGCCAATATACCTTCGTAACCCTCCACGCCAGCCAGGCGGAGGCACTGGCCCCGTTGCACAGCGCCTGCAGCCGCGAGCGCTGTTTCTTCGCTTCGCGCCCCCGCCCTCCCGCCGGCGACGCCGAGTTCGACGAGCACCCCGAGCCGGCCCGTGAAGCCGGCCCGGACAAGGTTGGCGTCGAGGAGCTTGGCCCCTTCGACGGAGTCGACCAGGCAGTAGAGCTCCCGGCCGGCCACAGCCAGGCAACGGGCCACCGCCTGAGCATCCGCCATACTGACCAGTTCGTTGGCAACGAGCACGCGGGTGGCGCCGGCGTCGAAAGCTACCTCCGCCTGCGGCATGTTGGCAACGGTCATGCCCCAAGCGCCGGCCTCGAGCTGGCGCTTGAAGAGGGCCGGCGCCATGGTCGTCTTCCCGTGGGGCGCGAGCACAAACCCGTGCTGCCGGGCGTACCCGGCCATTACGGCGAGGTTGTTGGCGAGCGCTGGCTCCTTCAGCACTAGGGCAGGGAGCGCGAGTTCACCCTTCAGCAGGTTCAACCGGGTGTCCTACCCGGCCTCGAGGGCGATCACAGCGTCGACCTCGACGGCGAAACCGAGGAGTGCCGTCCCCAAGGTTGTGCGAGCCGGCAGAGGCTCCTCGAAGTACTCCCGGTAGACCCTGTCCATCTCCTCGAAGTCGGCCAGGTCGGCCAGGTACACGCCGACGCGCACTGCGTCGGACAGGCGGGCCCCGGCAGCCTCGGCGACAGCGGCCACGTTGTCCATGGCTCGCCGTACCTGGTCCGCGAAGGCTTCGGGGACAGCCTTGGTGGCGGGGTCGACGGGGACCTGGCCCGAGACGAAGAGCAACCCGTGGGCGACAATCCCTTGCGAGTACGAGAACGCCGGCTTGGGGGCGTTGCCGGTCACTACGGCCTTGCGCACCATCTGACCCTACCACGTGGACAAGTCAGGGGTTGTACTGCTTCAACCCGTGACGACGCGAACCACCAGCCCGAACAGCCCCTCTCGGAGCGCTCAGCTGAGTGCGTCCGCTACCAGACGGTGCACGTCGGCGCGGAAAGCAGCCTGCTCGTCTAGGCGCCGGCGGGGATGAATTGCGTTGCTCAGCAAAACGACGGCGACACCACGCTGGCGGTCTACGAGCAACGAAGTCCCGGTAAACCCGGTGTGCCACATTGTCCCCTCCGGCCAGGCCCCCCACCGCGACGGGCAGAGGCGCCAACCGAGGCCGCGGACATCGTCGTCGGACTTCGCCTGCAGCGTGGCCATCTCTTCCACCGACGAGGCCGATAGCACGCCGCCGGTGCTGGCTTGGAGCAACGATTGGACGAAGTGCGCGAGGTCTCCGACAGGAGCGAACAGGCCAGCGTGGCCTGCGACGCCGCCGAGCACCCAAGCGTTGCCGTCGTGCACTTCGCCCCACACCAAACCAGCCCGCGGCCTCTGGTCCCCGTCCAGTTCTGTCGCTGCAACCAACCAGCGCTCCCCGACCGGCGGGCAGAAGCGCGTCCTCGACATGCCGAGAGGTTCCGCCACCTGAGCTCCAAAGATCTTGTCCAACGGCCTACCGAAGCACGCCTCGAGTGCCCAGCCGAGGAGCATGAAGTTGAGGTCCGAGTAGCGCACTTCGCCCCCGGGGACCGAGCCGGCGGCCTCTTCGTAAACCGCCGCCTCGACCTCCTCCTGGCCACGCGAACTCGCGTAAAAAGGCCGGTGCTCGACCAGGCCGGAAGTGTGCGTGAGCAGGTGCCAGAGCGTCGTGCGGGCAACCGGGTAGCCGGGCAGCCAGCGCGCTACCGGCTCGCCCAAGCCCCAAAGACCGCTGTCGCGCGCGACCAAAGCCAACGTCGTCGTGCAAATGACCTTGGTGAGAGAAGCGAGGTCATAAGAGGTCTCGGGCCCCGCCCGCAGAGGTTCAGGCACCAGGGAAGCGTGCCCCCCGCAAACCTGGAACACAACCCCGTCGCGGTCCACGAGCGCAAGTGAGACGCCCGGCGGGAAACCCTCGGAGGTGCAACCGACGAGGTAATCGCGCACCTGCATGAACGCTTTCGACCCCGCGGCAGCATCGTCCCGAGCCTCGACGTAAAACCCAGGGCCCGCCTCCGGGTTCATTCCGCCCTCAGGCCACCATAGGGGCCGCTCCTGCGCATGCGGATCTCTTGTGCGCCATACTCGGGCTCCACCCGGCGGGCACCGTCTGGTACGAAGCCGAAGCTCTCGTAGAGCCCACGGGCGACGGTGTTGGCCTCGAAGACCCAGAGCGTCACGGTCTTGAAACCTCCTTCGGACAGGAGCCTGAGATCGTGGTCCAAGAGCGCTTTGCCGATACCCTGCCCGCTCGCCCACGGCGCGACATACAAGGAAAAAACATGGCCCCGCCGGGTGTCGGCCGGGTCCTCACCGTGACGAGAAAAGCCGGCCACCTCACCTGACACGGCCTCCGCCAGCCAAGTTGTCGGCCCGTTGGAGACGGTGAGACGCCCGAGCCAGTCTGCGACCTCGCCCTCGTCTAGGCCGTCGAGCACGTTTTGGGCCACCACCCCCACATAACCGGCCCGCCAAGCCGATACGAATACTTTGGCCAAGCCTGGAGCGTCCTTCTCGGTCGCGAGCCTGAGGCGGGTGCCGGGTGGGAGTTGCGCCCCCGCCACCCTGGCAGGGCGGGCCAGGCGCGTACGGAAGCGGAACCGGTCTGCCCTGTAAAAAGAGCGCACGAACTCCACCGGCCGGCCAAACGGGTCGAAACTCTGCCGGCAGAGCAATAGGACCGGCGCGCCGCTCGGCACGTCGAGCAGCGACGCCTCATGGCCCCCCGCCACCACAGCCTCGATCGTCTCGTCCGCCCAGGCAAGCTCGACCCCATAGCGAGAGCGCAACAGTTCGTAAAACGACTGAGATTCGCCGAGGACGGCGGCAACCCCGTCGAAACGCCGGGCGTCTAGGTACAGGCTTTCAAGCGCGACGGGGATGCCGTCGGCGAGGCGCGTCCGCTCCACGCAGAGGACCTCGTCCCCTTCGCTAAGCGCCAGGTTGCGCGCAACGTCGGGGCCGGCTGGGACCCGGGCGACCCCCACCAACTTGGAGGACGGCTCCATACCGCGTGAAAGAGTGTCCTCCGTGTAGCTGGTCAGCTCCAGCAATTGGTCCATCTTGGGCCCCGCCACGAAAGTGCCCCTGCCCTGGCGGCGGACGATCCTCTGTTCGGCCTCCAGCTGACCGAGCGCCTGGCGCACCGTACCCCTCGACACCCCGTAACGCTCGGCGAGCTCACGCTCGGTGGGCAGACTGCAGCCTGGCGGGAGCTCTCGCAGTAAGCGGGCGAGGCTATCGCGGAGCGCCTTGTGTTTGAGCCTGCCGTTGCGACCCTCAGCTTCGGGAAATTGGTCTGTACCAATATGGGAAATGGACGGCCTTTTCGCCACATGGTGAGACTACTTGATCAGACCAATCGTGAATGGTATAACAACGTCCATGAAGATGGCCCGTACTGCTGCCCTCCTGACCGCCGTTGGCCTAGCCCCGCTCGCCGCGATGGTCACGCCCCTCACCGCCCGCGTAGAGCCCGCGCAGGCGGCACCTACCATGGCCGCATCAGGCGCCACGGTGGTGGTCGCCGACACCTCGAGCGTGCAGAAGCTCGACCCCGACGTTGTTACCAACTTCTTGGACTTCCAGGCCCTCGGCCTCATCTATGACCAGCTCGTGCAGTACAACTCGAAGCTGCAGCTGGTACCCGACCTCGCGACGAGCTGGTCCTACAGCAACGGGGGAAAGGTACTCACCTTCCAGCTGCGCCGTGGGGTCCATTTCGACGACGGCTCCCTCTTTACCTCCGCCGACGTCGTCGCCTCCCTGCAGCGGGCGGTCAACCCCAAGACCGGTGACGCCTCCGCCTCGTTCCTAGCCAATGTAAAGAGAATCGTGACCACCGGCCCTTACGCAGTGAAGTTCTTGCTGTCACGGTCCGACACCTCGGTGCTCAACGGGCTCACCTCGGTCAACCTGTCGATCATGCCCACCAAGGCGATAGCCGCAGGCACCTTGGCGAAGCAACCCGACGGCACCGGCCCGTTCGAGTTCGTGAGCTGGAGCCCCGGCAACAGCTTCGTCATACAGGCCAACCCGCACTACTGGGGAGGCAGGGTGAAAATCGGCGAAGTCAAGATCGAGACCATACCCTCCGAGCAGTCGATCGCCTCGGCGGTCGAGGCCGGGACGGTCCAGGTGGGGCTCTTGACCCAACCGCAAGTGGCTGACCACCTGCCGAGGTCGGTAACGGTGGACAAGGTCCTCGACCTCACCTACCGGGCCCTCATGCTGCAGGACCGCAAGGGCCCGCTGGCAAATCTCGACAACCGCCTGGCCATAGCTTGCGCCGTCGACCGACAGCAGGTGCTGGAGGACTCCGTCTTTGGCCAGGGACAGGTGGTCGGCCCGGTACCGCTCGGGCCGTTCGCCTCCAAGCCGGCTTCAGCCGTCTGCCCGACACCCAACCTCACGTCAGCCAAGAACTACCTGAAACAAGCCGGCGACCCCAAGGGCTTCTCCTTCACGGCGATGACCTCCACAGCGCTAGACCCCACGAGTTCCGCCCAAGCGACGGTCGTGCAGGCCAACCTGGCCAAGGTGGGCATCAAGATGCGCATCCAAAACCTTGCCGGCGACGCCTACATCCAGGATTGGCTGAAGGGTAAGTTCCAGGCCGCCTTTGCTTGGAACGGCGCCGACCCCAACCCCTACACCATGTACGGGCGGTACTTCGGCACCGGCGCCAACCTGGGAGTTCCAGCCGGGTACAGTTCGGCCAAGCTCGAAAAGCTGTTGGTCCAGGGTGACACCGCCACGAGCGCGGCTGCACAGAAGGCCATTTGGGCGCAGTTCTCACGCGAGCTCACCTCCCGGGCCGTTTGGATTTGGCTCTTCACGGCGTACGACTACGCGGCCGTTTCTCCCACCGTGCACGGCTTCTCGCTCCAGCCGACCAACTCCACCTCTCTCTACTCGCTCCGCACGGCGACGGTCTCCTAGCTCCTCATGCTGGCCAGCGTCGCACGGCGCTTGCTCAGCATGCTGGTGACGTTGCTGGGCGTGTCGGTCATCATCTTCTTGGTGCTCCGGCTCCTGCCCGGCAACGCCGTCACCGCGCAGATGGGCGTGAGCGCCGGCCTGCTCTCCCATGCCCAGCGGGTCGCGCTCGACCACTATTACGGGGTCGGGGAACCGTTCTTGCGTCAGTACGTCTCGTGGCTCGGCGCGATGCTGACGGGGAACCTCGGCGTCTCGCTGTCATCACGCACGTCGGTGGTGTCCCTCGTGGGGGCCGCCCTACCCGTCACGCTCGAACTGGCCATCGCCTCGATGGTGATCGGCGAACTGATAGGCGTCCTGTTCGGCGTCTTCGGCTCGCTAAGACCGAGAGGTGTAGTAGACAACGCCGGCCAAGGCGTAGCGGTTGTCGGCCTCGGAGTGCCCAGCTTCGTGATAGGCACGGGCCTCGTCACCTTCCTCGCTTCGAGCTTCCACTACTTTCCTTCTTCTCGGGCCTTCGCAGGGCTATTTTCCAACCCCTGGCTCAACCTCCAACAGATCTTCTTCCCGGCGCTCACCCTGGGTCTCGGGGTCGGGGCAGCCATCATGCGCACGACGCGGGCCGCCATGCTCGAAGTGGTCAGCACCGGCTTCGCCCGCACAGCCCGCGGGAAGGGGCTCTCGAAGTTCGTCGTGACCTGGAAGCACCTCTTCCTCGGCGCGCTCGTCCCAGTGGTCACCATGTCGGGCATCCAACTCGGCTACCTGCTCGGCGGCACCGTAGTCGTGGAACAGATCTTCGTGCTACCGGGCCTCGGACGCCTGCTCGTAAACTCGATAAGCAACCGAGACTTCCCGGTCGTGCAGAGTGTGACGCTCATATTCGCCGCCGGGTTCATAGTCGTAAACATGCTCACCGACATGCTCTACACGCTGATCGACCCAAGGACGCACGCACGATGACACGCCGGCGCGCGGGCTTCTTGACCGTCCTGTGGCTAAACCCAGCCGGACGAGCAGGCTGCGTGCTCGTGGGCCTCGTCGTGCTCGGTGGCTTGCTGGCAGCAGTCGGTGCGACCCCCTACAACGCGCAGCTGCAAAACCCCCTCACGACTTTGAAGGGCCCATCACCGAGCCATCCCTTCGGGACAGACCAGTTCGGCCGGGACCTCCTCTCCCTCGTCCTCGAAGGACTCTGGGTATCGCTGAAGATCGCCTTCCTGGCCGTGGCTATCGCCGGGGTGGTGGGCACGCTGGCCGGCGTCGTCGCCGGGTACCTCGGGCGGTGGACATCCGCGATCATAATGCGGGTAACCGACATGCTCTTTGCCATACCGGCGATCCTTCTCGCCCTCGCCATCGTGACCGCCCTCGGGCCGGGCGCCCTCGACAGCGCGCTCGCCATCGGCGTCGGGTACATCCCGATATTCGTACGCGTGGTCCGGGGGCCAGTGCTGTCGCTACGCGCGGCCGGCTACGTGCAAGCGGGACGGGTGCTCGGCTTCTCGTCTACGCGACTGCTCTTCCGCCACATCCTGCCCAACGTCGCGGGCACCGTGGCCGTGCAAGCCAGCCTCGCCCTCGCTTGGTCCGTGCTCGCCGAAGCTAGTCTCAGCTTCCTTGGGCTCGGTCCTCCGCCGCCGACGGCCTCGCTCGGCGAGATGGTGAGCCAATCGAGCTCCCTCGCCTCTCAGGCGTGGTGGACCTTGGCAGCGCCGTCTGTGGCCATAGTGGTAGCGGTGATCGGCTTCAACTTCTTGGGCGACGGGTTGCGTGACGCCTTCGACCCGCGCTCGCGCACCGCGCGGGCTGCCTGACATGCGGGTGACCGGCTTCAGCTGCCCGGCCGGCGGGCCCCGTGACGCCTTCGGCCCGCCGCCGGGCACGGTCCGAGGCGTTTGACGTGCGCGTCATCGGCATCACGTCGGGGACGTCGTTCGACGCGGTCGAGGCGCTCCTCGTTGATTTCGAGGCGGACGGCGACCTGTTGAGCGCGCAACTCGTCGAGCACCGTTCGGTTACTTACCCTGCGCGGGTGCGCGACGCGATCGCTTCGGTGCTGCCGCCGGCGACGACGACAGTGGAAGAGGTCTGCAAGCTGGACGTGGCGATCGGCCAAGCGTTCGCCAGCGTAGCCGGCGAACTGGCCGAGGCCAACGGGCCGGTCGACATCGTCTGCTCTCACGGCCAGACGGTCTTCCACTGGGTCGAGGGGCGGGCGGCACTAGGTACCCTCCAGCTCGGGGAACCGGCGTGGATAGCCGAACGCACCGGAGCCACCGTGGTGAGCGACGTCCGCAACCGCGACATCGCCGCCGGCGGGCAGGGTGCGCCGCTTGCCTGCCTGCTCGACATCCTCCTGCTCGGCAGGCACCCAGCACAACGGCTGGGGGCGCTCAATTTGGGCGGGATAGCAAACGTGACGGTGCTCGGGCCCGACGACGACCCCGTCGCTTTCGACACCGGACCGGCCAACGCGCTGATCGACGCAGCAGTGTCATGGGTCTCGGGTGGGCACGAGGCCTACGACCATGGAGGAGCACTGGCGGCGAGCGGCCATGCCGACCCCGCACTGGTCGGGCGCCTCCTCGACGAGCCCTATTTTTCCCTTCCTCCGCCCAAGTCGACGGGAAAAGAACTGTTCAACCTGGAATATGTGACATCCCGCCTGGGCCCTGAACACCTTGCTCCCGCCGACCTGGTGGCCTCGGTGACGGCTGCGACAGGAGAGAGCGTCGCTGCCGCGCTCGCCCCGTTCGGGTTGGCCGAGCTTTTCGTTTCTGGGGGCGGCATGCGCAACCCCACCTTGATGGCCGAGCTTCGCCGGCACCTCCCCGGGGTCAGGTTCAGGACGACAGAAGAGCTAGGGGTGCCAGAGGCAGCCAAAGAAGCACTGCTTTTCGCGGTTATCGGCTATTTCAGCGCCTGCGGGCTGACGGCCAGTATCCCCTCGTGTACGGGTGCGTCACATGCCAGCGTGCTCGGTTCGTTGACTCCCGGTTTGCGCCGGCTGCGCCTGCCGGCGACGGCGTGCCCTCCGTCGCGCCTTGCCGTCGGAGGTAACGCGTGACAGGGGCGGTCGCGGGGCCGCGGGCAAAAAGCGAGGCGCTGCTCGAATTGCGTTCGGTGCGGGTGGGCTTCCGTGAGCGCCGGCACGAGCACGAGATAGTGCGGGGCGTCAACCTCCTGGTCCGCGCCGGCGAAAAGCTCGGGATCGTAGGCGAGAGCGGCTCTGGCAAGACCCTCACCGTGCTATCGGTACTGCGCCTTCTGCCGGGGCGCTTGCAACTCCTCTCGGGCCGGGTGAGCTTCGCCGGCCAAGATCTCACGGAGCTCCGTGAAAGACAGTTGCGGCAAGTGCGCGGGTCCCAGGTGGCGATGGTGTACCAGGACCCGATGACCTCGCTCAACCCGCTGCTTCGCGTCCGCTCCCAGGTGGTAGAGACTTTGCGCGCCCACGGCGCGGGCCGTGACGAGGCGCACGACCGCTGTAGAGAAGTGCTCTACCAAGTCGGCCTCCCCGACCCCGAGCGGGTAGAGCGCTCCTTCCCCCATGAGCTCTCGGGAGGCATGCAGCAGCGGGTCATGATCGCCATCGCGCTCAGCGTCTCGCCACGCCTTCTGATCGCCGACGAACCGACCACCGCCCTCGACGTGACCGTGCAACAGCAGATCCTTGAACTGGTCGAGGGCCTCCAGGAGCACACGGGCATGGCGGTGGTCTGGGTCACCCACGACCTCGGGGTCGTCGCCCGTACCGTGGACCAAGTCGCGGTCATGTACGCCGGCCGCGTAGTCGAGCTCGCCCCGACCCGCCGGCTGTTCGCGCGCCCGAGCCACCCCTACACCGCTGCCCTGCTCGGCGCGCTGCCGAGCGCCGGTGCCGGCCACCGCCGGCCGCTCACCCAGATCGGCGGCACACCCCCGGACCCGGCACGGCTGGGTAGCGGTTGCCCGTTCCGGGCCCGCTGCCGCCATGCTGTGGCGCGCTGCGAGGAGGAGGAGCCGACGCTGATCGGCCGGGGCGAGGGCTCGTTCGCGGCCTGCTGGCGGGCCCCTGAGGAGTGGGCCAGCTAATGCGTGCGGCCGTCTTGGAAGCTCGGGACCTCACGAAGGAGTACCCCGCGGGCAGGGGCCGCACGGTGCGCGCCGTCCGGGGCGTATCGGTGAGCGTCGGCCTGGGGGAGACGCTGGGAGTGGCGGGCGAAAGCGGCTGCGGAAAGTCGACCCTAGCCCGTTTGCTCGTCGGTTTGGAGGAGCCGACCTCAGGCAGCGTCTCGCTCCTCGGGCAGCCCTTGGGCGGCACAGAGCGTCTCTCGCTGGCGCGAAGGGCGCAGCTCGTATTCCAGGATCCGTTCTCCTCGCTCAACCCGCGCCTCACGGTGGCCGCCGCCCTCGGGGAGGTCCTGGCGGTGCACGGCCTCGCCGGCGGTGCCGGTACCGGTGCCAGCCGGGTGGGCGGCGCACGAAGGACCCGTTCTCGGTGGCGCGAGACCCTAGCCGGCGGGCGCTCCGAACGGCTTGCCCGGGTCGACCGTCTGCTCGAGCTCGTTGCCCTCGGGCCTCGCTTCGCCGACCGTTACCCCCACGAGCTTTCCGGGGGCCAGGCCCAACGAGTGGCCATCGCGCGGGCACTCGCCGTCGAGCCCAAACTGCTGGTCCTCGACGAGCCCACCTCCGCCCTGGACGTGTCAGTGCGCGCCGAGATCATAAACCTCCTCATGCGACTGCAAGAAGAACTGTCTCTTTCGTACGTATTCATCAGCCACGACCTTTCGATGGTGCGGCACATAAGTGACCGGGTCTGTGTGATGTACCTCGGGAAGGTTGTCGAGCAGGGCTCTTGGGACAATGTCCTCAATGCACCGCTCCACCCCTACACGAAGGCCCTGGCCGACGCAGTACCCGTGCCCGACCCCGAACTGGCGCCACAGCGGGCGACTTTCGCCCGGTCGGCACCTAACATGCCGGCTTCCTCCGAAGGACCGGAGCCGCCCGCAAATACGCGAACGTTCTTGGAGGCAGCACTAGCGGCCGGCCGGCGCCAACCCCAATCCGGCGCCGCCGTGCCGGCGGGCGAAGTCGCGCCGGCGACTGTGGCGGTGGAGCCTGCCGGCGGCTGCCCCTACCACCCGCGCTGCCCGCTTGCCGATGAGGTCTGCCGGTCCGTGCCGCCCGAGCTCACCGAACTCGTCCCGGGCCACCTCGTCGCTTGCCATGTCGCCGTCCGGGCCGCCGGCGGGGCCCGGAGCGGGGAGGCGGGGTTGCCGGCGATCGAGAGGACGCCGTCCGGGCGCGCCGGCCACCAACATCGGACCTAGCGCCGCCCGCAGTAGCCTGACAGCACTTTGAGCACTGCACGAGCGGCTTCAAGCACCGCACCAGCGGCTGCAAGCACAGGGCGGACCACCTCGGGCGCGGCGGCGGGCACGGCGCCCGTGGTAAGCCGGGCTGCGAGTACCGGGCCGGCGGTACACCGGGCTACGCGCTTCTCCTACGGCCCGCTCATCATCGACGAGGCGGCGGGGGTCCTCACCTGCCACTACGACCTCGATGGCCACCAGTTTGCCGAAGTCATCGAGGTGGGCGCCGGGCAGGAGTGGGCACCGGCAGCCAGGGAAGCAGCACGCCTCGTCCACCTGCTGGCGGGCGTCTCGTACTACAAGGCCGGCGCCCCACCCGAGATAGACCTGGGCCAGACGGTGGTGCGCCCGGGGGAGCGGGAGTTCCTTCGGCGCTTCTACGTGGACGGCCTCGGCGAGTTCGCCTTCCGCAACGGCCTCTCCCTGGAGGACCTCGAGGTAGCCGGCGGTGTCGAGGAGGAGGGCCCAGTAGAAGCCGCCACGGACGCCGACCGCGCCCTGGTCCCGTTCGGGGGTGGCATCGACTCGATCGTCACGGTGGAGACCGTCAAGGCGGCGTACTCCGACGCCGCATTGTTCGTGGTGAACCCGTTGGGGGTGCCGCGCTTCACCGCCATCGAGCGGGCGGCCGCTGCCACCGGGCTGCCCGTTGTCCGGGCCGAGCGCCGGGTCGACAAGCAGGCCCTTTCCTCGCGGCAACCCGCCTACAACGGCCATGTGCCCGTCACGGGCATCTTGTCGGCGATCGCGGTCCTGGGCGCGGTGCTGTCCAACCGGGGGCGGGTCGTGATGTCCAACGAATGGTCGGCGAGCCAGGGCAACCTCTTGGACAGCGGGCGCGCGGTCAACCACCAGTGGTCCAAGAGCGCCGACTTCGAGCAGGCCTTCCGGGCCGTCCTGGCGGGTGCCCTCGGTTCTGCCGTCGATTATTTCTCGTTCCTGCGGCCCTGGAGCGAGCTCTGGGTGGCCCAGCGCTTCGCGACCATGGAGCGCTACCACTCTGTCGTGCACAGCTGCAACCGTGCGTTCCCCATGGACCCGGCCGAGCGGCTCGACCACTGGTGCGGCCGCTGCGACAAGTGCTGCTTCATAGACCTCGTCCTTTCCCCGTTCATGAGCAGGCCCGCGCTCGCCCGCATCTTCGGCGGGGCCGAGCCACTCGACAACCCCGACCTGCTGGGCCGCTTCCGCGCCCTGCTCGGGCTCGGGGACGCTTACAAGCCCTTCGAGTGCGTGGGCGACACCGGCGAATGCCGTGCCGCCGCTACCCTCGCCGCGGGCCGTGC
Source organism: Actinomycetes bacterium (assembly GCA_021787365.1). Classification (GTDB taxonomy): domain Bacteria; phylum Actinomycetota; class Acidimicrobiia; order Acidimicrobiales; family Palsa-688; genus JAJZYO01. Next base: position 8,030 of record JAJYMB010000098.1, on the reverse strand, counting down.
CGACCGCGCTGGCAACCCCGTCTTGGCCACCCTCCTCGCCGAGCTCCCCGGCCCCGCAGGCACCGAGGGCTTCTTCCGACCGGTGGGCGACCATGCCGTGCCCCATGCGCTCTTCGCCGCTGCGCTTCGCTGACCTCACTACGAGGCGCGTCGGCATCTGGGGTGTCGGCACAGAGGGCCGGGCCACGCTGCAAAAACTGGAGAACCTGGGCGTGGTCCCAGCCGCCGTGGTCGACGACGCGCCACAGGAGCCCGGAGTTCTTGCGACTAGCGCGGGCGGCCTCGAGGCGCTCTCGGCCTGTGATGTGGTGGTCAAGTCCCCCGGGATATCGCGCTACGCGGACGCAGTGGGCAAGCTCGAGGGGGCCGGCGTGGCGGTGGTCGGGGGAATGGGGCTCTGGCTGGAGGAGGTCGGGCCCGAACGGGTCGTCGGGGTCACGGGCACCAAGGGCAAGTCGACGACCGCCGCCCTAGCTGGGCACTTAGCCAGGGGGCTCGGTGTACGCTGCTTCGTCGGGGGCAACATCGGGCAGGTCCCCTGGGGCCCGGCCGAGGAAAACGACGCCGACCTCTGGGTGGTCGAGGTCTCGAGCTACCAGGTCACCGACCTCTGGTCCTCCCCGGCCGTGGCCGCCGTTACCTCGCTCCACCCCGACCACCTCGACTGGCACGGCTCTGTGGACAACTATTACAGGGACAAGCTCTCGCTCTGCCACAAGCGGGGGGCGCGCATTACCGTTGCCAACGGCACGGACGAGCGCCTTCGGGAGCGGGCGGCGCTGCTCGGGCCCAGCACCAGGTGGGTGGAGCCGGTCCAGCCTGCCTCGTGGATAGCAAAGCTCGGCCTCCGCGGGGCCCACAACCTCACCAACGCCCTGATCGCCGCGGCCTGCCTGGAGGAGATGGGGGTCGCCGGCGCCGCCGACCCGGTCCTCCTGGCCCGGGCGGCCGAGGGCTTCCGCCCACTACCCCACCGGTTGGAGACCGTAGCCGAGCGTGGCGGTGTCGAGTTCGTCGACGACTCGCTGTCCACCAACGTCCTGCCGACCATCGCCGCCGCCAAGGTCTTCGAGGGGCGGCCCCTCGCCCTGCTGGTGGGTGGGTACGACCGAGGCATCGACTACGCGCCGCTCGGCGAGTACTTGTCCCTGCGTCCGGCACCCACGCTCGTGCTGACGCTTCCGGAAAGCGGGGAACGTGCCCGCCAGGCCCTTACCGAAAGGGGCTGCCAAGCCGTCGCCTGCGCCGACATCGATGAGGCGGTCCGCCAGGCGGCGGCCTGGGCACCCGCCGGCGGGGTCGTCCTCCTGTCGCCTGCCGCGCCCAGCTACGGCGTCTATGCCAACTACGAACAACGCGCGGCCGCCTTCCGCGCTGCCATCAAGTCCCTCGGCCCCGAAGGGGAGGGCCCAATGAGAAGGGCGCCGGCGAACAGGAGGGCTCGACCGGCGAACCGCGGCGCCTGATCTCGCCTCCGAGCTGGTGCAGGTCCCACCCCCGCTGCCCTTTCGCCATGGACATCTTCTCCGAAAAGAGCCCCGGCCGCTCGGACCTCGGTGGCGGGCACTGGGAGAGCTGTTGGCTCTTGGACGAGATCGTGGCTCGGCAGGGAGCGGGGCAGGCCCTCGCCGGCGAGCGCTGGCCGACGCTAACGCTGACCGGTAGCTAACCCCCCTCCTTTCACAGAAACTTGCGGACGTGTTGGTACGAGGGCCACATCGACCAGTTCTACGGGCAAAAATGGGCCACTGTACTGATAAATGTGGCCTTCGGCCGTTCACGTCCATCAGCGCCGTGGACGAGACGCCTACACGGCACGGCCTTTTACGTTGGCGTTGCTGACGGAGAACACAACGCCGTCCGGGTGGGTGTTCGTGGCTATCTTGGCCCAGCCTCCGGCGATGTTGGCCCGACTCGCCTGGGGAAGCAGCTTCGGGGCGGCGATCGTGATCGGCAGTCCTCCGGGCGGCCCGAATGTCACCAACGGACGCGCTCTGGCGCATCTGTCTCAGCGGGCTATTGCGGGCCTGTCGGGTACGTAGTATCCTTTCATATCATCTCGTGGTCTGACCTGATTACCAACCAGTGCGGCGCGGCCTCCTGGGACCAGCTCGCGGCTGCTGGCCTGAGCAGGCACCGGCTGCGCGGGGCCGTAGCCAGCGGGCGTCTCGAGCGACGTGGCCGTTGGCTGGTGATCGACCCCCGTTGGTCGGCCAGGGGAGACCCAGCCGCCCAATGGAAGCACGAGCTCTTTGCGGCGTTTTGTAGTTGCCCGCCCAAGCAACGAGCCAGCGCGGCGGTGTTCCGTCGCTCGGCGGCCGCTTTGTGGGGTTTAGACGGCTTCGTGTTCACGGGTGCGTTTCTCCCAGTCGAGGTGGGTGCGTCTTCCTCAGTCGAGTTGGCGGTGACCCGTGGGGAAGGGTCGTCACAAGGGTCGCACCGGCTCCTGCGGGTGCGACCGTTCGGTCCAGGGGACCTCGTTGCTCTCGAGGGGCTCCCGGTCACCTCTGTGAGACGCACCCTCATCGACCTCGGCCAGGTGGCGGATGCAAACCTCATCGAGCGGGCGCTCGAGTCCGCCCTGCGAACGGGGCAAGCGACGGTGCAAGAACTCGAGGCCAGTCTGCAAGCGGCTCCAGCACTTCGGGGTACTCGCGCTCTCCGCTCCCTGCTGGCAGCACGGCCACCAGGACAGGTCCCGACCGCGAGCGATGCTGAGACCTTGTTCGTGCAACTCGTGCGCAGAGCCGGGTTGCCACCGCCACAGCGCCAGTTCGTCGTCCGTACCCCCGAGGGCAACTTCCGCCTCGATCACGCGTGGCCGGATGTCAGGGTCGCAATCGAGATCGACGGGGCGGCCACGCACGCTTCCCCCGCTGCCCTGGCCCGCGACCTCCGTCGGCAGAACATGATCCTGCTTGCGCTCTCGCTCGCCGGCTGGGTACTACTGCGCTTCACCTGGGTCGACCTGGTCTGCGAACCGGACACCAGCCGGTGCATACGGAAGTTGCACGAGGCCTGGTCCCTCGGGCTGAGCCGGCATTGAGAGCGCTTTAGGTCCAAGGGCCAGCCCCGCCTAATCGGTAGCGCTCGGTCAGTCACAGAACTTGCGGACATGTTGGCACAAGACCCACATCGACCAGTTCTACGGGCAAAAATGGGCCACCCTCCTGATGAACGTGACTTTCGGCCGTTCACGTCGGTCAGAACGCCGGAGGGGCGGCCTGGGCGCCGTGCCGAAATTCGCTCGCTCTACCAAGGCGAGCGCGACAGACTGGCTAACGGGCTCTCCACGACAGGTACCGGCCGGACGTCACGCGGGTCGAGAGGGATCAAAGGGCTCGAGAGGAGAGGAGGGCACATGGACGAGTTCGAGGGCGAGGCCGCTTCGACGAGAGAAACGGTGGCATACTGCGCCGGCCTCGCGCGTCCCTACGCCCGCCGCCTCCTGGCTGCGGCCACCTTCTTGGTGCTCGCCGTGGTCATCTCGGACGTGGCGAGCCCCCTCGTTTTTGCCGCTGTGCTCGACCGCATCGCCACGCTCCCTCCGCACCCTGCTCTCTGGGCGCGCTTTGGCAGCCTGATCATCGCCTACGCCGTGCTGCTCGTCGTCGGCCAGGCGTTCCAGCGCATGGCGGGCTGGCTCGAATGGGAGGGCGCCATAAGGACCTTCGCCAACAGCATCTTGAAGAGCTTCGAACGTCTCCTGTCCCTCGGCTACCGTTGGCACATCGACCATCCCTCGGGGGAGGTCGCCTCGGCCCTCAGCGCTTTCGCTTGGGCGTTGGTCGATGGCATTGATGTCTTGCAGTGGGACGTGCTGCGCATCATCGTGGTGCTGCTGTCGGCGATCGGAGTGCTCGCCTTCGTGGCCTGGCCGGTGGCCCTCGTGCTGGTGGCGCTGTCAGCGGCCTTCGTAGCCGTGGTGACCAAGCGTTCGGCACCGGTGACCGAGGCGTCCAAGCGGTTTTCTCGCGCCCACTCGCGAGCCGAGGGGACGGCTTCGGACGTCATCCGCAACGTGACCACGGTGCTCGCCGGCGCAGGCGAAGCAGAGGAGTCCGAGAGAGTCGCTGAGCTCCTCGAGGCCTCGGTGAGAGCCGACCTGCAGGGACGGCGGGTGTTCACCATCACTCGGATCTGGATGGCGGGGACGGTCAGCTTAATGACCTGGGCCGCCCTCTTGGTGGGCGTGGTCTTAGCCGTCCGGGGCGACATCAAGGCCGGGGTCGTCTATCTCGTGCTGTTCTACTCCTCACAGGTCTCGGCCCAGCTGGTGCAGAGCTTCATGGCAATCCGCAACCTCTCACGGGGGCTCGGGCGGGCGGCCAAGCTCGTCGCGCTGGCCACCTCGCCGGCGGCTGTCGTGGACCGGGCCGGCGCCACCGAGCTCAGGGTCACCGAAGGGGCGGTGCGCTTCGACTCGGTCTACTTCTCCTACCTGCCCGAACGTCCCCTGCTCGAAGACTTCAACCTGGAGGTGGCACCGGGCGAGCACGTCGGGGTCGTCGGCCCCTCGGGTGGGGGGAAATCGACGATAACCCGCCTGGTACTAAGGTTTATGGAGCTCGACCACGGGCAGATCCTGATCGACGGCCAAGACATAGCGTTCTGCACGCAAGCGAGCCTGCGCCGCTCGATCTCGTACGTGCCCCAGGATCCCCAGATGCTCCACCGGAGCATCGCCGACAACATCTGGTACGGCCAGCCCGGGCCGGTCGACGCGGACCGGGTGCGCCTGGTGGCGCTGGAGGCGCACGTCGACGAGTTCGTCAGCCAGCTACCGGAGGGCTACAACACCGTGGTCGGCGAACGCGGCCTCAAGCTCTCAGGGGGCCAGCGCCAGCGCGTGGCCATCGCCCAGGCCATGTTGAAAGGGGCGCCGGTGCTGGTGCTCGACGAGGCGACCAGTTCGCTCGACTCGGAGTCCGAGCGCTACGTGCAGGACGCCCTTTGGCGGCTCATGGCGGCTTCGACCGCCCTGGTCGTCGCGCACCGCCTCTCGACCATCGCTCACCTCGACCGGATCGTGGTCATCGACGCGGGGAGGGTCGTCGAGCAGGGCACCCACCGGGACCTGTTGCTCGCCGGGACCACCGGCACCTACCGCCACCTCTGGGAGCACCAGTCAGGCGGTTTCCTCTCCGCCTGAACCGTCTGAAGCCGCCGGTCAGATCCGGCCCAGGCGGTACGAGACCGAAGCGGGCGCCACGCGGCCGGTGACCACGGCCGGGACGCTCGCCTCCCCGCCGGGGAAGGAGAGTTTCACCGTGGCGAGCTGCTGCCCCGGCGCGGTTTCGCGGAGCTTGGAGGTGCCCGGCGAGAGTTCCACCCTGGCGCCAGCGACTTCGCCGGGGACACCCAACGCGCTGATGGCCCGGGTGGTGACAGCCGTTGCCCGCTGGCCCCAGGGCGACCCGAGCGACAAGACCTTGGTGCCCTCGGGTAGCAGCGTGACCGTTCTGATGTCGGAGAAGGCGGCCACGCTCAACCGCTTGGCCAGGTCGAGGGCGGACTGGAGAGGTTGCTGGCCGCCCTGGTTCAAAACGGCCCCCAGCACCGTGAAGCTCTTGCCGGCCACGTCCTTGCGAGCGGCGAACACGAAGTTGCCCCCCGCCTGCGGCGTCGAACCGGTCTTGATGCCGATGATCCCGTCGCGGCCGAGGTCGTAGTCGTAGTTGTACACGGTCCCCGCCACCGGCAAGGTGACCTGGGGCATGGCCACGATCTGGCGGAGCACCGGCTCGGCCATCACGTAACCAGCGAGGCGCACCATGTCGGCTGCGCTGCCAGCGCTCTCGGGGTCGAGGCCGGCGGGGTCAGCGTAGTGGGTTTGGTGGAGGCCGAGCTTGTCTGCTTGGGCGTTCATGCGGCTGACAAAGGCGGTCACGCTGCCGGCGTCCCAGCTAGCCAGGATGTTGGCCACGTTGTCGGCCGATGGGACGAGGAGCGCCTCCAGGGCCTGGAACTCCGTCAACTGTTCGCCTGCCGCCACCTTGGCTACCGAGTCGTTCTGCGCTAGCTCGGCGGAGTAGGCGGCGGCGTCGGCCGCGGTAATCGTTATCGCCGGGCCCTGCTGGCCGGGCGAAAGTGGGTGGTCATGCAGGACGACGAGGGCTGTCATGAGCTTGGTCACGCTGGCGAGCGGGAGCGGCTCGGTCGCGCGCACGCCACCCAGTTCGCCGAGCCCGGCCACTTCCACCTGGGCGGCGCCTTGGGACGGCAGGGGCAGCGCCGGCGGGTCGCCGGACGCTACGAGGCGGGCCGGCAGGACCTCGGACACGGCGATCGGCGGCACGCTCCGGGCTAGCTGAACGCCGCAGTAGATGGCCCCCAGCGCCACTACGAGGACCAATGCCAGCGCGCCCCACCTGAGGCGGAGCTGGGCGGGGCTCGGGCGCCCGTGGCGTCCCGAACGAGAGGTGCGAGGCGGTACGACTGGTGCTGGGCGACGGGGCATTCGGCCCAACATCATGGCCCAACATCATGGCCCAGCGCCAGGTCCTCGTGCCAGACAACACCAAGGTCCTGCCCGCCTTCTACAGCGCAGCCCCCGGGGCACTAGGTTCGAGCTCGTGGACCGGACGCCAGCTCAGGCGGGGAGCGGGCGCGACGAAAAGCGAGCCCGGCGCCAGGACGGCCCGGGGCGCCGGCGCCTACGGTCCCGGGTGGGGTTGGCGGCCCCGCCTCGGGGAGGAGCCGGGGGTCGGGGCCCCGAGCGGGGTAAGAGGCAAGGAGAAGACCGGGTCCTCTCTCTCCCCAACGCAGTCACGACCGTGCGCTTGGTCCTCATCCCGGTCTTCGTCTGGCTCCTCGCCGAGCCCCGCCGGCGTGGCTGGTTCGCGGCCGCAGTACTGCTCGGGGCCCTCGGCATGACGGACGGGCTGGACGGCCAGCTCGCCCGCCGGCTCGGCCAGGTGACAAACCTGGGCAAGGTGCTCGACACGGTCGCCGACCGCGTGCTGCTCGCGACGGCCGTGGTCGGGACGCTGGCCGTCGGTGCCGTCCCAGTAGGTATCGCCGTCGCCACCATCGCTCGCGAGGGCGTCGTCGCGACGTCGGCCATGGTCCTCGCGCTCGCCGGCGCCCCGCGCATCGACGTGGTCCTTCTAGGAAAAGCTGGGACCTTCGGGCTTATGTGCGCGTTCCCCCTGTTCCTGGCCGGTAGCTCGACCGTCGGCTGGCATCACGTAGCCACGGTCCTGGCTTGGGTTGCTGCCGTGGCGGGGCTGGCGCTGGCTTGGGCCTCGCTGGCGGTGTACGCGCCGAGAGCGCGTGCAGCCGTGGCGAACCGCCACAATGGGTAGCTACACCCACGATGCCGGCCCCGGGCATGATGGCATGGTGGAAAGGAATGAACTAGCCCGGCGTCTCCAGGAGGCCTGCTACCTGACCGGCCACTTCGTACTGCGCTCCGGGCAGGTGACCGACTTCTACTTCGACAAGTACTTGTTCGAGTCGGACCCGCAGCTGCTCCGCGCCGTTGCCGAGCTGGCTGCACCGCTCGTGCCCGCGGGGACCGACATGCTGGCCGGCCTGGAGCTCGGCGGTGTGCCGCTCTCGACAGCGCTGTCGCTGGTGACGGGGTTGGCCCAGGTGCTCGTCCGCAAAGAGGCCAAGACCTACGGCACCGCCAAGCTGGCTGAGGGCCGCGACGTTGCCGGCAAACACCTCTTGGTGGTCGAAGACGTCGTCACGACCGGAGGCCAGGTCGTGAAGTCCGTGGGGGACCTGCGCCGGCGAGGTGCGGTCATCACCAAGGTCCTCTGCGCTATCGACCGCCGGCCCCCCGCGACAGCCGCCTCGCCCGGCGCCGGCCGGCTCGAAGAGGCCGGCCTCGAGCTGCTACCGCTCTTCACGGCAGCTGAACTGAGGGGTGCGGTCGCCAACCACGCCACCTAAACCTGAATCCACCGATTAGTGACGGCCGACCGCGTAAGAGGGCCTAAAGAAGGCAGGATGCCTCTACGTACCGTCCAGGGGGATGGCCCTCAGGAGCGACGAGAGGCGCCTCTCGGCGATTTGCCCGT
>JAJYMB010000013.1 GCA_021787365.1 Actinomycetes bacterium | reverse complement strand
GATCTTTGACTGCTCGGCTGCCCCGGAAGAACTCCGGGATGCAGTCCAGAACGGCGAGATTTGGATTGATGCGATGACCGCAACCCTTGCTCGACTCGACTCACTCTGCTGCGCTTCACCGAGTGTCGCCGAAGGCGCGGGCCAGTAGGTCCCATCGGGTCATAGCGTTCCAACACGAAGCTCCTCGTGCAAGGCTCGCCGAACTATGCGACATCGTATGCGAGTGGGACGAGCTCCTCGAATGGACCTGGCTATCCTCGCTCACGCCTCCACCTCGGCGGCGAGACGCTCAGCCTGCTCCATGACGAGCAGGACCGCCGGTCCTGACGGTCTGGCGGGTAGCGGTACTTGGTGAGCAGGCGTCGTATCTTGCTCCTGAGCAGTGCCCGGGCCCGCTCCTTCTTGTCCCGGTCCACGCTCGTGTTGGTACGCACGAGGTCGACAAGCTCTTGGGCTATCTGTTTGCGGTCGTCACCGAGCCCCGGCACTGGCGAGTCGTTCTGGCGCACGGCGTCGTAGAAGGCCGCCTGGTGTCAACTGCGCCGAGGCGAGGTGCTGGGGCTTCAACGGGGAGATGTGGAACAGGACGCCGGCACGCTCTGCGTGGGGCGGGCATGGGTAGCGCCACCTGGCCAAAAGCCCCTGGTCGGCCCCCCAAGTCTGACGCCGGCCGGCGCACGGTAGCCGTCCCCGCGCACGAAAGTAACAATGATGTGATTTCGGGGAGCTGAAGGTGGGACCGGCCGGCGTGGATGCAGGGACTGGACGGTGCGCGCGTGGCTTGGACCGGCCCTCGGGGCGCACTGAAGCCCTCGCTGACCATCCGATGACCGCAGCAGCGGCTGTGTCAGGCCGCCGCAGCGGCCGGCGCAGCCGTCGCTGGCCGGTCCCCACCGCCGACGACGCTCGGATCGCAGCGGGCCCTTTCCTTGCGGAGGCGTTCGCGCATGGCTGGGCCGGCGTCGTGGGTGTTCCGCCAACGTAGGTAGGCGTGCAGACGGCAGGTAAGCACACGGTGGTTGGGGTGGTCGGAGTTGTTCAACACGAAATCGCGCAGCGGCCCGAGGTGGCACTCGATCGGGTTCGCCCACGACGAGTACGTCGGCGTGAAGCACAGCTCCACGCTGTTCTTCTCGCACCAGCGGGAGATCTTCTTCGCCTTGTGGGCACTGAGATTGTCCAGGGTCACATAAATGGTCTCGCCGTCCGGGCGGGCCGCCCTACACGACTTGATCGCGGCCAGGCTGTTGTCGGTCCCCTTGCGGTTACGCACCACCCCCCACATGGTGTCATCGCCGATCGAGTAGCAGGCGTGGAACTGACGCACCCCGCAGGTCTTGTGATAGTTGGCCCGGTTACGTTGCGGCTTGCGTACCTTCGCCCAGCAGCACCCGCCGACCGGGTGGGTCGCCAACGGCCCGAACTCATCGGACGCGAACGTCCGGCCCGGGAAGTTCATGATCACTTCCTCGATGCGGTCCAGCTTCGCCTCCTTGTCCGGATCATCCGGCTCCTTCCAGGTCTTGGTCCGCTGGAAGCTCACCTCGTGGCGGTCGAGGATCTGGCGAAGCTGTTCCTTGGAGATCACGATGACAGCTGGGCGGTCCCGGCACTCGCCGAGCCAGCGGCGCAGCTTCCACAAACTCCAATGACCGAACGGCGCTCCCACCTGCGCCGGGCGCTTCTTGGCCGTCTCGATGATCAAGCTCTCGTCGTCAATCGTTATCCGGCGGGGACGGCCACCCGCCCACCTGGGCCCAAGCTGGCCATCCCCATCTCGTTGAAGCGGTGGATCATCTCGCGCACACGATTCGGGCTGGTCTGCGCCAGGACGTGCGATCACCTCCAGCGTGTTCCCGCCTGCCGGGGCCAACACCACCATCGCCTCGGCGGTAGCGCACCACGCTCACCATCGTCTTGCCCCCAACCACGACGGACGACCCGCTGCAACTGGCGACCCTCCACCTCGGAAAGCCGCCGCACCCTTACGCGCTGGCTCATACCCCAAGCCTGATACCCCCCACCAGCCCGTTGGTGGACCCACCCGGGCGAAGGATCAGTGCCAGGGCACTAGCCTGGGACGTCGCCTGCCGGACCGTCGGGTTGACCGCACACTTCCACGACTTGCGGCACTCCGGCCTGACCTGGACAGCTACCACCGGAGCCACCACCACTGAGTTGATGCAAGTGACATTTAGCCTCTTTCACAGGGTCCACCACTTGGGTAGTGGACCTCGCGTAGGGTGCTGGGGCCGGTTCGTCTAGTTCGGCTGCAAAAGTGACCGGAGCGGGCGCGAGCCCGACTCCTCAACTGTGATCGTTGGCTTGACGAGCCTCCCCGGCGCACGTGCATACCTGTTCAGGAACTCGGTGGCCGGCCAGTTGTGCCGGACCCCTGCTTGATAAATGTCCGGAAGGACACGACCCTGCGGAACCGTGTGCTAACGCCGGCGACGACGGCCGGTTTGTGCAAGGACGACGACCACAAGGGAAGGATACGAGGAGACGATGCAGCTACGGCTCGGGGTAGACCTCGCCTGCCGGGCCGCCCACCAGGCGAGCCTGGCCGACGAGCAGGGGAAGTTCATCTGGTCGGGGTGGAGGTTCACCACCACGACAGCCGACCTGGAGAAGCTGTGGGCCAAGGTCCCCGAGGGGGCCGAGCTCACCGTGGTGATGGAGCCGACCCGCAACGCCTGGGTGCCCGTGGCGGCGTGGCTGGGGGCCAAGGGGGCCAAGGTCGTGCTGGTCCCCCCGGAGCAGTCGGCCGACCTGCGGGACTACTACAACAAGCACACCAAGACCGACAAGCTCGACTCCCGGCTGCTCGCCCGCTTGCCGTTGCTGCACCCAGAGGGCCTGCGAGAGGTCGACAACTTGGGCCCGGCCGAGCCGCTGCGCCGGGCGGTGCGCCACCGCTCGGCCATACAAAAGCGACGCGGCCAGGCCATGCAGCGCCTCGACGCCCTGGTCGAGCTGCTCGGGCCGGGCTGGGCCGACGTGCTCGGCTCAGGCGACTACACCAAAGCCGCCCTGGCCGTGCTCGAGCGCTGGGGGGGCCCGAGGGCGCTGAAGAAAGCTGGCCAGAAGCGCGTCGCAGCCCTGCTCACCAAGGCGAGCAGGGGGCACTTCGGAAAGGACAAGGCCGAAGAGCTGCTCTTAGCTGCTGACGAGGCCATCGCCTTGTGGGAGGCCTCGGGCGGGCTCGACTTCTCCGAGCTCGCCCAGGACATCGCCGCCGAGGTGCGCATCGTGCGGGCGCTCGGTGCCGAGCTGGCGGCCATCGAGAAGCGCATCGAAGCGCTGTACAAAGAAGCAGACCCGACAGGAATAGTCGAGAGCGCCCCGGGCCTCGCCACGACCCTGGCTGCTGGCATCCTCGGGCGCACCGGGGACCTGGGCCGCTTCGCCAACCTCTCGGGCGTGCGGGCCTTCACAGGGCTCGTCCCCAAGGTCGACCAGTCCGGCCTCGACGACAACCCCCGCGGGCCGACCAAGGCCGGCGACCCCGGGCTCCGCCAGGCGCTCTACCTGGCGGCCGACCATGCCCGCAAGGTCGACCCGACCTTGGCCGAGCGCTATTACCGCCTCGTCGTGCACAAAGGCAAGCACCACAACTCCGCCCTCTGCTCGGTCGCCCCGGTGCTCATGGGCCGGATCGCGGCGTGCTGGCGCAATGGCACCCGCTACGAGCTGCGTGACACCGACGGCAGGGTGATCACCGAGGACGAGGGCAGGGCGATCTGCGCCGAGCGCTACAAGGTAACCCCAGAGCTGCGTGCCAAACGACGCAAGGCCAGCGCCGCGAAGACCCTGAAGGGGCGGGCGAGCCGGCGCAGGAAGGAGTCGGCCGAAGCCGCTCCGGCGTCCGGCCCGTCCGAGGCCCAAACTAGCCCCCACGAGGCAGCCTGAAATGAGCGCGACCCCGTCTCGTAACGATGGCATAACGATGCCCTGCCCGGTGTGCGGCGAGCTTTTTAGGCCCCAGGGGCGGGCCAGTTATTGCAGCGGCAAGTGCCGCCAAGCAGCCCACCGCCGGCGCCACCAGCCCTGCTTGGAGCCGCCGAGCCTGCCCGCGCGCCGGCCCCGCCGGCCCGTCACCGTCTACGCCTGCCCCTCGTGCGAAGTTCGCTATCTCGGAGAGCAAAGATGCCCTGACTGCAACCTGTTCTGTTCGGCTATCGGCATCGGTGGTTGCTGTCCCGCGTGCGAGGAGCCTGTCGCCTATCGAGAGCTCACCACTCAATGAGCCTGTTCGAACACAAGTTCAAAAGAATCTCGCGCGCGAGCTTGACTTGCGTTAGGAAATCATTTAGCGGGGCGGTCGTGCCAGCCCAAGGGCCGCGCTCCGCTATCAGAACGCGACGAAGGACCGCGATAAGGCCCTAGCCGATGCTCTCGCCCGCCTCGCCGCGGACGCTGGAACGCGTTCGTGACCCCAAGCTGGGTAACGTGGTCGCCGTAAGGCGATCAAACGGTTCCCTCCACTCGGTCTCTTGCTAGCGAGCCCGCCAGAAGCCGAGGACCACTTTCAGGCTAGGACGGATGTCCTGCGGCCAACCTACCTCCGCCGATGCGGGCGCTCACCTGAAGCTTGAGTGCCGGTGCGGGCACTGGCTCGGTTGTCTTCCCTATCTTTGTTAACCAGAGGAGGAAGTCCAAGACGGGCACGAATTTTGTTCTTCTCCGCTGTGGACTCATTGACAACTTCAAGTAGTACCACCGGCCCTCCTCTCTCTGACTACATCGTAGCGTCTGTTGGCCCGACCAGACCCATCAGAACTGGTACATAGTCGATGGCCCTCCATCTGTATACCTGATCGTCACTTGGTTCTAGGACCCGAATCTCAAACTGCACCCTATAGGCACACACGTCTTGAGCAGGGAAGATCGAAAGAAGGCAGGAGTGGACCAAGGTTTCCTCACTTTCAAGGAACTCTTGTTCAAGCACGACGCAGTGGGCTAGAGGGTCACCGTCGTTGAAGACGTGATCTGTGAGTGAGCCACCCTCCCGTGGCAAGAGCCCATCCGTCACGGCGCGAACACTCACGAACGGCGGAACGTCATCCGAGATGGTCATACGAGTTGTAGACCGGTTGCACACCTCGACGCGAGCCCTTATCAGATGAAAAGCCTGGTAGACGAAGCAGTCGGCAGTCACCCGAACGTCACAGCGCGTGATTGCACGAGATGTGGCATCTCGTCTTCGGGTTCTGTACTCGACGTAAGCGATCAACGAGGCACACAGCGTCACCAACGCGAGGACTGCAGTGCCGACGCCCGTAGCAATACCGGCCCAAGTCGGAGGGTTCTTCGAAGTCTGCAGAACCAAGAGAGGAGATGAGCGAGAGAAAATCGACCCAAGCAGAAGACCTACCACGACAAGTAAGACGAGCGCCCACCACCCAGACCGGTGGGGGCTCCACCGGGACAGGAACGAGGCCACACCTCATGAAGTTACACTGCTGTTTTTCAGAGGGTCGTCTTTTGACCCGCCAAGGGGGTGCCGTGCTCCAGCTCTCAACGTAACGATGCGGGTCTTGGCACGACGTTCAACAAATATGGGCCCCCGGTCTGTCACCCGCTCGGATCACGAGAGCCGGTGGGTCACGTTTGGGTCACGAGAAGCAGATCGGAGGTTCGTCGAACACTTCCGCCAAGCCCCTCACCAGGGCTTTCTTTCGAGAGGACGACGAGATTCGAACCCGCGACCCTCACCTTGGCAAGGTAAAACACGGCCCTGCTAGATAATTTATGATGTAGTCTCAGTGCTTTCGGTCGCCGAGGTGGCCGACGCGGTCGAGGCTGTCCCCGACCGCTACCACGCCGCCGTCCTCCTGGCGGCGTGGTGCCAGCTGCGGCGGGGCGAGGTCCTCGCACTGCAGCGGCGACACGTCGACCTGCTGCACGGGACCGTCTCGGTCGAGCAGTCCTGGGTGGTCCCGCCCGGTGAGAAGCCGGTCATAGGCCCGCCGAAAACTGAGTCGGGCCGCGGCACCCTCAACGTACCCGAGCACGTCGTGTCTGCCCTGGAGGAGCACCTTGAGCGCTTCGTAGGGCCCGAGCCCACCTCCTGGCTGTTCGGGACGTCCACCGGCACGGCTATCTCGCCGCGTAACTTCCAGCGCGTTTGGGACAAGGTGCGCGACGCCATCGGCCGGCCCGACCTCCACCTCCATGACCTCCGGCACTCCGGGCTCACATGGTCCGCTGCGACTGGTGCCAGCCTGGCCGAGCTGATGCACCGTGGGGGCCATGCCAGCCCTCGCGCTGCGCTGCGCTACCAGCACGCCACCGAGGACCGCGACAAGGCGCTTGCCGACGCGCTAACACGGTTGGCTACCGCAGAGGTGGTGTCCTCGGTGAGCCGAGCCTCACACTGACCATGGCAACGCGGCGAGTCATCTACAGGCCAGACCGCGCCGTATCGGACGACGCTCAGCTTCTAGTCCGGTTCGGTCGGGACTTCGATGAGGCACAGGCCCTGCGGCTTGCGCTTGTGGCTTCGCCGCTATACAGGGCAGTCCCGGGGTTCGAGCGTGGCGGTGCCTTGTGCGTCTCCGCCTTCTTCGTGGCCGACGAGGCGGACGCCGTCGCGCTTCTGGCGGACACGACATGGGACCACTACGGCCTCGCGACCGTGGGTGCGCTGAAAGCGGCGGGCTACGCCGTCGTTGCCACAGACATCGAAGACGACGGCGAATTGATCCCACATTGCGAGCGCCACGTCGATGTTGTCGTCAGCGCCTACCCAGCCGGTATGGCGCCATACGACAAACTCGGAAGACCTGAACGCCGGGTCATCCGAGAGCAACTGCTGGCCCGCTATGCCACGGCGCTTCGCTGCTTCGACCCCCGCCGTCGTGGCCCTGACCAGGGCGGCCCGGTACAATGAGCCTCGTGGCTCTTCCTGTGCTGGCCGCTGACCTTACCTTCGCCCGTGCCCGCCACGGACGTGTGTACTCCGCAGTCAGCGACTGGGACGAAGAACGTGATCCCGTCCTAGGCGAGACCGTGCTCGTCGCTGACGGTGAGGGTCGCCCATTCGAGGCGAAGATCGAGCGGATCGACGCTGACGGGACGATCGTCCTCGTCATAGCGGCATTCGCAGCCTGAGCGGCCCGGCTGTCTTCGCAGTCAACGCAAGGGGTCTGCACGTCTCTCGGCGCGCGACTTTCAGCGACCCCTGAGCCCAAGGCCGGGCTGCGCCCATGGACGGGCGACGCCGGTGCGGGACCCCGCGTCGCCGGGTGCACTCGCCACGACAGCGCCGCGCGGCCACAGGGTCGCCGTTGGGTACGCGGCGCAATGAGGCAACGTGCGAGTGGCTGTCGGGGGAGCCTGGTGAGGACGGTCGAGGAGAAGCTGCTCCGCCGCGGGCTAACCGTCAGCGACCACCCTTGTTCGCTTTAACGCTTGTGGTGCAGGGTGCAAGAGCGCGCCTTCGGCGGCACGGGCGAGACGACGTTGCCAGCCCACTTGGCTACCAAACGGGCGGGGAGGGTCCCGCGATGGTTACGTCCGTTACTACAACCAGGGTGGGCAGCCGTTGGACGCGAACGGTCAGCCTGCGGGACGGCCCGAATCCCATATTCCCCTTAGGAAGGGTTCCGGTGAAGGTGAGGGCGATAGCGGAGGAGAGGATGGCCCACCAGAGGAGTTCCCAACAGGTCCACCAGAAGAGTTCCTCCTGGATGTAGGTTCCTTGTGGCCGAACTGTGGCAACAGCGGCGCGGGCCTCGCGTAATTGCATGCGTGTTAATGGATTATGATGGGAGTGAGATTTGGCCACACTGATAGAAGGTCGTGAACTTCCAGCAACAGGCGAGACCGTCTCAGCGATCGTCCTCGACAGCAATGTCGTAATTTATTTAGGCACCAAGCGTGAACATACGCTGAGGATTGAATCGCCCTTCAAACTCCTACTTGGACCTGCGGAGCTGGAAGTCGTTTACGGACCGTACGAGGTTCCGAGATGGCCGCCGTCTCACCTCACTGAGCTAGCAGCGCTCGTTACGGAGCGAGTCGCCCACGCGAACGCCTACACGAACGGGGAGTTGTCCTTCGAATTCGAGTCGGAGGGGGTCTTGACCCTCGCTGTGCGTCCAGATCTGGAATATGAAGCTTGGAGCTACTCCTACGGAGGTCTCTTGCTGCACTGCCCACCGGGAGGAGACCTTGGTCGTGCGACTTTGCATCCCCAACCTTGAGCCCGCTCCCTTCGGAACGCTGAAGGTCCGAGGGCCCCGAAAACACGCGTTCGCGCCCCGCGCCTTCGCTCACCCCGAAAACCGGCCTTCCAGCTGGCGCGCAACAGCACGTCAGAGGGGCTTTTGCCCCTCCCGTTGGCTACGACACGCGTCGGGAACTCCAGATGCCGGCGACGACCCAGTGAACGAGGAGGACCCGACGGGAGATGTTTCAGTAGGGTTTTGCGCTGGCTTTGAAGTGCACATTGTGTTCGTTCAACTTGGAGCAGGCGACTGCCTGACCGCGATTGTCAACGGCCAGCGCGCAGGCGAAATCGGGATCGCCGGGACACCAATCGCAGGGCTGGGGCTCGGCTTATCTGCGGGGGTCCAGTATTACGTGCAGGTCTCCAATGCCGATAGCCTCGACGAACTGAGCAGTTGGTTCACGTACTTTGCCGCCACAGCAGCCTTTGGAGGAGGCGTCGAAGGTACTTTCTTTTGGAACAACCATTGGAGCGGCCGGATCATATTAGGTGGAGATGTTGGGGTCGAAGCTGGGGCGGGCCTAAGCGGCGCGCTCGGGGAGTCCTATACCTGGGTCAAGGTGATCAACGGATGGTTTGGCGTTGCCGCCGACGCTGCTCACGTAGCCTACGACGCCATGAAGCTGTTGGCTCCCGGCTTCAACGCCACCTCGGTGCTCAACAGGGCTCGTGCTATTGCTGACCAGTACGGCCCGGGAGTGCACGGGTCGAGTTGTCCGAAATGAGCTTTGGGATATGCCATGAGGGCTGCAATGGGCCAGGGTGACAACGAAGTAATACTCTATTCGGGCCGCACCTTCGTCCGAGCACGGCGATCACGCAATTCGTGGGTCTCATGGAACAACCGTCTCGGTGGCGGTCCCCTGTTAGTGGTCCGACCGGGCAGTTTCGAGATCTCGGCGCCGCAAGGAACGATGTTGGAGTCCCGGGACCTAGTGGTCCAGTCCGATGGAGCGAAGATGTGGCTCGACAGGATCGGTTGGGCCGGCACTCCATTTGACCGCAAGGAATGCATCCACGTGGCTGGCCGCGACCAGAGGGGCCATGGCATCGACCTGGCGCTCAGCCCCCAAGACGGCATGGACGGTGCCTGGCAGGCCCTCCTCACCTGTGGCGTGACGCCCCGAAACTGAGTTGGGGAAGGACAACTGAACATGGCGCCGCTGGAGCTGCGGTCCTCGCCAGGCTTTGGGGGTCCAATAGCCCGAATGACCCAAGAGCACACAACGATGCGCTACCTCGAAGGAGTCCGAACGCACGTCGCCCGGGCCGCGTGACTGGCTCGACGACGCCGGCTCTTGCAGCCCCACCCCTCGCGCGCTGGCCGTCACTTCCCGTTGGGGGAGGCCCAAGAGGCCCGCCCGCCGTTCCCATGGAGGCCGTCTCACGAGCCTGCGACCGGCCCTCACCCCCTATGGGCAGCCGCCTTCAGCACCTCGTCCCAGTGGTCCACCACCCGGTTCCGCCCACGGCCTAACTTCTTCGACACGATTACAAGGGGGCCCCTTGCCGAGGCCAAGCGAAGTCGCGGGCCGCTTGCCTGTCGGCTTCTTCGGGCCCAACCGAGCGTCAGCGAGGACGGGGGCGTTTGCCGGGAGGGCCACGAGCCGGTGGGCGCCGCCAAACGAGCCTGCACGGGCCTTGCCGTTCGCTCAACGCGCCGCGGGCACGAGGGCCATCGGGGTGACCCACACAGTTTCACGGCCTCGCCGTGAAGTCCTGCGTGAAGTCGGCCGTGAACTTCACGCGCTCCCCGAGCAGGGGCGCCGTCCATGGCCAAAGCTCCGGCCTCCGGCCGGCTGACGCCTCGGCGCCACCCGTCCTGGGCGCCGTCGAGTTGTCGTCGAAGTAGCGGCCCGAGCCCTCATGGCGCTCGAATTGGCCCGGGGATTGTCGGTGATCTACAGCACCGCGAACGGGCAAACAGCGGGCAGCAAGATAGTTGATCAGCTAAGCGGATCGCCGCTGAGTGCTCGGCGCTGACGGCCCCTCAGCGGGGGCCGTGTTGTCCGCAGCGGGAGCTGCGGTCGCTGCGCTGGCGACCAAGAACTTGGCGGACCGGGTGGTGCCTGTGGGCTCGCGTACGGTGAAGGCCGTGTGGGCTTTCAGCGACGAGAGCGAGCGCGCCGGAGTGATGTTGCTCAGCGTCGTGCTCATCAGCCCGGGCGATCTAGCGGCGGCGCGCGTTCAGTTGTCCGGCCTGTTGCTACCGGGGCAACGGCGGGTGCACACATCGGACGAGTCCGATCGTCGGCGCAAGCTCGTGATCGACGCCGTGGCCCGCACCGAGGGCATGTCGGCCGTCGTCGTGCGCTACCGCCGGCCGGCGGGCCTCGGCAGGGTCGCAGCCCGGCACTTGCTGCTCCAGGCTGCCACAGGCCTTGTCGTGGGTTCGGGGGCTACAGCCTGGGCGCTCGACAACCAGGACCCGGCTCAAGTCGTGCGCGACCGTGCCAGCATCGCGCATGCGCTCGAGGGGGTCGACCGCCGCCTCCATCCCAGTTACGATCATCGCCCGGCGAGCTCAGAGCCGATGCTGTGGGCCGCTGACGCCACCTGTTGGGCTGCCGGCGCCGGTGGGGACTGGCAGCGGCGACTGGGTGGCGTAGTCACCGTGAGGGACATCGGCCCCTGACGCGCAACACCCGGCTACTCCTCGTCCGGGGAGCACGCCGGGTGTACTTCCCACCGCTACTGCGATGAGCAACCCAATTGTACCTCAAGCTCCCTCGCAAGGCCCTGGGCCTCGCCGGCTCAGCTGACTGCGCCGGCGAGGGCTTTGAGGCGGTTCTTGGTGACGAGGGCATCGATGAAGCTGAGCACCATTTTGAGGTCTTCGTCGCTGAGCTCGCTCTCATACCGCCTGCCCACCAAGGAGCGCAAGGACGGCGCCGAGCTGAGGGGACGCCTGCAGCGCCTCGGGGTGTTCCCCCAGTCCGGCCACGAGCACTTCAACGGGTGCGTGGTCGTCCCGATAACCGACAGCACCGGCGCCGTGGTCGAGATCTACGGGCGCAAGCTCGACTGGGACCCAAGGACCGGCCAGCCCGCCCACCTCTACCTGCCCGGAGCGCACAGAGGAGTGTGGAACTCGGAGGGCCTGTCAGGTGGCGAAGTGATCATCTGTGAGTCGCTCATCGACGCCCTCAGTTTCTGGTGTGCGGGTTACCGCAACGTGACCGCCACCTACGGCACCGCCGGCTTCACTGACGACCACCGGGCCGCGTTCAGCCGCCACAAAGTGTGCCGGGTGCTCATCGCCTACGACCATGACGACGCCGGCGACGGCGCCGCCCAAAAGCCGGCCGTCGAGCTCATGGCCGCCGGTGCCGAGTGCCTGCGGGTGCTGTTCCCCTGGGGGGGCGGACGCCAACGACGTCGCTGTCGGCGCCGACGACCCGGCTCGTGAGCTTGGCCGTTACCTGTCCGAGGCCCGCCGGCTGGGAGGGGCGCCGGCAGGACGGGTGCCGCCAACAGTGCCAGATGTCCAGCAAAAGGTTCAGCAAAAGGTTCAGCAGAAGGTTCTTGGGGGGCAGGACCACGAGAAGCCTTTTGGGGGGCAAGACCGGGCGCCTGTCGAAGCCCGGGCCTTGCTACCTCGGCGGTCGCGTCACCTGTTGGCGAACCGCACTGGAGCGCCGCATGGAGCATGAAGGCGTCCTGCGGGAGATCGTTGACTGGGCTGGGGCGGACGAGGACGTCCAAGCCGTTGTGCTGACGGGGTCGGCGGCCTTGGGCGTGGGCTACGTGGACGAGGCCCTCGGACTTGGGCGTCGACCTTAGATGCGCGAGCCCGAACTGCTGCGGCAAGACAGCTGGTGGTACGGGCGCTTGGGTGAGATGCTCGTGGTCGAGGCGCTGCCAAACCCTGTTGGTGCCCGGGCCGGTTGGTCTACTACGCAAGTGGCAAGGTGGACTTCATGGTGGGGCGAGTCGACACCTTCGTCGAAGGTCGCTACGACCGGCCGTTCCGTGTCCTGCTCGACAAGGACAAGTTGGCCCGCGACGGCTTGCCATCGCTAGCGTCGGCCGGGCCTCGCTCGATGGCTGTTGGTCAGGCGGTGGCTCGGCGGAACAGAGCGGAGGCGCCCGCGGCCACAGTGGAGCTGTTCGAGCAGCGGTCGGATCGCCCGCTGCTCGCGACGTCAGGACCAATGAGCACAGATCGGGTGCACCAAGAGGTAGACGCGATCATGGCCAAGAGTGGACATCTCAAGGTGGCAACTCCCGTGGACACGTCGAGCCCGGTCAGGTCTTCGGGTTGCGGCCCGGCCGGGCCTACGGTGGCGGGTGGTGGCACGGCAATGGCCTCTGCGGGTGGGATCGCACGCGGTGGTCCCGGTCGAACTGCCCGGGGGGTGGGCCGGCACCGTCCACCTGGCAGAAAATCCCCGGGTAAGCGACCCGGCTGTGGCGCCCCGGGGGCACGGCCCGGGCATCAGCCCGCGTCGGCCGATGGCACCAGGGCCGGCGTTGAGCACATTCTGCGGCCGACCCTACGTGGCGGTCGTGACCGAGCCCGGCCTGGACCTGCTCGGTGACGACGTGGACCGGCTCTGCGGATCCTGCTGGCGCAGCGTGGAGCGATGGCTCAGCCCGCCTCCCGCCGCCGAGGGCGAGGACGAGGTGGTCCGCTGGATCATGTCAGTGGTGCTGGAGACCGGCGAGGCCATGGTTGAGGGAGTTCCGGTCCCGCGTCTCGAGTCGATCCGCCGTCGGGTCCGGTCAGAGCTGAAGGCGGCGATCGGCGGGAGCGTGCAGACCCGCGTGTTCGGGCGCAGCGCGCTGTGGGTTCACTCCGGGCTGGTCATCGACTCCATGACCCCCGAGCGATGGCAGCGGGAGATGCGCGCTGCCGCCGATCGCATGTCGGCCATCGAGGCCGGTCAGCCAGTCGACCCTCCCCGATGGCGTCGCCGCTGGGACGAGATCACCGGCAGCCGGTAGGCCGCCCAGCAGCATCCGGGCCTGGTCGGATGCCGGGTCGCCCGTCGGGTTGTCGATATGCCCGCCCAATCCGGCGGACGGCTGGAGGCGATGGTCCTCAGCCCCGGGACCGACCGGCAGCCGAGCGGACTCCTCTTCCCAACTCCCTTCTCTCCGAACCAGCCCAGCGTCTCATCGCGCCCGCTGCTGAGGCGGACTACGCACATGCGCCCGACTGAGAGCGGCGTTGGCTCAACGCGCCCACGCGATCACTCGTCCTGGCTGCTCAGGGGGGTGAGCGCAAAAATCGCCACCTCCGCCCCTACTTGGTGAGCGCCCCGTACCAGGGGCATGGACGAGAAGGGAAACGAGATGCAACCGAGGAAGGAGCAGGGGGCAAGGTCGAGGGTGACTCGGGTGACAGACACGCCTCCCGGCGCGCAGCGAAACGAGGGCACCTGCGACGCCAGCTCTGGCAGCGGCCTGCTCGACTACGAAGCCGCAGCACGCTACCTGTGCACGACGGCCAGGCACGTCCGTGAGCTGTGGGCCAGACGAGAGCTTGCTGCCATCAAGGTCGGCCGATCGGTCAGGTTCACCAAGGCCGACTTGGACGCTTTCATCGAGGCAAGGCGGGTACGTGCCGTTCGGTAGGCGAGGTCACGGGAACCCTTCACTTCGCCAACGCTGAGCCTGGCCAAGGCTGAGCCTTACCTCAGACCTGACCCGGCCACTTCCTTCCACGGAGGTTCCACGACTGGACCCGCTCTTCCACGTGGCTTCCACGCCGAGAGTTCCGGGCCGGCTCCGCTCCTCGCATTACCGCCCCTGACCTGCTATTTTCTGCGAGCGGACGACGGGATTCGAACCCGCGACCCTCACCTTGGCAAGGTGATGCTCTACCAACTGAGCCACGTCCGCGTGCCAATTCCACAATAGCGCTTCTCGCCGGCACGGCCTGCCCTATCCCCCCCGGTGGAGCGGCTCGAGGCACTCGAAGGGCTCGCCGACGACCCCTGGCTTGGCGACGCGGGCCACCTCGGTGCCTCGGGGGCAGGACACCAGTTTGGCGGGAAGGACGACGGCGACGACCTTCACGGCCGCGCTGGCGCTCCGGCAGCTGACAGGCGTGGTCGAGTAGCTCCCCGAGCCGCCGGCCTGCTGCGCCAGGCACTTGTCCTTCAGTGCCTCGGCTGTCGCTATGTCTTGACGGGTGGCGTGAGCTGGCGGGCGGGTGGCCTGGTAGACGGCTATCGCGACGATCGCCATGGCGATCGCTATGGGGACCCACCGGAGGGGCGAGGTCATGGGCCGGCGCCGGGCCATGGCGTTTTCGGGCAAATAGCGGAGGAGCCCAGGCCGCTCCCGGACCTCGGGTGACCGGGCCGGCGTGGCAGGGGCCACTGGGCTTCTCGGGCGGTCCCGGCTGGGGGGAGGAGCCGGCGTGCCGGCGGTCGCTGCGCCTCTCGGGCGGTCCCGGCTGGGGGGACGAGCCGGCGTGCCGGCGGTCGCTGCGCCTCTCGGGTGGTCCCCAGAGCCTTCACGGGACACGGCGCGGGTGGCGGGCGCCGGGCGGCCTCGGGCGGGACGCTCAGGGGTCCCGGCACTAGTGCGAGAAGGCGGGGGGCCTCCTACGGGAACTGTGGGACCGGCCGCCGGCGGCTCCCAGCCGGGCGGCAAGGGGGGCGCGTCTTGACCGGGCGACCAGAGCACCCAGCTCCGGTAGCCCTCGTTGTACCAGTAGGTGCGGCCCGGCTCGGGCCTGCGCCACTTGATGCCCCGGTGAACGACCTCTGACGGTACCGGCCCCTCTCCAGGTGCCGGCCCCTCGGCAGCGGTTGGGGAGTTATCCGCCCTGGGCGGAGCGCCTGTTTCGACGAGGGGCTCCCCTTGGGGGCGTTCACCGCCGTTGCCGGGGGCGCGCCTACTGGGGCTACTGCTCGGGCGCCGGCTCACTCGGGCGACCTCGGCCAGCTCACTTCAGCAACCTGGACAGCCTACGGTCGGCAAGCACCTTGCCGCCGGTCTGGCAGGTCGGGCAGTACTGGAAGCTGCGGTTGGACAGGTACACCTCCCTCACCGGGCTGCCGCACTCGGGGCAGGGCTGACCGGAGCGGCCGTGGACAGCGAGGCCGGCTCGTTTGGCATCCTTTAGTTCCTTGGCCGCCTGCCCGAGGCTGCGCTCGACCGCTGCCCCGAGCACACCCTTCAGCGCCTCGTACAGCCGCCCCAACTCGGCCGCGTCCAGCTTCGAGGCGGACTTGAAGGGCGACAGCTTGGCGGCCCAGAGGATCTCGTCGGAGTAGGCGTTGCCGACGCCGGCGATGACCGACTGGTCAGCGAGGGCGGTCTTCAGCTGGCCCGGGGCGCCGGCTAGCACGGCCTGCAGGGCCGCCTGGTCGAAACCGGCGTCGAGTGGATCCGGGCCGAGCCGAGCGACTCCTTCGACCGAGGAGGGGTCACCCACCAGCCACAGCGCAAGTCTTTTCTCCGTACCCTGCTCGGTGAGGTCGAACCCGGCCCCGCTAGACAGCCCCACGCGAAGCGCCAGGGGGCCCTTGCCCGGGCGCGCCCTGGCTGGCGGGACGGGGTCGCGCCAGTGGAGCCACCCGGCCCGGGCGAGGTGTGCCACCAGCCAGAGGCCTCCGGTGTCCAAGCAGAGGTACTTTCCCCGCCGGCTCGCTCCTGCGAGCGTCCGCCCCACGAGGGCACCGAGCGGCGGGTCGTAGGTCTTCAGCGCGGCCAGCGAGGCGAGCTCGGCTCGTTCAACCACGGTGCCCGCGGCACGCTCGGTGACGAACCGGGCCAGCGCTTCGACTTCGGGCAGCTCCGGCACCGCCCGCCCCCTAACGGCCGCTGTGGCCGAAGCCCCCGTTGCCGCGCTCGGAGCCGGGTAGCTCGGCCACTGCGACGAACTCGGCGTGCACCACTTCCTGCACAACGAGCTGCGCGACGCGGTCGCCGCGGTGGACTTCGTAGGGCTTGCCCGGGTCGGTGTTCACGAGCAGCACCTTGAGCTCGTCGCGGTAGCCCGAGTCGATGAGGCCCGGGGCGTTCAAGACGGTGACGCCGTGGCGGAGCGCCAAACCGCTCCGGGGCTGGACAAAGCCTGCGTACCCTTCCGGGATGGCGACTGCCACACCGGTCGGCACGAGCGCCCTGCCGCCGGCGGGGTCGATGGTCACGTCCGTGCGGGCGACCAGGTCGGCGCCGGCGTCCCCCGTGCGTGCGTAGGCGGGAAGAGGCAGGTCAGGGTCCAACCTGAGGAGCTCCACCCTCACCCTGTTCCTGCCGGCCATCAAGTCGTAGACCACTTCGGGCTCGGGCACAGCCAATACGCTAGGCGACCCGGCGCAGGCACCTCCCCCCAGGCCGCGTGCCCTGCGTGCGGGTGGCGACGCACGGGCGGGCCGGTCAGGGGCGGGCCCCGGTCAAGGGCGGGCGCCGAGGTCGAGGCGACGTCGGCCTAGAGCGGTCGAGAGCGGGGGCGCCTGGGACCACCCTTGAGCGCTGGCGCTAGGGACGTTCACCTGGTTGCCATGCCGGCAATGCCTTCGTGCGCACCCGTGACCGGGTGCACCTCGTTGTGGTGGCGGTGGTCGAGCCCGCAAGGGCAGGTCAGGTAGAGTCCCCTGGGTGCTGGTTTGGATGGACCTCGAGATGACGGGCCTCGATCCAACCCGCGACCGGATCGTCGAGATCGCCACGCTCGTGACCGACGACGAGCTCGAGGTGGTCGCCGAAGGGCCCGACCTGGTGATCGGCGCCTCGCCCGAAGCGCTGGCAGCCATGGACGACGTGGTGAAGCAGATGCACGCGCGGAGCGGGCTCCTCGACGCCATCGCTGCCTCGACCCTGACGGTGGAGGAGGCAGCGGCCGAGACGCTCGAGTTCCTGAGGCAGCACGTCCCTGGCCCGGCCAAGGTCCCCCTCTGCGGCAACTCCATCGGGACGGACAGGCGCTTCCTCGTCGCCTATATGCCGGAGCTGGACAATTACCTCCACTACCGTTGCGTCGACGTGTCGACCGTGAAGGAGCTCGCCCGTCGCTGGTACCCCGAGACCTACGCCGAGGCACCCAAGAAGGCCGGTGCTCACCGCGCCATGGACGACGTGAGGGAGAGCATCGAGGAACTCAAGTTCTGGCGGGCCACCATCTTCAGAGAAAAACCTTTACCGAAGGCGCCAACGCGTGGCACCATGGAGGAAGGACCCGCCCCTACGTAGGGACCGGACGCCAACGGAGGTTGACATGACCCGAGTGGTGGATGATCCGTTCCTTGTCGACGCGCAGGGCCGCAGGCGCCAGAGCAGCCGGGCGGCCCGTCACGCGGTGCGAAGCCACCTGCACGTCGCCTCGCTCGACACCCAAGCCCTCGACGACACGGTTTTGCCCTTGGTCCCCCATGACGTCGGGCGCAAGCCGTCGCCCCGACCGCCCGAGGGGCCCGCCCCGGGCCGGCGAGGAGGCTTCAAGGTCTGGAAGACCGCCTTTTGGAAGCGTCGGCGGCGCCTCTGGGCCGAGCGCAACGCGGCCGAGCGAGCCATAGCGCAGTCAGAATAGCTACAGCACGAGGACCGGGCCGGGCCCGCGCCGTGCGCCACCGTCGGCGTACAAGGGATGACCGGCTCTTGGCGGTGGCGCGCTAGCGTCGCGCGTATGCTCGACCAAAAAGTAAAGTCCCTCGCCGAGGGCAAGAACTTTGCCGCTTTTACTACCCTTCTTCCCGGCGGGCAGCCCATGACCCATGTCATGTGGGTCGACGCCGACGGTGACCACTTGCTTATCAACACCGAAGTGCACAGGCAGAAGTTCAAGAACGTCTCCCGCGACCCCAGGGTGACCGTCACCGTCATCGACTCCTCCAACCCTTACCACTACGCCGAGGTGCGCGGGCGGGTAGTCGAGACCGTTGGGGGTGATGAGGCGCGCCAGCACATCGACAAGCTCGCTTACAAGTACACCGGCCAGCCCTACGATGCTGCTGCCATCACCAGCGAACGTGTGCTACTTCGCATCGCGCCGGACCGCCAACGCTCAGCCGGCTAATACCCTGAACGATACCAAGTCCCGACCAGCGTTCCACGGCCGTAGCCCTGAGGCTTACGTCGCCGGCGCCGGCTGGAAGTCGAGCGCGAGGGAATTTATGCAGTAACGCTGCCCCGTCGGGGCCGGCCCGTCGTCGAAGACGTGGCCGAGGTGGCCACCACAAGCGCGGCACACTACCTCGGTCCGCACCATGCCGTGGCTCCTGTCGGGCCGCAACTCGACCGCCGCGGAAACCGCCGGCTCATAGAAGCTCGGCCAGCCGGACCCCGAGTCGAACTTCGTCTTGCTGTCGAAGAGCACCGCCCCGCAGCCGGCGCACCGGTAGGTACCGTCGGCGTGGTTGTGGACGTACTCCCCCGACCAGGGCGGCTCGGTCCCTGCCCGGCGGAGGACCTCGAAGCGCTCGGGCTCGAGGCGCCGGCGCCATTGCTCCTCGGTCATGGCGGTGACGCCGCCCCCGTCGCCCTGGGTACCGGCTCCGGCCTCGACGCTCACACGGCTACCCTACCGGCTGCCCGGCATTAAGCTCAGGCCGTGGGGTCGGTCGGGCTTGGCATCGACATAGGAGGTTCGGGGATAAAGGGCGCGGTTGTCGACCTGGACAACGGCGTGCTCGCGACCGAGCGGTTCAAGGTCCTCACCCCCCAGCCGTCCACGCCTGCAGCCGTCGCCGCCGCCGTGGCGGAGGTCGTGTCCCACTTCGCATGGCAGGCTGCCGTCGGCTGCACTTTCCCCGCTGTGGTCCAAGCCGGGGTGGCGCGCACAGCAGCCAATGTCGACAAAACCTGGATCGGCACCGACATAGAAAAGGTCCTCGGAGCCTCGACGCGGCTGCCGGTGACGGCCGTCAACGACGCCGATGCCGCCGGGGTCGCCGAGTCGACCTGGGGTGCCGCACATAGCCGGCGCGGCCTCGTGATAGTGGTGACGCTCGGCACCGGGATCGGCACCGCCCTCATTTACGACGGAGTGCTCGTTCCCAACAGCGAGCTCGGCCACATCGAGCTCGAGGGCGTCGACTACGAGACCAGGGCTTCGGCGGCCGCCCGCGAGCGCGACCACCTCTCGTGGGAAAAGTGGGCCAAACGTCTCCAGCATTACTTCTCTGCCCTCGAGTTCTACCTGCGGCCCGAGCTCTTCGTGGTGGGAGGAGGCGTCAGCCGGCGGGCCGAGAAGTTCCTGCCCCTGCTCGAGCTCGGCACCGATATCGTGCCCGCCCGTTTCCAAAACGAGGCCGGGATAATAGGTGCCGCCTACCTCGCATCGCTCCGCCAGCCCGGCCCCGAGGCCGCTCAGCCCGAGATGGTCGTAGAGCCCGGGTAGGCAACCGTCCCGTCGCCGAGCGCCGCCCCGTCACCGATAACCGCCTCCTCACCGATAACCGCCTCCTCACCGATAACCGCCTCCTCACCGATAGCCCAAATGTCTCGCTCCGGCGCCGGCACCTTCTCCTGGTCTGCCTCCTGGTCTGCGAACTGAGTGTGGTACAGGTCGGCGTACAGCCCTCCCGTCGCCAGCAAGTCGGCGTGCCGGCCCCGCTCGACAATCCGGCCCCCGTCGATGACCAGGATCTGGTCGGCGTCGCGCACCGTTGAGAGCCTGTGCGCGATCACTATCGAGGTCCGCCCCGCTAAAACCTTCTTGAACGCCTGCTGGACCGCGAGCTCCGATTCCGAGTCGAGGTGCGCCGTGGCCTCGTCGAGCACGACCACGTCAGGGGCTTTCAAGAGCAGCCGGGCGATCGCGATGCGCTGCTTCTCGCCGCCCGAGAGCCGGTAGCCGCGGTCGCCCACCAGGGTGTCGAGGCCATCGGGTAGAGAGCTCACGAGGTCGTAGATCTGGGCGTCCCGGAGCGCGCCCCACAGCTCCGCCTCGGTGGCCCCCTGGCGGGCATAGAGAAGGTTTGTCCTTATCGTGTCGTGGAAAAGGTGAGACTCCTGGGTGACTACCCCGACCACCGAGTGCAACGAGGCGAGCGTCACGTCACGCACGTCCATGCCGTTTATGCGCACGGCGCCTTGCGTCACGTCGTAAAGGCGCGCGGCCAGGTGGCTGATCGTCGTCTTGCCGGCACCCGAGGGCCCCACCAGCGCCACGAGCTGGCCAGGCTCGGCCACGAAGTCGACGTCGAACAGCACCTGCTGGCCGCTCGGGCGCTCCTGGACTGCCACCGACTCGAGCGAAGCGAGCGACACCTCTTCTGGCAGGGGGTAGCGGAAATCGACGTGCTCGAAGCGCACTTCGGCTGGCCCCCGCTCGAGGTCTACGGCACCGGGCTTGTCGTCGATCATCGGGCGAAGGTCGAGGACCTCGAACACCCGGTCGAACGAAACCAGCGCCGTCATCACGTCGACTTGCACGTTGGACAGCGAAGTGAGCGGGCCGTAGAGACGGGTCAGGTAGAGGGTCATCGCGACCAGCGTCCCAAGGGATAGCTCGCGGTGGACCACCATGACGCCACCAAAACCGTAGAGGAGCGCGGTGGCGAGGGAGGCGGTGAGCATGAGGCCCGTAAAGAAGATGCGCCCGTACATCGCCGTCGTCACACCGATGTCGCGCACCCGCCCCGTCCTCGCCCTGAAAGACTCAGCCTCGTAGCTCGGCTTGCCGAATATCTTCACGAGGAGGGCGCCGGCGACGTTGAAGCGCTCGCTCATCATCGTGTTCATCTCGGCGT
The DNA here is from genome assembly GCA_021787365.1 of Actinomycetes bacterium. Lineage (GTDB taxonomy): Bacteria > Actinomycetota > Acidimicrobiia > Acidimicrobiales > Palsa-688 > JAJZYO01. The sequence goes on along the minus strand of JAJYMB010000013.1, from coordinate 26,001 downwards.
TCAACCCGTAGGCCTCCCGGGTTATGGCGGCCAGCCGCCGGCCCACCCAGCGCGCCGGGAATATGAACACCGGCAGCATCAACAGCGCCAGCACGGTGAGCTTCCAGGAGAGGACCGCCATGGCCACGAGCGTCACGGCCACGCTGATGGCGTTGCCGATCACCGAGTTGAAGGTGTTGGTAAAAGCCTCTTGGGCGCCCAGCACGTCGTTGTTGAGCCGCGATATCAAGGCACCGGTCTGGGTGCGGGTGAAAAAGGCGATCGGCATGCGCTGGACGTGGTTGAAAACCTTGTTGCGCATGTCGAATATGAGCCCCTCGCCGACCCGGGAAGAGAGCCAGCGCTCCCAAAGGCCGAGCCCGCTGTCGAAAACGGCCAGCGCGCCCATCGCCACCGCCAGCCAGATGACGGCCGACTCCACCCCGGCCCTCCCGTGCCCGGCGAGGCCGTTTGTGAGGCGGTTGATCATCGCCCGGGCGATGAGAGGGTTGAGGTTGCCGGCAACGGCGTCGATCACGATCAGGACGAGGAACAGCGACAGCAAGCCGGCGAAGGGCCGCGCGAACCCGAGCACCCGCTTCAGCGTCCCCTTGGGCAGCTTGTGCTTGGTCACGTTGCGGTCCTGGCGGAGCGAGCGCATGAAGCCCCAGCCGGCATTGCCCATGCCAACGTGCATCATGTGGCCACTCTGTCAGATGGCGGGCTTTTTGTGGAGCGGTTCATGACGCGCCCCCTTGCCGATGGCACGTCGGCGTCGCTAGCGCTCATGGCCTTGGTCATTCCCGGCAAGCGGGGGCGGCGTTCGCCAAGGGCCGAGGCGAGGCCCTCAGCAGTGCCGTTCAGCCAATGACGGCAAGGGCATTTGCCGCTATCAGGTCCCGGTACCACCCGAAGCTGTCCTTCCGGGCCCGCTCGCCCGTCGGGTACTCGGTCCACACGAGGCCAAAGCGCTTGGAGTACCCCTCGGCCCATTCGAAATTGTCCATGAGGCTCCACACGAAATAACCCTGTACGTCCACGCCGGCGTCGATGGCGTCCCTGACCGCCTTCACGTGCGCCTCCAGGTAAGCGACCCGGCGGGGGTCGTGGACGGCACCGTCGGGGCCTCGATAATCCTCAACGGCCACGCCGCTTTCAGTGATGTGGAGCGGGGCCTTGGTGTACTCGCGCGAAAGGCGGGTGAGCAGCGCGGTGAGGCCGGCGGGGTCGACCTCCCAGCCCATGGCAGTGCGCTCTAGCCAAGGGCGGCCCACCTGGGCCACGCCGAGGGCGGCGCTCGGGGTGCCGAGCAGGCTGTCGGGGGCGACGTAGCCCGCCTGGCGCGCCTCGCCCAACCGGCTCGTGCTGGCGACGACGTGGCTCATGTAGTAGTTGACCCCAAGGAAGTCGACGGGGCGGCCGATGAGCGCCATATCGGTGTCGCGCGCCACGTCCATCTGCAACCCCGCAGCTGCCGCCGTCGCCAGCACGTCAGCTGGGTAGCTGCCCCTGAACAGCGGGTCGAGGTACAGGCGGTTGAGGCCGCCGTCCAGCTTCCTAGCTGCCTCGACGTCCAGTTCGTGGTCGCTCGCGGGGATCTGGGGGGCGAGGTTGAGCGTGATGCCCACGGGCACTTTGGTGTCGCGCCGCACCACCTCGCTGCCGAGGGCGTGGGCGAGAAGCAAGTGGTGCGTGGCGCGCATGGACAGCTGCGGGTCGGCCAACCCAGGCGCGTGCACCCCGATCGCGTAGCCGAGCCAAGCCGAGCACCATGGTTCGTTGAGCGTTATCCACAACCCGACTTCGTCACCGAGAGCGGCGGTGACCATCGCCACGTATTCCCCGAAGCGTTCGGCGGTCTCCCGTACCGCCCAACCCCCCTCGTCTTGCAGAGCCTGGGGCAGGTCCCAGTGGTAGAGGGTCGCGACCGGCACGATGCCGCGCTCGCGAAGGCCAGCAGTGAGGCGTCGGTAGAAGTCCAGCCCCTCCTGGTTGGCCGAGCCCTTGCCGTCGGGCTGCACGCGGGGCCAGGCCACCGAGAACCGGTAAGCGCGGAGCCCGAGCTCGGCCATGAGGTCGAGGTCCTCACCGACGCGCTCGTAGTGGCGACAGGCCACGTCCCCCGTGTCCCCGTTAGCGGTGCGCCCGGGGGTATGCGAGAACGTGTCCCAGATCGACACCCCACGCCCGCCCTGGTCGACGGCGCCCTCGATCTGGTAGGCGGCCGTCGAGGCCCCCCACAGGAAGCCTTCGGGGAACTCCTTTGCCACACTGTCCTCCTCGCGTCGAGGCCTCGGGGCCTCGGTATCTGGCTTGAACCGGTTCAGGCTACCCGACCCGGCCGCGTCCCCCGGCGGCCCGCCCAGGCGGCCTCGATCTCACCAATGGAAAGAAGTAGGTCGCGACCCCGGACCCACTCCTCGCCCGCCTTTTCCATCGTGCGGAGCCACTGCACGTCGGTTCGCAGCCGCTTTACCTGGGCCGCCAGCCCGGCGACGTCGTCGGCTTCGACGGCCAGGTGCCGGCGCACCATCTCCCTGGTGGAGGCGATCCCGTGCCCAGCCAGGGGGGCGAAGGCCACGACGGGGCGGGGGGTGCGCAACGCTTCGAGCACCGTGACACCGGCGCCGTTGGTGACGACCACGTCCGCCGCTGCCATGGCCTCGGGCATCTGGTTTATGTAGCCAAAGACCGTCAGGCGGCCCGGGCTGCTGTCCGCCAGGGCGCGGACCTGGGCCTCGAGCTGGCTGTTCTTCCCGCAGACCGCCAGCACGTGGACGGGGGGGCCGTCCAAGTGGACGAGGGCCTCGACCCCCGCCGCCACCGCCCCCAAGCCCCAAGCCCCGCCTGTGACCAAGACCACAAAGTCTTCTGGCGGGAGGCCGAACAAGCGGCGCGCCTCGTCGCGGCTAAAGTTCCCAAAGCCCTTCCGCACGGGCGGGGCGCCGACCCGGAGGGTGTGCTCGAGCCCTGGTAGCAGGGCATGTTCCGCAGCACTGTCGTACACCGCGAAATGCAAGTCGATACCGTTGTAGGCCCAGAGCGGGTGGACGTGGAAGGCTGGTATATAAGTGACCGTGAGGGCGTCGAGGCCCCGCTTCTTGCGCAGCCAGGCGAGCGCGCCAGAGCCGAACGGGTAGGTCGAGATGATGACATCGGGCGCCCGGCCCCTCATCGCCCTTTCCAGGCGGGGCCCGAAAAAGGCTTCAGCGGCAGCTCTCGAGGCGTCGGCGACGCGCTGCGAGCGCGACAGCGCCGAGTAGGACACCTCGTAGCTCCAGGGCCACACGTTGAGCTGAAAGCTGTAGGACCAGCGGGCCAGCCTGGCAAAGCGGCGGCCCCTCACCTCCATGGTGTCCAGCTGTTCGACCTCGCAGTGGGGCCATCTCTCCCTGATAGCCTCGGTCAATGCGGCAGCGGCCGCGTTGTGGCCCTCTCCCATCTCGGCAGAGATGATCAGGACGTTGCGCGGCAGGTCGTCGTCTCGGCCCGTCATTAGGGTCCCTGTCTACTAGAAATGCGTACCGGTCCCGCCACAGGCCATGTTGGTCCTCGGTAGTTTACTCGCCCTCGCCTCGGGCATGCTGATGGCGCTCGCCGCCGCGCTCGAGAAGTACGAGGGCATGCGTACCGCCCTCACGAGCAAGGGCTTCGCCCTGCTCGCAGCCCTCGCCCGCCGGCCTCTGTGGGTAGTGGGCGTCGTCGCCAGCGCCCTTGGCTGGGTGCTCGAAACGGCTGCGCTCGTACTGTCGCCGGTCCCAGTGGTGGCCACCCTGCGCAACGCCGGCCGTGGCGTGCTCGTCCCCTTCGGGCGCGGCTGGCTGGCCGAGCGCTTCGGCTCGCTCGAGCTGACCGGGATCGTGCTCACGATCCTGGGCGGGGCGGTGACAGCGTTCGGGTCTTCGGGCGCTGCGATCGTGCGGAAGCCGCTCCCCAACCTCACCATGCTCGAGGTGGCCGCCGGGTGCGCGCTCTTCGCCGGCGTCGTTGCGGAACTGTCCCGGCGCCTGGCGGGCGACTTGCAGCCGGGGGTGGCCGTGACGCACCTCGAGAGCCTCCGGTCCAAAGCGGCGGGGATCGCCGCCGGCGCCGCGGTGGGGGTGCTCTTCGCCGGCACCGGCGTCTACAGCAAGGAGATCGGCGACCGGATCGCGCTCTACGGGCTGAACGGCTTCCCCTCCTCCTTCGGGAGCCCGAGCCCTTACTTGATGGTGGCGAGCACGGTGTGGGCGCAGAGCATCCTCCAGCAGGCGTTCCGGCGGGCAAACGCGGCCAGCGTCGCCTCCGCCAACGCCTCCGTCGCCTCGACCGGCCTCATCGTGGCCGGCTTCGCCCTCTACGGCCAGCACATCTCCGGGGCGCTCGGTGGCGTAGCCCTCTTCGGCGGCATCGTCGTGGCCACTGCGGGCACGATCATGCTCGCCGCGTCGCGCCCCGCTCTTCCCGTTGCCGCGACCTTGGCCCATGTCGACCTCGACGGGGCCGGCGACGGAGCCCAGTCCGGGCACTGGGCCGAAGAACCAGACGGTGCCCGTGGAACCAGCGCTCCGCCGCCGGGACCGGTTGACGACCCTATGAGGCACTGACAAGAGGCACTAGCAAACAGCGCCGGGCGCGGCCACATCGGTTTCCCCGAAGACCACTGGGACCGTGGCCGCTAACCCTGCCTCGGCGATAAAACCGATGGCCGGTGAAAATATGCCCAGGGCTGCCCGGCGCGGCTCACCTACCCCCGAGGGCTGAGGCGCTCGACACGCGCCTCGAAGTGCCGCCTAGCGGCGACGGCCAGTTGCTCGGCGCCCTCGCCCAGGGGACCGTCGTCGAGCACGACCTCCTCCGCCAAGGTCTCGCCGGCCACGAGGCCGAGGTTGGCCTCGACGGCGGCGCGGAGGCGCGGGTCGCCGGCGAAGCCGAGGGACAGGCGGATGTGGTCCGAGACGTCGAGACCGGCGCGCTTCCTCGCCTCTTGCACCTGGCGCACCACGTCGCGGGCCAAGCCCTCTGCCTCGAGCTCGGCCGTGACTTCGAGGTCGAGCGAGACCACCATTTCGTTGCCCGAGAGCGCCCGGGCTGAGGTCGGGTCCTTCGGTACGAGGGAAAGGAAGTACTCGTCGGCTCCTAGCTCGTGGCCCGCCACCTCGACGCCCCCTCCCAACAGCCGCCTCCAGGCACCCTGGCGCACGGCGGCTATCACTTCTTGGGTGGCGGGGCCGATGCGGGGCCCGAGGGCGGCCAGGTTGACCTGCAGGACGAGGTCGGCCACGCCGGCGACATCGCTCACCAGGTGCACCTGCTTGACGTTGAGCTCGTCGGCTACCAGGTCGGCGAAGGCTTGGAGCTCGCCGGCGCCGGCGCCGGCCACCGTGGCCGAAGCGAGCGGGAGCCGGGAACGCAGCCCTGCCGCCTTCCTCACCGAGTGGCCGGCGGAGCACACCTCGCGCACGGTGTCCATCCGGGCGACCAGTTGTGTGTCCCGGGGCAGGGCGGGCACGTCCGGCCAGTCGGCCAAGTGGACGCTCCGCTCGCCGGAGAGGCCCCGGTAGACGTGCTCGGAGAGCATGGGCAGGAGCGGGGCCGAGACCAGGCACAAGGTGTGGAGCACGGTGTAGAGGGTGTCGTAGGCGTCCGCCTTGGAGCGGTCCGAGGCGGCAGAGGAACCAGGCCGGCTCCAGAAGCGGTCCCGGCTCCGGCGGATGTACCAGTTGTTGAGGGCGTCGAGGAAAGAAGACACCGACGAACAGGCACCGTAGAGGTCGTAGGCGTCCAGGGCCTCGGTGACTTCCTCGGCCAACAGGCGGGCCTTGGAGAGGACGTAGCGGTCGAGCACCTCGGCCTGGTCGGCGCGCCAGGCGGCGCGGTGGCCGTCGGCGTTCGCGTACATGGAGAAGAACTTCCAGGCGTTGTAGAGCGGGTTGAGCACGGCCCGGGTCGCCTCTCCTGGCCCCTTGCGTTCGATCACCAGGTCCGAACCGCGCATGACGGCCGAGGAGAGCAGGTACCAGCGCATGGCGTCGGCGCCGTAGCGCTCGAACATCTCGTCGGGGTCGGGGTAGTTGCGGAGGCGCTTGGAGAGCTTGAGCCTGTCCTCGCCGAGCACGATGCCGTGCGCGAGACAGGTCTCGAACGCCGGCTTGCCGAAAAGTGCCGTGGCGAGCACGTGCAAGGTGTAGAACCAGCCCCTCGTCTGGCCCACGTACTCGACGATGAAGTCGGCGGGGAAATGCTCCTCGAACCACTCTGCGTTGTCGAAGGGGTAGTGGACCTGGGCAAAGGGCATCGAGCCGGACTCGAACCAGCAGTCGAGCACGTCTTCGACCCGGCGCATCTTGGAGCGGCCGCTCGGGTCGTCCGGGTTGGGCCTCACCAGGCTGTCGATGGCGGGCCGGTGCAGGTCGGCTGGCCGCACGCCGAAATCGCGCTCCAGCTCGGCCAGGCTGCCGTACACGTCGATGCGCGGGTAGGCGGGGTCGTCGGAGGCCCAGACCGGGATCGGGCTCCCCCAGAAGCGGTTGCGCGAGATCGACCAGTCCCGGGCGCCCTCCAGCCACTTGCCGAACGCCCCGTCGCGCACGTGGGCGGGCACCCAGGTGACTTGCTGGTTGAGCGCCAGCATCTGCTCCCGGATGGCCGTGACCCTGACGAACCAGGAGGAGACGGCCCGGTAGACGAGGGGCGTGTCGGTCCGCCAGCAATGCGGGTAGGAGTGGACGTAGTCCTCCTCGGCTACGAGCGCCCCCTTTTCTCTGAGCGCGGCGATCACCGGTCGGTTGGCCTCGAAGACCTGCATGCCCTCGTAAGGGGGGACCTCGGCGGTGAACCTGGCGCGCGAGTCGACGGGGCAGACCACCCGGATGCCCACCTTCTCGCAGGCGCGCTGGTCGTCCTCGCCGAAGCCCGGCGCCAGGTGCACGATCCCGGTGCCCTCGTCGGTCGTGACGAAGTCCTCCGCCAGCACGACAAAGGCGCCCGGCTCACCGGCGAAGAAGTCGAAAAGGGGCCGGTAGCCGAGCCCCGCCAGCTCGGCGCCGGTCACGGTGGCCACCACCCGGCCCCCCTCCAGCTGCGGCCCGATCGCTTCCCGAAGCGCCTCCCAGCGCGCCTCGGCCAAGACGAAGTGGGCGCCGCCGGCCTCGACCACGGCGTAGGAGAGCTCCGGCCCGACGGCCAGGGCCAGGTTGGAAGGCAGCGTCCAGGGCGTCGTCGTCCAGACGAGCGCCCGGAGGGGCAGGGCGGCGCCGCCGGGGCCGGCGAGCCGGGCGGCCAGGGGGTGGCCGGCGGGCAGCGGGGAGAGCTCGAAGGCCACGGTGACCCCGGGGTCGTGCCTCGGCCGGTAGGAGTCGTCCATGCGGGTCTCGGAGTTGGAGAGCGGGGTCTCGCACTCCCAGCAGTAGGGCAGGACCCGGTAGCCCTCGTAGAGGAGGCCCTTGTCGTAGAGCTGCTTGAAGGCCCACATGACGCTCTCCATGTAGGGGAGGTCCATGGTCTTGTAGTCGTTGGCGAAGTCGACCCAGCGGGCCTGGCGGGTCACGTAGCGCTCCCACTCGGAGGTGTAGCGCATGACCGAGGTGCGGCAGTAGTCGTTGAACTTGCCCACCCCGTAGCGCAGGATGTCCGTCCTCCCCGGGAGGCCGAGCTCCTTCACCGCCTCCATCTCCGCGGGCAGGCCGTGGCAGTCCCAGCCGAAGCGCCGCTCGACCTTGTAGCCCCGCATCGTCTTGTAGCGGGGGATGGCGTCCTTCACGAAGCCGGTGAGCAAGCTCCCGTAGTGAGGTAGGCCGTTGGCAAAGGGGGGGCCGTCGTAGAAGACGAACTCTTTCGCCCCGCTCCTCGCCTTGACCGACGCTTCGAAGGTGGCGTCCTCGCCCCAAAAGGTGAGTACGTTGCGCTCGATCGCCGGGAAGTCAGGCTTGTCGGGGACCTGAGGGTAGATAGGTCCTGGGCCAGTGGGCGGCACCTGAACAGACTACGGGCCCGTCAGGGGGCGCTCAGGCGTTTTCGGTGCGGCCCAGCTCGGCCTCACCGTCGTCGTGGTCGTCCTCGGTGGCCAGGCACCAAGAGGCGTGCTCCTTGCCCGGCTCCGCGCCGCACTCGGGGCAAGGCTCCTCTTCGGCCTCGAACACCTTCACCGCACGCTTCAAGTCTCGCGCTTCTTCGAATCGCCGATGGCGTCCCTTTTTCACAGTTGCTCCCGACCCTTCGGAACGTGAACGGCCTGCAGTTTACCCCCACCACCGCCCACTCGGGGCACGGCAGGCTGGGCAGGCCTGGCTCGTAACATATCGCCATGGCCGACACATTCGACGTCGAGGCGATGCTCAACCGGTTCAGAGAACGTGCCCGTGCCGTGCGCCAGCGGGGCGTGCCCCCTCTCGAGGGCCCCGAGCGGCAGCTCTTCATCGACCAGGCCAAGACCGACTACATGGACTTCGCCATGGTCGGCGACGCGAAGGGGTCCCTGGAGGGCGGGATCCTCACGCTCACCATCGACCTCCGGCCAGCCAGCGCCCGCGACGAGCCGTCCGTCCCCTGAGCTCAACGGGGCCCTCTCGGCTCCATGAGCAGGTTGCCCTCCCCGTCGAGGGCGAGCGAGGCCTTTCCGCTCACGAGGCGCTCCAGGGGGACGCCCACGAGCTGCGCCCGCCATCCCCGGCCAAGGCGCGCCCCGTCCCGGCCGGACAGCCACTCGACCAGGTCAGCCCGGGTCGCCAGCAACGAAGCGTCGACACCTTCGTCCCGTGCCAGCTGGGAGACCCAGGCCGAGGCCAGCGCCACCGCCGGCCGCAACTGCCTGCTCACCTGTTCGCCCCGGGCGGACCGCACCCGGCCCGGCGGCAGCGCCCGCCCCCTAGCGACAGCCGCCATGATCTCCTGGTCCACACCACCTCGAAGGTGCCGGGAGTCGAGGCCTCGCACCTCGCGCAGCGCCGCCGCGCTCGACGGGGGTGAGTGGGCGATCGACAAGAGGGCTAGGTCGGGCAGGACGGCGCGGGGCAGGACGTCCAGCTCACGGGCCTTTCGTTCCCTCCAGGCGGCCAGCTCTTGCGCCACCGCCCGTGAGACCCCCTGGAGCGAACGGTTGTCCCGCAGCTTCCACCAGGCTTCTTCGGGGTCGGAGGGAACGGGGGTGCGCTCGGTGAGCACCTGGCACTCCTGTTCGGCCCAGCCGAGCCGGCCCCGGCGCTCCAGCTCCGACGAGATGGCGTCTGCCAGCGCCAGCAGGTGCTCCACGTCCGAGGCCGCGTAGGCGACCTGCGAGGGCGAGAGCGGCCTCTTGCTCCAGTCGGAGAGGCGGTCCCCCTTGGCGAGCCGGACCTCGAGGAAGGCCTCCGCCAATGCACGCAGCGATGCCGACCCGTGCCCGGCGAAGCCCGCCGCCACTTGGGTGTCGAAGACGCGCGACGGGAGCGTCTGGCACGCCCTCCAGAGCACCTCGAGGTCCTGAGTGGCCGCGTGGGCCACCATGACCCCCGGGCCCTCGAGCACCTTGGCCAGGGGTGTGAGCTCGACGGCCTGGGCGTCTACGAGGGCCACCTTGAGCGGCCCCCCGCCAACGGGGTGCCATGCGAGCTGGAGGAGCTCGAGGCGAGGCCAGTACGTGCGTTCCCGATGGAACTCCGTGTCGAGAGCGTAACGGGGCACCTCCATGAGCTCGTCGACCAGCTCGAGGAGCGCCCCGACGCCATTGACCACCTCGGGGGGCTCAGGGCGAACTGTCGAGCCCGGCGCCACTACAGCCCTTCGACCGCCGGTCGCTCCCCCGCCAGCGCGGAGCAACGGCTCGCAGGGCCTTCCGACCTCGGTAGGGCTGGAGCCGGGACCATGTCACAAAAGCTTACTCCGAGGGCCCGATTTCACTGACCGCACCCGGCCCCACCGTGGTCACCCGCCGTAGTTGAGCCGCGTGTCCTCCACCCGCAGCACCGGCGCCGACTCGTCCGGCACCGAACAGTCGACCACCTCCCCCACAAACAGGGTGTGGTCCCCTGCGTCCACGTCGCCCCGGACTTCGCACTCCAACCACGCTGCCGCCTGCACCAGCACCGGTACCCCGGTCGAGCCGGTCCGGACGGGGACGCCCGAGAGGCTGCCACCCTCGCCCTCTGCCGCAGGCTTGGTGAACACCCTGACCAGCGCCCGGTCCTCGCGCCTGACGAAGCACAGGCTGAAGGCCCGGCCGCCGGCCACGAGCTCGTGGGTGAGCGCGTCTTTGCGCACGGAGACGGCCACCAGCTTGGGTCTGGTGGCCACCTGCATCGCCCAGGTGTGGGTCATCAGGTTGCGCCGGCCGCCGAACGCGCTACCGAGGAGGTAGATACCCGAGGGCATCCGCCAGAACGCTCGCCGGCGCTGCCGGTCGTAGGCGTCGGGGTCAACGCCGGGCGGGAAGGGGCCGACCAGCTCGGCCACGTTCAGCGCTCGCTCGGTGGCCAGTCAGGGTCGAGCTGGCGCAGGAACATGGCGCAGCGTTGCTCCTCATCGGCCTCCCCGATCGAGCCAGACAAGCGCCGGAGGGCATCGAGGCTCCGCAGGAAGCCGCGGTTGGAGGGGTGCCTCCAGCGGACGTACCCGGACCCGCGCCACCCAGCCGCCCGGAGGGCGTCCAGGCCCCGGTGGTACCCGGTGCGGGCGAAGGCGTAGGCACCGACGGGGTCGGTGTGCTCCGCCAGCTCGGCCAGGGCCGCCCAGGCAGCCGAGTCCCGGGGCCAGTGGGACGCTACGGCGGCCAGGCGCTGGCGCCGTTGGCCAGGTTCGGCCTCCGCAGCTTCTCGGAGGGCGGCCGCGGCCTCGGGGCTTGCCGGTGGGAGGACCGTCTCGGGGGGCGCTTGGCCCAGGGGGATTTCGGCCATACGGCAAGACAGCGTAACCTCGCCTTCACGGAAGGCTGCATCTTCGACAAGGTGGCGTGCGGTGAGCTGCTGGCTCACCTCGTGCTCGAGGAGGACGAGTTCGTGGCGTTCTTGGACCACCTACCCGTCTTCGACGGCCATACCCTCGTCGTCCCGAGGGCCCATTACGGGACCCTGGCCGAGCTGCCCACCGAGCTGCTCGCTCCCCTCCTCGACGCCGGACGCCGCGTTGGTGCCGCCCAGCGTGCCGTCCTCGGGGCAGAAGGCACCTTCTTCGCGCTCAACGAGGTCGTGAGCCAGAGCGTGCCCCACGTCCACCTCCACGTGGTCCCCCGGCGCTTCGGCGACGGGCTCCGCGGGTTCCTCTGGCCACGCCACCGCTACCAGAGCGACGATGCCGCCGCCGAGCTCGCCGCGCGTCTCCGAGGCGCTCTTGCCGCCCTCGACAGGACCGCCTGACCAGAGCGAGAGCGACTAGAGCGAGAGCACGGTGTCCTGGACCTCCCCGGTGAGGGCCACGGAGAGGTCGGGCCCGGCGACCGTAACCCGGTTGCGCCCCGCCCGCTTGGAGGCATAGAGGGCGGTGTCGGCCGCGGCCATGAGGCGCTCGCGGTCGCTGCCTTCGCCGGCGGCGGTGGCTATGCCGGCGCTGACGGTGACCGTAGCCACCGTGCTGGCGGCAGAGACGGCCGCTCGCACGCGTTCGACGACGGTGACGGCGCCCTCCGAGGCGCAGTTGGGGAGCACGATGGCAAACTCTTCGCCGCCATAACGAGCCACGATGTCCACGTCGCGGACGTGGCCGGCCATTGCCTGCGCCACCTCGCGCAGCACCTCGTCGCCCGCCAAATGCCCCAAGGTGTCGTTTATCTTCTTGAAGTGGTCGATGTCGATGATGGCGAGCGACAGCGGTTCGTTGGTGCGCTGCGTGCGGGCCACCTCTCGGGCCAGGGCCTTGGTGAGCGACCTACGGTTGGCCAGCTCGGTGAGACCGTCGGTGTCGGCCATACGGGCGTTCTCGGCCCGGAGGTCGGTGTTCGCGAAAGCCAGCGCGGCGTGGGCCGCGAAGCGGCCCACCATCTGCAGAGAGCGCCGGCTGACCCTCCTTCCTTCTTTGCCGCCCCTCGTCGGGCCGACCTCGGCGAGCAGTAGGCCTCGGCCTTCGTACCCTGCCGAAAGCCCGAGGACGACCACGTTGACCGAACCGGGGAGCACGTCCTCCAGGGCCGGCGCGCCTGCTCGGGCGAGGTTGCGCACCCTGGGGGGTTCCGGGCCGGCGAGCGCCCGTTCGGCAATGCCGCCGGACAGGACGCCGGAGCCGAGCTGGAGCTCCTCGGCCGGGAGGGACCTGCCTCCCCTCGACGCGGCCCGGGCGGCGGCGACTTCGCCTTTTCTCTCCCAGATAACGGCTGCCCGCTCGAAGCCGAACGTTTCGATAATGCCGCTGAGCAGGACCGGGATCACGGCGGCCGCGCCTGTGCCCTGCTCCATCGCCGCCTCCATGTCGCGCGCCATGGCCGAGAGGGCGTCGAGCTGGGCCTTGGAACGGCGAAGCTCGCGCTCCGAGACGGCCGCGAACCCGGCCGTGCAGAGCGCCACGGCCCAAAAGCCACTGATCCGGACCGCCACCGCCCCGGCCGAGGGAGTGTAGATCTGGGGCACCCCGAGGACCTGGGCCACGGCGGGGCCGAGCTGGAGGAACGTTATCGCGAGCAGGAGAGCAGAGTCCCAAAGCGCCACCCGGACGCCGGTGCGCGGGCCGGCGAGCAGGGTCAGCGCTATGAGCTGGACGGCGAAGAACCATATGAAGCCGCTCTGGGCGCCGCCCGAGGGCACCGTGAGGAGCGCCAGGTAAAGCGAGTCGACGGGGATCAGCACCTGCTGGAAGGGGACCCGCGGGCGCCTCCGCGTGCCGCGGGCCGCAGCCAGGTGATCGCAGAGGCTGTCGAGCAGCCAGCCGGCCAGCGACACCGCCATGTAGCCCGCACTGATCAAAAGGACCTCGTGCGAGGACATGCCCAGCTGCTTGCGCGCCAACACGGCCGTCGCCACCACGAACATGACGACGCCGAGCCGCATGAGCTGGAGGGCGCCAAAGCGCTGCTCGAGGCTGGTCTGCTCGGCCTGGGCGAGGCGCGGCTCAGTCGAAGCCAACCGAGTCCTCCCCTTCCCGGGCCGGGGCGTCCACGACCTTGGGGTCACGGCGGTCGATGAACCACTGGGCGACGACGAAGACGACCGCCAGGCCCCCGAGGGTGAGAGGGACGCTCAGTATGGTGCCGACCTGGAGCGGCCCGCCGGACCACAGCTCGTTCGGCGAGATTATGCCCGTGCCTCCGGCGCGCTCGCCGAAGGGCACCGTTGTCACCGTCACCGGGATCTTCGCCCCCGACCCGGCCTGGAAGCCCAGGCCCTGCACGCCCGCAGGAGCCTGCACGCCCGCAGGGGAACGAGTGCCGGTCGCGGCTCGGCCGCCGGCCGGTGCCGCCCCCGCCCGGTGGGCCGTGACCGCGCCCGACGACGCGGTACGACCGGCGCGGCCGGCGCCTGCGGCGGCGTTCCTCGCCACACCGGAGGGGGCGCCCGAACCCGTTGCCGTGGCTCGCGCACTGGTGTGACCCCCTCCCGCATTGGCGGCCCCTGTCCCCGTGCTCACCGACGTGGCCGGGTGACCCGACCTAGTTGGTGCGGTACCGGCGTGGGAGGTCTTGGCCGAGGAAGTCGCCGACCGGGAGGTGGACGGCGGCTTGGTGGCCGGTTTGCTGACAGGCCTGGTCGTGGCCGCACCCGGGCGCGGCGGGGGCGGGGAGCCGGCGAGGTAGGGGGTCGTGCGCGGGGAGGCCGGCGTGCCGGTCGAAGTGGGGACGGTGGGGCGGCCACTATTGGCCGGCGGGGGTTGTGAACCCTTGTGCGGAGCTGTGGTGGGAGGGACCGTGCCCGCAGAGCCGGTCGTGGGCGAAGAGGCTGTCGTCGAGGTGGCCGGCCGCGAGGTGGTCGGCCGCGAGGTGGTCGGCCGCGAGGTGGTCGTCGTCGGCCTGGCCGGCGGGGAAGTGGTCGTGGTCGTGGCCCGCGGCGAGGTGGTCGCCGTGGGGGAGGTGGTGGCGGGCCGGGTGTGCTGGCGGTGAGGGGAACCGATCTTCTTCGGCTTCTTCCGCGCTGGTGCCGAGGTCGTCGCCGTAGTGGGCCCCACGGTCACTGGCACTGTCGTGGCGGTGGCGGCTGTCGTAGGGGGCAGGGTCGTCGACGGCAGTGCGGTCACCTGGGTAGTCGTGGTCGGCAAGGTGGCGGGGACAACAGGGAGCCCGGCTGCGCTCCTGGCACCCGATTTCTGCCCTGTCTGGCTGGTCGTGGACGTCGTGGCGGCCGGAGCGGTCGTGGGCGGAGCGGTCGTGGTGGTGGCTGCCGTCGTGGGAGGAGGTGGCAGCGGCGCGACGACCGTGGTCGTGGTGGCCGGCGCCGTGGTGGTGGTCGGTGCCGTGGTGGTGGTCGGTGCCGTGGTGGTCGTCGGTGCCGTGGTGGTGGTCGGCGCGGTGGTCGTCGTGGTCGAAGCCGTCGTCGTCGTCGATGCTGGCGTAGTCGTCGTCGAAGCCGTAGTCGTCGTCGAAGCCGTAGTCGTGGTCGAAGCCGTAGTCGTCGTCGAAGCCGTAGTCGTGGTCGAAGCCGTAGTCGTCGTCGAAGCCGTGGTCGTGGTTGCCGCCGGCGCGGTCGTCGTCGTGGTCGAGGCCGTGGTGGTGGTAGCCGCCGGCGCTACGGGCGGGAACCCCCCTCCGGTGCCGCCGGCGTTGGCCCAAGCGTCGGGCGCAGCCGCGAAGACGCAGGCGGCGATGAGAGCTGTTGTCGCCGCCGCTCGGCCAAACGACCGTGTGCGCCTTCTACCTCGTGCCGACGTGGGCACCTCCCGCTGGCTAAGTGATGACCCCTCCCAGGCCACCTACATCTCTGCATCGGACACTCAGGCGCGCGCCTTGAGGCCGTAATCACAAAGAATTGCGCTCTCGGTGGCGGCCCTGGTGGGGAGCCTCGGCACCACCCAATCCTACGGGCCCAAGAGGAGAAAAGCGCGCAGAGGCACATCACGAACGCATTGTGCGTTCATCGCCGTGTACTCGCGACTGGCTGGCCGCAAGTTGCATAAGGGGACGGGCCACCGCCACTGCCGCCCCACCCGTCCCAACTGGCCTACGTCTGGGCCGGCCCCGGAGTGCCGAGCCGGCCGGGTACTCCCAACCACGCACCGGCCGGCCCGCGGCCGGCGCCCGTTACTCGCCCGCCTTTACCGAAAGGCGTACCACGTTGACCGCTTGTAGGCCCTTCGCGCTCTCTTGCACGTCGAACTCGACAGGTTCGTTCTCCTCCAGGGTCCGGAAACCCTGGCCTTGGATGGCCTTGTAGTGGACGAAGACGTCTGGGCCGCCCTCCTGAGAAATGAAGCCGTAGCCCTTCTCGGAGCTAAACCACTTGACTGTACCCGTTGCCATGTTCAGTTCCCTCCTTTCCTGGCCGTAACCGGGCGATAACTGCAAACCCGGCAGGCCGCCGGCTTCGCCGCCGGGAGGGACTGCTCGTACTTCGATGCTGAACCCTCGGAGCGCTAACGTACCACGGGGACTAGCCGCCGCCAAGCGACGAGAGCGCGCTTGGCCCGAGACCACTACAAGTCACAAGGAGCTGCCATGGAGTACCGCCGACTGGGGACATCGGGCCTGAAAGTGAGCGCCCTGTCGTTTGGGTCGTGGGTCACCTTCGGGGAGCAGATGGGGACCGAAGCCGCCGTCGAGTGCCTGAGCGTCGCGCGCGAGGCCGGGGTCAACTTCTTCGACAACGCCGAGTCCTACGCCGGCGGCAAATCGGAGGAGATCATGGGCAAGGCGCTCGTCGAGCTCGGCTGGCCCCGCTACAGCTACGTCGTGTCGACCAAGCTCTACTGGGGCATCCGCGACGACGTCAACATGCGCAACACGCTCAACCGCAAGTACCTGCTCCAAGCCATAGACGGCTCGCTCGAACGCCTGGGGCTCGACTTCGTGGACATCTTGTTCTGCCACCGTTCAGACCCCGAGACCCCCATAGAGGAAACGGTGTGGGCGATGAGCGACATCGTCGCCTCCGGCAAGGCGCTCTACTGGGGCACCTCGGAGTGGCCCGCCGCCGACATCTGGGCCGCCACCGAGATCGCCGAGCGTCACCACTTGCGCAAACCAGTCGCCGAGCAGGCCCAGTACAACCTGCTCACCCGCCAGCGGGTCGAGAAGGAGTACGCCCGCCTGTTCACTGACCTCGGCTACGGGCTCACATCTTTCAGCCCCCTCGCCGGGGGCCTGCTGACCGGCAAGTACCTGGGGGGGGCGCCGGCGGGCAGCCGGGCGTCCCTCCCCGGCTACGAGTGGGTGCTGCGTTCCGTGCAGGACGCCGAGCGCAGCGAGAAGGCCCGCGGGCTCCAGGGCATCGCCGGAGAGGCAGGCGTGGACATGGCCCAGGTCGCGATCGCTTGGTGCCTCAACAACCACAACGTGTCGAGCGTCATCCTCGGCGCGTCCAACGCCGGCCAGCTCCGCCACAACCTCGGGGCGCTCGAGCTGGTGCCGCTCCTCGCCGGCGAGCTCGGCGAGCGGCTGGGCGAGTTGAGCCCGCCCTAGCCGGCGGGGGCGAGGCCGGCGGGGGCTGGGCCGGCGGGGCCCGCCCGACTTCTGGGTGCACTCACGCTTTCTCGGGGCAGCGGCCCGTCGTATTGCGACGCCGGGTGCACCCGGAAGCCAAAAGCGCGCCGAGAAAGACCTCTCCCGCACCTTCTCGGTGCGCTCGGCGGGGTGCGAGTAAGGCTGGCAGCCGCATTTGGCCACATTTCGTGAGGGTGCGACCGACGACCGCCACTACATGCGTTCGGGGGCGGCGATCCCGAGGAAGGAGAGCCCCCTCTCGAGGACTGCGCCGGATAGAGCGCACAACACGAGCCTCGACGACCTCGTCCCTCGGTCAGGTGCGCGGAGCACCGGGCAGTGCTCGTAGAAGTTCGTGAACGACGTCGCCAGGTCGAACAGGTACCCGCACAACTTGTGCGGGCTGTAGGTAGCCAAGGTTGCTTCGACGGCATCGGCAAAGCCGAGCAAGCGTTTGGCGAGCTCCCGTTCCTCGGGCTCGGCAGGAGGGAGCACCAGCGCAGGCTGGAGGAAAGGCCCCCGGAGCCTGCCGGCGCCGTCGCCCTCGGCCCCTCCCCCGCCAGCAGTCCCTGCCCCGCCAGCAGGTCTTGCCGCCTTGGCAACTCCTATCTCGCCGGCCGGGCCGCCCGCACTGGCCTCCGCCCCCTCGCCCTGCGCCTCCTCGCCCTGCGCCCCCTCGCCCTGCGCCCCCTCGCCCTGCGCCCCCTCGCCCTGCGCCCCCTCGCCCTGCGCCCCCTCGCCCTGCGCCCCCTCGAGCGCCCCTACCGCGCGCCGCAGGATGCTGCACACGCGGGCGTGAGCGTACTGGATGTAGGGAGCCGTGTTGCCGTCCAGCGAGAGCATCCTGTCCCAGTCGAAGCGGTAGTCCCGGGTGCGGTCGCTGGCGAGGTCGGCGTACTTCACGGCGCCGATGCCGACGGCCTCGGCGAGCGCCTCGATGGCGCCGACGACGCCACCAACCGGGCCGGCGCCGCCGGCCTGGGCGTCACCCTCCCCCTCGGCCCGTGCGAGGAGCAGCGAGCGGGCGCGGTCGACGGCTTCGTCGAGCAATTCGGCCAGCTTGACCGTGCCGCCCTCCCGGGTACGGAACATCTTGCCGTCTGGGCCGAGGATGCTGCCGAAGCCGACATGGACCGCTTCTGCGTCGTCGGGCAGCCAGCCGGCCATGCGGGCGGCTGCGAAAACCATTTGGAAGTGCTGGGTTTGAGGCAGGCCTACCACGTACACGAGAAGCCTGGCCCCCAGGCGGTCGACCCGGTCCCTTATCGCCGCGAGGTCGGTGGTGGCGTAGGTGTAGCCGCCCACGGAGTTCTGGACGATCAGGGGCAGGGGCTTGCCTTCCCGGTTGGAAAAGCCGGGAGGGAACACGCACATCGCGCCGTCACTTTCCACCAGAAGCCCGGCTTTGCCCAAGTCGGCCACCACGCCGGCGAGCATCGGGTTGTAGTAGCTCTCCCCGACCACGTCGTCCCTGGTCAACTTGGTGCCCAGCCGGTGGAAGGCAGCGTCGAAGTGGCTCACGCTGCGCTGCACCAGCGCTTCCCAGAGCTTCAGCGTCTCGGGGTCCCCAGCCTGCAAGAGGACCACCCGGCCCCGGGCGCGCTCGGCGAACGTGGGGTCTCTGTCGTACTGGGCACGCGCCGCCTGGTAGAAGTTCTCCAGGTCGCCCACGGCCAGTTCGTGGGCCCCCTCGGCTTCGCCGAGGTCGTGCAGGTGCTCTATCAGCATGCCAAAGGGCGCCCCCCAGTCCCCCACATGGTTCTCCCGGATCACCTCGTGCCCACTGGCCTCCAGCAACCTGACGATGGCGTCGCCGATGATCGCCGACCGAAGGTGGCCGACGTGCATCTGTTTCGCGGCGTTGGGGGAGGCGTAGTCCACGACGGCCCTCACCGGCCGCGCCGACTTGGCTATGCCGAGGTCCGGGTCGGCGGCCGACGACCGCAGCCCGCCGGCCAGGAACTCCGGGGAAAGGGTGAGGTTGATGAACCCCGGGCCGGCGACCACGGCCTCCTCGCACACCTGCATGAGCCCGCCCTGCTTGGCCGCTTCCAGGACCTCCGAAGCCACGTCCCGGGGCGGTCGGCCGAGCGACCTAGCCAGGGCGAGGGCACCGTCCACCTGGAAGTCGGCTCGCTGGGAGGGGCGCAGCCCGCTCGCCGCCCCGGGCAGCAGCCCGTCGAAGACGGGCCCGAAGACGCGGTCCAATGCCGCGAGCGGGCTTGCCATCACATCATGCTCTCATCTCGGCCGGCCGAGCGGCCAGCCCGTTATCCTTGCGCGTCGTCATGGCCTGGAACGAAGGCCCTAGCGGGCCACCTGTCCTTTCCCTTTCCGACGTCGACGTGTACCGCTCTGGCAAGCTCGTCCTCCGCGGCATCGACTGGGAGGTCCGGGAGGGGCAACGCTGGGCCGTCCTCGGCCCGAACGGTTGCGGCAAGACCACTCTCGTCCAACTCGCCTCCGGCTACCTCCACCCGGCCCGGGGAAGCGTCGAGATCCTCGGGCAGAGGCTCGGCCGAGTCGACGTGCGCTCGCTCCGCCAGCGGGTGGCAGTGGTGTCAGCCAGCGTCGCTCGCATGGTGCACCCGCGGCTCTCCGCCCTCGAGGTAGTCGTGCCGGCGGGAAGGGGCGCCCTCGAGCCCTGGTGGCACGACTACGAACCAACCGAGTGGCAGCAGGCCCGTGCGCTCCTCGCTGCCGCTGGCTTCGGCCACATAGCCGAGAGGCCCTACGGCGAGCTGTCCGAGGGGGAACGCCAGCAGGTGCTCCTGGCCAGGGCGCTCATGTGCTCCGCTGGGCTCGTGCTGCTGGACGAGCCATGTGCAGGGCTCGACATGGGAGGCAGGGAACGCCTTCTCGGCCGCTTGGCTGCCCTCGCCGAGCTCGGTTCTGCGCCGCCGGCTGTCATGGTCACCCACCATGTCGAGGAAATACCGGCCGGGTTCACCCACGTGCTCCTGCTCCGCCAGGGCAGCGTACTCGCGTCAGGCAAACTGGAGAGCACCCTCTCGGCCGAACGCCTGAGCGAGTGCTTCGGCGTACCCCTCACCCTCCGGCACCTCGACGGGCGCTGGACGAGCCGCATGGCCACTCCCGGGCCTGTGCCCGGGCCGGAGGCCGGCGTGCTACCCCCGCCGCCGGCGAGCGCGCCTAGTGCGCCGGGAGCAGGCTCTCCAAGCGGTCGTTGATGTCCGAGACCGAGTAAAGGTTGCGCCGCAACGTCTCGGTCAGCCACCGTTCCACCTCGATACGCTCCGGCCCCTCGTCGAGGGCGCCCCAGATGTCCAGCAGCCGGTCCTGCACGGTAGACGCGGGGACCGACACCTGGTCAGCCAGTTCGCGGAGCCAAGCCTCCGCCACGTCGACGGCGCTCGGGGCGTCGTCCTCACCGTTAGGCATCGCGTCGCCCTGCACCAGGTCGCCCTGCACCAGGTCGCCCTGCACCAGGTCGCCCTTCACCACGTCGCCCTTCACCACGTCGCCCTTCACCACGTCGCCCTTCATCACGTCGCTGGTCTCGGTCACATCTCCATGGTACGCAGAGGCGCCCGCTAGCGCCGGCCACACTCTTGGCAGACCTCCTGCGGCGGCTCGCCCCCTCTCCGTACGGCCACTGGGAGAGGCCTTGTCCCCACCGAAAAGTGGGCCATTTGCCACCCTCCGCGCGAAGCGCCATGGGGCAATAGGCACAGCCGGCCGCAGGACCGCGCCCGGCCACGACCGATTTTGCCGCGATTACGCATTGCACCGAGAGTTATTGCCGCTGGTCAGATATGAATTTCGAGAGAGAACTTGACTGGCGCCCGAACCCTGCCGTAATGTAATCGTCCAACAAATACGAGCCCTTTGGCTGGTGGTCGCAAAAGACCCGAAATAGAGCCTTTTAGCTGGTTGGGTGGGGCACAGGTGTGCCGCTGAGTGGCCCTGCCGGAGGGTGACGTCCTGCCACACCGTGGAGAGGTGGCTGGACCGCGTGTGAGCAGGACCGCTTGTGGTACCTGCCCACCGAGTCTTGGTGGGCGGCGGTAGTTCGCGCGCGAGCAAGAGGAGGAGGACCAAGTGCCGACAAGACAAAATGGCACCTCGCGCCGTGGTGGTCAGCTCGGCCCGGCCCGGGGCCGGCGCGTGACTGCCAGCACCACCAGCCCGCCATCAGCTCGCGAAGGGCGCCCCTGGCGCCTCATCGGTGTCGCCGTGCCGCTCGTAGTGGCGGCTGCGGCCAGCAGTCCTGCCGCCGGCGCCGTCCCCTCCCACGCCTCGGCCCAGCACCCCAGCTCCCCTCACGGTGCCGAGAAACCAAGCGCTGCCCGGGCCAGGGCACGGGCCGGCACCATCAAGAAAGCCGAGCCCGGCCTCGACAAACTGTTGCTGCAACATCTGAATCTCTGGCCCACGTACCGACTGCGCACAGCAGCGCGCGATCAGTGGGGCGGAGCACACCACCACGCAACAGCCAAATCGTACAAGGAAAACTCGCCTGCCATCCCCGGCGTCGTAGCGGCTTTCGGCGACGCGGTGCCCTCGGGCGAGCACCGCTCCACGAGTACCAACCTCGTCGGCGTGGCGCCGGCCCACTGCGGCGACGGCTACTGGGTTGTCAACGCGACTGGACGGGTTTTCCCCTACGGGTGTGCGAGGTTCTACGGTTCGCTGCCCCGTCGCCCGCCAGGCGGCGCCGCTGGTATCGCCGCCGCGCCCGGCGGCCGAGGTTACTGGGTCGTATCGCGAGACGGGGACGTGTACAGCTTCGGCGGTGCCAGTTTTTACGGCTCTCTCGGCAGTCGGCCGCTCCCGGCCCCGGTCGTCGGCATGAGCGCCACGCCCGCCGGCCACGGCTACTGGCTCGCCACGGCCAAGGGCGGCGTGTACTCCTTTGGGGACGCAAGGTTTTTCGGCTCTCTTGGCCATTCGGGCGTCGGCTCGCCCGTGGTCGGCATCGCGTCCTCCCCGCACGGTAGGGGCTACTGGCTCGCGACGGCTGGCGGTGGCGTTTTCAGCTTCGGGGAGGCCAGGTTTTTCGGCTCCGGGGCTGGGCGGCTTCCAGCCACCTCGGTCACGGCCGTCGCTTCCCCCCCCTCCGCCGAAGGTTATTGGCTCCTCACCGCCGGCGGGCACGTCTATTCGTTCGGCCATGCACCGAGGCTCGGGTCGGTGCAGACAAAAACCGGCACAAGAGCGAGCTCCCTTGCGGCCACGCTCGACGGGCGAGGCCTTTTCGTGGCCACGGCCGAGGCCGCCACAACCGAGAAGCCCCAGTTTTCCCTTACCGCAAAGCTAAAAGAGCACCAGGGGGCCGTGACCCGTGAGGGCACGGAGCAGAGGACCGACCAGCGGCCGGAGCAGGGCGCCCTCCGCTACCTCGGGACCTTCATGGTCACCTGCTACGACATGACCGGCATCACGGCGTCTGGGACGGTGGTCGGCCCCGAGAGCGTAGCCGTGGACCCGAGCGTGATCCCGCTCGGCACCCGTATTTACGTACAGGGCGTGGGCACCCGGGTCGCCGACGACACCGGCGGCGCCATCATCGGCAACCATATCGATATCTGGGAGCCCAGCTATTCGACATGCACGACTTGGGGGGTGCAGGAGCGAGCGGTTTATGCCGTGGTATGACCATTACGCGGCATCGTTTGTTATTCAGACCCCGCGCAGCGCCACGACCCTCGTGCCGTCGGCGGCATAAAGGGTGCCCCCGACCGCCGCCACCCAGGGGAAGTGGGTCACCGGCGCAGCCAAGGACAGGCCCTGCAGCACCCGTCCGTTGGCAGGGTTGAGCGCCACCAGCTCACCGGCCCCGGTCTCCTCGAACAACCGCCCCCCCGCCACGAGCGGCGACCCCGGGCCTCCCGCCCCCGACCTCCACAAGACCCGGATTGACCGGCCGGCGACCCGGACAGCCACCAAACCGCCCGTGCACGGGACATAAACACTGCTGCCCGACACCGCGTCCGCTCCGTAGGCGCCTCCGCCGTTGCAGACACCGGTGGACGCGAGCTGCCCACCGACGCCCCCGAGGTGGGGCACGCTGAGCAAAAACCCGACGCCGGCTTTGCCAACCTGGAAGGCGAGGCCACCCGGCAGGACAGCTGGGCCCGTCGAGCCGAGATCCAGGTCGGAAACGTTCCACTCGGCCCAACTCGAGGGCGCGAAATAGGAGACCTGGCGCAGCGAGGGCGAGAGCTTTATGACCGCGTCGCCCCCGTCGAAGGCCTGGCCCGGCGAGGCCGAACTGTTGCCGGTGGCAAAGAGCAGGTCCCTGCCGGCCAAGACGGCGGGCCCGCCCACCTCCCAGACCGCCCCTTCCCTTGCCGTCGGGGTGCTCCAATAGCCGAGAGGGCGGCCCGCCGCCTCGGGCACTGACACCACGGCCCCCTTGTAGTTGCCGCAGTCCCCGTACAGGCCGCCCAGGGCGACATAGACGTTGCCGTCCCCCAATTGGAGCGCGCCCCGCTGCTGCTCGGCCGCGGGGTCCGTGCCGGGCAAGGCGAACTCCTGGCGGCGGAGCAGCTTGCCGTTTCGCGCACCGAGGGCAACCACCTCGTGCTCGGGCTTCCCGGCGACGGCGGTCAGGACCACGGCCCAAAGTTCTCCCCGCCGGGCGTCGAGCACCGGCGTCCCGGTGATGCCCGACGGGCTGATGTCCCCGCACGGTAGGCCGCTCGTGACGGGGCTCGCCACGTGCGTACGCCAGGCCAGGGCGCCCGTGGCGGCAGAAAAAGCGTAGACACTGTCGTTTTCGGTGGCCACGAAGACACAGCCGCCGGCCACGAGCGCCTCGCCGTAAAGGGCCCCGTCGAGCGGCGCAGTCTCCCACTTGCGGGACAGGGCCCCCGCCCGCTCGGTCACGGCCACCCCGTCCTGGCTGTGGGACGGGTCGCCCCCGAAGACAGGCCAGGGCGCCTCCCCCTTGCCCGCAGTCGGGCCGCAGGCGAGGTGGGCCGCCTTGGCGGCGCGATGAAGTGCGCCCTGCTCCGAGGGAGCTGCAAAGGCGGGGCCGCCGGCGCACGCGAGCAGCAAAAAGGCGGCGAGGCCGACCGGCGCCCTCCAGGCCCGCCGGCCGCTAGGGTCGCCCGGCATGGCCCTATTGTGCCCGAACCGGCCCCGGTCCTGCCGGCCGTCCGCCGGCCGTCCCAAGCGCTGATGGAGACCTACGACGCCTTCTTGCTCCTCTCCTTCGGAGGGCCGGAGCACCACGACGAGGTGATGCCGTTCCTCCGCCGGGTGAGCGCCGGCCGGGGGATCCCCGACGAGCGGCTCCTCGCGGTCGCCGAACACTATTACGCCGCTGGAGGAGCCAGCCCGTTGAACGCTCAGTGCCGGGAGCTCCTGAGCGCCCTCGGTCAGGGCACGCCCGCCCTTTCCCTGCCCTTGTACTGGGGAAACCGCAACTGGCACCCGCTCCTCGAAGACACGCTCGCCCAGATGCGCGACGACGGTGCCCGCCGGGCGCTCGCCTTCGTGACGTCCGCCTACGGCGGGTACTCGAGCTGCCGCCAGTACCTGGACGACATTGCCGCCGCCCGGTCCAAGGTCGGGGCCGGCGCTCCCGAAGTGGACAAGCTGCGCCTCTTTTACAACCACCCCGCTTGGGTCGGCGCCTGGGCGAAGAGCGCCTCGAGGGCGCTGGCGAGCCTCGGCGCCGTCGACGCCACGGTGCTGTTCTCCGCCCACAGCATCCCGCTGGCCGCCGCCCGCACCAGCCCCTACGAGCACCACGTGAACGAGACGGCCCGCCTCGTGGCGGAGGCCGCCGGCGTCCGGCGCTGGCAGCTCGTGTGGCAGAGCCGTTCGGGCCGGCCCGGGCAGCCCTGGCTCGGCCCGGACATATGCGAGTCCATAGAGGCGGAGCGCCCTCCGGCAGTGGTCGTCGTGCCCATCGGCTTCGTCCTGGAGAACATGGAGGTCGTCCACGACCTAGACGTCGACGCTACCGGGGCGGCGGGGAAAGTGGGGGCGCGCTTCGTGCGGGCGGACTGTGTCAGTGGCTACCCCGAGTTCGTCGCCATGGTGAAGGACCTGGTCCATGAGCGCCTCGACCCCACGGCTCCTAGGCCGGCGCTCGGCGAGGACGGGCCCTGGCCCGACAGCTGCCCCGCCGGCCACTGCCCGCCGCCGACGCGCCAGGGGCTAGGCTGACGCCGGGCTGACCCGCTGGGGAAGGGCCAGGTGGCCCCGGCCTCTCTCGTGGACGAGACGCCGGCATCGCCGGCACCGAACGAAGGAGACCTGTACCTTGACCACCACCGAGCCCTATCGCGTCGCCGACATCAGCCTGGCAGACTTCGGCCGGCGTGAGATCGACCTCGCCGAAGTCGAGATGCCGGGCCTCATGGCGTTGCGGGCCGAGTTCGCCGGCCAAGAGCCCCTGGCCGGGGCGCGCATCAGCGGTTCGCTCCACATGACCGTACAGACGGCGGTCCTCATCGAGACCCTCGTGGCTCTGGGCGCCCAGGTGCGCTGGGCCAGCTGCAACATCTTCTCCACTCAGGACCACGCGGCGGCGGCCGTGGCGAGCGCCGGCGTGCCCGTGTTCGCCTGGAAGGGCGAGACGCTCGAACAGTACTGGTGGGCCACCGAACAAGCCCTCTCCTGGCCCGAAAGCGGCGGGCCCGACCTCATAGTCGACGACGGGGGCGACGCCACCCTGCTCATCCACCTGGGCGTCGAGGCCGAACGGAGCGGGGAGGTGCCCGACCTCGGCCCGGGCGAGGAGCCCGGCGTGGTGGCCGCGACATTGCAAAAGACGCTCCGGGACCGGCCCGGCATGTGGACCAAGATGGCCGCCGGCATAAAGGGCGTGAGCGAGGAAACCACCACAGGCGTCAACCGGCTGCGCCAGCGGGAGGCCGCCGGCACGCTCCTCTTCCCAGCCATAAACGTGAACGATTCCGTGACGAAGAGCAAGTTCGACAACCTCTACGGGGTGCGGCATTCGCTGATCGACGGCATTTTCCGGGCGACCGACGTGATGGTCGCCGGGAAGCTGGCCGTCGTCTGCGGTTACGGCGACGTGGGCAAGGGGTGCGCCCAGTCGCTCCGGGGCCAAGGGGCGCGCGTGGTCGTGACCGAGGTCGACCCGATCTGCGCCCTCCAGGCGTCCATGGAAGGCATCCAGGTCGTGACCCTCGACGACGTCGTCGGGGAGGCCGACATATTCGTGACGGCGACGGGCAACCGCGACGTCATCTTGGCCGAGCACCTGGCCCGGATGAAGCACAACGCGGTCGTGTGCAACATCGGCCACTTCAACAACGAGATCGACATGGACGGCCTGGCCCGCTGGCCGGGGGTCTCCCGTCACCCCGTAAAGCCTCAAGTCGACGCCTGGGACTTCCCCGACGGGCACTCTGTGATCGTGCTGGCAGAAGGGCGCCTCGTAAACCTCGGGTGCGCCACCGGGCACCCGAGCTTCGTCATGTCGACGAGCTTCACCAACCAGGTCCTGGCCCAGCTCGAACTGTGGGCCAACAACGCCGCCTACCCCGTCGGCGTCCACGTACTGCCCCGCCACT
>JAJYMB010000029.1 GCA_021787365.1 Actinomycetes bacterium | reverse complement strand
ATTCACGACCGCAGTCCAACGCGCCCAAAACGGAGTTTGTCGCTTCCTGAGTCGCACGAATTTCGTTAAGCACAACGCCCCAGAGAGCTGCTATTGCTTACAGCCTTGTAACTCGCGGATCTAGGTCAGAACAGACGTAGGGCTACGTCACCAAGACCCTTCTATGACTTACAGATAAATGCCTGTAACTAGTCAAGAGGGCCACGTGCCCTGCTTGGTGGACCGAGGCCCGCCAACCCCCCGAGGCTCAGGTGAGCTGTCCGCTTTCAGCCGGAACCTTGTCCGGATAGCTCCGGAACCTTGTCCGGATAGCTCCGGAACCTTGTCCGCTTTGCCCCGGAACCGGTGTCCGTTTTCCGCCGGATTACGCAGGTGGCGCGACCTCGGGCAGGTCCTCCGCCAATGCCTTGGCCCAGCGAGCGTTGCTGAGGCCCCTCTCCTCGGCCGCCCGGCGGCCCTTGGCGAGCATGTCGGCATCGGGGTCAAGGCCCACTGCCTCCGCGAACAGAGGAGCGAGGCGGACGGTGAGGATGCCGGGCCAGCAGCCGGCGTCCAGGAGCCGGCCCATCCCGGTGAGGCCGACCTCGTGGTCGAGAACAGCTTCGAGCCCCGGCGAGTACGGGGGGCGGCCGATACGGTGTGGTTGAAGAACCCTTGGCCTGCCACCAGCACTCGCCCATACCGAGACGGCTACGGGCCAGGTGAGCGAGCCGAGACGTACGCCCGAATGCGCGCCCATATCAGGTCCACGAGGTTCTCGCTCAGATGCGACTTCTTCGCTCGCCGTTCACCCCGAGGGCCGACAGGTCCTTGACCAGATGGTCGTAGTCGACCTCCCGAGAAGTCGAGACGCGAACGAGTGGCGCATCGAGTGCTAGCGGCTCGACGAGCGGTCGGAACATCTCGTAGTCTTCGACGGTCATCTGCTCCGCCACGAAGCCGGCGTGACGGGGCCGAGAGAAATACCGGTCGCGCGCCAGCTCGAAGGGGCAGTGACAGAACACCTGGGCCATCGGCAGGCGAAGGCTCGCCAGCTCGGGTTCGGAGACGCCGGGCCACAGGCCCGAGTCGACGACGGCATCGCGAACTGTCGCGATCGCGTGGTACTGGAGAGCGATCGCCGCCTGGCCGAGGCGTCGCGACCAGGAGCGGTCGCCGATGCCGAGCGCGTCGAAGAGGATCTCTTTGTACCTGTCCTTGGCGATCAACGGTAGCGCGAGCCGGGCAGCGAGCTCGTTGCTTAAGGTCGACTTGCCACTTCCCGGCAGACCCGTGACGACCACCAGCATGCCCAAACGGTAGTGCAGTCGCTTGAACACTTGTCCTCACCGCCCTCCTATGCGGGCTCGAGGTGCCTGCAGGCGGTCCTGGATCACTTATGGGAACGCCTTGGGGCGATGCGCATATCGCCATCTATGTGCCGCTCGAGAACTAATGCTTCAGACGCTTACTGGGACCGGCGTGTTGCCATGGCCGCATTTCTGCAAGTGGCTGGCTTGCCAAGCAGGGCCGAGCACAGCCGGACTGGAGGTGCTTGGTACTGGCGCCCGCCTCATCCCGGTGAAGCCGCAGGGCAACCGACTGACCCCGCCGAGATGGTGACGATCTTGATCTTGCTCGGTGGGTTGGAGACCTCCAGCGACAGGTAGCCACGGATCGTCCCCGTAGCCGTCTTGATCGCGTACACACCCCCGTTCTCACCGCTGGTCGTCACGTGGCCGGGGTAGAGCTTGCGCGCCTCTGCCAAAGTGTCGCCGACGCGGAGGCCCTGCGGCGTCTTTCCGTTGAACGCCGGCTCCGGCTTGGCACTGAGGTTGTTGCCGGTCTGGTAGCCGACGAACTTGCCCCTGAAGAAGTACACCGAAAAATTGGCCCAATATAAAGCGGCGTCGATGGTGCAGTTCCCCTTGGCGCTTTGCACGCCGCCTCTGGCTGGGCCGATCAGCTTCGTCAGCGCGGTCACAGCCTCCGGTTGGGGCTCGCCGAAGCGGACGGGCCCGACAGCGTCACCCGACAGCACGACCATCTGCTTGGGCGAGCTGACGCCCAGGGCTATAGCCGCTGAGGACGAGCCTGTCCCTGTGGCCCCGACCAGGGCGATGGGGACGAGGACGAAAACGCCGAGAGCGCGAGCCTTCGACCCTGCCTTGGACATCATGGCAAGGAGAACCTCGCGGCGCGGGCCCAGTTCGACCCGCCGTCGTGTGTTGCATAGAGAACACTCACCTGAGGGCCATGGTTGGGGAGCGAGCCCGAGAAAAGTGCCCAAGCGTCCTGTGCACTGGAGGCAGCGGTCGACTCCCACCCGTATACAGGCAGGAGCTCTCCTGGCTTTGCGACCTGTCCGGGTATATCCAATTGCACCCAGCTTTGGCCGCCATTTGCAGTCGAGGCGAACGCCTCGCCGCCGAAATCCTCGTCGTAGCTTGTGAGCCAGAGCGTGCCCGGGGCGGGAGAAAGAGCCGACTGTGGCAGCCAATCGTCAAAGCCTTGGTCGGCTTTGACCGGTCCTCCCGGAGGGGTGGCGACGGGGGGACGCTTGACGATGCTCGAGCCTTCTGCTTGGAAGACGTCCTCCCAGTTACGGCCGGAGTCCTCGGTCACGAGGAGGTCGAAAGTGTCAGGGACGCCTTGCATGTTGCCAAGCGACACAGGCTGCGCTACGAGCACCCAAGCCTCCTGTCCTTGGCACCCCCCCACCTGTGCTTCCGCACCCGGTAGCTCCTCGTAACGCTGCAATTTTCTCGGGGCGGCGCTTGGCAGGTTCGGCGGTGCCAGCGCAACCTGCCAGCGCTGCCCACCGTCTTCCGTGACGAGCACGGCGAGTTGGCCATGCCGGGAGACGGCAGCCCAACCTATGCCGTCGGTGCTGAAACAGAACGCGCCCGGGCTCCCGTTGCCGTTCGTGGGCCCCACTTCCCAACCGTCGGGCAGCATGAGCACCGCCCAATGGGCGCCGCCGTCGTAGGTGACAAAGTAAGGCCCGTCGGTTTCGGCAATACCCGCCTCCGCAGACCAGAAATCGACGCTTAGCGCTGCTCCGCCTGGCGGCTGGAGCACCGTACCCCACCTGCTGCCCCCGTCGGTGGTGCGCAATAGCTCGCCACCGGCCAAGGCAAAAGCAACCTCGGGGCTGACCAGGTCGAGCCTGTCCACGGGGAACTCGGGCCCGAGGGCATGAGCCCAGGTCCGTCCCCCGTCCCTAGAAAGGTAAAGCCCGGCGTTGCCCCCCGCCCCCAGTAGCCCGGGCCCCGCGCTCGCGACGGTCGAGAGGGGTTGTCCCATCTGGGCTTCCGCTGCGCCATAGAGGCTGGCCGGCAGTCCCTCGGGCACCCAGTCCCGGCCGCCGTCTGCCGTCTCCCAGGCCATGGTCACACCTGAGCCCTGGACGAAGCCGTGGCTCAACGACGTAAAGAACACCGGCGCGTGGAGGTCGAGCGGGGAACGGGTAACGTCCCAGTGCTCTCCGTCGTCCGAGGTCGAAAAGATCTGGGTCGGCGCGGCCACTAACCACTGGTCCGGGCCCAAGGCCTCGAACCACTCGGCAGGTGTCGCTGCTTGGGGCGTGAGGCCGAGTTCGACCTGGCTGGCAATGGCCCAGGTGCGGCCTCCGTTGGTGGAGCGCTCGATGGCCAGGCTCGACCTGCCGAGCGCAACGGGCACCACAACGGTGGCCGCGGAGGGCGGCCCGAAAAAGCTCGGGGCGCCCACGTCCACGCCGCCGCCGTCGTCCCTGAACCAGTTGCCCCACCCCCTGGCCGGTGGCGGGAGCGGGGCGGGGGTCCAGCGGGCGCCGCCGTCGGCCGTCCACCACACCTCCGGCCGGGCCGCGCCCTCAGAGCAGTCACCTTCGCTGAACCAGCCGACCTCGGCGTTCGCGAAGACCAAGTGGGGGCTGCTGATCGCAGGGCAGTTGGGGTAAAGCGATGGCCCGCCGACAACTCGGCCCTGCCAAGGCAAGGTGGAGGTTGGCAACTCGTCCCATGAGCGCCCACCGTCGGTCGACCTCCACCAGAGCATTGTGAGCGTCGTCGGCGTCCCCGGGCCCATGTCCTGACCGGCGGCAAGTACCCAGCCATCTTCGGGGTTGGCGAAGTAGATCTGGTCGAACAGGATTATGCAGCACGTGGTGATGTCGCCCGGCAATGCTTTGCTGTGGTACCACTGAGCACCGCCGTCGTGCGTGCTGTAGACGGTGGTCGTCTCACCGACGCCGTCGCCGTGGAGGTTCTGCTTGACGACCCAAGCGTCGTCCGCCCCGAGGAAGTAGCTCGCCGTCAGGCCGAAACCATTGGCAGGCGTGGGGACGC
This sequence comes from Actinomycetes bacterium, assembly GCA_021787365.1. GTDB lineage: Bacteria > Actinomycetota > Acidimicrobiia > Acidimicrobiales > Palsa-688 > JAJZYO01. Next base: position 6,274 of record JAJYMB010000029.1, on the reverse strand, counting down.
CCAGCACCGACTGCCAGCGGCCTCCGCCGTCGGTGCTCCTGAAGACCTCCGAGTTGCTGGCCGCGGCTGCGGCCCAGGACCACACCACCCCGTCCGGCGTCGCCAGGAGGTCGGGGGCTCCGGGGCGGCCGGACGTGCTCGAGGCTGCCGGGGGTCCCAACACGGTGGCGCCCGTAGTCGTTGCGAGTGCGGTGGCGAGGAAGGCAGCAGCTGCCCGTCGCGTCAGGCCCGGAGAAAGGCTCATCACCCGTCGCGACGCCCGGGCGCAGCGCGAGGTTCCACGTCCGTGAGCAGCAGGACCAAAATGAGGGCTGCATAGCACGTCTCGATTGGAACTCTCCTGTTCGGTCGGGGCGTTGTCACAGCATGAACTTGGGCCCCTCGGCATCCGGCGACGGTCACTAGGAGTGCAGCCGTCTTGACGAGGCGTTCGTTCCTTCGGGTCGCGACCGGTGGCGCGGTTGCCGCTCGATTGGCTGCGGGCTGGCGTGCTCTATGAAGACCAAGGCCTGCGCCATAAGGTCGAGGAGCACCTCGGCCTCCATCCCGGTCCCGACCTCACCTTGCCCCCCTCAGGGGCACGGGTCGTGACAGGTGCGTTCCAAAGCCGGTACATGAAAACAGAAGTCGGCCATGACCACTCGCTGCCTCCCAAGGCGGCCCCGGGGGCGATCGTCCTTAGCCTGTACGGGAAAGGTGGCGACCAGACCACGGTGTTCGACTGGCTGCACCTGGCAGATGCCGGGGCTTATGTGGGGGCACCGCTGGCAATTGCCTCGGCGAATGGTGGCAGCAGGGACAGTTACTGGCACAGGCGTGCCAACGGGACAGACGCGCACGCCATGTTGGTCGAAGAGTTCGTGCCGTTGCTGACGGACCGGCTTGGGAGGATGCCCCCTTGTGCTTTACGGCTTTTCCATGGGCGGTTACGGTGCGCTCTTGGCAGCGGAGCGGGCAGCTGCCCCCGAGGGCGGGAACCTCTTCTCGGCGGTGGCGGCGGCCAGCCCGCCGCTTTGGACTTAGCCCGCACAGACGGCCCCGGGTGCCTTTCCCTCTCGGGCATCACGACGACAACGGCGCCGGCTGGTGGCCCGCTCGAGTCGACCCGCCAGTACAACTTCGCGGCGTCGCCAGCTGACCGTAGAGAGGCGATTGACGGAACAGAGACGACCATCGCGAACGATACTTGCGAGTGCTGGGCGATGGTGCGGGCGCCGGCGCAGTCGAGCCGGAAGGTCCCCTCACTGCGGACGCCGGCTCGGACCAGATAGAGGCCTTCGGTGTAGACGGGGCAAGCCTCGAAGTGCGCAGCCACCCCCGACGGGTTGGAGAGCACGACGACGAAGTGCAGCCCGGTGCCGGTGGTGACCGTGGCTGGGGCCGCGATCCTGGCCTGCAGGCTGGCGGTCGTGCCGGGCGGCGGCCGGGCGGGGGGCGAGGTCTGCAACGACGTATAGACGTGCGGGGTGCAAAGCAGGAGGTGCAGACGCCCGAGGCGGACGTTACCAGTAGGAAGGTGCAGCAGGAGCGCGTGGTACTGCTCGTGTGGGAGGACGGTGCCAGCTGGGTTGCAGTGGTCTGTTTCCTGCACGACGAACTGGGCCACCTGGCCTGCTTCTACGACGGCGCCGGAGCCCGTTTTGGTAGTGAGCAGCGAGATCTGCCGACCGCGCGGGCCGACCGCGGTCAGCCCGTAGCCGCTGCTGGGTAACGAACACGGCGTCGACCCTTTGTCGGCCAGCGGGACGCTCCAATAGGCGCTGCCCGCGCCCACGCCGCCCGACGGCTGGCCGGCGGCGAGAACCCGCGCCCGGCCAGTCCCAGGGCGCGCGAGGCTGGTCGTGGTGGGCGCCGTCGCCGGCGTCGGTGACCACGGGACGGGCTTGTCCAGGCCGGCAGTCGCCCGTCCCAGTGCCGGCACTGGGAGACCGACAGAGAGCCCAGTGAGCACCGAAACCGAAATGAACGCCACGACACAAACCCACACGAGCGCGCGTGGCCACCCAGCCGGCGCCGCACGACCGCACCCATACAAGAGGAACGCTCCGGCCAACCTCCGCGTTGCGCTTTGCCATGCGCCGCCATCGCACATGCAGGTATCCGGCGGGGCGGCCTTGTCGGCGGTTCGAGCTACTTTCTCTACGCCAGGGCAGGCGTTTGGGCGGAACTGCTCTGAATCAGGCCGGTCCCTGAAGCATGGTCGGGGGCGGCACTCGACGTGAAGGGCTTGCCACTTCTGAAGGCGACTTCCAGTGGTGGACCTCCGTCCACGTGGTCCCGGCGTCAGCAGTGAACAGGAGCTGCGGGCCGCAGCCCCGGGGGGAGCAGCCCGGCCCGGAGATGGCGTGGCTGACCAGGACAAACCCGGTCCCCTTGCCGACCAATGACGCCGACAGGACGGAGTTGGCGTCGTCGACCACGACACGTTCGGCTATCTGGGCCCACCTGTGCCCCCCGTCCTCGGTGGCGGCCAGGCCGTAGCGGTCGCTCCACGTCCACCCATACCCGTCGGCACGGACCTGTAGCCCGGGGAGGTACCCGACGCAGCTCGAGGAGCCGACGTCTACCGGTGGGCGGGGGCTGACTGGGAGGAGGCAATCGGACTGCAAGTGCCACGTCGCGCCCGCGTCAGAGGTACTGAACAGAGCTTTTGCCTGCATGTCGGTGGCCGGCTGAGTAACGCACATGGCCCAACCACGAGAGGGGTTGGCGAAGTCAACGTCCCAAGGGGCGAGCCCGGCGGTGTGGTGGCACGGGTCGCCCGCCTGGTGCCAGGTACGGCCTCGGTCAGTGCTCCGCACCAGCACCGTGCCGACGGGGAAACCAGCGCCGGACGCGCCCGCCACTGCCCACGCCGCAGTGGCCGATACCGGCGCAACCGATGTCACCAGGGTGCGCGAAGTCACCGTGGCCCACTTGCTGCCGCCGTCCGAAGTCACCAGGATCTGGGAAGAGCCGCAGGCGTTAGGGCTCGCTGGGCCACACCGTCCGCTCGTCACCCACGCCACGCCGCCCGGGGCGACAGCTACGGAGTCGAGGGGCTTGTTGGCTCGGTCCACCACCTGCCAGGTGCGCCCGCCATTTCTCGTGCGTTCGACGAGGCCGCCTGGACAGGCGGAAGTGCCGTCGATGCACGCAGGCGTGGTCAGGGTCGCGACCATCAGGCCGTCCTCGGCGTCCCAGAAGGCCACGCCGTCGGGTTGGATTGTCGGGGGAGCCGCCTCGGCCGCCGCGTGATAAGGCTGCGCGGAGGTGGCTAGTGCGGCCAGGGGTACCACGACAGCCACCGCGAGCCTGGGCAGCCTGAGAGCCCGAGGCCGGCAGCTCTGGCGGGCACAGGTCAGGGGAGCCGCGCTAGCAACGCCCACCTTCGGCCTCCATCATTCGTACCTATGAGGTCCACCGGGGCTGTTTGCGACCCGGCGGGCGCGCCGGGTGCGGTGCCGAGCACGAAACCGTCCAAGGCGCTCGGGAAAGAGACCGAGAGCACGTGCGGCGGGAGGGAGGACTCGATGTAGGGCAGGCCCACCGAGGTCTGGCACGTGGCGGCGCCGGCCTGCACCGGCGAGCTCGACCAACGGGACCCGCCGTCTTCGGTGGAGATGATGCCGAGCTCGAAGGCGCAGGCACCGACGCCCTCCTCCCAGAGCGCGTCGGCGTCACCTGGGCCGGGGTCGGCCAAGGCCGCGATCGGCTGGTGCCAAACCTGGCCCGGCACGCCGGCGGCCCCGAGCTTCCCGAGCACCGCGCCGTCGGCTGCGGACATGGTCGGTGAGAAGAAGGGCTTCTCGGCCGGGTACGCGGCGAAGCTCCAGGTCTTGGCTCCGTCTGTCGTCACCGCGAGAGTGCTCGCGGCCCCGTGTTCGAGCTGCCAGGTTAGGGTCACCCAAGCCTGCGTGGGGCCGTAACAGGCGACCCCGGAGGGAAAAGGGTCGAACGTCGCGACGACTTCCCATTTCCTGCCGCCATCGACCGTGTGCTCCAGGGCACCCTTCCCGCCAGCCAAGCTGATTGCGGCCCAGCCCACTTGCGGGGTGCCGAAGCAGAGCCCCACCGGCGGCTCGTTGAAGACGAGCTGGTTGGCGCAGTCGAGCTGGTTGACGTCCGGCACCGGCAGCACGTGCCAGGAAAGGCCCCCGTCGTAGGTCGCCAGCACTCGGGTACCTCCCTCCTCGGCGCAGACCTCGGCGACCCCGAAGTTGGCGCTCACGCGCTGGGCCCAAGTGAGCTCGCCGAATCGTGGCTCGGGCAGGGCTTGCCAGCTGGCACCGCCATCGGAAGTGGCGAAGAGCTCGTCAGGCCCGAGGGCCCAGCCGTGCTCGGCGTCGGCGAACGACAACTGCTCGAGGGGTACTCGAGGGGAGAAATGGGAGGCCCAGGTGCGCCCACCGTCGGTAGTCCTGAGCACGCCTTCGCCACCTGCCACCCAGCCGTCCATGGGGCTCACGAAGTCCACGGTGCTAAGGGGAGGCAGAGATTGCCGGCTGGCGTCGAGCGGGCCGACCGGCGACCACGTGGCCCCGCCGTTCGTCGTCCGCCACCCCGGCAAGTACCCAGGCGCCTCAACACCGTAAGTGGCGGCCCAGCCGATGCCGACCTCTGGAGAGGCGAAACTGGCCACGCTCATCGGGGGGAGGCTCACGGCCGAGCGCCGGAGCGACCAGTGCTCGCCAGCGTCGGCCGTGACGTAGAGGCCCGCGGGCGCCGGCAGTTCCCACACCGCCGGCGACGAGGCGCTGAACCCCGAAGGGCGCGCGAGCGAGCCGGTCCCGAGGACCGATGCCAGCGACCACGAGGCGCCGACGTCGGAGGAGCGGTACACCAACAGCTCGCCGGGCCGCGTGCTGACCGCCATCACCGCGCTCGCGTCGTTGAAGGCGAGCACTGTGCCCACCTCGGCCCCGGCCCTCGTCGCGCTCCGCGGCGGGTACTCCCAGGCTTCTTGGGAGCGCCAGCCCCCGGGTGGTGCCGGCACGGCCACCGGGCGCCAGTCCTTGCCTCCGTCGGCGCTCCGCCAGAAGCCGGGCCGGCGGCTCGGGCACCCGCTGTCGAAGAGGAACAAGACCTCGGCTGAGGCCGCTTCGAGGGAGAACGGCCCTGGCCCGCAATTGTTGGTCGCCACCGGGTTGATGGGCTGCACGGCGCCCTGCCCGGGGAGCCCCACGGCGCTCACCTGCTGCCAGCGCAACCCGCCATCGGACGTGGCCCAAAGGACGCTCTGGAAGGTCTCCTCGGTGCCGGCGGCGCTCGAGGTCGTCCCGAAGCCGAAGCCGTCCTTTGCGTTGGCGAAGGAGAACTGGTCGAAGGTGGGCACCCCGTAGGAGAGCGGGACGGGCAGCGACACGCCCTCCTGCCAGTGGAGGCCGCCGTCCGTTGTCCGCCAGACCGTGGTGGAACCGGGCTGGGCCGGCCACTCCCGGTCTGTGACCGCCCAGGCGTCGTCTTTCCCCAAGAAGTACGCGCCCTCTACTTGGAGCGACGTCGGCGTCTCGGCCCAGTTCGGGAACACTCTGCGCCAACTGGCGCCATTGTCGGTGCTGCGGAGCACGGAGGAACCGTCGTAGAGCCAGACGACCCCGCCCGCTAGCGCGAGGACCTCGGGTGTCCCGCCGGCCGAGGCGGCCGGCGCAATGGGAGAGCCGGCGTTCGCGGCCTGGGCACCCCCGGCGGGGAATGCGAGCGCCACGGCCGCAGCGAGGGCTGCGAAGCGCCATGGCCTCATGCGAACTACAACCCTTCGAAGGCCTGCAGGGTTGCCGCAGGCCTAGCCCGGGCGGGCTGCGGCAGCTCGCTCGACAGAGCGCCAATCGCGAGGCCACGCCGCGAGGAACTTCCCTACTGCAACAGCCGCCGTACTGTCTGGCGGGGCCCGAGGATCGTTGGGCTTGTCGCCGGCCTCACGTACTCCTCTCCCGCGGGCCAGCGTGCCACGTGCTGGCCGTGGGTCTCGGGGTCGTAACCGACCTGGGCCAGGTCGAAGATGTCGATCGCGAACAGGGCGAACCAGCCGACGACAGGTTGCCAGCCGAGCTCGGCGCTCACCTTGGCCGCATAGTGCTCATGGACGTCGCGGTCGTGGACGGCGCGGGCGGTACCGCGCACCTTGACCTCGACGGCCGGCTCGGGGCCGGTAACGGTGCTGCTGGTGGAGATGCGCGGGTCGCGCCTCAGGTCGAGCGCCTTCGCAGACGTGGTCATCATCGATAGCCACAGCTCTCCGTCCATGACCAAGGGCTCCACTCCGCTTATGCGGGCCGAGCCGTCGCGCCTCGTG
>JAJYMB010000145.1 GCA_021787365.1 Actinomycetes bacterium | reverse complement strand
GGCGGGGTGAGCACCGGCGGGGTGAGCACCGGCGGGGTGAGCACCGGCGGGGTGAGCACCGGCGGGGTGAGCACCGGCGGGGTGAGCACCGGCGGGGTGAGCACCGGCGGGGTGAGCACCGGCGGGGTGAGCACCGGCGGGGCAGAGACCGGCACCGGCCCAGCCGGGACCCGCACGCCTGCTACCGCCGGCACGCCCGAGCCCGTCAACGACGTCTTCGCCTTCGACACGGCCAACGACTCCGTACTTCGCGCCGGGTCCCTGCAGACGGCGGTCGCCTACGCCGGCACCGCAGTGTCGGCCAACCGCCTCTACCTCGTGGGGGGAGAGGTGGCAGGTGGTGCGCAGACCGCGGCAGTGCAGTTCGTGACGCCCGACCGGCGCTTCGGGGTCGCCGGCTCGGCCGGCGCCGGCTCGCCCTACTACGGGTACAAGCTGCTCGTGGCGGACCGGGGCAATGACCGTCTCCTCCTGCTAAACGACGCCGGCCAAATCATATGGAGGTACCCCTCGGCCACCGCCCCCCCGCCGCCCGGCGGCTTCTACTACCCAGATGATGCCTTTTTCGTCCGCCACGGGACGGCCATCATTTCCAACCAGGAAAACAACGAGACGATAGTGGAGATCGCGTACCCGTCCGGGCGCGTCCTTTGGCAGTACGGCCACCCGCGACAGCCCGGTTACGCCCCGGGCTATCTGAGCAACCCCGACGACGCCTACCTGTTACGCAACGGCAACGTAGTCGTGGCAGACATCATCAACTGCCGCATCCTCATTATAAACCCCGCCACCAAAGCGATCGTCCACCAGATCGGCACCAACGGCGTCTGCGCCCACAACCCTCCGACCGACCTCGGTTCGCCGAACGGTGACACTCCGCTCGCTGATGGCAACCTTCTCGTCTCGGAGATCAACGGGAGCTGGATCGACGAGTACACAATGACCGGCCAGCTCGTCTGGGATACCCACCTGGCGATCGGCTACCCCTCGGACCCCCAACAACTGGGCCCGGACCGGTACCTGGTGGCGGACTACACCAACCCGGGCGCCATCGTCGAGTTCAACCGCGCCGGCCAGATCCTCTACCGTTACCAGCCCACTTCGGGTCCCGGTGAGCTCAACGACCCCTCGCTCGTCGAACTCTTGCCGAGCGGTGTCTTCATGCTGAACGACGACCACAACGACCGGATGGTCGCGATCGACCCCTCGACAGGAGCCGTCGTTTGGCAGTACGGCCACGTAGGCGTACCGGGCACCGCGCCTGGGTACCTCTACAAACCCGACGGCTTCGACGTCCTCGGGCCCGGTGGCTCTACGCCTACCCACCCCGTGACCGGCTGAGCCCAAGGGACGCGGCACGTGAGCCGTCTGATGGCTATAGCCGGCGTCGGGGGGCTGCTCATGGCGACGCGCCCTGCCTTCGCGCCCGCCGGCGACGCCGCGCGCCCGGCCGCCGCCGCGCAGGGGGTGCTTGGAGGGCGCCAGGTCGACCCTTCCTACTTCGAACCGGGGTCATGCGTGTCGTTCCGCCCGACATCGGGCAGCCGTCACCTGACGGTGTTCCTGGACGCAGGCCATGGCGGCATCGACCCCGGGGCCGTGGGGAATACCGAGTCCGGCCGTACCATTTTCGAGGCGGACGAGACGCTGCCCATGGAGCTCGACACCATGGCGCTGCTTCGCGCCCGTGGCTTCACGGTGGCCGTGTCACGCACTCGCGCCTCGACCGTTGCTCGTCCCCGCCCCGGCGACGTGAGCGATGGCATCTTCACCGTAAAAGGATCTCATAGGGACGTCACAGCTCGCGACTTGTGCGCCAATTTGGTGAAAGCCGACGTGCTCATCGGCATCTACCTGGACGCCGGCCCCTCCCCGCTCAACGCTGGGTGCCTGACCGCTTACGACGCCGTCAGGCCGTTCGCAGCCAAGAACATCCGCCTCGCCCGGCTCGTCCAACACGACGTACTGTCGTCCATGAACTCCCACGGGTGGGGCATCCCCGACGCCGGGGTCGTAAAGGACAGTACTTTGGGCGGCCCGCCGCTGTCCGCGGCGGCCGCGGCCTACAGGCACTTGGTGCTGATAGGGCCGGCAGACCCCGGTTACGTCTCCTACCCGAGCCAAATGCCCGGTGCGCTCATCGAGCCCCTGTTTATAACCGACCCTTTCGAAGCGACCATCGCGGCGAGCAAGGCGGGGCAGGAGGCTGTCGCAAAAGGGCTCGCCAAAGCCGTCGAGCAGTACTTCGGTGCCTAGCTGAGGCAGCAGCTCACCCCGGGAGCCGCCGCCAAAGCGGCGTGGGTACCAAGCGCAGCAACGCAAACAGGTAGCGCAATTGGGGAGGCACCCAGACCACTTCCCGGCCCGTTTCGAGGCTACGCACAACTGCCTTCGCCACCGTCTCGGCGTCAACTGGGAAGATCGCCGGCTTCATGCCTGCCGTCATCTTGGTGGTCACGAACCCCGGACGGACCACGGTTATGCCGACCCCTGTGCCTTCTAGGGCGCCAGACAGGCCGAGCGCGAAGCCGTCCAAGCCAGCTTTGGCCGCACCATAAACGAAATTGGACTTGCGGGTGCGCACGCCGGCGACGGAGGAAAACAGGACTATCCGCCCGAAGCCCTGGCGCACCATGTGCTTGGCGAACTCCATGGCGAGCGCCGCGGGACCAGAGAAGTTCGTAGCCACCAGGGACGAGATCGTGCCCGGGCCGAGCTGCTCCAATGTGGCGGTCCCCAGTTGCCCGGCCGCCACGAGGACGAGGTCGACCTCTCCCAGGTCGGCCACAGCTTCGGACACGAACGGCACCAAGGACGCTACGGCAGTCACGTCAAGCGTGCGGCAGCGCACCGACTCGACGCCGAGCGCACGCAGTTCCCGGCCCACCACGTCGAGGGCCGGCTCGGAACGGCCGGCGAGGACGACTGAGCGGAGGCGGCGCCCGGCGAGGATGCGAAGCACATCCCTCGCCATGTCGGAGGCGCCACCGATCACGACCGCGCTCTGTGGCATCCCGGTCCCGTCTAGCACGGCTAGCCCCTCATGCCCTGGTGCTCGGTAACACCGGGCCGGCGAGCCCCAGGCGGCGCGCCAGGTCCGAGCTCATCACGCCGGCTGGGTCGAGGCGTGCACGTACAGCCTGCCATTCTGCTAAGCGAGGGTACATGGCCGGCACGAGGTCCGGGCGCAGCCGCGCGTCCTTGGACAAGTAGACCCGTCCCCCGGCGTCAGCCACGAGCACGTCGAGCTCGTCCAGGAGCTCCGGCAGGCCCGGCACACCCAAGGGGATGTCAAGGGCGAGCGTCCACCCTTCCATGGGGAACGACAGGTGCCCGGCTCCGGCTGCCCCGAAAGACTTGAGCACGGCGAGGAACGAAGCGACCCGGCCCCCGCTCAGCTTCTCCAGGGCATGCTCGAGGGCCCGCTCTGCCCCAAAGGGCACGACGAACTGGTACTGGGTGAAGCCCCTAGGCCCGTACAGACGGTTCCAACTGCCGACGCCGTCCAAGGGGTAGAAAAACGTGGCCAGCGGTTGGAGCTGTGTCTCTCGCTTGCTCGGAGCTTTCCGGTACCACATCTCGTTGAAGGCGCTCACCGTAGCCGGGCGGAGGAGCGATAGGGGCGAGGCGAACGGCACTTCTACGACCCGGGGTGCCCGGTAGGAAAGGGGCTGGCGTCGCCGGTCGACCGGCAGGTCCATGGCCAGCGCGTGGTCGGCCCTAGTGAGCACGCTGCGGCCCAAGCGCCGGCCACGCGCCAACCCGTCCACCCATGCCACCGAGTACCGGTAGCGGGAGGCTTCTTCTGACAAAAGCGACAAGCAGCTATCCAAGTCGGCGGCGCGTTCGGTGTCGACCACCATCCACGAGCTCTCGATCGGCAGCAAGCGAAGAGTTGCTTCTGTGACGACGCCGGTCAAGCCCATACCCCCGCAGGTGGCGTCGAACTCCTCCTTGTGCTGCACCGGGCCGCAGTCGAAGGTGCCAGCCGGGGCCACGAGCCGGAGGTTCTCCAGGTGGGCGCTGAGGGACCCGTCAACGTGGTGGTTCTTGCCGTGGATGTCACTTGCGATCGCGCCCCCGAGAGTGACAAAGCGCGTGCCGGGCGTTACCGGCAGGAAGTACCCCCGAGGCACGAGGAGCTCGAGGAGGTTATCGAAAGATATTCCGGCGCCGGCCCGGAGCGTACCGCGTTGGCGGTCCAGCCCAAGGACGGACCTGAGCCCCCTGCAGTCCACGACCGTCCCGCCCGCGCACTGGGCCGCGTCGCCGTAGGCCCTGCCAAGGCCTCGGGGAGAAAAACGACCGAAGCTATCGGGCTCCTTTACGACCAGGCGCTCCACTTCGGCCTCGTCGCGTGGGGCCACCACTTTGGCTGCGCTCCAGGTGGCCCGTCCCCAGCCCGTCAGGAGTTGCCTCTCCGAGGCAAGGCTCAAGCGTAAATCCCGATCACGACCATTGCCACCCAGGCCAAGCCGCAGAGCTGGAGGGCGTGGTCGGTGAGCGCAAGTTCCTCCGGCTCCCCTCCTTTGCCACGCTGTACCGCTAGCTCCACGAGCAGCACCGCCGTCACGAAAGGCACGATCGAAAGCTCGAACCAGACGAGGTGCGCCCCCCGGCCGAGCGACAGTTCGCTGGCACGCTGGAAGGCCCACAGGCAGTATGTCGTCACGGTCACGGCCATGGCCAGCAGGCGCACGCTGCGCAGGAACTCGGGCGGGTAAGCGCCCAGGCTGCGACGGTGCACGGTTTTGGCGCTGCCCAAAGCCACCTGTTCGGACCGGCGCTTGCCGGCGACTACGAACAGCGCGCCAAAGGAGACCATCACCAAAAACCAAGGCGAGATCGCCACGTGCGCTGCGGCCCCGCCCGCCACGGCCCGCAGGGTAAATCCTGAAGCCACACTGGCCAGCTCGATCACTGCCAGGCGCTTCAGGAAGAGCGTGTACGCGGTGCTGATCGCCAGGTAGGACACCACGATGGCGCCGAGGAACGGAGAGAGGAGGAGCGCGGCGGCGCACGAAATCAGGGTGAGCGCGCTTGCGACGGCCAACGCCGTCTTGACACCCAGCCGACCCGATGCTATGGGCCGGCGGCTTTTCACCGGGTGGAGACGGTCCGACTCGCGGTCGGTGATGTCGTTTAGCAAATAGGTGGCCGCTGACGCGGCGACGAGCACCCAGAAAGCGGCGAAGGTGCGCGTCAAGGGGCCGCTGTGCAGGATCGCGCCGGACGCCACAGGGGCGGCGAAAACGAGCACGTTTTTTGGCCACTGCCTGGGGCGCAGGGCGCTCGCCAGTGCCCATAGCTGTGACTGGGGGCGGGCAGGTATGAGCGAGACCTCGCGCGCGGCCGTCGCGTCGGGGCCCTCCAGCACGATCACTGCCTCAGCGGGCTGACATTGTGAAGAAGTCACGGTTCCACCAGGGTTCGAAGAAGGTCGTCGGCCCCTGTATGGTACCTGGGAGCAGCGAGCTCCCGTTTGCCGGGGACGCCGGCGCACCAGGGGGCGGCTTGTAGGTGACAAAGACCGTCCAGTACGGGTTCATGTCGAGGGTCATCGCCCGGACCGTCCGGGCACGCACGAGCAACGCGGCCAACTGGGTGATCTCGAGATCGGGGCCGTACACATAGACAAGCGCGCCGTCAGAGGTTACCCCGATGCCGGAGCGCCAGACGTTTGGGATCCCACCGAGCGTAGCGCCCCAAACGGACTTGTCGTAGGGGTCGAGGCCACCCACCGCATGGCCTCCGTCGACGAGCAAAGTCAGGTTTTGCCGGACGGCTATGACCTGGCTTGACCAGTTGACATCGCGTCCCCAAGCGCCCACAGTGGCGTCACCGTTCCGGTAGATCACGAGGGAGGCACCCCCTGGGCGGAGCGGGTACGCGAGCTTGCCCTCGGCATAGTAACCGCCCTCCGTGTAGGGGAACTTGAACCCCCCATTGAACGCCGCAACGAGGGTACGGGCAGCGCCCGGCGAGATCGGGGCTGTCAGCTTCCACCCGTAACCTCCCGGGCTCCCGCTCCCCGAGTACAGCTGCGCCCTGAGGAGCCTGGGGTCCATCCAGGCGAACCCGGCCGGCTGGCCTGTGCCCGGGACCGTAAGGATGGTCTCGTACACGGCGGGGTGGCCATCGACCAGACGGCCGGCGGGGTGCCAACGGCCCTGGTCGGGGCCGGCCGCCGGGTCGAAGGGGACGAGCGGTGCCGGTGCGGGGAGCGGCACGAGCGCCGCCGGGACGTGGCGGTGGGCTGCCGCGGCTGCCGGCGGCGCCGCCGGCGCCAGCGCCACCAGCAGCGGTGTGAGGGCTGCGGCAGCTGCCAACCTGCGGACCACTTTCACAGCAAACCTCCTCCCGGGGAGCTCCCTCCGCGGGATGCGGGCAACCCTAGGAGCACCTTGGTGAAGGCCGCATTAAGAACCCCGGCGCCGCTCACTGCCCTCAGCCGTGGGGTGGGCGGGGGGCCCAGGGCGCGCGACCTGGCCACCTACCCACAGGGGTATACTTCCGCCGCCATTCCGAAGGGTTGGGGCCGCCGACCGGCCGCCCTTCGGTACGAGAGGGTCGGTACGAGAGGGAAGGTGCTACTTGATGCGAACACGGTCGAGATTGGCGATAGGAGCAGCAGCGCTGAGCGCGCTTGCCCCGTTCGCGCTGGTCCCAAGTGCCCCCGCTTTCGCAGCCGGGCCACCGGGAGCGAGCGGCAGTGCCGCCAGCCCGGCCAGTGGGGCCGCGACCAGGCCGGTGCGACAGCGCCCGAGGTCGGCCGAGACGGTCGTGCCAGAAGCCGTCTACAGCTTCGGCGTGGCCGGGGGCGACGGGAAGATCCTCGAACTGGACCACAGCGTGCCCGCCCGGGTGGCGGGCATCCCCGGGCGCGTGGTCGAGGTCGCCACCTCCAACTCCGACAGCTACGCCTTGACCTCGCGCGGGGCCGTGTGGGCCTGGGGGGCCGGCGGGCTCGGCGAACTGGGGGACGGGTCGCTGCCGCGGTTCTCGGGCACCCCGGTCCGGGTGGCGTTCCCGCCCGGGGTCAGGATCGCTTCCCTGCCTAACCCGATGCCCTACGACTCGGGGCTGGCCATAGATTCCAGGGGCCATCTCTGGGGGTGGGGCTACAACCCGGTGCAGGCGCTCTGCCTACCGGGGGGGCCGGTCCCCGTGCCTGCCAGGCTCCCCGCCTCGGGGGTGACCATGGCTTCGGGGGCCGGCGACCACACGCTTTTCTTGTCGGGGGGGAAGGTCTATGCCTGCGGCCTCAACCAAGACGGTGAGCTCGGTAACGGCTCGACGGCGGACAGCTCGACGCCCACGGCCGTCGTGGGCCTCCCGCCGGGGGTCGTCTCGCTCGTCTCGTCGTGGCAGGGCTCGGGCGCGCTCCTCTCCAATGGCTCCTATTACGACTGGGGCTTCAACCAAGAGGGCCAGATGGGCAACGGCACCACCGTCAATGCGCTCGTGCCGGTGCGCGTCGCTCTGCCCGGGCCTGCTGCCCAGGTCTGGCAGGGCGGGAGCAACGCCACCAACGGCCAGACGCTCGCCTTGCTGACCAACGGCTCGGTGTGGGCCTGGGGGGCCGGCAGTTTCGGCCAGCTGGGCAACGACAGCACGCAGAACTCTCCGCTGCCTGTGCGGGTGGAGCTGCCGGCCGGGGTGCGCTTCTCCGAGGTCTGCTCTGGCGGTGACACCAGCTATGCGCTGAGCTCGTCCGGCAAGCTGTGGTCTTGGGGTGGCAACCTGTTCGGCCAGCTCGGGGACCATCAGAGCGGGCTGCCTCGCCTAACTCCTAGGGCCGTGCACGTCACGCTCGCACAAATTTCGGCCACAGCCACCAACGTGGCCGGCTTAGCCCCCTAGCGGCCGGCCTGCCATCCGGGGGCGATGAACAGCGTAGGTGCCTTTGGCCGTCGGTAGGTACTCGGCCAGGCACGCGGAACGGCGGGGCCGTGACCGTGGCCGGCAGGGTCAGGGGCGCGTCTACGTGCCGCGTTGGCGCGCTCCGCGACGGGCCCCATCAAGGTCAGCGGCCAAAGCCGGCCAGCAGTGCCAATGGCACCCATTGCGAGCATGCCCGCTTCGGGCCCAACAAAAGCTCCTCGGCGGTGCCTATGCCGGAGCTCTCGTCGCCTTGAGCGCGCGCAGCACTTCTGGAGCGCTCTCCTGCCGGCAGATGACCAGGTCCGGCAACCAAGGGTTGGGCTGGTTATAGACGAGCGGGGACCCGTCGATGCGCGACGCGTGCAACCCGGCACTTTGCGCCACCGCAACCGGCGCAGCCGAATCCCACTCGTACTGGCCGCCGGCGTGCACGTACACGTCGGCCTCGCCGAGCACAACAGCCATCGCCTTGGCCCCGGCGGATCCCATCGGCACGAGTTCGGCCTCCAGTACCTCGGCGAGGCGCTCGACGAAGGCCGGCGGGCGGCTTCGGCTGACCGCGAGACGAAGCAGGCCAGGCGTTCCCTCGCTCGCCCTTTGTGGCTCGGCCGTAGACAGCACCATGCCTCGAGCCGGCAGGGCCACCGCGCCCACGACAGGCCGGGCCCCTACGGCCAGGCATACGTGCACCGCCCAGTCCGTGCGAGGAGGCTCCCCGAACTCGCGCGTCCCGTCCAGCGGGTCCACGATCCAGACCCGCTCGCGCCGGAGCCGGTCGTCGCTGTCGGCTCCCTCCTCGGAGAGCAACCCATCGCCCGGGAAGCGCTCCGCGATAGCGTGAGCGAGGAACTCGTGAGAGCGGGTGTCGCCCTCGCGGCGCGCTTGGTCGGCGAGCAGCATCGTGCCGATACCCTTGCGGATCTCAACCAGCAGTTCGCCCGCCTCTTTTGCCAAACTCCGAGCGGCCGCGTGGTCACTCGTGTCCCAGTTGGCGCCAGAAAGCGTTTCTTTGCTGTTGGTGCTCATGACTTTCCCCTACTCCTGCTGTCCCCTCCAGTCCTGTAGCGCTGCCATAGCTAGGTCGACGATCTTCAAGCCATAGCCCTTTGTGTCATTGACACGCGGCAGCGCGACGTCCGGCGCCGGCACTTCCAGGAACTCGCAAAGAGGCCCCCACCCTTCGGCCGGCGACCACACCAGCAGCCGCTCCGGCGGGACGGTCGCTATCACCTCTTCGTTGTAGCGCTCCATCGCCGTCGCCATCTGCCCTGTACCGATGCCCTCGAACTCGCCAGCCAAGAGGCCGCTCTTTTCCCACATCGCCTTCATGAGAGTGATGTAATTGGCCCACCTCTCGTCCACCCGTCCCCAGGCTGTGGACAGGTCGTGGACAAGCATATCGCCGTAGAAGGTACCCCAGATCGTATCTCCCATGCTCCGCTCCCAGGACTCACCGCTCCGCACCGAGAGGAGCACCTTGGCTTCGGGGTACGCCTCCATCAGTTCCCTGTAAAAAAACGCTCCCGGCCAGTCCACTGTGGCCTGGAACCCGCCGAAGATATCATCCCAGTCCTTCCTGCCGAGGAAGGCCTCGAGCCAGCGCGGGACAGCTTCCAAGTCGCCCATCACATTCGCCATGTGGTAGCAGGGGCCGTGCCCAAGCGTCTCCAAGGCAATTTTCTGTGTCATCGTGGCTGTGCGTGGCAGGCCCGCACCGATCAGTTTCAAGCTCATTTCTTTTGTCCTCCTATTATCCTTGTCGAGCTATTCCTACTACTACAACATTATCCCTCACAACGCAGGCGTCCTTGGATCTCACCTGTAAATGTCCCTCTCCTCACCTAGCTCACAGCAACACGAGGCGGTTTAGCATTTAACCGAAAACGAGCCAAAGGCCCAATGCGGCCCTTGGTCCTGAAATGACATTTTCTCTCCGGAAACCGGCGCGCTGCTAGGGCCTCGAGACCTTTTCGGTACCCACCTTTGGTCCTCCTCACGCGCCGCCAGAGGGCCACCAACCTGATAGGTGCGGAGGTAGAGCCCAGGAGCCGACGGCCCCCCGACGACTGACGAACGCCGGCTCGCCCCGGGCCACCCGACGACTGACGAACGCCGGCTCGCCCCGGGCCACCCGGCAGCCGCCGCGGCCACGCGCCTAGCGCATCGCCAGTACCCCGAACCGCCCTAGGAAACCGCCCTCACCTGCGAGCAGGCGGGCGTGTTGTGACAGCCCTCGAGGCGGGCGATCTCCCCTTGGAGCGCCGCCTTCACCTTGGCCGGCAACGGCACATAGACGTTGTGCAGCTCGTAGGGGCCCTTCTTCAGGTTGTAGTACTCGCGCGCCCCGTCCTTGTACTGGACATAGAGGGCCGAGCTTGTCCTGAGCGCGATGTAAGAGGGAGGGTTGCCGCTGTTGGGCTCGACCATGTCCGGCTGGTCCGGCCCTTTCTCGATCGGTCCCATGTGCTCGACGAGTACGCCCTCGGGCCACCCGGGTGGGGCGCTCGTGCCCTTGGCCTTGAACAGCAGCGGTGCCAGGCTCCTGCCGTCCACCCCCTCCTTCGGCTCCGTCCCCGCCAGGGCATCGAAGGTCGACCGCAGGTCGATGTTCTCGGCGAAGGCGGAGACGCGTGACCCCCCAGGGATGCGCGGCCCGACGATGATGAGCGGCACGTGCGTGTCGGTGTCAAACGCGGTGAGCTTGCCCGGCATCATGTCGTGCTCTCCCATGTGGAGGCCGTTGTCCGAGCTGAAAACGAAATAGGTGTTCGCCAGCGGCCGTGTGCGCCGCAACGTCGAGACAAGGCTCGCAATTAGGTCGTCCACGGATTTCACGTCCTCTGCGCGCAGGCGGAAGGCGGCTGCGATCTCAGCCTGGGCTTTGCGGCCAATGGGCGGGAAGTCCTTCAGCCACTCGGGGGGCGCCGTGTTGGCCACGCCGTAGGCGGGGGTCTTCGGGTACTCGAGCCCGGGGTAGAGCTTGGCGTACTTGGGGGCCGGCGTGTAGGGGGCGTGGGGGCGAAGGTGGCGATCTCCAAGAAGAAAAGCTGAGAAGGGCGGCGAGACGCCATGTTGGACACGAACTGGTCACCGAGGCGCGACAGCACATCGGTCAGGTAGTTGTCCTTGCCCTTTTCATTGGGCCCGCCGTAGTGGACGACCTTGTTGTCCTGTTTCAGCGTGTAGTTGAACTCCGGGTAGCCCCAGTCCGCGACGTCCCAGTTGGTCCAGCCCGGGGGGGTCGGGGTGGCCATGTGGTAGCGGTTCAGGTACTTGCCCATCATGGCCGTCCGGTAGCCAATGGCCGACAGGTCCGTGGCAATGGTCGAGTACTGGTCACCGTGGGCGTTGAAGGCCTTGTCGCCGCCGTTGGGCCCGGTGTTGTCGTAGACGTGGGTGTCGTGGGGCAGGCGCCCGGTGAAGATCGACGCCCTAGAGGGGCAGCAGAGGGAGTCGGACACGAAGTAATCCGTGAACGTTGCCCCCTTGCGCTCCAGCGCCACCAGGTGGGGCATGAAGCGCTGCGTCACGAGGTTCCACGCGAGGTCGTCGGTCAGCACGAAGACAATGTTTGGACGCGACGGCGCCGCTTGTGCTTCGACGACGCGGGGGGACGACGGCGCGAGCAGGACCATGACCATAGTGGCTATCGCCGCAGTGGCTACAAAGAGCCGTAAGTGCCGGGCCCTCGACAAGGATCAACTCCTCCGTCCCAAAGGCCGTCGAAAAAGCGCCCTCCACTAAAATTGACAGACTTCGCGAAAGGAGTCTCCGTACTTTGGCCCCGAGGCAGTAGGGCTGTTGGGCCCTGTTCGGCCTCCAGGCCTAGCGGTCCTTGCCGAGACCGAGCCTGTAGCCGGCACCAAGGACCGTCTCGATCACTCGCGGCTTGCCAACAGAAAGCTCCACCTTGCGGCGCAGGTTCTTGATGTGGGAGTTCATGGTCCGCTCGTAGCCATCGAACTCGTACCCCCTCACCAGGTTGATCAGCTCGTACCGTGAGTAGACGCGCCCTGGCACCCGGGCGAGCGCAGTGAGCACACCCCACTCGGTCGGCGTCAGCTCCACTGGTTCCCCCCGCACCCAGACGCGGTGGAGGTCCTCATCGATCACGAGCTCGCCTCCCCCGAAAGACGTAGGACCTGTTGGCTCGGCTGGGTTCCTGCCCCGGCGCAGGAGGGCCTTGGCCCGCAAGACCAGCTCTCTCGGGCTGAACGGCTTGGTCACATAGTCGTCAGCACCGAGTTCGAACCCCGCTATCCGGTCACGCTCCTCGCTTTTGGCCGTAAGCACAAGGACCGGGACATCAGAGGACTTGCGAAGCTCGCGCGCTACCTCTTCCCCGGGGACGTCCGGCAGGCCGAGGTCGAGGACGACGAGCCCGACACCACCTCGGCGACCTATCTCAATTGCTTCGGCTCCCGAGCCGGTCGAGTAGACGACGAAACCCTCGCGCTCCAGGTACGACCTCACAAGCTCTCGCAGCTTGTACTCGTCCTCGATTACCAGCACTGCGTCCGGCACGCTCTCCTCCACGTCCCAGTATTGCCCACCTCGTCGGCCAAAACACCCTTTCGGAGAAGACATGTGACTTTGGGCCCTACGGTAGGAGGCTCCACCCAGCCTCCACCTCCCCTCGACCTAATCACCATCGGCTCGTGGCATGAAACGGGAAGGCAACTTCGAGCGCACAGGAGTACCAATGGACGTCACCGTAGTGTACGAGAGCCTTTTCGGCAACACCCGGAGGATCGCCGAAGCGATCGCGGCCGGGGCCCGGGATGCGCACCCTTCGGTCCGGGTGCGGTTACTGAGCACAAGCACTGCGCCGTCCGACGGCGCCGACCTCCTCATCGTCGGTGGGCCGACACACGCTCTTCGCATGAGCACAGCCGCTTCGCGCTACCAAGGGGCCCAGCCAGGTAAGCAGGGCGTTACCATCGCCCCCGAGAGCAGCCCCGACGGCCCCGGAGCTCGCGAGTGGCTTGGGGTCCTCCCCGCGGCCAAAGACGGGGGTGGCGCGGCAGCCTTCGACACCCGCTTGCCCTTCCCCCTGGCCGGCGGTGCAGCGAGGGGGATCGCGAAACGCCTCCAGCGCCACGGCTACCGGTTGGTCGCGCACCCGGAGGAGTTCGTTGTAAATGGTGCGCAGGGACCGCTCCGCGCCGGCGAAGAGGCCCGCGCTAAGGCTTGGGGGACCGAGCTCGTCCGGCGCGAGGCTCGCCGGCGTGCGCTCCACAACGTGAACGGGGCACGCACCCACCACAGCTAGTTGGCCGCGTTGGGGCTCGCTCTCAGACCTGCGACCTCGCTTGGTCGAGGTCCAAGTCGCGGCGGACGGCGCGCATGACCGTGAAGCTAATTTCGCCGGAGCGGTGGAGATCCCGGAGGGCCTCATGCTGCGCGCTCAACACCTGGGCTTCCACAGCTCGCAGGGAGCGCAGTGTTGGCTGCGCGCCACTGGCGCCATCTCCCGCCAGCACACGAGCTTGGTCCAAACGTCGCTCGTAGCGCCTCCTGAGAAGCTCCGCTAGGTCGTCAGAGATTTCCTCCTCGGCGCTCAACTGGTCCAAGAGGCGCAGGGCGGCTTCGGCGCAGCGGCGCTCGGCCAAGACCCGTTGGTGACGTTCCAGGTCGTCGCCGCCTATAGACAGGCGCCGCAGGAGCCACGGCAGGCTTGTCCCCTGGCCCACGAGGGTCACCACGATTACGCAAAAGGTCGTGAAAATCAGCAAGTCACGGTCCGGGAAAAGGTGGCCGGAGACCGCCACTGGGACAGACAGGGCCGCGGCCAGCGAGATCGCCCCCCGCAGGCCGGACCAGCCGAGAGCGAGCCTTTGTTGCCACGGCACGTCCCCGGTGTCGATTATCCGGCCTTCGGGCCGCCAGCGCAGGGTGGGGATCGCCATCCACCAGGCCAGGCGCACCACGACCACGACGACCGAGCCGAGAACGGCTGCGAACACCACGTCACGCAGCGGGTAGCCACGGATGCCCGCGACGAGCTGACGAAGCTGGAACCCCACCAGGACGAACAGCACCGATTCCAAGAGGAACACGAGCACCTGCCAGAACTCGGACATCTGGACCCGGCCGGAAGGGTCGAGTTCCGAGGACGGCTGCTGACCGAGAACGAGCCCGGTGGTCAGTGTGGCCAGCACCCCCGAGAGCCCGAGAGCGTCCGCCGGCAGGTAGGCCGCGAAGGGCACCAGTAAGGACACCACGATCTGTGACGCGGAGTCGCGAAGGGGCCGGCGCGAACGCGACGCGACCCAGCCGACCACGAGGCCGAAGGCCACCCCACCGCCGGCCACACGCACGAAGGCGGCCAGACCGCTGCCGATGCCCATGGGGGCGGCCACCGCCGCCACCCCGATCCCGAACAGGGCGAGAGCGATCCCGTCGTTGACGAGGCTCTCCCCCTCGAGCACCGTCGTCACCCTCGGTGGTGCTCCCAGCCGGTTGAACACCGAGACGGCGGCGACTACGTCCGTCGGGGCGACCACGGCACCGAGCACGAACGCCCCTACCCATCCGAACGACGGGACCAGTGCCCACACCACCGCCGCGACCGCCATCGTCGTGGCGAGCACCAGCCCGAGAGCGCCGAGGCCGATGGGCAGGGCGTTGGCCCTCAGTTCCCGGGGCGAGGTAACGAGGCCGGCGTGGTACACGAGCGGCGGCAGGAACCCGAGGAAGACCACCCGCGGCTCCAAGGTGATCGGCCCCAGGCCGGGCATGAAACTCGCGAGCGCACCGGCGACGACCAAGAAGACTGGGTAGGGGACGCGCGACCACCGCGAAAGCGTCCTGCTGGCCACGACGACCACCGCAATCCCCAAGCCAGCGAAGAGGTAAGTGCTCGTGACCGGGTCGAGCCCCGGTACCAGGGCTGCTAGTTGGCTCATCGACAAGGCGGTTAGCAAACATGCAGGCTAGCGCAGGCGGGCTGGCGCAGGCACGGGGCTTCTACGCACCTGACCACCAATCAAGAGCGCCGCCGTGACAGCCCGCACGTGGCCACGAAGGCAGTCACACCTTCGTCGCCGGCCGTCATATCTGGGCCAGGTCGCCCAGCACGACGTTGACGGTCCGGTTCTGGCCGTTCTGGCTGGTCACGGTCACCTTCACCTGAGTGCCCGGCTTCAGGCCGGCGAGCACGCTCTGCAGCGTGGTGAGATCCGGGGTCGCCTGGCCGCTTATGGAGGTGATAACGTCGCCGACTGCGATCTTGCCACGAGCAGCCGGGCCGTTGGCCTGGACCGCAGTGACCGTCACACCTGCCGGTTCGCCGGTGAAGGTGACGCCATCTACGCCGCTGATCCCGAGGGCGGCGCGACCGGCCTTGGTGACCTTACCGGAATTGATCAATTGGGGAGCAACGAGTTTCACCGTGTCGGAAGCAATCGCGAAACCGACACCCGCCACCGAGGACGATCCGTTGGACGCTGCCAGCGTAGGGATACCCACGACCTGGCCGGAGAGGCTGACGAGCGCTCCCCCGCTGTTGCCCGGGTTTATGGCGGCGCTCGTTTGGACGAGGTCGGGGAGGACCACGCCGTTGCCTTCGCTCACGGTGCGCCCGTTGAAACTGACGATGCCGTCCGTGACGGAACCGGCCAGGCCAAACGGGCTGCCAATCGCGAGGACCAGGTCGCCCACCTCCAGGGCCGCCGAGTTGCCGAAACTGGCCGGCTTCAAGCCCGGGACCGGCGACGACAGCCTGATCACCGCCAAGTCGTCGGGCGCGTACCTGCCGACCAGCCTGGCGTCCACCTGCCGCCCGTTTGACATCGAGACAGTGAACTGCCCGGCGTTGCCGACTACATGAGCGTTGGTGACGATATCGCCCTTGGTGTCGTACACGACGCCAGAACCGAGGCCTGAAGTAGTGGAGATCTCGACCACCGATGGGCTCACAGCCTTCACGACGCGAACGAAGGCCACCTGTATGGCTGCGGCCGAGCCACCTCCTGCATTCGCTGCCGCCTTCGTGGTCTGAGCGGCGGGCGCAGCCTTTTCAAAGGCACCAGCACCAGTGCTGGTTGCCACCAGCGCTACCGCCACCGACATGGCCGGTACCATCACGGCTGCAGCGCGCCATGAGCGCGTCTTTACTTCTTTCCTAGTGGACATCAGCCCATCTCCTTCTTTCCAGCTCTTGGAGCCAGCACCCGTTAGTGGGCACAGGCAATCGAGATTCAAGCCCGTCAGGGCGCAGCGCGTGTCAAGGCGATGTGCAGATCAGGTGGAGCCGCGGCCGCGTCAAAGGCACGCCGGCCCCGACGTCACGTCTTAGGCCTTCTTGTGGTGGGCACCCAAGGTACTCTTGACATATCAGTTAGGGTCCTTTGGCCCAAGTGCTCGCGCCACTTCGGAGGAAGCCTGAATAAGCTCCCTCCCCTTTTTCCTCCTCTCGGGCGGGAGCGGGATGCAGTCCCGGGGTTATCCGGACGGCACAGCAGGGGCGTGGCGCCTCGGACCGGAACGAGGCGCCCTGCCTCCACTACGTCAAGCCGCTTTCGTGCCGCCCAGTTCGGCGCGCCCGGCGAGCACGGCGGCGGTGGCTACGTCAGCGGGAACAGTCCGCTCGGCCCGGAACAAGAAGTAAGCACTGGCGCCGAGCGGCAGGAGCATGATCGCAAAGGTCCACAGCAGCCCCGAGTGACCCCCACCGAGGAGATCCGCGACCGCACCGAAGAGGAGGGGCGCCACGGCCTGGGCGCCGGCCCGGACCAACGTCCGTACTCCCTCGGCCCTCCCCCAAAGCGGTGCGGGCATGACGTCAAGGCGAGCAGCATCGATCGGCGGGTTCTGAGCCGAAAGCGCCAGGGCTGCCGCAACTAGGTACGGAAGGGCCGCCAGGGTACTGCGGGTAACCAGGACCGGCACAAACAGGACGGGGGTCGCGGCCGCGGCCACCGCCGCCACGAGCACTCGGCCGTGAAGCTTGCCTCGCCGGAGCAGGTGGTCACCGAGCGGGCCCCCGATCGCGATCCCGGCGACGGCACCGCCTCCGACGACGATCATGAGAAGATTGGCCAAGGCCTGGTCGATGCGGTAATGCTCTTTCACGAATACGACGCCGAAGGTCTCCACCCCGGCAAAGAAGTAGTAACCGAGAGCGCCCGACGCGATCAGGAAGATGTTGGTCTTGACGCTCAGGATGTACCGGGTTGCCTGCACGATGCCCATGTGCGCCGGGTCCACCTTCAGCAGACGACGGTGGGGGCGCACACCCTGCTCGATGGCCAACCGCTGGGCATCCGTTGGTCCCGCGCTGCCGGAGCCGGCGCTTTCGCTAAGGGTCGCCCGCCCTTGCTCTCGCACGCTCCCCGGGGCCGCGAAAAACGTCTCACCCCGGACAGGCTCGGGGAGGCGCGCCACGAACCACGCCAGCGCAAATGCGGGCACACCGAGCGACGCGAACGCCGCGCGCCAGGACAGCACAGCAATGTCGCCCGTAACGGCAAACCCGATACCAGCACCGACGAGCTCGCCGAGGCCGATGAAGCTGTAGGTCCGGCCCCGGTCACCACCTGGAAAGTAGTCGCCGACCAGAGACGCAACGACCGGTCCCGCCGAGCCCGTCACGACGCCGAGGACCAGCCGTGAGAGTAGCAGCACGTCAAACGACGTAACGGTTGCGCCCCACAGCATGGCCACGCCCCAGAGGGCTATGGACACTGACAGCACGGCAGTGCGCCGGGCGCGGTCGGCCAACATCCCGAACGGGACCGAAGCCATGGCCCCGACCAGGGAGCTTACGGCCACAAGCAGCCCTACGTCGGTGTTGCTGATATGGAGCGACTCGCGCAACTGAGATGCCGAAGCTCCCACAGTGGCGACATCGGCGCTGGCGAGGCCGCCCACGGCAGAGAGCACGACCACGACACGGGCTGGGCCAGCCCCGCCGAGCGCGGTGACAAATCGTTGACGCGCGCCATTCGCGGCGCGGCGCCGAGATCGCGCTAGGCGCGACCGCGTCTGCCCGGTCAATCAACCTCCTAGCTCGCCGCCCACCCAACCGTCGAGCTATGAAGGCAGGGGACCTACGGGGTGAAGGTGACGTGGAGATGGTTGGCCTCGCCACGGCCCATTTCCACCTCCACCGTGCCTACACGGCTCCTCTACCCAGGCGCCACACTTCCCAGGTTGGGTGCACGTGTGACGGTGTTGCACTGGCCCCTGGGTGTGCTCGGCTCGGGTTCTTTTTGTGTTGTCGAACAGCAATTCGAAGACGTAGCCAACACCCGCGCAACACCGTTACAGTGCTGGCGGCCCGAGATTGTGGTGGATCCCGGGCCGCCTCCGGCTAGCTTTGGCGTGGGACGATCAGTTCAATGACGGCCGGGACCCTGCCGGCGGGCCTGCACCATTCGACCGGGTCATCGCGATCGAAGCGGGGGACCATCGACATCCTGCTGGCCAATCCCGTCTCGCGACGACGTGTTGTGACTGAGAAGTGGGCCGCACTTGTCGCGGGCCTAGGCCTCGTATCGGCAGTTTTCCTTGTCGTGCTTGCAGCAGGAGGGCCGATCGTCCGGTTGCAGGTCGGGACGGTCGAGCTGCTCGCGGTTGTCGTGTCGACGGCTCTTCTTGGAGTGCTCTTCGGCAACCTCGCGCTCACGCTCGCGGCCGCGACGGGCCGGCGAGGTCTCGCCCGTGGCATGAGCGCGGTGCTCGTAGTCGCGGCCTACCTCGTGACCTCGCTCGCAGACCTGGTCTCTTGGTTCCGCCCCCTACGGCCGCTTTCACCTTGGTACCACGCTATCGGTGTCGACCCGCTCACGCTCGGCTTTTCGTGGCACCTACTGGTCCTCGTCGGCTTGACCGCGGCCTTGGCTTTTGCGTCGGTAGTCACTTTCGAGCGCCGGGACCTCGCCGTCTCATAACTATGGTGCTACCACTGTGACTTTCGGCCCTGGAACAACAAAGCGCGCTACCCTCACAATGGCTCTGCCCAACAAACACTCGAGAAAGGCAGGAGTGCAGATGACAGGGGTGCCCGAGGTTACGCCGGGGTTTTTCCGCGCAATTGCCGTGGACCTCGACGGCACTCTGGCAAGCCATGACCGCGTCGAAGCCGAGACGCTGGCCGCCGTGCACGACGCCATGGCGCGCGGCCTCCAGGTCGTCGTCGTGACCGGCCGGACCCTCGAGGACCTCGACAGTACGTACCCCGGCCTACGGGACGAGCTCAGCGCCGTGGTAGCCGAGAACGGTGCGGTCCTCGCGTCTCCCTTGGGCGTGCGCGAGCTGGCGGGCCCGGTGGACCCTGCCATCGGTGCCGTGCTCGACGCTCGGGGCGTGAAGTGGAGCGCAGGGCGAGTACTGCTGGCATGCCATGGGGCCGATGAGCCGGTCGTCGCCGCAACCATCCGCGAGCTGGGCCTCGACTACGAGCTAGTCCGGAACCGGCAGGCGCTCATGGTCTTACCGCCAGGGGTAACCAAGGCCACGGGGCTCTTGGAACTGCTCGGCGAACTCGGCCTGTCACCGCACAACGCCATCGCGATCGGCGACGCCGAAAACGACCATACGATGCTCGCCGCCTGCGAGCTCGGCGTCGCGGTTGGCGACGCTGTGGAGGCACTTCGGACGCGGGCCGACCTCGTATTGGACTTCCCAAACGGGGACGGAATTGCGCGCTTCCTCCGCGGGGGCCTCCTACGGGACGAAGAACGGCGGCCTCCAGGCCATTGGCGTATCGAGCTCGGTACGGACGTTGACGGCCAGCCAGTATGCCTGCCGGCGTCGCAGTTGAACCTCATCGTCTCCGGAGACGCCGGTGTTGGCAAGTCCTATCTAGCCGGCCTGATCGCGGAACAGTTGGCCCTGAAGCACTACTCGGTGGTCGTAATCGACCCGGAGGGCGACTATGTCGGCCTCGACCGCCTGCACGGCGTGACGGTCGTAGACGCCGGCCGGATCGAGTGCTCGGGCGACCTGCTCGCGCTGCTCCTGCAAGAGGGTTCGAGCATCGTGATCGACCTCTCCGGCGTCGACGGGGAGTCCCAGGCGTCGTTGATAGCCTGCCTCCCAGCAGAGATAGCAGCCGAGCGGGAACGACGTGGGCTCCCGCACTGGGTGCTGATCGACGAAGCACACCGCCCCGTCCGCCCGAGCGGAGTGCTCGAGGCACTCGACCCTTCGAGCAAGGGCTACCTGCTCGTGACCTATCGCCCGGGTGAGCTCGCCCCAGACGTCGTCGCCTCCACCGACGCGGTCCTGGCACTCGGAACAGTCCACCCAGACGCGGCCCTCGTGGACATCACAGCCGCCGTGGCCGGCGTCCCGCGGGCCAAGGCCGCGCGCCTCCTCGCCGGAGCGGCGGGACGAGCATTCCTGGCCTGGCGCGACAGACCCGGCCAGGTAACGGTGTTCACACCAGGCCAGCGGATCACCGCCCATCACCGCCACGACCACAAGTACGCCGTCGGCAGGCTGGCTCCTGACCGGCGCTTCTATTTTCGGGAATCGCCAGATCAACTGTCCGGGTACACAGCGGGTAGCCTCGCGGAGCTGGAAGCCGTCCTCGCGACCTGTGCGCGCAGCGTGCTCAGGCACCACTGTCCTCTCCACGACGTGTCGCACTGGGTCCGCGACATCTTCGGCTACCGCGACCTAGCCAGCCGGCTCCGCGAGGTTGAAAGCACCGTGGAAAGCGACAGCCCCGCAGCCGTGGTGGAAGGCGCACGCGCCAAGTTGATCGCCGCCCTCCACTGCAGCACGTGTTGAGCCCAGGTCATGACGCTCCTCCACTTTCCTCGCGCTGAGAGCGCGCGCTCGGACCTCGCCGCGCGAACACCACGGCCAATACCGCCAACACCGGGGCGGTCACTACCACCACGGTGAGGAGGCTCTCCTCGGAGGGCACGACGAAAGCCAACAACCGGCGGAGCCACGGGACCCCTACCGCCACCACGCCTGCGAAGGCCATGGTTGCGACCAGAAGGGCGCGCCACGCCGACAGCGGCCGCGCTAGCCAACCGAGGACGAACATGGCCACGGCAAACAGTGCAACGATCGTGGCCATCCGGGCCTGGTCCGGAGCGGCGTGCACGACCTCGCGCGACACCGTGTACGCGCCCAGCGCAGCGGCGCCGGCACCGAGCCCGGCCGGGACGCTGAAGCGGAGCACCCGAGCGAGGAAATGGGGCTTGGCCATGGGGGCACCCGGCGCCAAGGCCAAGAAGAAGGCGGGCACACCGATCGTAAGCGAGCTCACAACCGTGAGCTCGCGAGGGTAGAAGGGGTACTGCCACGCCAGAACCCCCACAATTGTCGCCAGCAACGCGGCGTACACGGTCTTGGTGATAAAGAGGTTGGCCACCCGCTCGATGTTGGCGATGACCCGCCGGCCCTCGCCGAGCACGGCCGGCACCGAGGCAAAAACGCTGTCGAGGAGCACGATGCTGCCTACTGCCCGGCATGCCTGGCTCCCCGAGCCCATGGCAATGGCGATATCAGCTTGCTTTAGGGCCGGGATGTCGTTCACCCCGTCGCCCGTCATGGCCACGACGTGCCCCGACTTGCGGAGCGCCTCGACGATCACCTTCTTCTCCCCTGGTCGCACCCGGGCAAAGACGTTGGTCGTCTCGACCGTGGCGGCGAGCTCGTCTGGGTCGTCGGGCAGGGTCCTCGCGTCGCAGACGTGGCCGCCCGCCAGTATCCCCACGCGCTCCGCGATCGCGGCCACGGCCGCCGCGCCATCACCGGATATCACCTTTACGGCGACGCCCTGGCGCTGGAGGTAGCTAACCGTCTCGCCGGCATCGGGGCGCAAGTGCTCAGCCAGCACGACGGCGCCGAGGGGGCGCAACCCGGCCGGCAAGGTCGCGCCGGCGAGCGGGCTGTCCGTGCCGGCCACGACCAGGACCCGCCTCCCCGCCTCTTCGGCCATGAGCTGTTCGAGGGGCGCTCCGGCGCCTTTTGGGAACACGACGTCCGCGCCACCCAACACGAAGCTCCCGCGCCCTTCGAACTGCGCTGCACTCCATTTGCGTTCCGAGGAAAAGGGCGTGCTCGCCACCAACCGCCAGCCGGAAGGCACCGCAAAGGCCTCACCCACGGCGCGAAGCGTGGCATTTGGCGCTGCGTCCGCCCCGGCCAGTGCCCCGAGCGCGTCCTCGAGAGGGCCGGCGCCGAGCCGTTGCAGCCGGGCGAGCCTCATGCCCGGGACAGTGAGCGTGCCGGTCTTGTCGATGCAGACCACGTCCACACGGGCCAGGCTCTCTATCGCCGGCAAGGCTTGCACGAGCACCCGCTGCCGGGCGAGGCGGAGTGCACCGAGGGCGAACGCAAGTGTTGTCAACAAGACCAGCCCTTCGGGGACCATCGCCGCCACGCCAGCCACCGTGCCTCGCAAGGCCTCGGCCGCACCTATGTGCGAACGCACGAGCTGGCTCGTCACCAAAAGGGCCCCGACCGGCCCGATGCCGTAGCTGATGGCACGCAGGACCCGGTTGGCCCCGGCCTGCAGCTCTGAGTACGACGCGCCGAAGCGTTTGGCTTCCAGCTGGATTTTCTGGGCGAAAGCTTCTGCCCCGACACGGGTGACTCGGGCGTACCCCGAACCGGCCAGCACGGCGCTCCCGGACAACACCTCGTCCCCGGTCGCCTTCAGCACCGATTGGGCCTCCCCCGACAAAAGCGACTCGTCCACCTCGAGCCCGTTGGCGAAAAGTACCTCTGAATCGGCTACAACCTGGTCGCCCGGCACGAGCACGAGGACGTCGTCCAAGACGACCTCGCTCGTGCGGCACTCGGACACCTCGCCGTCGCGCACGACGCGCGCCAAGGGGGCGGTGAGCACGGCTAAGCGGTCGAGCACGCGTTTTGCTCGCACCTCTTGCACGATCCCGATGGCTGCGTTGGCGGCGATCACACCACCGAAGAGCCCATCTTGGGGAGGCCCGACTACGGCCACCACAACCAAAAGCGAACCCAGTATGGCGTTGAACCTCGTGAGCAGGTTGGCGCGAAGGATCTGCCCAATCGAACGGCTCGCCCTAGCCGTCCCCACGTTGACCTTCCCGGCGGCCACCCGCTCACGCACGCCGGCGGCGTCAAGGCCCCGCGGTACCTCCGCTACACCTGCCTTGGGCGCCGCGCCGGCCACTTTCCCATCAACTGGGCCAATCACTTTCCCATCAACTGGGCCAATCAAATGCTTTTCCCTCAGCCGGCTGCCCCACCGGCAAGCGGACCACGAAAAGGGCGCCCTCGCGGGGCGCCGCCGTGGCGCGCACTTGCCCGCCGTGCGCCTCCACGATCTGCTTTACGACCGCAAGGCCGATGCCGGTACCTCCCGCTGTGCGCCCTGCGCTCCCCCGGAAAAACCGCTCGAAGACCCGCTCACGCTCTTCGGGAGGGATACCGGGCCCGCTGTCGGCGACCTCGAGCTGCACGGAGTGCTCCTCGGCAGAAACGACGAGACGAGCCGACCCCCCTGGAGGCGTGAACTTTTCCGCGTTTTCGAGCAAGTTGGTCACAACTTGGCGGAGACGGTTGGGGTCGGCCCACACGACCGCCCGCGAGAGATCCTGCACCAGGTGCACATGCCTCTCCGCGAACCTTTCTTCGAGCGAGCTTGCCGCCTCGGCTGCCACGGCCGACAGGTCGACCCATGACCGCTCGAGGCGCAACCCAGCGGCGTCGGCCGAAGCCAGTGTTTGCAGATCCTGGACCATCTTCGCCAGCCGGACCGACTCCTCGTGCAAAGAAGCAAGGGACTCAGGCGTGACGGCCCTTACACCGTCGACCAACGACTCCGTCTCGGCCTGCAGGATGGCTACCGGGGTACGCAGTTCGTGGGCAATGTCTGCGACCATCACCTGACGGAGCCTCTCGTGGCGCTCGAGGGAAGCAGCCATGTGGTCAAACGCCCGGCCCAGTTCTGCCAGCTCTCCTCCTCCGGAGCTCGCACCGACCCGGACGCCGGTCGCGCCTGACCCGAGCGCGCGCGCCGCCTCCGACAATCGCCGGACGGGCGTCACGACGGCCCGGGCCGCCACTATCGCCACGACCAAGGCCCCCGCCGACGCAAGTGCCGCACTGAGCAGGAGGGCGCCGGCAAGCGTCGAGCGCAAGTGGCGGGCGGCCGGGTCGAGGCCGCCTTTCGGGAAGGCCAAGCGCAACGTCGCCACAACTTGGCCGCCGGAGGTCACCTTGTGGTTGACAAGCGCTCCGTTGCCGTTGCGGAAGAGGCTGGAAGCGCCCGCGTCGAGCACGGTCTGGCCGCCGGGAGAGCGCAGCGTGACCCCGGCACCGGAGGCGTTCACGAGAGCCACGGCCGCCTTCAGGTCGGCCCCGCTCCAGCTGCCATTGGCGCGGTAAGCGTTGGTGAGGGCGGAGACAACGGCCGTTGTCGTCTCGGCGCGCTGCACTGAGGCCACGTCACTGCGCTCAGTCAGCAGGGTCACCGCAGCGAACACGGCCTCCGCCGCGAGCGCCACCCCAATGAAGGCGCCGACGAGCCTGGCCCCGAGCCCGCCGAGTCCCCACCACCTCACCGGTCGGTGACGCGGGCCGAGCCCGAAGCTCGAGCAGTCAGCCCATGGCCGCCACTTACGAGCACGACGACATCCGGCACGGTCACCTCCCACGCCAGTATTGCGCAGGCCAGCCAGGGGCTTTGGGCCCGAATGGGCAGTTCGAGGCGCACATGTGACCTTAGGCCCTAACCCAGGCGAGGTGCGCCCTGGAAGTGCAGCCGCAGCCGTGCAGCCCGTGCCTCCACCTCACCTTCACCTCGCCTCCACTCCGGCAGCAGGTGGGCGCGACGTAAATGGAGGGTGTGAAGTCAGCCAGACGGTACCTGGCCGTCGCACTGCTCGTTATTTCCGGCGCGGGACTGGCAGTCGGCGGGTTATTGCATGCCGGTGGGGCGGAGGCGGCC
The DNA here is from genome assembly GCA_021787365.1 of Actinomycetes bacterium. Classification (GTDB taxonomy): domain Bacteria; phylum Actinomycetota; class Acidimicrobiia; order Acidimicrobiales; family Palsa-688; genus JAJZYO01. The sequence continues at coordinate 23,742 of JAJYMB010000145.1, read as the reverse complement.
GGCCGCGACGCCTGGGCCGCCGTCGGCGCCATCGGCGCCGCCTACGCCCTCTGGGAAGTGCTCGCCAGCCTGCGGCGAAAGCGCTTCGGCGTCGACGTGATCGCCTTCATGGCTCTTGTCGGCGCGCTCATCGTCGGCGAGGAGTTGGCAGCCGGCGTAATAGCGATCATGCTCGCGAGCGGCCGTGCGCTGGAGGGTTGGGCGGCAGGGCGAGCCAACCGGGACCTCCAAGCCCTGGTCGAGAGGGCGCCCAAGCAGGCGCACCGTTACCGGGGCGCCGTTTTGGAGACCGTGCCGGTGGACGCGGTCGTCGAAGGCGATCTCCTCATGGTGGCTACAGGTGAGATCCTCCCCGTAGACGGCCTTCTCCTTTCGCCTGGCGTCCTCGACGAGTCTGCCCTCACCGGCGAGCCCCTCCCGCTCGAGCGCCATCAAGGAGAAGAAGTCCGGAGCGGGGCGGTCAATGTCGGGCAGGTCTTCGACATGAGTGCGACGGGGACTGCATCGGCGAGCACCTACGCCGGCATCGTCCGCCTGGTCCGAGAGGCCCAGGCTTCCCAGGCCCCCTTGGTCCGCCTGGCGGACCGCTTCGCCTTGTGGTTCTTCGCCTTCACCCTGGCCACAGCGTCTCTCGCCTGGGCGCTCGGTGGCGCGGGCCGGGCCGTGGCGGTCCTCGTCGTCGCCACCCCCTGCCCGCTCATCCTCGCCGCCCCGGTCGCAGTCGTCGCCGGTCTCTCGCGCTCGGCGCGCCGCGGCGTAGTCATAAAGGGCGGGGCCGCGCTCGAGCGCCTGGCAGAGTGCAAGACCCTCCTCGTCGACAAGACCGGGACACTGACCGCGGGCCGCCCGAAGTTGACCCGCATTGCCAGCGCTCCCGAACTCGGCCCGGACGAGCTCCTCCGCTCGGCCGCCTCGCTCGAGCAAGCCTCCTCGCATGTGCTCGCAACCGCTGTCGTGGAGGCGGCCCGGGCGCGCAGATGCCGGTTGTCGGTCCCTCGGGACGTCCAGGAGGTCGCCGGCAAGGGTGTGCAGGGGTGGGTCGACGGTCACAACGTCGCCGTCGGCAACCACGAATGGACGGGCGTCGATGTGCTGCCGCCCTGGGCCGAGCGCGTGTCGCAGCGCGCCGCCCTCGACGGTTCACTCGCGGTCTTCGTGGCCGTCGACCGCCACCCCGCTGGCGTCCTCGTGTTCGACGACCCGCTCCGCAAGGACGCAGCCCGGACCGTGCGCCAGTTGCGCCGCGCCGGGGTCGAGCGCATAGTGGTCCTCTCTGGCGACCGTGACGAACCTGTACAGGCCGTTAGAACTGCGATCGGCGCGGACGAAGCCCACTCGGAGTGCACACCCGCGAGCAAGCTCGAGGTCGTCCGCAGAGAGCGCGAGCGCGCCCGGACGATCATGGTTGGCGATGGCATAAACGATGCACCTGCCCTCGCCCTCGCCGACATAGGCGTCGCCATCGCGGCACGAGGCGCCTCGGCGTCCTCCGAGGCGGCCGATGTCGTGCTGGTGGCCGACCGCCTGGCCTCGGTCGGCGAGGCGCGTGCCATCGCCGTCCGGGCGAGGAGGATCGCGCTGGAGAGCGCTGCCGCAGGGATCGCGATGTCGGTCGCGGCCATGGGAGCGGCGGCAGCCGGGCTCCTCCCCGCCCTCTGGGGCGCGATCCTCCAAGAGGGGATCGACGTCGCCGTGATCCTGAACGCCCTGCGCGCACTTCGTCCCTCGCGGAGCGAGCTCCACCTCTCCCAGGAGGACCTCGCCTTGACAGCCCGCTTCCAGCGAGAGCACGAAGCGGTCCGGGCCAACATCGAAGCCGTGGGCGAGGCAGCAACTGCCCTCAGCGACCTGAGCGGCCGCCCTGCCCTGCGCCGGCTGAAGGAGGTCCGCAGGCTCTTGGTCGACGAGATCCAGCCCCACGAGGAGGCCGAAGAAGCCGTCCTTTACCCTGCGCTCGACCGCATCCTCGGGGGTCACGATGCGACCGCGCCGATGAGCCTCGCCCACACCGAGATCCTGCGCCAGATCCGCCGGCTCGGCTTGCTCCTCGATTCCATCGGCCCGAACGGCCCCGACGCCGCCGAGCTCGCCGAACTGCGCGACCTTCTCTTCGGATTGCACGCCGTCCTCGAGTTGCACACGGCACAAGAAGACCACAGCTACTTGTCCTTCGACGAGGTTGGGACGGGGCAGGCGCAGGCGACATGAAGGGAGCGCTCTGTAGGACGTTCCTCGGCACGGCCTTCCTGGCCACGCTGGTGGGCCCCGTCAGGGCCCTGCCCTCGCTGGCTCAGGCCGCCACCGCGCAAGCAGCCACCGTGGCCACCGCTGACACCAGGCCCCTCACCCTCAAGGTGTACTTCATGAGAAAGGACAAGCTCGTGGTGGCCGGCCGCAAGGTGCCTGCCACGAAAGCAGTCGGCCGGGCCGCGCTGCTCCAGCTCCTTTCCGGGCCTTCCCCGGCAGACAAAGCACGCGGCATGACCACCTGCGTCCCGCCTGGGACCAAGCTCCTCGGCCTCTCGCTGGCCAACGGCACAGCCACGGTCGACCTGACCACGTCCTTCGCGAACGGCGGCGGGTCGCTCTCCATGACGGCGCGGCTCGCCCAAGTCGTGTACACCCTCACCCAGTTCCCCACGGTCTCCCGGGTCCTGTTCTCGATGGAGGGCCGGCGTGTGACGGTCTTCGGGGGTGAGGGCATAATGCTCGACCACCCCGCGACCAGAGCCAGCTTCGAGTACGTGACACCGGCTATCCTCGTCGAGACGCCCACGCCCGGTCAGGCCGTCTCCAGCCCGGTGCGGGTCTCGGGGACCGCCAACGTCTTCGAGGCCGACTTCTGGGCCGAACTCACCGCGTCCTCTGGGCGGGTACTGAGCAGGCGGCACGTCCATGCCAGCTCCGGGACGGGCACGCGCGGCACCTTCTCGGCCACGCTCTCTTACTCCAGCCCCAAGAGCCAAAAGGGCACCCTCGTCGCTTACGACCTCTCGCCGAAGGACGGGCACCGCGAAAACGTCGTCCGCGTGCCCATCACCCTCTCCAGGTCTTGACCGGCGTGCAGGAGAGCCCGGCCAGGGACGAACCTCCACCTAGCCTGCACCTCGCCTTGACCCGCCCGTCACACCGACAGGTTGGGATTGCCATGTGACGACGCTGTTTGACCGCGATACTCTCAGCTCCAGCTCTTCCTACGTTGTCGAATGGCAACTGCGGGACCAAGGTGACGCGGGTACGGCATCGTCACAGTCGGGCCGGCCCGAGGCCTCCGCCGACTTCGGGCTGGCCCGCGTCGAGGAGCGCGACTGCGCCCCCTGAGCTGTCCCGCTCTCGCCCACCATCTCCCTTTCCGTTCCGCGGAGCGGCTTTGGCCCGGGGATGATCGTTACCGGCCAGCCAACGAGCCGTGATGTTACTGTACCTCCTACCGTATGTCGAGTCGAGCCAGGTTCGCCGTCGTGTGCACTACCATCGCCGCTTTCTGCTCCGTGCCGCCGGCTCGCCTCACCCAAGCAGCGGCGCAGGCCTTACCTCGCGTTTTGGTCTCAGCCAACGAGGCCGGTGCCGTCAACAAAGACCTCTTCGGGGCCAACCTTCTCTGGCCCTACGATGCCGCCGGCGCCTTTGACCCGCATTCTGGCACTTTCTACCCGACGTTTGTGTCGATGCTCGAGCATTTCGGCATAAGCACGCTGCGGTACCCAGGCGGCACAACCGCGGACACTTTTCATTGGGAGCGGGCGATCGGCCCCGCGAAAGACCGGCGCAGCAACGAGCCCTTCGGGATGCAAGGGCCCCTATTGTCCAAGGTCTGCTGCGTGGTCAACGGCCCCACGCCTTCGGTGGTCGGCCCGGACGAGTTTGGCCGGCTGCTCGACCAGGTCGGTGCAACCGGCAACATAGTGGTCAACTTCGCGACCGGGACGGTCAACGAGGCGGCCGCTTTCGTCGCCTACATGACGGCGCCCCAGTCCGCCCACCCCTCCCACAACCCCGCCCAATCCAGCTACTGGGCCGCGCTTCGCGCCCGCAACGGCCATCCCGCCCCGTACCCCGTGCGCTACTGGGAAGTGGGCAACGAGCAAGTCTTCCCCGGCCAGTACGGCTGGCGCTCGGGCACGCCCGTTTCGCTCGGGCCCGGTCACCCATACTGCTCCAAGCAGGACCTCGCAACCTGCCTCTATGCTTACGGGGGCACTACGCACTTCTCCTCCCAGCCGGTCGGCACCTTCGCCGACACCATGCCGTCGGCGTCGGCCTCCACCGGGCAGGCCCACCAGGTGTTCTACGTCTACTACCCGCCCGTGGTGCCCAGGAGCGAGAGGGTCATGGTCGGCGGCCATGCTTGGCGCCAGGTGGGGAACCTGTCGTCGGTGGGCCCGCGCGTCCACGCCTACACCTTTTCTCCCCTAAGCGGGAAGATCACCTTCGGCGACGGGCACCATGGCGCGGTCCCGCCGCGCGGCGCGGCCATCACAGCCACGTACGATTCCGGCCCCCACGGTGGCTTCATCGAGTACTACCGGGCCATGAAGCGCATGAACCCCCACATCAGGGTCTGCGAGTCTTTGGAGACCGACGTTTCCTTCCTGAAGCTCATGGGGAAAAGGCACCACTACGACTGCATCGAGCTCCACGAGTACGCGGCGCCCGAGGACGTCGCGCTCCCCCTCACCCGGTACGAAGAAAGGCTCATGGCCTACCCCGTCAAGGAGGGGTCGCACCTCGTCAAGTTCCAGCAGGCGGTGCGCCGCTACTCCGGGCGCGACGTGCCTATCGCAGTAACCGAGTACGGCCAGCTGGTGTGGCCCATGCCAAGGAAGGCTCCCGAGTTCCTGCTCTCGCTCGACGAGGCCCTTTTCATTGCCGCGCAGCTGCGCGAGTGGGCCCTCCACGGCGTACCTTTGGCGGAGAAGTACCTTCTTACGTCGTCCCCCTTCCTCGTCAACGACCCCCGCCGCGTCAGTGTGGACAGCGTCGTGCGCGTCCTGCGTACGCACGAGGGCCGCCACGGCGTCTACGAGTGGGACCCCGGCCTCTCCATCGACAGCGCCATGGTGGCGGGGCCCGGCCCTCACTTCGTCGCGGAGCCCACGGCTTACGTCGTCGGCCTCATGTCGCGCCTCGCCGGCGGGAGGCTGCTTTCCTCCTCCGTCCGCAACGGGCCCGTCCTTCCGGGCACCGGTGGCCTGCCCGCCCTGCTCACCCTCGCCGCCCGTGACAAGGCCCGCCTGCGCCTGCTCGTTATAAACACGAGCCCTGTCCGTTCCGTGCGTGCGACCGTCGTCACCCCCTGGCACCGCTCCGAGCGGTTCACGTCCTCGTCGCTAAACGGCCCCACCCCGACGGCCTACAACACTGCGCAGTACCCTCTTGCCGTGCGGGTGACGTCCCGTACGGTGAGGGCCGATACCGGCGACTTCTCGTGGACGTTCCCGGCCCACTCCCTAACCTTGTTCGACTTCGAAGGCCGAGGCGCTTCAAGCCGCAGCCCCACAAGCAGAGGTGCATGATGAGCGTACTCGTTGCCTCCGCGCCCCAGCACGGCTGGCCAGCCGCGCACCGGCCGCGTGCTGCCTCGAGACGGGCCTGGCTGTCCCGCAACGGCGCCCGCCCGGCCCCCGCGCACCACTGGTCCACGCTCCTTGCCATGGCGGCTCTGGCGCTCATGACCGCCGTCTCGGTCGTCGGCCTCAGCGTGGACGACGTCTACCGAGCCCCCAAGTCCGTCGCTGCCATGCTGCGGGGCTACGACCTCGTCACCTTGGCGGTCGCCGTGCCAGTGCTCGCCATCACGCTCCTGCCCCACTTCCGCCAGTCGGTACAGGCCCAACTGTTACGGCTGGCGATCCTCGGGTACGCGGCTTACAACTACGCGAGCTACGTATTCGGCACGGGGTTCAGCACCGTGTTCCTCCTCCACGACGCGGCCTTCACGGCAGCCACGTTCGCCCTCGGCTTCAGTGCAGCGAGCCTCGACCTCGGGCGCGTCTACAAGTCGTTCCGCCCGTCCACGCCGGCGCGCGCCATTGGCAGCGTCCTGGCGCTCCTCGCGGCGGGGCTCGGTGCCACGTGGGTTTTCTACTCGCTTCGCTTCACCCTCACGGGCCAGTCCCCCAAGGAGAGCCTCCTGGTCCTCCCCGAGCCCAACCTCCACCTTGCCTACGTCTTGGACCTCACTCTGCTCGTCCCCTGCTACGCCGTCGCGGCCGCCCTGTTGTGGCGACGCGCCCGCTGGGGCTACCCGATGGCCGCCGCCCTGCTCGTCTTCAGCCTTGTCCACGAGCTCAACTACGTGGTCGCCCTCGTTTTCCAGTCAAACGCGCATATACCGGGCGCCACCGCATTCGACCCGCAGGCAATCGTGATCATAGCCATAATCTTGGCTGCCACGCTCGCTCTTTTCTCCGGTACCCGTCGCCAGTCACCGCGCGTCCTACCCGCCCAACCACCCCCCGGCCATGGGCTTTCGCGACGACGCGGGCGTTGGCCGAGGCCATAGCACGGGGTTGCCGGCAACGGTCACCGCAAGCGCCCCCGCCCGTCCGCGTCAGCGGGTACTCGTCGCTCCAGTCACCCGCCACGTACGCGGAGTGCAGAGCGAGTTGCCGGTGGGCACCGAAGGAGGGCTGCCAGTGGAATCAGCCGCGTCCTTTGACAACCTCCGGCCCTTCCCCAAAGCCATGCTCGTCCGCCGCCTCGGTTCGCTCGGGCCACGGCTGCATGAGATCTGCATCACCGCCAGCGCGGCTCTCGACTGTTGAGCTCGTCACCACGCCTGCGGCACAACCAGAGGTCACTTGCGGCGCAACTTCAAGACGCACGCGACGCAAGCGGGCGGGTGCTTGCACATGTCTCACAGACCCCTGCCCCGGGGCGCTCGCGATAATGCAGGTAAACAGCCAGCCCGCGCCCAGAGTCCACGCGCTCAGGACGTCGATGGGCCAATGAGCACCGAGGTATACACGCGAGCAACCTACAGCCAAGGCGAGGACGCCGGCGCCCGCCCACGCGCTCGCCCGCACGAGCAAGTGCCGGTGCCGGCCCACCGCCCACGCGAGCGACCCCAAAAGCGCTACCGCGACAGCCGCGTGACCGGAGGGAAGCGCTGAGCTGATCGTCTCCACGATCCTGGTCGCCTCCGGTGGCCGCGGGCGGACCACCATCTCCTTACCGACCAGGCTGAGCGCCAAGGCCCCCCACGTACTCCCCACGAGGACCGCCGCCAGACGGAACTCGCGCCGCCATAGGAGAAAGGCGCCGAGCACACACGCCAGTGGCAGGACCGCTCGCGCGTCCCCGAGCCAAGTGAGCCACCGAAGGGCGCCAGTGACGCTAGCTGAACGGTGCGCTACGAACTGCTCGGCCCATGACCTGTCGAGCGAAGCCCCCCAACTGGTGCCGGCTAGCCAGCCCCACAACAGTGTTGCACCGAAGAGCACGACAACGCCGGCGGCGCCGGTACCAAGGGTACGGCCCCACCTCCTACGGCCCAACCTCCTACGGTGTCTGCCCCCCTCGGCGGCTACGCCTGACCGGCGCTCCAGGGTCATCCCCTGCCCCGTCCAGAGCGCTCACAAAATCCTCCTCGACCTCCACCGCTGCACTTCGGCGTCAACGTCAGCCTCGGTGATGGGGCGCCTCAGGTAGTCGAACAAGCCAAGCACCATCCCGACCCCCCACAGGGCCATCACCCATCCGGGCCAGAAGTAGCCTCGGCCTGTCACCGCCCAAACGCCCACCAGGGCGGCGTTTACGACCACGTATGCCACCAGCGTGGCCAGGAGGTTACGGCGCTTCTCTATCCTCTTGCGGGCTTCCGCGCGCGCCACGTCCTCGGTCGGCACCCGTTCTCCCGCGTGCGACAATTCGTCCATCCTCGCTCCTTCCTGTCTCGAAGGCAACACGGCCCAGTCCCAACTGCGCGCCGAAGAGTCAGCACTCGCCCGCTTCGAGCAGGCGCTTCAAGTTGGACCAGGTGGCCTTTTCCTGGCGCCTTCCCACCAAGGTCAACGCCGGTGTGAGCAGGCGCACCAACCCGACGGGGTGCAGGTCCCAGGACCACTGCAGCCGCGTCCCCGAGGCGGACGGGCTAAACCCGAGCTCCCCCCGGACGTCGGCCCAACGCATGCGCGTGACCGACACGATCCGCTCTGGCTTCCGGTAATCAACGTACTCGATGAGAGCAGGGCCCATGTGCCCCCCTGACCTGAACGACGCCAAAAACTTGGTGCCCCTGCCGATCGGGCCGCTCGACAAGACCCGAGAACCCACCATGTGCGGGTTGTACTTGGGCTCGTTGGTCTCGTCGGCCACGAAGTCGAACACAACCTCAGGGGGCCGGCGTATCACGGTTTCACCCTCGATCTTTGCCACCGCCCATCTCCTCCCATACGCACCTTGACCAAGGATCAAGTTGACCACAAGAGTGGCGCAACCACGGTCGAGGCCATGTGGAGGCGAAGTGGACGGCCAGAACCGTTGCCTTCTCCACTCCCGCTCCACCGCAGTTCGACGGCACCTCCATGGCCACGTCTTGGACTGAACCGCGTACCCGGACCCCCCTCAGGAGGTGCATTTACGTGCCAGTCACAGCCACGCCTGGTGGGCATGTGCCATCTGCTCCCATAGCCCCGTCCCACCAGGGTTATACCGCCTTGCGCGTCACGTCATTGGTCGCCGGGTCCCTCCTGGGGCTCGTGTCACTCGCTGCACTCGCGGCGGGTGGTGTGGCCACCTGGGCCGACAATACCCAACGCGACTCGGCCGGTTACCTAACCAGTAGTACGCACACCTTTGCTACCCCCTCGTACGCCCTCACGAGCCACCGCATAGACCTCGTCCACTCCGATGTGTTGGACGCCTCGTCCATATTGGGCAAGGTACGCATCCGGGCGACCGCCATCGACCCAGCCAAAAGCGTCTTCATCGGCATAGCCCCCCGGGCCGCCGCAGACAGGTACCTGGCCGGGGTCGGACGAGCAGTCGTCAGCAGTTGGGCAACCGGCACCACCGGCTCTCGCCTGCAGGCGGGTGGGGCGCCGGCCAAGCTCCCCACGGACGCCGCCATCTGGGACGCCTCGGTCAGTGGCACCGGGACACAGACCCTCACTTGGGAACCCCGCAGCGGAAACTGGCTTGCGGTAGTCATGAACCGCGACGCCAGCCCCGGGGTGTCAGTAACGGCCACCGCCGGCGCGATCATCCCCGATCTCGGGTGGGTTGCTACCGGGCTGTTCGCGGGCGGTGGCTTGCTCCTTGTAGCGTCCACCCTCCTCGTTGCCGTACCCGTGGTCAGGGCCAGCCGCAGCCCGGCTGGCACAAGGTCCGCCGCCTAGTAGCAAGTCTCCCTGCAGACGAGTGCCAAGAGCGGGCCTTCACCGCCTGCCGGTCGGGCAGGCAAATGGCCGGCCGGCCCAGCACGGGTACTACTGGAGGGTGGGCCGCGCCCAGAAACTGACCGATGTGGCTCTGGCAGAAGCCACATTGGCCAGGAATATGCGCGTTTTCGCGCCGAAAACCGGTGGACGTGCCGCTGACGACTTCACGTCGGTGAGCTTTTTGCACGCCTAGCCCCGTCCGGGACTGCCCAACCCCGGGCGGGACCCGTCCACCCAACGCCTTATGGCGCTCGCCCTCTACCGCGTGCCGACACCAACGCTACGACGGCCGCCTTCCAGGCGGGCCGGCGTTCGCACGACCAGAACAGGGCAATGAGCATAGTGCACGCAGTAGTTGCTGACCGAACCCTTGGCGAGCTCCTCGAAACCGTGCAGGCCCCTGGAGCCGACGACCAGGAGGCTGGCGCCCTCGCTCTCCTTCGCCAACGCTTCCGCAGGAGAAGGCTCGCACAGCCGACCGACAACCTCGACTGTCGGTGCTAGTGCCTTGGCCCGGGCCATAGCTCGCGCCAGTATGACACGCTCCCCCTTGGCGAAGCCCGGGAAAGCCCGCAAGAGCTCTCGCCGGAAGAAATTCGCGTGCACGATCTCGAGCACCGCGCCCCGCATACGGGCCTCTTCTACAGCCCAGACCAGGGCCTGGTCTGCTGCCGCGGAACCATCGACTCCGACAACTACCCGAGCGGCCTGGCTTACGGCCCCAGCTTCGGGCCTATCCTTGGCGACCCTCGCCGGCCGCTCCCGGCTCAACAACGCCTGGCTTCCCAACGTGGCCACCTTCGCCTCCTTTCTACAGTCATTCTTTCTACAGTCATTACATCTTGAACAACGCTTCACACCCGAGGTCGAGACCAGGTGGAGGCGCGGTAGAGGCTGCATAGCATGGCTCCCCAAGCTTTATCTCCACCCTGCCTCCACCTGAACTCGACAATCCTCCCACCGCTCCGTACTGGGCTCCGTACTGGGCTCACAGGAGAGCAAGGCAGACAACATACGTTGGACGCAAACCGTCATGGCTTGACACATGGTCCCGCTGCCGACCCCGAGAGTGGTTTTTTGGCCCCAGTGAAGGCGAACTCGGCTTGATAGGGGGGTTGCCGCCACCGTCAGGGGGCGTGTCGTCGAGCGGTACCCGCAGGTGCAGCTCGACCCTCCAGCCGGTGACGCGGACCTCTTCGACGACGAGCCGCACGAGGCGTTGGCGCTGGTCGAAGCCCAGTTGCTCGAAGCCCTCCGCGACGCGTGCGGCGAAATCGGCTATACGCCGGCGGAGACGGTTCTGCCCGGCCAGCTCCTGGTGGCGCCGCTGCAGCTCGGCCTGTTGGGCTTCGAGCTGCTCGCGCCGCGAAGCGACCTCCGCCGCCCGCCGCTGGAGGTCGGGGAGGGCGACCAACCCGGCCTGGTAGAGGTCGGCCAGTCGCCGCCGCTCGGAGGCCGTTGCCTCGAGCTGGCGGCCGATGCGCTCGACCTGGGCGGCGAGCAGCTGGTCGTCGGAGGGGGCGTCGCGCCCGGCGAGGGCCGCCTCGCCGGCCATGAGCAGCTCTGGGCTCAGCAGGGCCTCTTGCAACTTCCCGAAGACGAACGCGTCGAGCTCGTCGGCGCGCACGAGCCGCTCCTGGCAGCGACGTTCGGGCCCGCCGGCCTTGATCGGGTCGTGGTTGGGGCAGCCGTAATAGCGGGTCTTCGTGCCGTTGCTTTTGCGAGGGTTCTTCTGGTCGCAAAAGAGGTGGCGGCCGCAGGGCCCGCATACGACGAGCCCTCGCAGCAGGAACGTCCCCGGTGTGGTGTTGCGGGCCGAGAACCGGGAGTTGTCGTGGGTGACCGCTTGGGCAGCGGCGAAGACCTCGGCGCTCACGATGGCGGGCACGGGCACCTCGACCCAGGCCTCGGGTGGGCGGCGGACCTTGCGGGGCTTCTTCAGCCCGGGGGTGGGGACGTAGTCGTAGCGGTACCACGTGGCCGTGCCCGCGTAGGCCCTGTTGCGCAACAGGTGCCCGATGGTCGCCACGGGCCAGAGGTCCTTGCCGTCCGGGGAGCCGATGCCGTCTTCGTACAGGTGGCGGACCACTTGGCGCATGGAGGCCCCGGAGGTGTACTCGTCGAAGATCCGCCGGACCACCGCCGCTTCGGGCTCGTAGACCTCCAAGCGGGCAGGGCTGCCGGCCGAGCGCGGGACGCGCCTGTAACCGTAGGCGACCCGCGGGAAAACGGCCTCACCGGCTCGCACCCGGAAGATCTTGCCACGACGGGCGCGTTCGGACAGCTTCGCCTTTTCGTACTCCGCGAAGAGGCCCTGCACCTGGACGAGCAGCCGGGCTTGGGGGTCGTCGAGAGGCGGGGAGTCGACGTAGCACACCTCGACGCCAAAGCGTGCCAGCTCGTCGGTCACGAGCACCTGGTAAGCGAAGTTACGGGCGAGGCGGTCGGGCGAGAGGCACCAGACCGCCTCGAAGGCACCGGCCATGGCGGCGTCGCGCAGCGCGTCGAGCCCGGGGCGTTCGAGCCTCGCCCCGGAGTAGCCGTCGTCTCGGTAGACGCCGGCCACCTCGTGGCCGAGCTCGGCCATGCGGGCTTTCAGCGCTTCGAGCTGGGAGGCGATCGTGCCTTTCTGGGCCTGGACGTCGCTCGAGACCCGGGCGTAGAGGGCTACCTTCACCCTCGCCCCCCTCGCCCGGGAGCAGCAGCAGCACCGAAGGCCGCTCCCTCGACCAGTTCCTCCACCGCCACCGGCTCCGAGCACGCGGGGCACAAGCCGCCGATGCCGACCTTGGCCATGAACAGGCCGCACCCCTCGCAGCGTTGCTCGCCGAGCGCCCTGGTGCCACAAGACTCGCAGGCATACACGGTCACCTGCCGCCGGGGCAGCCCGGCAGGGGGGACCACGACCGGGGCAGACGGCTCTTGGTGGCGGCGCTGCCAGGCCTTTTTCCGGCAGTAGTCGCTGCAGTAGAGGGCCCGGCCAGACGGCGAGAACGGGCGCCGGCAGACCGGGCAGGTTACCGTCGCGCCATCGTCGCGCGACGGGGCCAGCGCTGGCACCGGCTGGGTGCCCGCCCCTGTTCTTGCCGAGGCGGCCCCGTGGCCCGGCCCCCCGACATGACCGGCTGTCGTCGCGCCGTCGTCGCGCGACGGTGCCTCGGCGCGGGTCACCGTGCCCCCGCCCCGACCGAGGCCACTGCTCGGGCGGGACATGACAGCAGCAGCTCGTAGCCATCGGCCAGCGCCTGGGCGCGGGGGTCGCCATAGGGCGTCCAAGGGGGCCGGGCGGTGGCCAACACCTCGGCCACGAAGACCGGCTGGGCGGCTGGGCGCACGACAAGCCCGGCGAGGCCCGCCCTCCAGAAGCGCCGGGCCGCCACGCCGCAGGGCACGGCGCCGGCCAGGGCTGCCTCACGCAAGGCCTCGTAGTCGGCCTGGGCCGCTTCGCCCACCGGCCAGAACGCCCTCACCGGCGTTGCCTCGCACGCTCGACGGTGCGCCGGTGCAAGGAGATCCCGAAGCGCTCTTCCACCTCGTCGGCTAGACGCGCCCCCGACAGCCCGGGCGGCGCAGCGAGCAGGTAGGAGAGGACCTCCTCGGTGAGCTTCACCGGGCCGCGCCGCCCGGGGGCCTCGTCGAGCAGCCCAGCCATGCCCCGGAGGCCAAAAGCCTGCTGGGAAAGGTAAAAGCTCGGCCTCGAGTAACCGTGGGTGGCGGCCGCCTCGGTGACGCTCATCCCCTCCACCAAATGAGCGCGTAACATTTCGTACTTTACCTGGGCCTTGTCTGCCCCTAGGAAGAACCGGTTCCCCGAGCAGAAAAGCGGTGCCGTCACCTCCTCGGGCCGCTGGTGGAGCAGGCCGGCGGCTTCCAGGGCTTCCAAGCGGGTGTCTACTGTCATCGTCCACCTCCTCTCGCCGGACGATCCGGCGACGAGCCAAGTGTAAATCACTATCCACCGCTAAGTCCTGCATTTGATATCCACCTTTCACACCCTTCGTTGTGATAGCATTGCAAATTGCAAGAAACGGGCGGTCTGCGCCCTGGCCCTGCGTACCCGGCAATTTGACAGTGCGGTCTACACCGCTAGACATTTCCTACCTTCCGGGTGAGCGGACGCGACTGGCGCCTGTTGAACTTCGCCTTCAGATATATGGCACTTCCTGTCGCATCGAGCATGAGCCTGGTGCGAAACAGCGCCTTTGCGTTCGACGTACCAAGGAGCGGAACATGACACAGACACAGCTTCTGACAACTACAACGCGCAAAACTGCACTCGGCCGGCGGCTCGCGGCTGGCGGTCTGGCGCTCATCCTCTCGGCGACCGGTACCCTGACCCAGCTCGTGCCTTCAGCTGGAGCGCAAACCGGCGCCTTCCACGCGACGGGGTCGCTCTTCGTTGCCCGGGCCCACGCGACGAGCACCGTCCTACGAGATGGCAGGGTCCTCGTCGCGGGCGGCCAGGACGCCAACGGCGCACCCATAGCCTCCGCCGAGGTCTACAACCCGACCACGGGTACATGGTCGCCAACGGGATCACTCCCCCTGCCCGTCACACAGGCAACCGCGACATTGCTGGCGGACGGCACCGTCCTAATGGCCGGCGGTTTGACGGGCGCCGTCGGGTCACTCGTCCCGACGAGCATATCCGAAACCTATAACCCGGCTACCGGGGCTTGGTCGCTCACCAGGTCACCCCTCCTCACCGCCTCGTACGCGGGAGGAGCAGCACCGCTCGCGTCCGGCAAGGTACTCTACGCCGGAGGGCTCACGAGCACCAGCTTCACCATGCCCGCAACGAGCGTGGTGCAACTTTACGACCCGGCCACCGGCGCTTGGGCACAGACCGGCTCCTTGCCACTCGGGGTCGCCAACTTCCAGATGTCAGCCTTGCCCGACGGCACCGTCCTCGTAGCCGGGGGCGAAACCGCCATGCAGGGCAGTATCACCGCCTCGGCCGAAATTTACCAGCCCTCGAGCGGTGCCTGGACCACCATCTCTCCCATGCCGATTGGCGTGGCATCTGCGGCCGGAGCACGGCTAGCGAGCGGCGGCTTCCTCGTCGCGGGCGGGAAGATCTCGCCGGCCGGCCAGGCCACCAACACCTCGCAACTGTTCGACCCCGTGACTAGGAGCTGGTCGGTACCCGACCTCATGCCCGTCGCCTCCTACGGCGCGACGGCGACATTCGTCCCCGGTGGGAAGGTCCTCTTTGCAGGCGGTCTCACCAACACTGGCAGCCCGACTCCCATGGCAGCTACCTTCGACACCTCGACCGGCCGCTGGAGCGCCGCTCCTTACATGCTCCTCCCCCGGGCCTTCGGCGTGGCCGCCCTCCTAGCCAACGGCAACGTGCTCGTCGCGGGCGGGCAGACGACTTCAGGAGTGACAGTGGAAAGCGAGCTGTTCGCGCTTGGCGTAGCACCTGCCATAACCAGCGCGTCCAGTTTCTCGGTGGCCTCCGGGCGCTACAACAGCTTCACCGTCACCGCCACCGGCTCACCTACCCCGGTGCTGAGCGAGTACGGTGCCCTGCCGCCGGGAATGACCTTCCAGGCCAACAACGTCGGCACGGCCACCATCTCGGGCACGCCGCCCGCTGGGACCAGCGGCACCTACCAGGTGACGCTCACCGCCACCAATGCAGCGGGAACGGCCACCCAGACGCTCCAATTGGTGTTGAGCGGGGCCAACGTCCCGAGCAACGGGGGTTTCGGTGCCGGCTTCTGGTATGCCATGTCCGACGGACGAGTGCTGCCGAAAGGGGCAGCACCGGTCATCTCATCGAAAAAGCCCCAGAACCCCTCCAGCATCGTGCAAATGGTGACGACCCCGAGCGGCCACGGTTACTATCTCGTGAGCTCATTTGGGGGCGTCTTCAGCTACGGGGATGCGACATGGTACGGCTCCATCGCCGGCCGCCACCTGCGCACCCAGACCGTGGCCCTTGCCGTGACGCCTTCGGGAAAGGGTTACTACCTCCTCACCAGGGCTGGTAACGTCTTTGCCTTCGGGGACGCCCGCTTCCGCGGATCCACCGCCGCCAGGCTCGGCACCCCTCCGCTCGCCGGGATCGGGCTCACCCCCGACGGCCGCGGCTACTGGCTGGTAAGCATCCGAGGCAACATTTTCAGCTTCGGCAATGCCCGCTTCCATGGTTCCCCGGCCTGGAAGGTGACCTCGGTGACAGAATTTGCACCGACTTGGTCGGGCCAGGGTTACTGGGTCGTGAACGCCACCGGTAAGCTCTTCTGCTACGGGGACGCGGCGTTCCACGGCTCCCTCGCCGGCGTAGCGCCCGCCCCGGTGATCGCGTTCGTGCCCACACCGGGCGGCGGTGGCTACTGGATGGCCACGACCAAGGGCCACGTCTTCAATTTCGGCAACGCCCGCTACTTTGCGGACCAAGGGGGCGTCCAGCCCCTCGGGAGGGTCGCCGGCTTCGCTGTCTCCTACTAGGCAGCCGCTGACGCCGGGCGCACGTGCTCCCCCTCGACCAGCTGCACTGCCGTTTGCTCTCCCGCACCCGCACGGCGCGGCGCCCCGGCACCCGCCTCACTTCCGAAGCGATGTGGCCCGTGACCTTCGCCATGACCCGCAGGATGCCCCCAGGGATCAAGCAGCGGGCCGAAGGCACCTTCGAGGAGCACGACGGGCCGGCCCTTTCCTCAACACTTTCACCTAGGAGGCCAGCATGACTCCCATCTCTTACCCAGCACACCTCGACGGGCAACTCGACCAGTCCGTCGGCCGATGGCTCTGGCTCGTGAAGTGGTTGCTGCTGATCCCCCACTTCTTCGTGCTGTTCTTCCTTTGGCTGGCCTTCTCTGTACTCACCATCGTTGCCGGCTTCGCAGTGCTTTTTACCGGCCGATACCCGCGCTCCATATTCGACTTCAACGTCGGCGTTATCCGCTGGAGCTGGAGGGTGTCTTTTTACGGCATAAGCGCCTTCGGGACCGACCGCTACCCGCCCTTCAGCCTCGACCCTGACCCAAACTACCCGGCCGACTTCAGCGTCGAGTACCCCGAAAGGCTCTCGCGTGGCCTGGTTCTCATAAAGTGGTGGCTTCTCGCCATACCCCAGTACCTGGTCGTAGCCATATTCGCCGGTGGCTGGACCGTCGGCACGTCCGATTCCCCGTGGCGCTGGGGTGGCGGCGGTGGCCTCATAGCCCTGCTGGTGATCATCAGCGCGTTCACCCTGGCGGCGACGGGCCGGTACCCACGCCAGCTGTTCGACCTTGTTATGGGGCTCAACCGCTGGTGCTACCGGGTGCTTACCTATGCTGCGCTCATGCGTGACGAGTACCCGCCCTTCCGCTTGGACAGCGGGGGGAGCGACCCGGGTGGCCAGTCAGCCCGGTTCATGCCGTGGCCGCCCCAACCTGCACCCTGAGCGGGCATCGGCCTCGTACACGGTTCGTCTCACGGCCACACACTCTGGCCTCCCGACTGGTGCAGTCGGCTCTAGGTGGGTGGTGCCTTTCGCACACCCTGACGGGGGGCGCTCTCGTCTCGGTCGCCGCGACCAAGGCCGAGGAGCAAAGGGGAGCCGCCCGTAGCACCTGGAGGGCCCTTTCCGGCCGCTCTCACCATCCCGAGTACTGCTGCACCAACCTGAGGCCACCCAGGCCTGGCACCGAGACCGCGGCCGTGCCGCCGTAGCCCTCGGTTAGCAGTTGCGTCATGGACCTGTAGGGGAACAGCCTCCCGTGGTAGGTGACGCAGACGCCCACGTTGCGCACACTGAGGACGACGCCGTCGGCCAGCGGGGCGACGGCCGGGCCCACGGTCCCGGTGAGCGGCTGAGCGACATCGGCCTTTTGC
Source organism: Actinomycetes bacterium (assembly GCA_021787365.1). Classification (GTDB taxonomy): domain Bacteria; phylum Actinomycetota; class Acidimicrobiia; order Acidimicrobiales; family Palsa-688; genus JAJZYO01. The sequence goes on along the minus strand of JAJYMB010000145.1, from coordinate 6,529 downwards.
AACGCCGCGAGTGCGGCGGCATCGGGCACGGAGAAGGCCCTCCCGCCGCCGAAGACAAAGTAGGTGCCGCGAGAAACCACGATGGCACCGTCCGACCTGGTGGAGAGGGCGTCAACGTGGGCGCCAGCCGCGCTCGTAGAGGAGACCGCCAAGCCAGCGAGGCTGGGCACCCTGACTACCAGGGCCCGGTCGAAGCCAAGGTTCTGGAACTGGGCGGGGGAGGCAAAGCCGTAGAGCCTGCCATCGGTGCCCACCACGTACACGGCACGGTCATGGCTCGACCCGCGGCTCACCAAAAGCGTGCCCGGCCGGAGCGGGGCGTCGGTCGGGGGCTCCGCACCGGCCGGAGCGTCCACGGGGACGACTTGGGCCCCGCTAAATGTCTTCAGTTGAGCCGAGGGCACCGGGAAGGCCCTTCCGCCGGCGAGGACGTAGTAGGAGCCAGAGAACCGCACTATCGCCCCGTTTGGGTAGCTTTCCGCCGCACCCGGGAAAGCGGGTAAGGGGACCGTAGTGGTCGTGGCCGGCGTTACGGTGTCGATGCCATGGGGCAACAAGCGTGGCGTGGGCACAGAAATGGTCGTGGTCGACGTTCCCGGGGTGCTCGTGGGCGTGGAAGTGGTAGTCGGCGTTTCCGTGGTTGTCGGCACTAAAGGAAGGCCCGTCGTCACGAACACGTCCACCTGTTCGACAAGCTGGGGCCCCGACTCGTAGATGAGCGGCTTTTTCGACCCCTCGACGAACAGGTTGACCTGTACGTCTGCCACGTCCTCGTACTGGGCCGAGCCGTTGTCGATGAGCGCCATCTTCACCTGCACCGCGGTGCCGGCGGCAAAACCCGTGTCACCGGGCACGCTCAGTACGCCGCGCCCGTTTACCTGGGCCCGGACCGCCTGCGAGCTGACCGGCTCGGTGGCGGCGGGCTGCGCCTCCGAATCATCGCAGCTGTCCCCCTCGTCTCCACCGCAACTCGTGTTGCCGACCGCAACCCGGTGGACTTGGAACGACGTCACGGTCATACCGCCCCGCTCAGGAACGATCAACATCAACGAGCCCGAGCACCGCAGCGTGTGGTCCTCTGCCCGGCAGGAGGGGTTTGGCACCGCACTCTGCTCGCTGGAGGCGGTCAGGCCGATCCGAAGGTCACTCGCACCGCTGTAGGTGCCCGGGTTCTCGACTATCACGGTGGCCGCCGGGGTAGACAAGCCCCCCGCGGCAAACGCGGTTGAACCGAAAGTCACCCCGAGCAGGGAGGCCGAAAGCACCGCCGCAAACCGCGTGCCCCAGTTAAGTACCATCTGCAACCTCCGGATTGGCGAGCGCATTGTCCTTAACGCAAGTAACACCAGCCTCGGGCAGCGGGGCGCCTTGGGATAGGGCCCATGGTCACCAGGTGGGAGGACCTAGGTCATCCGCCCCCTTGGTGCTCCCGAGCGGGCACAACCGGGACGACTTACCCAACACTCGCCACAGTTTTCAAGCACCTCGCGTAGGACCCTTGAGCCCTAATGGACGAGCCACTGTGCCTGTCACGGTCGCGGCGCACCGCCACTAGGATGGACAAAGGAGGCGCAACTTTCTTGGCATTTCTGCGGCCTACGTCGGTTATGGTTGCACCGGTCCTGGCGATTGCAACCGCGCTCCCACTGAGCCTAACAGCGCCCCAACTGACCGGGACCTCACCGCTCACCGTACCCACCGACAACATGGGCCGTACGCAAGCTGTGCAACGCGCCTGTACCGACGGCTCCTCTACTGCTTGCCAGAAGGCAGTCCTACGGGCCATCAACGGTGCCCGTCGCGCCGAGGGCACGAAACGCCTCAACCTGCCCGCCAATTACTCCCGGCTCAAGGTGCCTCAACAGCTCTTGGTGCTCGCCCACCTAGAGCGGGTGGACCGCGGCCTGCCGGGCTTTACCGGCTTGTCAATGAAGTTGGACAAGCTCGCCCGCCAAGCCGCCCTTTCCAGGACTCGTCCCATCGTGCCTTCCACCGCCTCTTGGGGCTCCAACTGGGCCAGCGGGGAGGCATCCGCGCTTCTCGCCACCTTCGACTGGATGTACAACGACGGGCCAGGCTCGCCAAACCTCGAGTGCTGCAGTGAAAACATGACTGGTTGCTGGGGCCATCGCCTCAACATCCTCGGCCACTACGGGCCACACCCCTCCATGGGGGCGGCCTTCACCATCGTCGACGGCGTCACTTCCTTGACCGAACTCTTCTCGTCCTCGCCGGCGGGGCCCTTGCACTACAGGCTCCCAAGAATATCCGCGGTCCCCGCTCGGGGTCACTGAAGGCCCGACAACCGGTTCTAGAGCCAACCGGCCTCGTGGAACGCCTTGCCGCCGGGGCGAGAACCCATGCACGTCCCTTCTGCGCGCCACCGGGGTGCCGGTATCAACGGCGCCCCGGTCGCTAACTGGTTAAGCTTGGCAGAGGCCAGCTGGCAGTCCACCGGCGGGCCTCTGCGTTCTTCCATCAGCCTGGGCGGTGAACCCCGCGGCTTTGGCTGGCCGGAAGCTCCCCTCAGGCCGACTTCCTAGCGGCTCACCAGACCGCGATACCCACCACGCCCGTTCCCGGCGTGAGGGCCTCGGAGGTCCGGAGGCTCGTGGCGTTGCCGAAGCCGGTCACGCTGCCGTCCCGGCTCACCAGCCAGTAGCCGTGGTCGTCGGGTGTCGGTGCCATAGCCACGATGGGCGAGGCGAGGGCCTTGCCGGCGAGGGAGCCGCAGGTGCGGGCCGAACCGAAGGCCGACACCGCGCCGTTGGACCCTACGAGCCAGTAGCCCTGGCCGTCGGAGGTGGCTGCCATGCCCACTATGGGCGAGGCGAGGGTCTTGCCCCCGAGCGATCCATAGAAGTGGGCGCTGCCGAAGGCGAACACGCCACCGTCCCGGCCAATGAGCCAGTAGCCGCGTCCGTCAGGGGCGGCCGTCAGGCCGATGATCTGGGTGTTCAGGTGCCTGGCCCCAAGCGAGCCGAAGAAGTGGGCGCTGCCGAAGCCGAACACGCCGCCGTCCCGGCCGACCATCCAGTAGCCGCGTCCGTCAGGGGCGACCACGAGCGCGAGGATGTTGGCCACCCGGACGTGCATGCCGGGCAGCGAGCCGAAGCTGGGGGCAGCGCCGAAGCGGAGCACCGAGCCGTTGGAGGTGGCCAACCAGTAGCTGGCGGGGACCGCAGCAGCCTTCACGCTAACGGACAAGGCTCTTTGCGTGCCACCACGCAGGTAGGTAGCCGTGACCGCCCCGCCCCCGTTCCACCTGGAGGAGGTGCACTGGCCCTGGCCCTGGTCGTCCAACTGGATGGTGCACACGAGGCGGGAACCGGCTTTTACGAGGACCGTGCCGCCCCGGGCGCCCAGAACCTTGACCTTGTAGCTGACTGCGGTCATCCCGCCGCTCTTGGCAGGAGAGGCCGTCAAGGTCAGGTTGGCCGACGAAGCGCCTTTGGTCTCGGCCCCTGCGGCCGCGCCGGCGCCTGTAGCCGAACCACTAGGTGACGCGCCCTGGCCTGATGTGGCCGGGATCACACCGGGGGACACGGGTGCGGTGACTGGCCCCTTGGGCGGGACGACGGGTGATGTCGGCGATGTCGGCGATGTCGGCGATGTCGGCGATGTCGGCGACTGGGCCACCGGGGTGGCGTTCGCTTCGCTAGAAAACGCCGAAACACCGGCGGAGGTCACCGTCTGGACGACGAAGTAATACTTCGTACCGTTTGTCAACCCGGTCACCGTGTAACTGGTGCCGGCAACCACGGTGACCGATACCGACAAGTCTTCGCCCCCCGGCGCTGTCCCCATGAACACGTTGTAGCCGTATGGGGTGCCCGTCCCCATAGAGGTGGGGGCCGACCAACTGAGGTTCACCTGCCCGTCAGCTCCCGTCGCTCCGAGGTTCGTCGGCACCCCGGCTAGGGTCGCCGTACCGGTTCCGCCACTGCCACTCCCGTGGCCCCCACCGCTCTCGCCCTCTGTGCTAGCAACGCTGAAGGTGCTGACTTGGGTAGGGTCAGCTCGGTAGGGGTCCGCACTGATGGCCGTACCCGCCTTCAACTGCTCGGCGAAGCGCTCGAGCTTTGCGACCGTCTGACCGACCTTGAAGACGTCGTTGCCGTCGTAGGCAAAGCGCAGGTACCTGCCACCGATGGCGACATCGACGGCACCTGAGGTTTCGGTACCGGCATATGCGAGCAGTACCGACGCCGACCGGTACGACCCCGATTTGGCAGGGGTCACCGAGTACACCGTGGCGGAAGCGCTGAGAGATCCCATCGTGGCAGAGACGACTTCTTTACCGGAAGAACTGAGCACGGGCACCGTTATGTTGAAGCTGCCGTCAGCCCCGCTCGTCACGCTCCCCGACTCGGTCGGCCCACCCGCACCTTCGGGTGTAACCTGCCAAGATACGTTGCTGCCTGCTACGCCGCTGCCGTACTGGTCCCTCAGCTCTCCGGCCAAGCTCCGGCTCTCTCCCGAGCCAACGACTAGCGAGGAGACAGAAGGTGCCAAGGACATTTGACCGGGTTGGGAGGCACTCGCGGACCACGTCACCGTCCCTGTGGTCGCAGGGTCGGAACTGCTGAGTACGCCGTCGCCTTCACTGTCGTAAAAAGCGAAGAGGCACTGCGCCGTGTCGCTCGAAGGGAACGGCGCCGGCCCGTACTCGTATGTAATAGTCGCAGTGCCTGTGGCGTCGGTCAGCGCCGTGCCCCTAAGAACGGCCTGGCCGGAGGGCGGGGTCGATGAACCCGGCGTGCAGGGCACGCCTTGGTAAACGCTCCAGTTGACCGTCGCCCCGGGGTAGGGCACCGCCGAGGTCTCGCCCTCCTCCGAGGTGTGGACCAACGCGGCGTCGAGCGTCGCCGGAGCCCCATAGCGCGCAGTCACCTGCGGAGCTGACAGGACCAGTGAGGTTACGCTGTTCACCCAAGTAACGTTGGTCGACGCGGAAATAATGCCTGGGTCGCCTTGGGCGGTGGCCGTGACCTTTTGCGCGAGCGAGCCCTCGAGGGGCCGCTTGCCAGTAGGAGACTTCCAGCCAAAGGCGAACGAGACCAGACCGTGGGCATCAGTCACTGGGTCGGAAGGGTCGACCGTACACGGGACTGCCCCGGTGCTCGGTGGGTTCGCCGAGCTGGAGACGCCGCACCCGGTCACTTGCTCGCCCCCTCCTTCGGCATTCTCGTCGACGACGAAAAAGTCCACGGGAACGCCCGCCAACGGCACACTCCCGTCAGTTACCAGCGCAGTGACCACCTCGGACGTGCCCACCGACACGTACTGGGAACTCGGGCTCAGCACCAAGGAACTGGGGACGCGGCCGCCAGCGTCCAACTGCTGAGCCACCGCTTGGCCCTCGATAATCGGGGCCGACCCCTGCAGGAGCACTGGAACGCTCAACACTGCAGCCAGGGACAGAGAACGGGAAAGGCGCCACAACTTCATTGCTTTCTCCTCTCGTGCACCCGGGGCGCCCTGTAACCGGCGCCCCGGTCGCTAACTGGTTAACTTGGCAGAGGCCAGCTGGCGGTCCACCAGCCGACCTCTGCGTTTAGCTATTGGCCTGGACGATGAGCCCCTCGGCATTCGCTGGCCGGGCGCTCCGAGCAGGCCAATTTCGTGCGGCTCACCAGACCGCGATCCCCACCACGCCGGCGCCCGGCGTGAGGCCTTTGGGGACCTCGAAGCTCGTGGCGTTGCCGAAGCCGGTCACGCTGCCGCTCCGGCTCACCAGCCAGTAGCCGTGGTCGTCGGGTGTCGGTGCCATGCCCACTACGGGCGAGGCGAGGGCCTTGCCGGCGAGGGAGTCGAAGGCACGGGCCGAGCCGAAGGCCGACACCGCCCCGGTCGAGCTCACGAGCCAGTAGCCGTGGCCGTCGGAAGTGGCTGCCATGCCCACTATGGGCGAGGCGAGCGCCTTGCCGGCGAGGGAGCCGAAGGCGCGGGCCGAGCCGAAGGCCGACACCGCTCCGTTGGCCCCGACGAGCCAGTAGCCGTGGCCGTCGGGTGCTGCCGTCAGGCCGACGATCTGGGTGCTCAGGTGCTTGGCTCCGAGCGAGCCGTAGAAGTGGGCGCTGCCGAAGGCGAACACGCCCCCGTCCCGGCCAACGAGCCAGTAGCCGCGTCCGTCAGGGGCGGGTGCCAGGCCCACGACCTGCCCGTTCAGGTGCTTGGCCCCGAGCGAGCCGTAGAAGTGGGCGCTGCCGAAGGCGAACACGCCCCCGTCCCGGCCGACCATCCAGTAGCCGCGCCCGTCAGGGGCGCCGGCCAGGCCGAAGATGTTCCGTACCTGGACACGGTGCCTGGCCAGCGAACCGTAGTCGGGGGCACCGCCGAAGCGGAGCACCGAGCCATTAGCGGTGGCCAACCAGAAGCTGGCGGGGACCGAGGCCGTCTTCACGCTGGCCGACAAGGCTTTTTGCGTGCCAGCCCGCAGGTAGGTGGCCGTGACTGCCCCGCCCCCGTTCCACCTGGAGGAGGTGCACTGGCCCTGGCCCTGGTTGTCCAACTGGATGGTGCACAC
>JAJYMB010000074.1 GCA_021787365.1 Actinomycetes bacterium | reverse complement strand
GTCCGTGGTGACCCGGTTGACCTCTCGGGACCTGGACGCGCTACTGGTCACGCCTGCGCATACTGCTCTCTCGGGCCGAGCTACGCAACGCCGGAGAGCCAACTGTGCCGCTACCGCGAGGCTCTGCCCCGGGTGTTCGACGATCGGGACGCGTGCTACTGGTTCAACGTCATCGAGCCTTCCCGAGCCCTGGCCGCCGGTACTCGGTTGCCCAACGCACGGTCAGTTCGTCAGCCTGACGCTGGAGCCGCGGCCTGACGACCCGGGGACCGGCGCCGTCGAGCCCCAGGTACCCGAGCGTGGAGGCGGTGGCGCCGGCAACACCCGGTCCCTGGCCGAGGCCGAGCAACCGGTTCCTCCGAGCCGTGCAGGCCTGCCCGTCGGCACGCGACAGGGCGATCGGGGCCCAACCCCGCGCAGCAGGCGAGCTACAAGGCCCGTCTGTGCGCTCAGTCAGTAAAGTTCTTTCTCGCACCCTCCGAGTCCCTATTGCAGGTGAACGTGGCACGACCCGGGCGCCGCCCACCGCGACGAAGGAGGACACTAATGGCTCGCTCCGTTGGGCTTTGTGCCAGCGAGAGATCGTCTGTGGCAGCACCGGCCGGTGTCGCGTGCAGTCCTCGGCAAGCCGCGCATTGGAAGAGGCGACCGCTTCGTAGAGGACTTGGGGTCACCTTGGCGCTGGCCACGCTGGCCGGGACCTGGCTTGGCGCCGCCACTGCCATTTCGTCGGTCGTCGCATCGGCGAGCACCTCGGGGTGGTCGCTCTCGCCGCTCGACGTCGTCGGCGGGCCGACGCTATCCAGCGGTGCCGTGCTCGTGCTGGACGTGACAACCTCCCATGCCATGCAGCTCACGGCAATCTCGCCCGCAACGGGCCATCGGCTATGGAGCGCGGCCAGTTCGCCTTCGGCCATGACGGCCGGCGTCTCGTACTCGCCTATCGCCGTCGACGGGACGGTGCTGAACCTGGCCCCAGCTGGCAAGGCGACCGACCCGTACGTGTTCATACAGGGAGTCAACATTTCAACGGGGATGCTGAACTGGGGGTTTCGAAACCCAATGCTCGTGACGGACGCACCAGTCGTCTGCGGCACCGGCACGGACTTCTGTGTGGCCATCGCGACCGGGCCCTCCACCACATCGCTCTTGATGGTCAACGGGGCGACCGGCCATCTGGTGCGCACGATCACCGGCCCAGAGCGCAACATGGCGGTGGCTCAGCAAGGGTCCCCGCCCCAAGGCGGGTTGTGGGAGATCAGCGGCGGTAGGCCCACGTTGGCAGAGGTGTCGACCAACGGCATGGTCCTGTGGCGCCGGAGCGTGGCCGTGCTCTTCGGGGGAGGTAAGTACGACCCGAACTACAGCTGGGACTTCGTCGCCAAGGAAGGCTTGAACATCGGGTCCGTCGGGTATGCGCCTACGGGCACACGAATGCCTCTTGGCAATTTCAAGACCCTCGGCATCGCGGAGGCTACCGGGCGGGTCAACTGGGAGGTGGCGGGCGATTATCTTTGCGGCGGGCCGTTGCAGTTCCTCGCATCCGACGTCGTCTGCGACCTTTCAGGCGTTGCCACGGAGACCCCAAAGGGGACGTCCGCTTTTGCAGGCTTGGCACTCACCCTGAAGGGCCTCGACGTGAGCACCGGCCACACTACGTGGGCTTTTCGCGTCTACAATGTCAGCGGGCTGATGGGCGGTAACGACGTGGCCTTCCTCGACAGCACCCACATGGTCGTCGAGGGTCGTAATGGCCAGTGGCTTGTCCTCGACACCGTGAACGGCGCGACGGATCCTGCCGGTGTGCAGCAGCGCTTCTGGTGCCAACACGTGCTCAGCTACCAGCTCACCGAGGCTCAAGGCCTGAGCAACCCCTCCCCGCGCGCGGCCATGCCCGTCTTCGGCACCTGCTCGTGGGACGGCAAGACGCTACCGGGCTTGCCCAGAACACAACCGGCCAACGTGGGCGTGAAGGCGGATGGCTTGTTCATCTGGCCCACCGAGCGCGGCCTCCAGGCGGTCCCCGGAGCATAACTGCGCGGGCATCCCACCGCCGTGAGGCCTGGTGCCCTGTGGCAACGATCGGGCCGGCATGACGAAGCGCGCGGGTTCCGGCGCGCACACACAGATCGTCCCGCCTTGAGGGGTGCTCTTGCGTTCGCCACCCCGCCCGCCGGCCACCCCGAGCGACGGCTCGGGCCCGGCGCCGGACTGGTCTGGGGCGCGCGCGGGGGAATTACGGGGCACCTCGTGTGGAGCGGGGCAAGACTGCTCGCATGGAGACCACCCCGGCACGGCCTGGCGGAGCAGAGGTCCGCCAGGCCAGCGAAAGCGACCTCGACATCATCGTGGAACAGACATGGCAGGTCGCCTCAGAAGGCCGCTGGATCGGGGCCGAGGTCCCGTTCGACCGGGACGCACGGCGCGAGCGCCTCGCTTCGGCACTGGCGGACGACTACGCGACCGTCCTGGTGGCTTGCATTCCGGGCGGCGCAGACGGGTCAAGCATGGTCGGCCACATCTGGGTTTCGATAGCGCCCTACGGCGTTGCCGACATCGGGATGCTCGTCGTCGAGGCCTGGCGCGGCAGAGGCATAGGCAGATTGCTGCTCGAGTCGGCCATACAGTGGGCGGCGGACGCCGGGGCGCACAAGATGGCCCTCGAAGTATGGCCCCACAACGAAGCCGCCATCCGGCTTTACCGGAGTGCAGGCTTCGTAGAGGAAGGGCGCAAGGTACGCCATTACCGGCGCCGTAACGGGGACCTTTGGGACTCGGTGCTCATGGGACGCCCCCTCACAGGTCCGAGCTAATAAAGTGCGCGCGTACCCTTGCCCGCCGGAGGCGGAGAACCGGGCGCCGCTTTCCCGTGGGAGCAACCTGACGGCCTCGGCGACCGCCGGAGGCCGTGTTCGTCGCGGTTCCTCGCCCTCGTCGCCGAGGCCGTCCTGTCGCTCTCGCCGGCCGGGCGCTCGCGGCTCAGTTGCGCCGCCAGGTGGGAGACCGAGAGCTTACCGGCCAGGGAACGGCTCGCCAGGCTCACGACAACGAGAGCCTACGCGGCCGAGTTCAACTCGAAATAAACGGGCCCCTACAACAGGGCCGTCGTCGGGCGAGATCTGGCACTGCTTCGCTCTCGTCAGCCCTTTCCGTGGTAGCGGTAGCCGACGCCCCGCACCGTCGTGATGCGCTCGAGGTCCCCGGGGTCGTCTTCGAGCTTGGCACGGAGGCGCCGTACGTGGACCTCGAGGCTCGTGCTGTCGAGCGGGGCATAGGGACCCCAGAGCTTGTTGACCAGGCTCGACCGTGGGAGCACGATGCCAGAGTTCTCCATGAGGAGCCGGAGCAGTTCGAAATCACGTAAGAGAAGGTGGACGCGTTCCGAGCGGAGCCACACCTCGAGCCTCGCCGGGTCCAGGCGTACGTCACCGACCTGGAGCACTCGCTGGCCCGGGCCGGGCGGAGGCGGTCTCGGCGGTGCGCGCCGCAAGACCGCACGCACCCGCGCCACCAGTTCCCCGGACGGGGCGGGAGCACGATGTAATCGTCGGCGCCGCCGGCGAGGGCCCGGGTCACCTGATCCTCGTCGTTGGGGCCGGTCAAGAGCACGGGGAAACCGGGGACCTCGGCCCACAGCCTTTGGCAAAACGACAAGCCGTCGTCTTCGAAGCGCCCGTCCACCACCCCTACGTCGGCTTGTTTTCCGACCGCGGCCGCGAGGGCGCGCTGGCGTCCCTTGCCACCACGACCTCGAAGCCCGCGCCCTCCAGGTCGGCGGGTACGGCGCTCATCCCGAGGGGATGAGCGACCTGCACGGACGCCTCCACTTTGGGGTGGGCCACCCTCGCCGGGCCGGCCCATGGAGGGCCCAGAGGCGAGTCGCGCCCCCTTGCCTCCGGCGACGAGCCCGGCCCAAGCCGCAGTTTCGTGGCCATTTCCACAGTGTCGGCTGCGGAGTTGACCGCCAAGCGAAATCACGGTGAACGAACGGTGACTGGGAGGTGAAAGGCTGGCCAAATGACAGCGTGTGCTAGCTGCCGCCTTTATGAACTGATCTGGTTATAGAGGCCGCGCCGCCGGCGCCCTCACCAGAAACACCGATCCGACGGCCGCACGCGGGCCGGTAACGCGAGTTCACGTGCTCCAACCGACCAGGGTTCCGCTGGGATCCGGCTCTACGGCCAGGTCGTCGATCCACATCGCGACCTCCCATACGTCGGGTCCGCCGAGCAGTCCGGCGCGCCGCCGAGTGGGGCCGTCCCGAGAGGTGATCAATGGCTGCTCGTCGCGCCTGACCCCCTCGTCCGCGTAGTGACGCAAGCGGTCAGACAAGGTCTCGCCGGCCGCCCGGGCTCGCACGCGGAGCCCCTGGGCCAGGCTGTCTTCGAGGCGGACCGACACGTTCTCGGACGCGTCCCCAGTGCAGCACACTGTCCGCAAGCGGCAGTCGGCTACTGGGCCGGGCCAGTTCAGTAACGCATGTCGCACCGACAGCGAAACGGCCACCGACCGGCGCTATGGGATGGTAGGGGTCCGTTGTTTTGGGGATGGCGCTCGGTGATATTGGGAATGGTTCAGCAGGGCCTGTATACGTCGGCTTGGTGGTCGATCCTCAGCACCTTGACCGGCTGCTCGTCGTCGATCTCGTAGATGACCCGGTACGGTCCCCGACGAGCTGCCCATAGTCCGGTCAGTTCCTGACGAAGCGGGTGGCCTACGCGCCGAGGAGACTCGGTCAGGGTTCCGACCATGAACTCGACGACTGCGGCCACCACTCCTTCAGGCAGACGGCCGAGAGCCCGTTCGGCAGTCGCTGTGACGAGCACCCGGTAGGCGGGCGGGCTCACCGATGCAGGTACTTGGAGCGCAGGTCCTCTGCTGTGAACACTCGACCGTGGGCCAGGTCGTCGCGCGCGGCTTTAATCTCGGTGAGGGCTTGAGGGTCGGAGAGCAACTCGAGGGTGTCCTCAAGTGCTTCGAGGTCGCCCGGGCTGAGGATGACAGCGGCAGGTCGGCCGTTGCGCGTCAAGATAACCCGCTCGTGTTCACGTTCCACGCGGTCGACGATCTCGGACAGGTGGGCCTTGATCTCCGCTAACGGCAGCGTCTCGGGCATGACCATTATTATAGTCATATTCGGACGTAGCTCCTGCTTCCCGTGACAGGCGCAGACTGACCACGTCCCGGCGTTGAGGGACAGGTTGGCGTTGGCAAGAGCACCACGGCTGCGTAGCTGGCCGCGGTGGCGGCCACCAAGGACGTGGTCGACCAGCGGGCCCAGGATGTCTACGGGCGTCGAGGGCAGCGTCAAGGCTTGGCCTACTAGGCAATCGGGCGCGGCTCTTCTGGAGTGGGCGTGACGCGGCACCCCGCAGTCGGAGCTTCGGTCAGGGCAGAGGGCAACCGATCGCCAGCTGGGGCTGCACAGATCGCTCTCAGGGTGGACGGAGTCGCCCTGCCCACGCGTCTCACGAGGCTGGCACGGCGGACGAGTTGGAGGTTGTCGAGGTTCACGACCGAGGGCTTGCGGACGCCGTCGGCCTCGGTCAGGTCGACCTCGGTGTGCAGGCCCCGCACCGTCGAAGTGACCGGGCCGACGACCACCGAGTGCAGCACCCTTCCCAGGGGGTCCCGGGTGAGCACTACGACCGGGCGGCGCTTGTCCAACTGAGCCAACCAGATCTCACCTCGCCGAACTGCCGGCGCGCTCAGCTGTCCTCGGGCCACTCGGCGTCCCAGTCGGTGTCGTCGGGCAGGTCCCTCCAGTCGGGAAGGGCATAACCGAGCGCAGCCTCCTCGTCGGTGGGAGGCGTCCTCATGTAGGCCTCGACGTCGTGGACGACGCGGCGACGACGTATCAGCTCCGAGAGCTTTGATGAGGACGGGGACCCGATGGCTGAAACCGCACCGCTCAGAGCCGCCCAGGCGGCACGCCAGCTCGGCATCCCGACCAAGGAGCTGCTGAGGCTGGTCTACAAGCCCAAGATCCCTTACGTGATGCTGAACGGCATCGCCCATATCCCAGCCGATGCCATCGAGGAGTACCAGGCCCAGGCCTCGTAACCACAGACAACCCCGCAAATCCGCGGGGTTGTTCTTTGTCGCCCTCACCATCCCAACGCAATCAGATCAGAAGGGGTGCCGACGAGGCCGGCAAGACGCTCCACAGCTTCTCCACCTTGCTCGACGAGTTGCCGAGGCGCCGGACGGTCAAAACCGCCGCGTTCAGGCAAGAACGGGATATCTCGTATCGCTCAGTCGGATATCCTGGTGGCTGTGACGAAGCGGTTGATCGAAGTTGACGACGAGAAGCTGGCCCGGGTGCGGGACCTTCTAGGCACCACGACCCTTAAGTCCACAGTGGACGCCGCGCTCGAGGAGGTCCTGGCTCTCGACCGCCGCCGCCGAGCCCTGCTCGCTGAGCGTGGTCATGAAGACCCGCTAGCCGATCCCGACCGCCGGCAGGCGGCGTGGCGCTAAGTCCTTACTGCCTCGGCGATACGTCCGCCCTGTCCCGCCGGCCGAAAGTAGCCGAGCGCCTGGATCCGCTCCTCGAGGCCGGGCTGGTAGGTCGCTGCACGATCACCGACCTGGAGGCCGGGTACTCCTCCACCAGTCCCGCCGACCACGAAGCCATGCGGCAACAGCGAAGCGCATGGCCCTTCGTCTCGATGAACCAACAGGTACTGGACCCGGCGGTTACCGTCCAGGACCGCCTCGCCCAACGAAGCCACCACCGCGGAGCGAAGATCGCTGACCTCCTCATCGCAGCTGCGGCCGAAGCCGTCGGTCTTGCCGTGCTCCACTACGACCACGACTTCGACCTCATCGTCGACGTCACCGGCCAGCAGGCCGAATGGATCGTCCCCGCCGGCACGATTCCCTAACCGTCGACCATCCCACGACCCGCGATCGGGGACGGTCCTGCCCCCAAAGGACGTGGGATTAGGGGACGGTCAATCGCGGCACGCGGCCAACTGGCATCGGCATGATGGAGCAGGCGAACTCTGAAGTGCAGTTGGCCAGCCGTGGCCGGGTGGACAAGGGCAGAGCGGTAGGTTGAGGTCGCCGGCGGCGGGCACTCAGTAGCTCGTGCATCCCCGCGTGCCGGGGCAGATGGACAACGGAACAGCCGTTAGTCAACGGTTAGCGCTGAGGTTGGGGCCGATCCTCCTCGGAGCGAGGGGGATTCTTTGTTCAGCAAAGGCGTCAGGGGAACAGAACCGAGGGCGACTCCCGAAGCTACCCCAAGGTGCCAAGTGGGCGGACGGGCGCGTAACGACCGAGCGTAACGGTGTTCGGGGTGGGGTGCGCTGGAGGGTGCGGTAGACCATCGGGGGGAGATGCTGAATAATAGTTCGGCGAGGTCGGCGATCGAGTAGTCTCCGGAGGCGTGCATGCGGCACAGCTCGGCCTGCTGCCTGGCGGACAGCTTGGGCTGGCGGCCACGGAACTTGCCCTTGGCCCGGGCCATTGCCATCCCTTCTTGGGCCCTCAGCCGAAGGAGGTCGACTTCGAACTCGGCGAAAATGGCCAGGGTGTTGACGAACATCTTCCCCATCGGGGTCGGTCGGGCAGCGTTCTGGGCGTGACCGAGTGTGACCGACGGCCCCCGCTCACTGAGAAACATCGTGATCTTGACGGACGCCACAGGGGTTAGCTGTGTCACGTCGAGGCGCGAACCAGTCGTTGCCTCCGCGCCGTTCCCCGGATCTGGGAGGGGGCGAGCCGGTAGGTCGTGGGCTCCGTTCGCCGCCAGAGGACGGGTGCCGTATGGGACGACCGAGGCAATGTTCTCGACTCCGGCATACGTCGTTGCAGTGACAATCCCTCTAGCCTGCGCCGTATTACGCCGAAGTTACCCCAAGCCCAGCGCCTCCAAACAGTAGTCCCTTGCCTGGGCACGGTCCGAGCGGGGGGTCTCCTAGCGTTGAGATGCTCTCTCCAGGGCTCACTGGCCCCGAACCGTTCAGCTGCCGAGATCCAGCCATTGAGTTCCAACCTCACATTGTCTTGTGACTTGGGTGGAACCTTGTGAGCGTGTAGGTCGTCAAGAAGAAGATGATGTGTTGGCGCGGATGGACCCTACTCATTAACTTGCTTGTCGTCGGCACGGGCATTGCGGCGCATGGATCGCCTGAAGCGGCTGGCCCCCCGGCCGGCTTCCAGCCTCAGTCGCTCGCTCGGGTCGTGGACAGCCAGACGGTCGTCGTTGCCGGAACGGCACCGTGTGGCCCCCTGTTCTGCGCTGTCGTTTTGAGCGGGTCACCTGGAGCAGGCGGCCGGGTCAACCGCTGGCGTCGACTTCAGCCGCCGCCGGTCCCTCGGGCACAAAGCGCGGCGGCGCTAGATGTCGGTGTCTTGGCGTTTGCAAACAGCTTGGATGGTTACGACCTAGTCGCTGCCTCGGCCCTTGGCCATGCGGCCAAGCTCTACGCTACCAGCGACGCGGGAGCGTCGTGGCAGCAAGAGCGCATCATGTCGGGGAGCGTGCTCACGCTTGTAGCCTCACCGTTGGCCTTCTATGCTGTGACGGCCCACTGCCACCTCGGGAGCTGTGACGATTACCAGCTGGCGCGCTCGGTACCAGGCACGACCCAGTGGTCGAGCACGCCAATCCCGGGGACGGCTCGGCTCGATGGGAACCCAGTCGACCTCGCCGTGCAGGGCACCGAGGTGTTCTTGGACTTCCAGCCTCCGGTACAGGGTGCCAAACCGCACGTGCTCGTCGCCAGAGATGGTCGTGGCCCGTTCAAGGCCTACGTCGTGCCGAGACTGGAAAGCGTCGGAGCTTGCAGCCTCGACCCGCAGCCGGGGGGCGCCGTGTGGGCATCTTGTCCAACAGGCATGATGGTCTCCTATCTTCACAGCCAGAGCGTCGCCGGTCCGTACGCCGGCGTGTGGGCCTATGCCGGGACAGGCGGAGGTGGCCTCGTGCCGGTGACGGGCCAGATCGCCTATAGGTACACAGGCATCCCGACCAGCGATCTCCCTGGCGATATCCTACAACGCTCTGTTAACGGCGGTCGCAGCTTCAACGACGTCGGCCCGTGGCCCTTTGCTCGAAGCGCCGGGACCCCAACAACACAGTTCCTCTTCCTGAACGAGGAAGAGGGTTTCGGACTCGGGGCTGCTCCTAGCAGTCCGAGGACATTGGAAATAGTTAAGACTGCCGACGGAGGCCGCCACTGGGGCGAGGTTCTCCCCTGAGGTCTCCCGAGTAACGGGGCCAAAACGGTGCCGGCTGGCGGACTGCCGAATCGTGCCGCCTGCCGGCTACTCGCCGTCGAGTTGGGCGTGGGCCGGTTATAGTGCGGCTGTCCCAGACCCCTGCAGCGCTGTCACTTTCTAGCCAGCTAGCATTAAAGGACGCGTGGCCTAGGAGGGTGGTGTCTTTCGCGTGGCGACGAAGGGCCGGACGCTACGTTGAGACAACTGGTCCGAACCGTGTAGCACGGGCCCGGGGACCAGCTGGGGACCAGGACGTTTGGGCACTTGTTCGGCGCGCTGGCCCCCTGGGGGGCGAGCGCAACAAGGGGAGGTAGCCGACAGGCCCAAGGTTCGCGCGCCGCTCGCTGCTATGGGAGAAGTACAAATGTGAAGTTCTCCACGTTTCGTTGGAGCGAGCGCTGAGCCTCGGGCTGGCCGAGCGCCAGGGGGACCTGCTCGACGACAGCGGCCGGTCCTGCGAGAAGTCGTTGCCAGAGGGCTCCATCTACTCGGTGCTGCACCGCGAGCGGGACAAGCTCTTCCCCGACGAGTTCTTCTCGGACATGTCCTCGGGCAAGGGCCGGCGCAGCTTGCCGCCCTCGGTGCTGGCGGTCGTGATGGTCCTCCAGCGCCTCGCCGGGCTGCCCGACCGCGACGCCGTCGAGGCGTACACCTATGACGCCCGCTGGCGTTGCGCAACAGGCGTCGGCGGCTAGGACTGCGGGGGCTGGGGGAGCTTCGCCCACATGGTGCTCGTCGACTTCAGGGCCCGGCTCGCCGGCTCGGGGCGGCCCCGGCGCATCTTCGAGGCCACCGTCGAGGTAGCCGGGGCTGCGGGACCCATCGGGGCGAAGCGGGCCCTCGACTCGACGCCCATCTACGACGCCGTGGCCACCATGGGCACCATCACCCTCATGCGCTCGGCCATGCGGGGGCTCCTGAAGGCGGCAGACGACGGCCTCGAGGCAGGGCTGCGGGGCGTGACAAGAAGCGGTGACGGGTACGCGACCTCGGCCAAGCCCCAGGTCGACTGGGACGACCAAGGCGCCCGGGACGAGCTCGTCGCCACCAGGGCCCGGGACGGCCACGCCTGCCTGGCGCTCTTGGAGGGCCGTGACCTCGCCCGAGAAGTGGAAGAAGCCGCCGAGCTGTTGGCGAGCGTGCTCGGCCAGGACCTGGAGGGGACAGAGGACGGCAGCTTCCGCACCGCCCGCAAAGTCGCCAAGGACCAGGGTCGTCTCTACGGTCGGCCCCGAGGCCCGCCACGGCAGGAAGACCTCGGCGCGAGCTTTCGACGGCTACCGGGGCCATATAGCGGTCGACCCCGACAGCGAGATGACCACCGGCACCACCGTCACGGCAGGTAACGAAGGCGACGCCGCTGCTGCCCCCGAGCTCCTGGACGACCTGGTCGGTGACGGCCCGGCGGAAGAAGAGCCGGAGGAAGAAGAGCCGGCGGGCGAGGTAGACGAGACCAGGGGCCCCGGCGAGGGCCCGGCGGTCTCGCGGCCCAAGAGGAGCGCAGGTGCTGGGGCCAGGAGCCGCAAGGCCAACAAAAAGGCCGATAGATCCCCAACCCGTGCCGCCAGGGCAGCAGAGCGCGCAGCGCGACGCGCGGCCAAGCTCGAGCGCTGGGGAGCTGTTGGCCTACCTGCAAGACAACGGCATCGAACCCCGGGTGAAGGCACAGCCGCCCTCGGCGCCAGGAGGCGTTTTCACCAAAGACCGTTTCGTCATCGACCTGGGCGCCGGCACCGTCGCCTGCCCTGCGGGCAACGCTGCCCCCATGTCCTTCGGCCAGAGCGGGGCGGGCACGGCCCATTTCCGTGACGCCTGTGCCGACTGCCCCCTCCGGGAGGCGTGCACCACGTCCAAAGCGGGCAGGACCATCGGCATCTCCGCCTACGAGGAGCTCGTCCGGGCCCAGCGGGAGCGCTGCACCGACCCTGAGCTTGCTGCCGACTACCGCGGGGCCCGTCCCAAAGTCGAGCGCAACCAGCTGGGCCTGGGCAAGATCAAGACGCGCCACCACTGACCGCGGTGCCCCCAGCCGGATGCGTGGGGCCGGTCCCAGGCAGGGATGGCCGATGAATTACGGTGATCGGGGAAGAAGGCAAGCTGGCCACGGCCTGAGGTCGTGTCACCTACTGGGGGTCGAGATCATGCGTAAGCACAACGAGACCGAAGGGGCGCGGCGTCGGGCGCCGGTTGGCGCCAAGCCCAAGCATCTCACCAACACCCGGTGGCTTTCTCCCTGGCCCAGGATCGGGCTGGTGCTCGCCCTGGTCAGCACCGGGGCGATCGCCGGGACCGGCCTGCCAGCGGCGGCGGCGACGGTGAGCGGCACTCTTTCCCTCAACGGCGTGGCCTGCTCGGGCGCCGCCACGTGCCTGGCGGTCGGCGGTGGGACGACGAGCGGGTCTGTTGTGCCGATCGCCGACGGCGTCCCCAGTTCGGCCGTCCAGGTGCCATCGGCGACCAGGCTCACGGCTGTGGCCTGCCCGACCGCCACGACCTGCGTCGCTGTCGGCGACGGCGGTACTGGCGCGGGCGTGGCGGTCCTCGTCGTCGACGAGGCGCCTACCACCTCGGTCGCCGTCTCGGGCATGCTGCTCGACGGCGTGGCATGCCCGACGGCCGGTACCTGCGTGGCTGTCGGCTACAGCACCAGCACGACCAGTCCAGTGGGCATGGTCGTATCCCTCGCGATCGCCAGCAGCACCCTGACCGCGGCCAGCCCTGTCAAAGTGACCAGCACCGACGCGCTTTACGCTCTGTCCTGCCCTGACGCGGCCGACTGTGTGGCCGCCGGCCAGGAGTCACCGGCGATCGTCGGCGCCTTCGTGCCGCTCACCCTTGGAGCAGGCAGCCCGCCGTCCGTCAGCGTCGGCGCCGTCTCGTCGTCCCCGGGGGCGTACAACCTGTTCGGCATCGCCTGCACCAGCGCGATAACCTGCCTCGGCGCCGGCAATGGTCCCAGCGGCGGGGTGGTCGCGCCCTACGTGTCCTTCACTGGCGCCGGGTCGGCCCAGCAGGTCGCCAGCGCGGACCCCTTGTACGCCGTCGCCTGCCCTACCACCACGTCCTGCGCCGTAGTCGGGACATTCCCACAAGTGGCCGTCGCCACCACGGCCACCCTGTCGGGTACCGCCGCTCCCGTCGTCGACTACGGCAGTGGCCAATTCAACGCCGTGGCCTGCCCGAGCCCGTCGTCCTGCGTGGTGGTCGGCAGGGGCCAGACGGACCCGGTCGGCGTCGTCGCCACGATCCCCGGGCCCGCGCCGGGCGGCCCGCCCGGCCCCCCGACGGTCGTCCCCGGGACCCCCGGCGTCGCCGGGCTCGCCTGCCCGGATGCCACCTTCTGCCTCGGGGTCGGCTCCGGCCTGGCGACTCTCGACGAAGGGGCTGTCGTCGAGACGGTGGACGGTTTTGCCTACCCTGTCGAGCCGGTTGCCGGTACCACCAGCCTCGCCGGGATTGTCTGCCCGGGTGCCCTCGCCTGTCTCGCCGTCGGGCAGGACGCTTCGGGGGGTGCTGTCGTGGTCCTGTCACCAGTCACGGACGGCATCCCCTCCGCCGAGCCCGCCCAGTCGGTCGCCGGCACGGCCGTCCTCAGCGCTGTCGCCTGTGAGCCCGGCTCCAGCACCTGCCTGGCCGTGGGCGAGGCCTCGGGTTCCGTCAACGAGGGGGTCGTCGTCCCCCTCAGTCTCCAGCTGGTCGGGACGTCCGACATAGTCAGTGTCGGCACCCCCGTGCCCGTCCCCGGCACGTCCTTCCTCTACGCCGCCGCGTGCCCGGCCTCGGGGCCCGCCTGCTTCGTCGCCGGTACCACAGCCTCGGGGGCCGGGGCCGTCGTCCCGGTCGGACTGTCGGGCGGGACGGCGACGCCGGGCGCCGTTGTGGACGTTCCGGGGACGGGCACCCTCAACGCCCTGGCCTGCCCGCCGACAGGGGCCACCTGCCTCGCCGCGGGCCAGACTAGCGGCGTGTTGACCGGGGCCGTCGTCCCTGTCGGCCTGTCGGCCGGTGAGACCGGTCCCTTGGCTGTTGCCGGCACGGTGGGTACCGTCCCGGCCACGCAGGAGCTCTACGGCCTCGCCTGCCCGGGGGCGACCAGCTGCGAAGCGGCCGGGAGGAACGGGTCGCAAGAGGGGGCCGTCGTCCCTGTCGGCCTGTCGGGCGCCTCGGGTGGGGCTTCTTCCGCCTCGGCGACCGCCGGCGCCGTCGCCACCGTGGCGGGCACCACCCATCTGCTCGCCCTCGCCTGCGCGTCGGCGACCACCTGTGAGACCACCGGGTACTACAACTACGGTCCTTTTGTCGGCTTCGCCGGCCTGCTAGCCCCGGCCCCCCCGGCCACGGTCCCCGGGGCCCCAACGGGCCTCACGGCCACCCCGGGCAACGGCCAGGTGTCGCTCTCGTGGACAGCGCCCTCCTCCGACGGCGGTTTGGCGGTCACTGGCTACGACATCTACCAGGGCACCGCCGCCGGCCAGGAAACCACGACGCCGGTCAACTCCTCGCCGGTCACGGGCACCGCCTACACCGTGAAGGGCCTCAGCGCCGGCACGAAGTACTACTTCACCGTCGAGGCGGTCAACGCCGTCGGCAACGGCCCTGCCTCCAACGAGGCGTCGGCCACCCCGGTCACGGTCCCGGGAGCGCCGACAGGCCTCACGGCCACCCCGGGCAACTCCCAGGTGTCGCTCTCGTGGACAGCCCCCTCCTCCGACGGCGGGTCCCCGGTCACCGGCTACGACGTCTACGAGACAGCCGGCTCAGGTTCGGGGGGCACGGGGGGGAGCCCCCCCACGCCGGTCAACTCCTCGCCGGTCGCGGGCACCTCCTACACCGCGACCGGGCTCACCAATGGCACGAAGTACTCCTTCACCGTCGAGGCGGTCAACGCCGTCGGCACCGGCCCTGCCTCCAACGAGGCGTCGGCCACCCCGGGCGTCGGGGGGGGCGGAGGGGGCGGGGGAGCCACCCCGGCCACGGCTCCTGGGGCGCCGACAGGCCTCACGGCCACCCCGGGCAACTCCCAGGTCTCGCTCTCGTGGACAGCTCCCTCCTCGGACGGCGGGGCAACGGTGACGGGCTACGACATCTACCAGGGCACCGCGACCGGCGGGGAGTCCTCCACCCCGGTCAACTCCTCGCTGGTCGCAGGCACCTCCTACGCCGCGACCGGGCTCACTAACGGCACGAAGTACTACTTCACCGTGAAGGCGGCCAACACCGTCGGCACCGGCCCTGCATCCAACGAGGCGTCGGCCACCCCGGTCACCACGCCTTCAGCCCCGCAATCGCTTACCGCGAGCGCCGGCAACTCCCAGGCGTCGCTCTCGTGGACAGCTCCCTCATCCGATGGCGGGTCCCCGGTCACCGGCTACGACGTCTACGAAGGGACCAGCTCCGCCGGGGAGTCCTCCACCCCGGTCAACTCGTCCCCGGTCACGGGCACCTCCTACGCCGTGAAGGGCCTCACCAACGGCACGAAGTACTACTTCACCGTGAAGGCGGCCAACACCGTCGGCACCGGCCCTGCATCCAACGAGGCGTCGGCCACCCCGGTCACCACGCCTTCAGCCCCGCAATCGCTCACGGCCACCCCCGGCAACTCCCAGGTGTCGCTCAGCTGGTCACCCCCAGCCTCGGATGGCGGGGCGACGGTGACGGGCTACGACATCTACCTGGGCACCGCCGCCGGCCAGGAACCGACGCCGGTCAACTCCTCGCTGGTCGCAGGTACCTCCTACACGGTGAAGGGCCTCAGCGACGGCACGAAGTACTACTTCACCGTCGAGGCGGTCAACGCTGCCGGGTTCTCCCCTGCCTCCAACGAGGCGTCGGCCACCCCCACTACCACAACGACGACGACGACCACAACGACCACGCTCCCGCCGGCACCGACAACAACGACGACCACAACGACCACGCCTGCGCCCCTGGTCCCTCCGCCGACAACGACAACGACCACGTCGCCCATGGCCACGACCACCCCGCCGCCGCCTCCGGCCCCTCACAGCCCCCCGCCGGTCGTGGCCGGTTCTGCGCCGACCAGCGGGCCCCCCTCGGGCGGCACGACGGTGGAGGTCGTCGGCCATCACCTGTGCTCGGTGCGCGAGGTCCTCTTCGGCAGCACCCGTGCCCCGAAGGTGCGGGCTGACAAGTCCTGCACGTCCCTCCTGGTCACGGCCCCGCCGGGGCACGGCACGGTCCAGGTGAGGGTGCTCGGCCCGGGCGGCCGCCTGGTGGCCTTGCCCGAGACCTACACCTACGCCGGGCCCGGCGCCTTGATGGTGACCAAGGGCGGGGTGGTCTACGCCGCCGGCTCGGCCCGTACCCATGGGGACATGCCTGCCCACCACGCCCCGGTGGTGGCGATAGCCACAACCCCCGGCTACAGCGGCTACTGGTTGTTCACCTCGACGGGCGAGGTGTACAGCTTCGGCGACGCCCGCTCCTACGGCTCGGTACCGGGGGTGCTCGGGCGCGAGCACAAGCACTTGGCGGCCCCGGTGGTGGCGGCCGAGGCCACCGCTAACGGGAGGGGCTACCGCCTCTTCGCCGCCGACGGCGGGGTGTTCGACTTCGGCGACGCCCGCTTCCTCGGGTCGCTGCCGGGCCTCTCGCTTGCTCCCCGAAAGCCGGTCTCGGGCGGGGCCTCCGCCATGGCCGCCGTCCCCGACCCGGTGGGCCGGGGCTACTGGCTCGTCTCTGCCGACGGCGGGGTGTTCGCTTTCGGCGACGCCCGCTTCCACGGCTCGCTCGGGGGCAGGAAGCTCCAAAGCCCGGTCGTGGGCATGGTGGCCACCCCCGACGGGGGCGGCTACTGGCTCGTCTCCGCCGACGGCGCCGTGCATGCCTTCGGCGACGCGCCGCACATGGCGCCACCGGCCGGCAACGTGGCCGGCAGCATCGTGGCCGTGTCCTGATGCGCGGCGCCGCCCACCCCCACAACACGTTGTGGGAAGCCACGTTTTTTTACTTGGCCGCTCGCCACCCGAGGGCCACGTCCCGAAAGAGCACAGCGGCAAAGACCGGCACTTGCTACTACAGGCCACGCCGACGGGCCTCACGGCCACTCCGGGCAACGACCAGGTGGCGCTCTCGTGGAGCGCTCCCTCCTCCGATGGCGAGGCCCCGGTCACCGGCCACGACGCCCACGAAGGGACCTGCTCCGGTGTGGGCCCCTCGACCCGGTCAGTAGGCGGTCTCGAAGTCGATGACAGCCGGGCCTCCCGTGCGTCACCTGGTAGCCGGTGAGCGGCTGTAACGGCCGCAAAGCAGTAGGCCGTACGGAGCGTGACGGTTGCCGGATTGGCGCTGACAGGTGTTACCGGCATCTTTAAATGGCAACGGTTCGGCAGCTTTGCATGATGACGTTTCGGCAGAGCTGATCGGTCACGCTCACGTTGCTGCTGCCCAAGGGGGGCGGAGCAAACCCGCCTCCCCAAAAGGTCGTGCTCGTTCCGGCAATGGCGATGGGGATGTAGTCCCGAGAGGAGCCCGGCCGAGCGCCACGCGACGGTGCCGTGGCGCTCCGCCAAACCCCAGTTCAAGTGCGCGTGAGCGGCAGGTGAGCCGAGGGTTCCCCGGCCGCGGCGGGTCCACGCGGGCGGCCAGCAGGCTGCTGCCGACCACGACATTGGCGAGTGGCCAGGCCGGGGGGACGTCGCCCACGCGCCGGCGCGCCGTCTGCCAGAACCGCCCGGTCGCGACCACAGCGTGGTGGGTGGGCGGCCCAGCTCCGTGCGCCGGCGCCGGGGCGCTCCTCTCGGCCGCCAGTGCCTCGAACAGCGCCGAGAGCTCCCCGGCAAGTTGGGAGAAGCGCTGGCGCCAGGACCGCACGGTCCGGCCCGGGACGCCCTGGTAGAGACTGGCGGGGCCCTCGGGCAAGCCGACGCCGGCGGGAGCGGGCACGGCCGCCCCGACGGCCGCCGTGCTGTCCCGGCGCCTGGCCAGCACGAAGTCGGGCAGCGACGGCTCGCCCGCGCCGCAGCCCCCGCAGCGCGCACGCCGCACGAAGATCATGTACAACTTGCCCGCTTCGCGTACAAAACGGGGGTAGCTGCCATCGAAGGCCATGGGCAACGCGCAGCGCGCACAGTGCGGGCGAGGAGCTGGCACCTTGCGCCCCCATCCCGAGTACACCGCGACCGACGCTCGGCACGGCCAGCTGATCGCCACGTCGCGTTGTTACCAGACCGGGACCCATCCCTCGGCTCCGTCCAGTCTCTCGACTCGAGTCCGGCCCCAATTATCCTTGCCGGATCAAGCGGATACAGCATCAGCAAAAGATGCCGGTAACAACAGGCACGATGGTGGTCGCAGTCGCCAGGTCGGCGACCGCAGTGGGACGAGCGGGCTCGGCGTCACCTGGCCGAGGGAGGGGCGAGAGCCTGCATGCCCGGGGAGGACAGGGCGTCGAGTTGGCCGGTCCCGGCAGCTACGTCGTCCTCCAGGACGGCCAGGGAGCGCCCGGAGATCTGCCAGGCGCTCGGCGGAGTGTCACGTTCGACCCTCTACCGGGCGCTCGAGCTCATCGCAATCTTCAGCCAAGAAGGCCGGTTCGATTTCGAAGAGACCGAGCACGCCTGGGGCAGCGACCAGTAAATGGCGCGGATCCGGTACCTGACCGATACCAGCGTCTTTGCCCGGCTCACAAAGCCTGCGGTGGTAGCTGCATTCGCGCCCCTTGCCCCCAGTAGGCAGGTCGCTCTCAGCAGGCCCGTGATGTTCATCGGCCAGCAAGGCCGTTCTCCGAGACGTGGTGCTCGCAGAGTTGGACCGGGGCACCGTCCTGGCCCTCGCCCCAGCACTTGTGTACGCGGTCGATGAAGCTCTTACGTGGCCGGCCGCAGTCCTACTGCCAAATTGGCTGAGGGGGCTTCTTGTAGACGAAAACGGTCTATTTTGCCACTTTCGTCTACAAGATGGCTGGAGCGCTGTTCGCTTGCTCTACTCGGAACCTTCTTGGCACAGCTTCAGCCGAAGGGGCGGCTGCCACCACCGCACCGTTAGCCGGCAGGCGGAGCTCGGCGGGCTGGTTGGTCGGAGGGGGTGGGCCAGGCCGTCCTCGGGCAGCGCGGCCGGCGGAGGAGGGGCCTCAGGGCCGCGCCCTTCGACGCCCGCGCCCCCGAGCAACGGTCCCGGCTGCACCATCTGGGCCATGGTGGAGGGCGAGGGCCACCGAACTGTTGGACGTGGTTGCCGGCGGGGCGCATTCATCAGGAACAGGCACAGTTCTTTCTCCCAGAACTGCCCGATGCGCTCTTCTCGTCGTCACGTTCACCAGTTCCATGTCAACACCGGCCTGGGAGGCACCAGGGCCGCAGCCCCGGGCGAGGGCGCGCACCCGCGGGTGACATCGGGCCGGGGTTGGGGGCGTCTTATAGAAGACGGCCCGTCAAAGAGCCATGAGCGGGCTAAGACGAGGGCATCTTCTCGGGGCTCAGGAGTTCTTGTCGAGCCGAGCTTCGGCGAGCGTCGGCTGGAACAGCTCGACCGGGTTTCCCGACGGGTCTTCCACGAGGATCTGCTTGCCACCGGTTCCAGTAACGATGTCGTTGCGGAAGTGGGCGCCGGCCGCCCGCAGCGACTCCACCATGGGCTCGAGGTCGTCGACCTCGATGGAAAAGCGGTTCCAGCCCCCAGGTTCGGGGACCCTGCCATCGGGCATAGCCTGACCGCCGCCAGGCCCGCCACCTGGGGAGCTCAGGACCAGGCGGAGGGGGCCACGCGAGAGCATGGCGAAGGCAGGTGCCGGGTGCATCTCCTCGTGAAAGCCGAGCTGGCCGCAGTAGAAGTCAATAGCGGCGTCAACGTCGTAGACGATGTAGCGGACACTGACTGATGCCATGCAAGCCCTTTGCCTTAGCTGTCGCAACGCTAGCTGTTGCGCGCCGGCGCCGCCAGGCCGGACAAGTACCACCTCAGCTGTCACCCTGCGGCTAGGCCCTCACGCCGCACCTGCTACTCCTCAAAGCGGCAGGGAGTCTGCGAAAATGTCGACGAAACCGGGGTAAACCGTCAGCTCTATGTACTCCGAGCGCTTGGCGACCTCTCGGGCCAGCGAGCGCTGGTCTCGGCTCACGAGCATCTCGACGGCCCCCCGGCCAGCGCCGTTGCCGATCTGGCGGTAGCGGTCGAGCGGTACGGCCGGCAGCATTCCGATGGCGACAGCGCTGCCTACGTCGAGGTAGGTGCCGAACGCCCCCGCCATGACAACTTCGTCGAGGGCCTCCTCGGTGATGCCGGCCTCCGCCAGGAGCACCTTGGTCCCCGCTCGGACCGCCCCTTTGGCGAGCTGGATCTCGTTGACGTCCGAGCGGGTGAAGAAGATGTCCCTCCCGTTGCCCGCCTGGTCGGCCCCGACGAGCAGGCAGCTCGGGCCGTGCTCGCTGCGCCAGACGAGCGGGTGCTGGCGCGACAGTGCGCCCCGGCTGTCGAGCACCCCCGCTTTCCGGGCTTCTGCCACTGCATCGAGGATCCCCGAGCCGCAGATGCCGATGGCCGGCGCGTTGTCCACCGTCTGCACCAAGAACCGGTCGCCCACGTACCTCACGTGCTCGACCGCCCCTGGGGCTGCCCGCATGCCTTGGCGGATGCGGGCCCCTTCGAACGCCGGCCCAGACGCGGTCGAGCAGCTCCGCAGGTGCCCCCGGTAGCTGAGCGAGATCTCGGTGTTGGTGCCTATGTCGAGGCCTAGGACTGTCCGCTCGGTCGAGCCGAGCCCGGCAGCCAGCACCATGGCGACGTGGTCAGCTCCCACGAAGCCGGCGATGTTGGGCGGTAAGTAGCAGGGGGCGCCCGGGTTGAGCCTGAGGCCGATGCTGGCCGCTGGGGCCTCGACGGGGTCGCTGGCCGCGGGCACATAGGGCGCTTCTCCTAGTTGGCGCACGGGCAAGCCGAGCAGGAGGTGGTGCATGGCGGTGTTGCCGACGACGACGGCGTCCACGATGTCGTAGTACGAACGCCCCGATTGGGCGCAGAGCTGTTCGACGAGCGAGCCCAGGGCCTCCACGACGCTGTCGCGCAACAGCCGGGCGTTCGCCGGCGACTCGTTGGCGCGCGTGATGCGGCTCATGACGTCCTCGCCGAAAGCTATCTGAGGGTTCATGGCCCCGGCCTGCGCGAGCGTCGTCCCGCTTTCCATGCTCACGAGGTAGGCGGCCAGTTTGGTCGTCCCCAGGTCGACCGCCAAGCCCAACGGCTCCGTGCCGGGCGGCAGCACGCCCACGAGCCTCGGCAGCCCTCGCTCGGGCTGGCTCACCACCGCTCTCACCGACCAACCTTCGGCGCGAAGGCGCGTGGGCAGTTGCGCCAGCACGGGCACGTCCACCTCGGGCCGGAGGCCGTTGGTGGCGGCAATGGCGTCGAGGAGCCGAGCCGCGTCAGAACGCAGGTCGCCGAGCCCAGGTGGCTCGACTTCGACATCGACCGGCAGGACCGGCGTGTCCGCGCCCACTGCCACTCCCCCGCCTTCGAAGGCAAGGCGCTGAGAGGCACTGAGCGAGCCCTCCGGGATGCCCACGGTGCAGTCCGAGAGCACCCGGGCCTGGCACGCCAGCCGGAAACCCCCTGCCAGTTCGCCTGGGCCGAGAAGAGACCGTTCGGCGTCGGTGGGCGGGGCCAAGTCGCCGCGGACCACACGGACTTTGCAGCTGCCACAGGCACCGTGGCCACCGCAGACCGCGACGATACCCACCGCGGCGGCCTGGACAGCCGAAAGCAGGTCGGACCCAGCCTCGACGTCCACTCGGCGCCCGGTCGGTTGAAGTTCGACGCGCAATCGGGGCGGCGCGGCTGGGCCCCGGTGGAGGACCTGGGTCATGCGTCGAGGCCGTACTGGCCGAGGCGGACCTTCTCACGGTCGACGCGGGCCACCATTTCCTCGATGAAATGGCCTTCGTCTTCGGGCAGCTGCTCGGCCTGCTCGGAGAGCCGGCGGAGCCAGTTGCTCTCCGCTCTTCTCAGGAGGAAGGCTCCCTCCGCCTCGCCTCGACGGAGCGCGCCAAGGCCGGCGAGCGCCGCCCGGCGTGTCCGAAGGTAAGGGGTCGGTTCGGCCAGGATCTCCGCTCCAAGCTTCAGTGCTACATCGGGCCGCAGCACGTAGGCCTGGGGGTCCTTGTCCGTGTCGCTCGCCACGAACAGGTCCCGCAGCAGGGTTGCCTGCCCCGCTCTGGTCGCCTCGTTCATGAGCCGCGTGGCGTAAGCGAGTTGCTCCATGGAGACCGTTGGGGCCATGGCGCCCAGGAGCTTTATGTTCTGGACAGACTCGTTGCTCCACAGGTCGGCCACCGCTTTGGCGATGTTCCCGACCGGCGAGAGGTGGGCGCAGGCCGCCTCGGCCCCCTCGAGGGCCATCGGGTAGCCGGTGATGGCCTTCAGGTACACGTTCTCGTAGGCGCAGTCCTTCCCCGGCCCTACGGCTCCTCGTTCGTAGGCGACCAGGCTCCTCGGGACGCTGAGCACCCGCACCAGGGCCGCCAGCACTTTGGGGATGTGGCGGGTGTCGGCCAGGGCCATGGCCGTGTTGGCGAACCCACAGGCGCTGTCCCCCGCCGCCACCACCTGCCGTTTGGCCGCCACGTCCACGATGAGGTCCCAGAGCTGGGCCATGTCCCGGCTGGCCAGCACCCCGAGGGCGAACACCGAGCCGGCAAGGTCACCGTTCAGCAGGGCGTCGTCATGGACCTCCTTGCCCCCCGTGCTCTCTATCGACAGCAGGTCGGCGCCTGCCTCCGCGCACAGGTCGAAGGTGGCCACCATCTTTTCCCACTCCTCTCCTTCCCGCAGCAGGGGAGGGCGCACGAAGTCGCGGTTGTCGTTGGGGGTCACCCGCAGGGCGCTCCTCAGCCCGTCGCTGGCCGCGTACTTGTCCAGTGCAGTGCGCAAGATGGCGGTCACCTCAGCCCCCCACTGCGGCTGCCGAGTGAGGTCGGGCAGCAGCTCCAGTTCCACGACGAGCCCGGGCACCTGGAGGTCGACGGCACGGGCACAGGCCTCCTCGACCATCTGGGTGTACTCCCGGCGCACCTGGTCCATGGTGGCGGCGTTGACCTGCATGGGGGGCAGCGTGAAGTTGAGCTCCGGGTAGACCGTCCCGTCGCCCAACTTCAACCCGTCGCCGACCTGCAGGGGAAATGGGCAGCGGCCGAAGACGAACTGGTCGAGGTCATCGACCGCCAAGCGTGTGTACTCCACCATCAGTGCCTCCCATCCAGCCAGGGGTGGTGCTCGAAGGAGCCCTGCAGGCTCAGCTCGAGGCACGCGGGAGCAGCGGCCTCACCCATGGTCGGAGACCCGTCGTTGCCGGTAGCGGCAAGTGGCGGCCATGCTGCAGTAGTCGCAGGGTTCCCCGCCGCGGTCGACTTGTGGCCCGATGCCGATCACGAGCGAAGCGGACTTCCGGGGCAGCATCATGTAGCTCCCGGTCAGGGTGACGCCAGCCGAAGAGGCGTCCACCAGAGCGAACAACTGACGCTGGCCGGTCGCCACCGGCCAGCCCGTCAAGCCTGGGCTGAGCGGCATCGTGGTCTGCAGCCCCTCGGCCACGGCCTCGTCGCCCACCCGCTGGCACAAAGCCGCCACCAGCATGTCGACCGCGGCCGAGCCCAACGCGTCGAGCGCAACGCTTAGGGCCGGGTCGCGGGCGAACCAGCCCGAGGCCTCCGTCTCCAAGGCGGGCCCGATCGTACAAACGGCAGCCACGACGGAGCGCGCGCCGTACAGGTGCTCGTTGATGAGCGGCCCCGCCAGGTAACCACCACCTTCGAGCTGGAGCCGTTGGTGACGGAGCCCTGTCACCGCGCACGACGCCGCCACTACGGCTGGCTGGAGCAGCCCTTGGCCAGCCGTAACGGCCTCTTCGGCAAGGCCGACAGCGGCTGGCGACCCCTTGCCTGCACGTCCCGAGTCCGCGCCCAGTGCCCGCAGCACCATATCGACGTTCGGGCGCAGGTCCCAGTCGCGAAACACAACCGCCGCGTCGACCGGCTTGGTTTCGAGCCTGGGCGCCTCGTGGTGCGAGCCTCCCGGGCCTGCAAGCCACGTGCTCGCTCGTGGGCCAGCGCTACCGCAGGCGCTCAAGTTTCGAGCACCTCTTTTACCGACCGCACAACTTTTACCGACAGCACAACCCTCGAAGTGCTGGACGTGCCCCGCCTGCTCCCTTCGAAATCTCCGGTAGTCCCCTGCGCATCAGTCGAGCGCCCTTGGCCAAGGTGCCCTCCCGTCAGGCTTTCACAGCCAAGAGTTCCCGGACCTTGCGCACCGCTTTGGAGGCATCTGGTGCATAACCGTCGGCACCGATCTCGCTCGCGAACCTGTCCGTTATGGGGGCGCCACCGACGATTATGCGGACCTTGTCCCGCAGGCCGGCCCGGCCAAGGGCCTCCACCACCGCCTTCATGTTGGTCATCGTGGTGGTGAGCAAGGCCGACATGGCCACCACGTCTGCCCCAGCCTCGGCCGCCTCGAGGAAGCGCTCCGGGGAGACGTCGGTCCCGAGGTCGACCACTTCGAAGCCCGAGCCTTCGAGCATGATGGCCACCAGGTTCTTGCCGATCTCGTGCAGGTCGCCCTGCACGGTGCCGATGACCACTTTCCCCTCGGAGCGCGCCTCGGAGCCCTCCGTGGCCAGCAGGGGCTTCAGCACTACCAAGGTCGCGTTCATGGCCCGGGCCGAAACGAGCATCTCGGGCACGAAGATCTCGCCCTCTTCGAACAGCCGGCCTACCTCTTGCATCGCGGAGATCAGCCCGTCGCGCAATAGGACCTCGGCGGGTATGCCCTCCTCCAGGCCCTGGGTGGCCCGGGCTACGGCGGCCTTGGCCTGGCCGTCGACCACGGCTTGTCGCAGTTCCTCTAGTACTGGCATAGTTCCTCCTACTTGCTCGTCTGGGGTGTGCTCCCCTAGTAAGCACGAAAGTCGGCCACCGCCTGGTATAGGGCCAACAGGTTGTCGGTCGGGACCCCGGCCTGCACATTGTGGACGGTGTTGAACACGAAGCCGCCGCCGCGTCCGAAAATGCGCATCCGGTCATGCACCATGGCCCGCACTTCGTCCGGGGTGCCGAATGGCAGCACGCGCTGGGTGTCGATCCCGCCGCCCCAGAAAGTCAGCCTGTCGCCGTAGCTTTGCTTCAGGTCTTCGGGGCCCATGCCAGCTGCGGAGGTCTGCACGGGGTTAAGGGCGTCGAAGCCGGCGTCCACGATGTCGTCGAGAAGGGCCCGGACCGAACCGCAGGAGTGGATGAAGGTCTTCCAGCCGGTGTGGGCGTGGACCCAGGAGTTCACCCGGGCGTGGAAGGGCTCGAACAAGTTGCGGTAAGTGCGGGGTGAGGCCAGCGGGCCCTGCTGGGCACCGAAATCGGTGCCGGTGACGAACACTGCCGTTACTTTGTCGCCCACCACCTCGTACGCGCGGGCCAGGTTGGCTATCCCGATCTCGCACTGGCGCTCGAAGACGTCGCGGACGTAGCCCGGGCGAAGGGAAAGGCTCACGTACCATTCCTCGACATCGCGGATGCCCTTTACAAGCTTGCGCTGCATGGCCGGGACCAGGGCCACGTCGCCGAAGCCGGTGTCGCCCAGGTTGAGCAGGATGGCCTTGCCCGTGGGCCACAGGCGCTCGACTTCCTGCGCCACGTGGGCGAGGTCGGCGTCGCTGATGAGGCCGAACTCCTCCATGTTGTCCTCGACCTCGAGGTGTTCGTCGTCGAGCGGCTCCTGGCGGTTCAAGGCGTCGAAGTAAAAGCCGCCCTTGGGCATGCGTGCCGAGGGCGGGACCGAGTGGTCCCCCTCGGGGTACATGAGGATGTCGCCTTCGGGGCCGGGCTCGGTGTTGAACCGGCCCGGCACGAGCACAGGGGTCCCGTCGAACAGAGTCCAGGGTTTCCAATCTTCGTTAGGGAACCCGAAGATGTTGTTCAGCCGGTTGACCCCGACCACGTCCACGCCGAGGGCCTCGATGAGGTCGGGCCCGACCTCGCCGAGCATCTGGAAGGGCTCGATGACCCTGACCGGCGTGCCTGGGGCCTCCAGGCCCAAGCCCTGGCGGAGCCGATAGAGGGCGCTGGCGTGAATGCCCGTGGTCATGCTCCCGCCGAGGTCGAGCGGGACCCGGTCGGGTTCTTCGTGTGCGAGCGCCTTTTCCACCCGTTGCCGAGAGGTCAACGCGGCTCCTGCGCGTGGCCCTGAGCTAGTCGCCTGGGTCGTCTCGCTCCCAGCAAGTGTGCCCATCGCGACCCTCCCTACAATGAGTGCTAGTTGAGTGTACATGCCTTCCGTCCCCAGGGCTTCCACCACGGCCTGGCCTCACGCTCGACCTCCTTCACGACCTCGGCCTCGTCCGCGGTCACGGTGAGCTCGGCAGCCCCCAAGACGCTCCGCCTCGCCTTCGGGGGCGTCGGGCTCGCCCTCGGCCCAGTTTGGCAGGCATGCGGGGCTGTTGGTAGGCGCTTCGAGGCGATGTGGGGGCGCTTGCACAAAGACCCGAACTACGGCGCCTCGTGGGACCGGCTAGGTGGGGAAGTCCTAGAAGGAAAGGACCCCCCGCCCACTTCGGAGAGCAGGCAGTGCACTTCGCCTTCTGCTCGGGCTGGGGGCAACCCGCCGGCCGGGTGGGCGCGCGACGAGGTGCCCTCGTTCGCGAGATCTCCCCTGTTGCCTACCGCGCGCCACCCGGGCGCCCCGGTGAACTTGGGACAACTCTACGACGGCTCTTAGGCCGCGGCACCGTCAAACCGACGTATTTCGCTCTTATCGGCGTCCCCTTCGTGCTATCCCGTACAAGCAGTTCCGGCGCCAACACTTCCCTAAAAGGCGTGAACGCCCCTGGTTGACTGAGTTGTCTAAGAAGGAGCCTGACCGCACGGCGCCCCATCTCGTCAACATGCTGGTCGACCGTCGTCAGCCGCACAACTGGAGAGGCCGCGATGTCAGTGCCGTCGAACCCGGCAAGCGCCATGTCGTCCGGTAGCTTGTAGCCGCGGCTTACAAGTGCGCCCATAGCACCAACTGCCACGGAGTCATTTACAGCGATGATCGCAGTCAGCTCACACTTAGAGCCAAGCCATTTCGTTACAGCTGTCTCGCCGCTCATAATCGAGAAGTCCCCTTCTGTTACGAAGGGCTCGGCGTCAGGGACCTCCCTCATCGCACGTGTGAAGCCGTCGAGTCTTTCCGTTGCGTTTCGTGCGTAAGACGGCCCTCCTATGAAGCCTATTCTCCGGTGACCCTTCTCGAGAAGATGGTGGGTCAGCGCCGCGGCACCGCCCGCGTTGTCCGAGACAATGCAGCTAACCGACCGGGCTTTTGGGGGCCGATTGGTGAACACGACCCGGCGGGGGTCTCCCAGCACCGTTAGCAAAGCCGCCTCGTCGCGTCCCGCGGACGCGTGGATGACACCGTCCAGCCCCTGGTTGACAAGGCAGGTGACCGACCGGCGGGTCTCGGCGACCCGGTCATCTGTATTGCATATCACGACCATGTACCCGGCGCTCGCTGCTTCTCGCTCGATGCTTTTTGCGAGCTGGGGGTAAAACGGGTTTGTTATATCGCTGACCAGCAGCGCCAGCAAACGCGTCTGCCCCGACACGAGTGCCCGCGCGATAGGGGACGGTCGGTACCCCAGCTTCTCTATTGTCTCGCGCACCAGCGCTCGCGTCTCGGTATGTACGTCCTCGTGGTCGCGGAGCACGCGGGAGACAGTCGTGACCGACACTCCCGCCGCACGCGCTACATCCTCGATGGTAGCCTTCCCGGAACTCCGCCGACGTGTGCGCCGGACCGATGGCGGCGCACCCGATGCACCAACGTTTAGGGGCAGATCGTCATGAGCGTGGGCCCCTAGCCCATCGCTCAGGCCAGTGGCGGCGGGCACCGACGCTT
The DNA here is from genome assembly GCA_021787365.1 of Actinomycetes bacterium. Lineage (GTDB taxonomy): Bacteria > Actinomycetota > Acidimicrobiia > Acidimicrobiales > Palsa-688 > JAJZYO01. The sequence continues at coordinate 21,924 of JAJYMB010000074.1, read as the reverse complement.
CGTCCGGCTTGCCAACCCTCTTCCCCTGGCCGTATGGAGTCATGGTGTGACCAGGCTAACCGGACGCTCCTGGAACAGGGAGTAGTCATGCGAGGGGAGCAGCCGGGATGCACGCGACCGCAGCAGGTCCAGGGAGTGCATTGACGCGTCCACGTCCACGTGGTAGCCAGGCGGCATATCTTCCTCCAAGTTGTCGTAGGTCATCATCGCGTCACCGGCTATACAATATGTGCCGCCTTGGGTCCGGACAAGGACCGCCTGCGAACCAGGGGTATGACCCGGCGCCGGGATGACGGTGACCCCAGGCGCGACCTCGTGCTCCCCGCGGACCGTCGTCAGGTTCGACACAACATACGGGGGTGGTAGCCCCCAACCGCTCTCTGGGCTGAGGTACCCACGCCTGAAAAAGCGCCCGGGCGCAATAGCGTAACGAACTTCCGCTTCCTGCACGACGATGCTCGCCTCGGGGAACAGGTCGCAGTTGCCTGCATGGTCCCAGTGCAGGTGCGTTAGTATAACCAACTCGACGTCTCCAGGGGACACGCCAGAGGCTCTCAGGGCGTTCTCCGGGATCTGCTCCTTGGTCCTCTCGAATGTCTCGCCCATGAACTCGTTAGGCTTACCCTGGGGGTTTACACTCGTGTCCACGACGATGGTCGTAGGCCCCTCGAGCACCCACATTACGCGAGGGATCGTGACAGCTTCGCCGCAGTGGTGCAGGTAAGTGAGGACCGAGCCTTCCACGACCGAAGTCCCTGTGTCGAGCGCTTTGATAGTCCATGTTGGTTCTTCAGCCACCCCAAAACTCACTCCTCTCCGCTGTCTTCATTTGGGCGGGACCCGCAGAGAACCGCTCCCCTTCTTGCACCGGCAGTGGCGCCCAAGCCTTGTCCTACGCCCTTAACGCTACGTTAGGTTCAACCCACTGAACGACGCGGCCGCTCCAGCACCTTCGCCAGTCCTGCCCCCGTCGGCGAGCCAGCGACGCATCAACAGCGTCGTGAGCTTATTAGCCGTCCCCGTTACGGCTTGGCCAACCATGTCTTACGGAGCCCCGACGCTCATCGTGATACCCCCTAGTCGTCGTGACCGGCCAGCCCGCCTCCGAAGCAGAGTGTCCACAGTGACTGCAAGCAGAACGACAGCACCTTGCACCATGTACTTAACCGGGGACGAAGCGTTCATCAAGTCCAGGCCATTGCTTATGGCAGACATGATGAGCGCCCCGGATAACGCTGCCCACACGGTACCCTGGCCACCGAAGAGGCTGGTGCCACCAATGACCGCCGCCCCGATCGCTTCTAGGAGCAGTGTCCCGCCCCCAGTGAGCGTCCCTGCCGAACTGTTATAAGAAGCAGCCATGAGCCCACCAACTGCCCCCAGCGTACCCGCTATCACGAAGGCCGTGAAACGTATCCGCCTCACCCCGATCCCGGCCCGCCGAGCTGGCTCGGGATTGCCCCCGATTGCGAACACGTTGCGGCCAGGACGCGTGTGCTGGAGGATCCACCATCCGGCGAATAGCAAGCCCATGACGACCACGAAGGCCGTGGGTACGCCCTTGTAACTATTAAGAACGGCTACCACACCGACCATCAGTGCAGCGGCTAGAGCAGGCAGGGTCAGCGACCCAAGCCGGCGTCGGCCACCGGCAGCGCGCAAACGCAACAATGCGCGCGCGACCACGGCAACAGCCAGGGCTCCCCCGACGACCCAGCCGGCACCGCCAGGTATGTACGAACCGGTCAGAGCGGCCACCTGAGGGTTGAAGATGCTTAGCGTACCCTGAGGCCCCAGTATGAAGAGTTGCAGCCCGAGGAAGCCAAGCCATCCTCCGATCGTCACCACGAAAGACGGGATACGGATAAACGCAATCCAGGCACCCTGGAACGCGCCCATGGCAGCACCGCAGGCCAGGGCAATGATCATCCCCAACCACCACGGCACACCGACCTCGGAAACCATGACGCCGAGGATCGCTGAGGTCGCCCCCACGATAGAGCCAAGGGACAGGTCGATTTCCGCGAGCAGGAGTACACCCACCTCACCAAGCGCAACCGGCACCAATGTCGTCGTCTGCACTACCAGGTTGCTCAGGTTGGATCCCGTGAGGAAGTAGTGCGACTCGATCTCGAAGAACACCGCGATGACCACGAGGCTAATGAGGGCCGGCATCGCCGTACCCTGCTCTACGATCGCGGACAGCCAAGACGGGACACGGCTCTGGCGTCCGCCTGGCCGCGACGCGCCTGCCTGGCGCTGCCCCTCCTCCAACTGGGCACCCCGCTGCCCCCCGTCCCTAACTTCACGGGCAGCGGCCACCCTCACGTCCCCGGCGCCTCGTTGGCCGATGTTTTCCTCCGACCTCATCATTGCCTCCCCATAATTGCCTTCACGACCGCTTCGGGCGTTGTCTCCGAGCGGTCGAAGACGCCTGCCACCCTTCCCAAGCGCAAGACCACGATGCGGTCAGCTACCTCAAACACTTGGCGGATGTTGTGGCTAATGAGCAACAGGCCTGCTCCTTGTTGCTTGAGCCGCAATATCAGATCCAGTACGTGCCGAGCCTCACGCAGCCCGAGCGACGCGGTGGGCTCGTCGAGGAGCAAGATATTGCAATTGTCCAAGGTGGCGCGCGCAACCGCCACCGTCTGGCGCTGCCCTCCTGAGAGCTGGGACACCGCCAGGTTGATGTCCGAGATGTTGCCGATGCCGAGATCGGACAGCACGGCCCTCGTCCGCTCCCCCATGGCACCGAAGTCAACCCAGCGCACAGGCCCCATTCCCCGGTACAACTCGCGCCCGAGGAACAGGTTCTCTACAGTGCCCAGGTTGTCTGCGAGGCCCAGATCTTGGTGGATTGTACGGATGCCCAACCTGGCCGCGTCGCTCGGGGAGTGCACGACAATGCGGGCGCCATGCATGTACAACTCACCCTCATCCAAAGAAATCACGCCAGAAACGATCTTCACGAACGTGCTTTTGCCGGCCCCGTTGTCGCCAACCAGCGCCACTACCTCACTGTGGTTGACCGACAGATCGACACCGTCGAGTGCCTGAACCTGACCAAAAGACTTCCTCACACCCGAGACGCGCAACACTTCTTGGCCCCTCGACAGCTCTGGGGCGAGCATTGGCGCCCCCCGTTCAACCGCGGTCACTGCCGCGCTCGGGAGGGGGTTGGCGCCCGACCCCTTGGCCCCAAGTGGCGCCTAAAGGCCCCCACGTCATAGTTGTCCTCCCATGACCGCAGTCACCACTTCTTCCGGCGTGGTCTCGGCCCGGGCGAAGACTCCCGCGAGCCTGCCGTGGTGTAGAACGGCGACCCGGTCTGCGACTTCGAAAACCTCTTCGATGCTCTGAGACACAAGCACCACGGCGCAACCGCCCTCGCGAAGTTGCATGACCATGTCCATGACGCGAGCGGAAGCCTCCACACTGAGACCGGTAGTGGGCTCGTCCAACAGCACAATGCGGTACTGACCGAGCGTTGCCCGGGCGACGGCAACCGCTTGGCGCTGACCCCCTGACAGCCGCGCCACCGGGGTGCGTATATCCGCGATCGTGGTAATGCGAAGCTTTGACAAGGCCACTTCCGTAGGCCGCACCATAGAGTTGAAATCCACCATGTGCAACGGCCCTGTCCACCGGGCTAGCTCCTCACCGAGGAAGAGGTTCTCTATTACGTCAAGGTTTTCTGCCAGCTTCTGCTCTTGATGGACGGTCCGGATACCAAGAGAACGGGCAACAGCCGGCGAGCCGATGTCAACGCTGTTACCTAACACGTACAACTCGGCCTTATCCGCCCGAACGACGCCCGAGACGATCTTTACCAACGTGCTCTTGCCGGCACCATTGTCACCAACTAGGGCAAGCACTTCCCCCCGGCAGACCGAGACCGTCACGCCGTCCAGTGCCACCACACCGCCATAAGACTTGCTTACGTCCACGGCACGTAACACTTCGCTGCCACCCTGGCTCTCTTCCGCAGGACGGGTAAGCCGCCGCTTCGAGAAGCGGCGGCTTGAAGCTCGTATCAACACGGGCCGGCTCCCCTGCACTTTTTCACCCAATGGGCAGCCCGTTGCCGGCTTGCCAACACCCTCACTTGCAGAAGGCAACCGTACTCGGGATGCCCTTGCACAGCTGGGCCTTGGTATACACGTGGTCCTTCACGAGCTGGCCCATATTCGCAGCTGTGATCACGGTCTCGGGGACGCCTGCCAGCGGGATGATCCTAGAGACACCATGGGGGCCATATTTGTTGTTGACACTCCCGTTGAAGAAGCCCTTTGGCGGCGCCTGGTGCTTGAACAAGTCGACAACCAGTTCCGCCGTTAAGTGCGCTTCCTCGTTGATCGGACGGTATACGCTCATGCTCTGCAAACCCTTCAGGATCAGCTGGTCCGAAGCGAGCGTGGCGTCGATCCCGGTCACAGGGATCTTCCCGGCCAGGCCGACACTTTGTAGGGCTGCGATGGCGCCCTCTGCCGTCGAGTCGTTGCTGGCCAGTACGGCCTGGATATTGTTGTGGGTCTCGGTGAGGAACGCCGCCATTTCTGAGTGCGCAGCTGATGTGTCCCACTCGGGCGTCCACACTGGGCCCACTTCCTTTCGCGCTCCAGACTTGAAGATGGGACCAAGCACCTTCATGTACCCGCTGTACTCCAAGTGGGCGAAGGAGTCCGTCGGTGAACCGGCTATCACTGCTATGCGGTCGCCAGTCTTGGTGTGGGCGATGATCCAATTGCCCAAAGTCATACCGATCTCGTACGGGTTGTCGCCGGTCATGTACTTGACGGGCGCATTGTAGATCTCCCTGGTATATGCAATGACGGGGACGTGGTCGGCTTGAGCGTCCGTCACGATCTTGGCGGCTGCTACGCTATCCACAGCAATCACGACCAAGACCTTGGCCCCCTCTGTTAGGGCCGCCTGAGCCTGGGTCAGCTGCGTAGACGCGGACTCGTCAGCCACGTCGATTATGACCTTGGCGTGGGGGTCGAGTTTGTGCATCCATGCCTTGAAGTCCGGTGCGTCCTCGGTCATCCACCGCGGCGTCGTGTTGTCTGGGAACAGTTCCGCAACCGTACCTGCGGGGTAGACAGACGACTTGTTGGTTGATGCCCTGGCTGTTGCTGCTTTGGCGGTACCCACGCTCCCGAGGAGTGCCATGGTGGCCACCAAGAAGCTGGTCCCCGCGGTGCTGATCGGCCCTCGGCGCCGCGGACGTTTCGGGCCTGTGAGCCCTTGCCGGTGCTTGTTGTCTTTCGCCAGTATTGTCATATTTTCTCTCCTATTCGATGAGGCTCGATGGGCCTCCCTCTATTTTCTCTCCTCCTCCTGCTGCCGCAGAAGGCTTGGGCACCCGTCCTGTCGCGGGTCACCTCACGGCTTGGTCGTAGGTCCGGAAGCGCACCGGCCAAGGCACTGGGCCGAAGATCCCGTCGTCGTCGACTGGTGTACCAGGCCGACCTCGGTCGACTAAGGACGGCCCCAGGAAGATGCCTCAGCATCTACGGCACCCTACCCAGTTTCGTGGCACGTACCTCGTCCGCAGCATGCGATGACCCTCGAGCGACAAGCGACTCAACGTCTTCGGCAACCCTGCTTGCCGAGAGGCGGTACTTGTCGAGCAGAGCTTCGTTCGAGCCGCTCTCCCCGTAGGTGTCGGCAATGCCAAGCCTCTTGACCGTGACTGGGTGACGGTCGGAGAGCACTTCGGCCACGGCTCCGCCCAAGCCACCGACAACGTTTTGCTCTTCGACCACGACGACAAACCCAGTCGCTATGGCTGCATCGACCAAAGCATCTGCGTCTATCGGCTTGATGGTCGGGAGGTGCAGCACCGTTGCCTGCACGCCCCTCGTCGCGAGCATCTCGGCAGCCTCGACCACGCGTGTCGTCTCCACTCCGGTGCTCACCAAGGTGACGTCGGCACCGTCGCGCAACCTAACCGCGCGGCCGAGCTGGAAGCGGTAGTCGGGACCAAACAACTGCGGGGATGGCTCCCTCGCCACTTGCAGGTAGAACGGCCCGTCAGTTGACACCATTGCCTCGATCGCCTGCCTGGCTTCCGCCTCGTCCGCCGGTGCTAGGACGGTGACGTTAGCGAGCGAGCGCATGATCGCCACGTCGTTGAACATCTGGTGCGTCTTGCCCGTGCTCGCCGTGAGCAGGCCGACATAACCGCCCGCGATCTTGACGTTCAACGCAGGCTGGGCAACGAGGACACGAATGGAGTCAAACGCTCGGCCGACCGCGAAGCAAGCGAAAGCGGAGATGACTGGCACAAAGCCCACGGTGGCGAGGCCAGCGGCGACGCCGAGCATGTTCTGCTCAGCGATCCCCATCTGGAGGAAACGCTCAGGGTGCTGAGCCTCGAACAGTTCAGCGCCCGTGGAACTGGCAACGTCGCCATCAAGGACTAGTAGGCGGGCGTCTCTGCCGGCGAGCTCCGAGAGGACTTCTCCGAAGACCTGCCGAAGCGCCTTGCCAGGAGGCCGAGCCATCCTAAGCCCCCGCTCCTTCAGTGACCGGCTCGGCCAACTCGGCGAGGGCGGCGGCCAGCTCCTCCTCGGTCGGGACCTTGCTGTGCCATCGAAAATTGTTCTCCATGAAGGAGACACCTTTCCCCTTCACGGTGTGAGCGATAATTACCGCAGGCTGGCCCACCCCTTCGCGTGCCGACCTTAGGGCCGCGACAACTGCCTCCACGTCGTGGCCGTCGACCTCGGAAACCGACCAACCAAAAGCCGCCCAACGTTGGCGCAGCTCGGCGTCGGTGTAAGGAGCACGGCGACCGTAGGGGCCATCGCCACGCCAGTTGAACTGCTGTAATTGGTTCTTGTCGACAATCGCCACCAGATTGTCCAGCCCATAGCGCTGAGCGACGTGGGCCCCCTCCCACACGATGCCCTCATTGCACTCGCCATCGCCAAGCATCACAAAAGTCCTGAAGCGGTCGTGGGCCAGCTTGGCGCCAAGAGCGATCCCGATGGCCGCCGAGAAGCCCAGGCCTAGCGCGCCGCTCGACATGTCCAGCCCCGGCAAGGCCTTCATGTCCGGGTGGCCCTGCAGGCGAGAGCCGATCTCGTCAAAGGTAGAAAGTTCAGCTACTGGGAAGTAGCCGCGCAGCGCGAGCACCGCGTACAATGCGATCGAGCTATGGCCCTTGGACAACACGAACCTGTCCCGCTCCGGCCACGTCGGCTCCTCCGGACGAACGTTCAACACTGAGAAATAGAGAGCAGTGAGTATGTCCGCGGCCGATAGCGGCCCGCCGATGTGCCCGGCCTTTGCCTTTGCTACGGCCTTTAGGACCTCGCGCCGAACCTGCCGCGCAATCTGTTCGAGCGTCCGGGTGCCCTCCGACGTCAGGGTCACGAACCCCCACCGTCCGCGACTTGGCCGGCCTCGGGCTTCCCCTCGTAGGAACCCGGCGCGACCGGCGGAGAGAAGACGGAGATGAGCTCCAACGGCTCGGGGCCCTCGGACACCGTGGCGTGGTGAAGGCCGACCGGCACGTACACCGCCGTCCCCGGAGAGAGCGCCACCGTGCCTTCTGGCGTCACGAGCTGACCATGGCCCGTCACTATGTAAATGAGCTCTTCTTCAGCGGGGTGCACGTGCCCGGGGGGTGCGGACCCAGCTGGGAAGACAGCCACTCCCAGCGTGGCGTTCTTGGCGTCGGTGTTCTCCGGCCCTATACAAAGGAACCACTCGCGCCCCGGCAGATGATAGACAGGGGCCTCGGTCCGTGCGACCGCCTTCAACATGACTGCCTCCTTGCCTTAGGGAAAACGCTCCGACCAAGGCTCAGTACTCAAACCGCAGCCGCGCTCCTGCGGAGACGGCCCAAAACGGCCTAGGAAGCCAACGCATACCCTCGCCTCGTGCTCGAGAACCAGCCAGGGCTCACCCTCCCCCTAGGGAACTGCCTTCGTACTACCCACCGAATGATAACGCTACCGGTAACGCCTGTCAAGTAGGGCCGAAAGTCCCCACCGGCTAGGGCCCTTCGACCCTATTGACCAGGATCTCCCTCCGCCTCAGATAGGTACAATGACCCAGGTAAAGGAGTCCCTTTTGGGTACCGCGGAGGTGCAAACTGTGACCTGGCCACATCGAGTCGCGATCATCGGCGCCGGCTACATGGGCAGAGGCATAGCCGAAGTGCTCGCATTGGCGAACGTGAGCTGCAGCCTGGCCGACCTCACTCCTGAGCGCGCCGGCAGTGCCGCTCGTACGCTCTTCACAGAGGCCGAGCGGCACGAGCGCGACGGCCTCATAGCCCCGGGTAGCGCGCTCGCACTGCGGGACCGCGTCCGTGCCGCACGCTCCGTAGAGCACGCAACTTCCGGGGCCGATTATGTCATCGAGGCCGTTTACGAGGACAGCGAGCTCAAAGCCAGCCTGCTGGCAGAGATAGACAGCATTAGCCATACTGACGTGGTGATCTCCACCAACACCTCGGCCATCTCGATCCAGAGCCTCAGCCGGCGCCTAGCCGATCCGACACGCTTCCTCGGGGTGCACTGGTTTAACCCGCCCCAGTTCGTGCCAGGCGTCGAGGTCGTCCCCTGCACCCAGACCACTCGCGAAGTGACACAAAAGGTCAAAACGTTGTTGCTTCAGGTGGGCAAGATGCCCGTCGAGGTCATGGACAGCCCAGGGTTCGTCGCCAACCGGCTCCAATATGCGCTGTTCCAAGAAGCGGCAGCGGTCGTCGAGGAGGGCACCGCTACTGCTGAGGCCGTGGACTTGATCGTACGAACGACCTTCGGCTTCCGACTTCCGATCTTCGGGCCCTTCGCCATCGCTGATATTGCAGGCTTGGACGTCTACCGAAATGCATATAAGATTTTGCAGGAGAACTTCCCAGACCGTTTCAAGGTACCTCGCGCGTTGGAGGAGTTGGTGGAGCAGGGCCGCTACGGCGCTAAAACTGGCTCTGGCTTCGTCATCAATAGTACCGCTCAGGCCCAAGCCATGGCCGCGCGGCGCGACCGCGCCTACGTGGCGCTGCGCAGGGCACTTGGCGGCGCGGACGGACTGCCAGAGACCTCTAATCGAGATGCACGCGCTGGTACCGGCAACGACACATCTGGGACTACTCCACATACGGACAACATTGGAGAGCCCGTTGACAGCCAGTGACACGAAGGTAGGTGCCATATGTCTATTAGCGACGCCGCGTCCCGCGTCACCCCGATCAACCCATATGACCTGACTGGAAGGCGCGCCGTCATCACCGGCGCCTCGCAAGGTATCGGCGCAGCAGCCGCGATCGCGCTCGCCTGCGCCGGCGCAGACATAGCCTTCACTTACCAGACCGCGACGGCCAAGGCCGAAGAGACGGCCAACTCTATCCGTGAGGCTGGTCGGCGTGTAATTATGCTTAGGGGCGACACCGGTGACCCGGCCCACGTCCAGGAGCTCGCAGACAAGACCGTAGCGACCTTTGGTGGGTTTGACATCTGGGTCAACAACGCCGCTAGGCTGATGGTGAAACCGTTCCTCGAGTTGACGGACCAGGACTGGCACGGCCTCCTGGCCGCCAACCTGCACGGGTACTTCTATGGTTGCCGGGCAGCTATCCGGCAAATGGTAGCACAGGGGAGCGGGGGACGTGTGATTAATGTGACCTCGATCGTAGACGTCCAACCCATAGCTGAACTATCTGCCTACATCACTGCAAAGGGTGGGATCTTGGGCCTCACAAAGACGTTGGCCCTCGAGTTCGGAAGTCATGCTATTACTGTGAACGCTATTTCACCCGGAGCGACGGACACGCCCCTCAACCAGGTGGCCTATACCGCAGACGTCCGTAAGACGTATAACGAACGCATTCCGCTGGGCCATATCGCTACACCGAGTGAGATCGGCGATACATTTGTCTTCCTCGCATCGGATGCCTCCCGCTACGTCACCGGCGTGGAACTCCTCGTCGATGGAGGAATGGTGCTCAACGGGAATGTCGGCCATGCCAGGACCAACGTAGGGCCACATACCGCCGCACCCCCGGCTACGCTCCGGTCAGCGCCGTGACGGCGATCTCCTCCACCAGTCACGTTAGGGCGTGCCGACGTCGTTTCGCTGCTCGAGTCGGTACGCACCTTGTGGCGTAGCGCGGACGTCCTGGCGTATGGTGGTGCGCCGGAAGCTGCCCGAGATCGCGACCAGGATCCCGAGCACAAAGATCACGATGCCCGCGATAAGCAATATAAGACCAGCAGTATTGACGTTGAAACCTGAAGCGCTGTCGACTGTCACGGCGTAGTCCAAGATGGCGCCGACCACAGCCAGCACCACCCCGAACGCTGCCAGGCCAGTCCCTGTTGACCTTTGCATTTTGGCTAAGCTCCTTTCGTACCAAACCGTCAGGGTGTACTTCCTACCCATCCAGGGCGGTGGTCATGCACGCTTGTGCTCCTACTGAGCTGCCCCCGCCCGGGAAGGCCTCCCCATGGCCCAGGGCACCCGACAGCTTCTTGACGCTTGATGGCCTGCGCCGCCACCTGGTCGCTCTGCGTCAGAGATTTTTAGCCCGAGGCCAAACCCTGGGCGGGAGAGGTCTGGGCGGAGGGCGCCGGCGATTGGCCCCCGACACCGTGGCTTGTGCCGCCACCGGGTTCGTCGACCGTCAGCGACAACATGATCACAGATCCTTCCATCGCAACGGGCGGTCCGTGAGGGCTGCCCCGAACCGAGGGCGCGCCACGCGGAGAGGCCTGAGTGAGACCGTACAACACCTGGTACGGTGGTGAGGCCGCCACTGAGAATGGGCGGCGTCCGGGGACAGGATGGACGCAGGAGACAACGAGGGTCACACTTATAGCGCGGGGCGACTTGGGGATGACCCAGACCGGCTGCGCGGTGAGGCGTTGTTCGCTTACAGCAGTGACGCGATCGTCGACATAGATCCAGTCGGGGTGATCACGGCGCTCAACCCTGCCGCGGAGCGCCTGTTCGGGTACCACGCGAGGGACCTCGTGGGCGGCCCAGTGGGTGTGCTCGTACCCGACCGGAGCGCCGAAGAGGTCGCCAGTTTGCTCTCCGACCTGGCGGGCCGGCGGGACACGGAACCTTATACCACCAATTACCGACGACCCGACGGTGAGGTGATCGAACTGTCGGTAACGACGGTACCGCTGGTGTGCACCGATGGCTCCTCGGCCGGGCTCACAGTTATCGCCCGGGACCTGACCGTGCTCCACCGTTCACAGGCATCATTGGCCTCATTGGCCACGAGCGAAGCGCGCTACCGCGCCATGGTCGAGTCCGCCCATGAGGGGATCGGCGTGCTCGACGCGGGGCTACGGGTCGTCTTCAGCAACCCACGACTGGCGGCGATGCTCGGCTATCCGCTCGAAGAGATGATCGGGTTGGAAATGGGTTCCGTGATCTTTCCCGAGGATGCGCCGTCCCTTACGCCGATTGCGGCTCGGGGACTGCGAGGGCAGACCGAGCAGACCGAGATTCGGCTCCGGCGCAAAGACGGAAGTACCCAATGGGCGATTATCGCGACGGCACCCTTCCCTGGCGAGGACGGCGTCATCGGTGGCGTCGCAGGTTTCTTCACCGACATCACGGATCGAAAGCACACCGAGCGGACCCTCCAAGAGAGCGAAACCCGGCTCCGCTCCTACTTCGAGTACGTCCCGGTCGGCATCCTGCTCGTGAGCCGGGACGGTCTGGTCGTGAACGTGAACCCCGCGCTCTGTTCGATCACCGGCTACGAGAGGGACGAGCTGCTCGGAGGTGGCCTCTCCGTGCTCCTCGGTCCCGACCACCCGGCACGGATCGAGGAGATCCGGGTGCTCGTCGGCGCGCTGCTCAGAGGTGAGATGCCGTCGTTCGAGCTCGAGCAGCCCTTCGTGACCAAGGACGGCCGGCGGATCTGGCTGGACGTGACAGTCTCGTTGATGCGAGACGAGCTGGGTGAGCCGCTCGAGGTCGTCGCGGTGGTCCAGGACATCACCTCGCGCAAGGATGCAGAGCGGGTGAAGGACGAGTTCGTCTCGGTGACGAGCCACGAGCTGCGCACGCCGCTCACCTCCATCCGCGGCGCCCTGGGCCTGCTGACCGGAGGGGTCGTCGGGGACCTCCCCGACTCCGCGCAGCGGATGCTCGACATCGCCGTGCAGAGCACGGACCGGCTGATCCGGCTCATCAACGATATCTTGGACCTCGAGCGGCTCTCCTCCGGGAAGCTGTCGCTGGCGCTCGAGGCATGCGAGGCGGCGGGCCTCATCTCGCGGGCGGTCGAGGAGATCCGAGGCGCCGCTGACGAGGTCGAGGTCGAAGTCCGGGCGGGATCGGTGGACGGTCGGGTCTGGGCTGACCCGGACCGCATCATCCAGACCCTCACCAACCTGGTCGGCAACGCCATCAAGTTCTCACCTCGGTCCACCACGGTCGAGGTGAGCGCCCAGTTGGAGGGCGACCACGTTCGCTTCGCGGTCGAGGACCATGGACAGGGGATACCCGCTGACCAACTGGAGACTGTCTTCGAGCGTTTCCAGCAGGTGGACGCCTCTGACTCGAGGGCAAAAGGGGGTACGGGTCTTGGTCTCGCCATCTGCCGCACGATCGTCGAACAACACGGTGGGCGCATCTGGGCCGAGAGTGTCCTCGGTGCAGGGACGACATTCAGCTTCACGCTGCCGGTCGTCGTGGACACCGGTGAAGCGGACCTGGACGACCGCCGCTCTGAGCCCAGCGTGCTCGTCTGTGACGACGACGCGGCGATCCGCGAGGTGGTGAAGACAATGCTCGAGGCCAGCGGCTATCGGGTGTGGACCGCGGCGAGCGGCGAGGAGGCCCTGGCCGTCGCACGGGCCCGGCACCCCGACGTGATCCTGCTTGATCTCCTCCTTCCCGGGATCGACGGGCGAGAGACCGCAAACGCGCTGAAAGGCCAGGAGGATACGGCCGACATCCCCGTCGTTGTGCTCAGCGTACTGACCGCCGAACAGATGGCGGTCGAGGGTATCGCATCCCGGGTCGGCAAGCCGATCGAAGAAGACGTGCTCTTGACCGCTCTGCGCAATGCCCTTGGTGGGGCCCATCGTCAGGCTCTGGTCGTGGAGGACGACCCCCAGCTTGCCGAGGTGCTGGAGGTGACGCTGGTACGCCACGGTCTCAAGGTCCGCCGTGCCCGAACCGGGCGCGAGGCGACGCGGCTCGGGCGAGCGCTCGTCCCGGACCTGTTGGTGCTCGACCTCGCGCTCCCCGACGGAGATGGCTACAGCGTTGTCGAGTGGATGCGCGAGCAGCCCTGGCTCAGTACCGTCCCGGTCCTCGTCTACACCGCGTTCGACTTGGAGGAGGCCGACCGCAACCGGCTGCGCCTCGGCGAGACGAAGTTCTTGACCAAGGGTCGGACGCCACCTGCGCTGTTCGAGGCGAAGCTCGAAGAGATGCTCGACTGGGTTGCCCAAAAGGCCCCCCGGAGATGACCCGCCCGGCGCTGACGCGGCGCGTCTTGCTCATCGACGACGAAGAGCTGATCCGGGAGGTCGCCGAGGTCAGCCTGGTGAAGATCGGCGGGTGGGAGGTGCTCACCGCCTCCTCGGGGGAGGAGGGGTTGGGTAAGGCGGTCGCTGAGCATCCCGACGCCATCCTGCTCGACGTCATGATGCCGGGTCTCGACGGGCCGGCCACCCTGGCGCGGCTGAAGGCCGATCCGGCGACGGCGACGATCCCGGTGGTGTTCCTCACGGCCAAGGTGCGCCAGTCCGAGCAGCGGCAATGGACCGACCTGGGCGCCGCGGGCGTGCTCGTCAAGCCGTTTGACCCCATGTTGCTCGCGAAGCAGGTGGCCGACGTGCTCGGCTGGTGAGGTGAACACGTTGGCCGGGCCCGCGGACGGTCCCACGAAGAGGGCCGCAGACCCCGTGGTCCACCTCGAGGTCGCGGCCGAGTTGCAGGCACTGTGGGGGCGGTTCCAGGGCCAGATGCTCGCCCGGGTGGAGACGCTCGACGAGGCGCTCGCCGCGCTGGTCGATGCTCGCTTGGACGACGACCTCCGTCGCCGGGCCGAGCGCGAAGCGCACCGCCTGGCCGGGTCGGCCGGGACGTTCGGCCGTCATCGTGCCTCGATGCTCGCCCGCAGCCTCGAGGAGCTGTTCGCCGGCTCAACCCCGGTCGACCTGACGGCGGTGCCGGACGCGCTGGCCCAGGTCGAATTACTTCGAGACGAGCTGGCGAGCCCTCCTTCGGCTGGTTGCTCCAAAGCCGAAGACCGCCCACTCGTACTGGTCGTGCACCGAGACGCCGAGCTGGGAGGGGCGATCGGGTTGGCCCTCGAGGCGCGAGGACTGGCTTCGCACGTGACCGAAAGCGTGCCGGCTGCCCGGGCGGCGCTCGGCGTCGCACACCCGGCGGTTGCCCTGGTTGACTTGGGCGACGGTGGCGACGGCGTGTTGGACCTGGTGCGAGAGCTGAGCGCCCGGACGCCACCGGTGGTGGTGCTGGCCCTGACCAGCGGCACCGGCTTCTTGGACCGGGTCGAAGCGGTGCGAGCCGGGGTCCGGGGCTTCCTTCCCGGCTCGCTCGCGCCGACTGAGCTGGCGGGGGCGGCTGTGGCCACTGTCGAGGCGGCCCAGCTGGGTCGCTGGCGGTTGCTGGCAGTCGATGACGATCCGAGCGTCTTGGCTGCACTGGTTGCGCTTCTAGAGCCTGCCGGCTTGACGGTCACCGGCGTGACAGAACCCGAACGGTTCTGGGCCGCGCTCAGAGAGAGCACACCGGACCTCGTGGTTTTGGACCTCGACATGCCGGAGGTGAGCGGCATCGAGCTGTGCCGCCTGCTTCGAGCCGACCCCCGGTGGGCGGCTTTGCCCGTGGTCTTCCTGACCTCGCACGTCGGTCGAGACACGATCGAGGCAGTTTTCGCAGCCGGTGCCGACGACTACGTGAGAAAGCCCGTGATCGGTCCCGAGCTGGTGACCCGAGTCTCCAACCGCCTCGAACGGACCAGGATCCTGCGGATCCTGGCCGAGACGGATCCGCTCACGGGCCTCGCGAACAGAAGGAAGTTCGAGGCCCAGTGGAACCGCTTGCAGGCGATGGCCGAACGCTACGACCAGCCGCTCTCCTTCGCGCTGCTCGACCTGGACCATTTCCGGGAGGTGAACAGCCACTACGGCCACGAGGTCGGCGACTGCGTGCTGCAACAGATCGGTCAGTTGCTCTTGGAGCGGTTCCGGGGCGAAGACGTGGTCGCCCGATGGGGTGGCGAAGAGATCGCCCTCGCCCTGTACGGGATGACCCGTGCGGACGGGGTACGACGAGTCTCCGACCTGCTTCAGGCCGTGTGCAATAAGGCCATGGTGACGCCGGCGGGGCAGTCCTTCCGGGTCAGCTTCAGCGGCGGGGTCAGTGAGTACAAGGTGGACGGCACCACGCTTCGCGACCTGTGCCGTCGCGCCGACGAGGCCCTCTATGTTGCCAAGGCGCTCGGCCGCGAGCGCGTGCTTCCCGCCGGCAGGCAGCCCGGGCTGAAAGGCGATGATGCCTCGGTCGATGTCGTCGTCGTGGAGGACGACGACATCGTGGCCGAACTGCTTACCCACGCGCTCTCCGGCAGCGGCTATCGGAGCCTGCGCGTTCGCGACGGCCAGGCCGCAGTGGACCTCCTAACCGGCGCGTCACGACGACCAGCACGCTTGGTCCTGCTCGATATCAGCCTCCCGGGTCTCGACGGCTTCACGGTGCTCGAGCACCTGCGGCGCGAGGGCGTTCTCGAAGCAACACGGGTCATCGTGCTGACCGCCCGGTCCTCTGAGCCCGAGATCCTGCGAGCCCTCGAGGCCGGTGCGATCGACCACGTCGGGAAGCCGTTTAGCCTCCCGGTCCTCATGCAGCGGGTCCGGCGCGCCCTGGCGGGCTGATCGGAGATGGCTACGGGCCTGCTACGCCTCGTCGGGGCTGCCGAACTGGGGGCGTTGTCGGCCATGCTCGTGGTGTTCATTGCGCACAGTCTGCGGGTGGTGCTGACAGCCAGACCGACGGAGCGCCGGTTCGTGGAGCTGCGCCAGGGCATGGTCCGCGTCGTCGGGGGAGAGCGTGGGCTCGTCGTACCCACGTCACGTGCAGGTTTGCGGCTCTCCCACCAGGCACTCGAAGAGTTGGCTTCTAGCGTCTCGGGAAATGGAGCGGCGTGGGTCGAGCAGGCGGCACGCGAGATGGGCCTGCTGGAGCAGGCAGCGCGTTGGTGCCGGAGCCGACGGTGGTGGCACCGGCTGCGCGGCGTCCGGTCGTTCGGCCTTCTCGGCGGGGGCGAGGACCTCGTCCCGGCGCGCCTTGGCGACGCGCACCCGCTGGTGCGAGAAGCCGCAGCCAGATGGGTAGCGCGCCATCCCAGCCCGGTGCTCGCCGAAGCTCTGGTGGCAATGCTCGACGACCCCGAGCGTCGCTGCCGCCTCGCCGCAAAGGATGTGTTGACCCGCCTCGGTGCAACAGCAGCCGAGCCCCTCGCCGCCTATCTGTCTCGAATGGCGTGCCCCGGGCGGGTGCTGGCGCTCGAAGTTGCAAGCGGTCTCGCCGACGCACGGTTCCTTGGGCCAGGGGTGCGTGCGGCCGGCGATCCGGACCCCTCGGTGCGGGCCCAGGGTGCCACCCTGCTCGCTGCGGTGGCGGGGGGTCAGGCCGAACAGGCTCTCCTCGGGCTCCTTCACGATCCGAGCGAGCCGGTGCGGGTCGCGGCCACCCACGGCTTGGGCGTGGTCAGCTCTTGGGCGCTGGCCCCCAACCTCGCCAGACAACTGAGCGATCCCGCCTGGGACGTCCGACGGGAGGCGGCCTTGGCGCTCCGCCGGCTCGGGCCCGCCGGTCGTCTCCACCTCCGCCGGGCGCTCGTAGGCCCAGATCCGTACGCGGCGGACATGGCCCACCAGGTGCTGGATCTCCCTAGCGCGCCCGCTGACTGAGCCCACGTGGCGCGATGACGGCTGAGCTGCTCCGCCTCGTCTTTCACGTGACGGTCTTGGTGGTCATCGGGTACTTCGTCGTCGCGAACGGGTTCTGGACGGTGCTGTTCGTCGCTGCCGCCTGGCAGATGCTCGAGCACCGCCGCTCGAGCGCAGCAGAAGATACCCGTTGGCTCCTCAGCTCCTCGGTGCTTCCTCGGGTGAGCATCCTCGTTCCGGCCCACAACGAGGCGGCGACGATGGGAGAGAGCGTGCGGGCGCTGCTCACGCTCGAGTACCCGAACCTCGAGGTAGTGCTCGTCAATGACGGGTCGACCGACGAGACCCTCGAGACGCTGGTGCATCACTTCGAGCTCCAGCCCATCTATCCCGTCTACCGCCACGTCGTGGCGACCAAGGCCGTGCGCGCCTTGTACCGGTCCGGGCTCCACCCTGGGCTGGTCGTGATCGACAAGGACAACGGCGGCAAGGCGGACGCGCTGAACGCCGGGCTCAACCTGGCGACCGGTGCGCTTGTTTGCGCCATCGATGCCGACACCCTCATCGAGCCCGACGCCCTGCTGCGGGTCGTCCAGCCGTTCCTCTCCGGAGAGGACGTCGTCGCCTCGGGGGGGACGATCCGGGTTGTAAACGGCTCGCGGGTGCAAGCAGGTCGAGTCGTTGTTCCCCGGGCACCGCGCAAGCCGGTCGCCGGGCTACAAGCCGTGGAGTACCTGCGGGCGTTCCTCTTCGGCCGCCTGGGGTGGAACCGGCTCGGTGGCAATCTGATCATCTCCGGCGCCTTCGGGCTCTTCAGGAGGGACGCCCTCCGAGCGATTGGCGGCTACCAGGTGGACAGCATCGGAGAGGACATGGAACTCGTCGTACGCCTGCGGCGCGCCGGCATCGAGCGGGCGGAGGCCAGCAGGGTCGTATTCGTACCCGAGCCGGTCGCATGGACCGAAGCCCCCGAGTCTCTTCGCGTGCTCGGACGCCAGCGGGACCGCTGGCAACGGGGCCTCGTCGACGTGCTGTGGCGGCATCGGTGCCTCCTGTTCAACCCGCACTACGGGGCCACCGGGCTCGTGGTTTCCCCCTACTTCGTCCTCGTCGAGCTGCTCGGTCCAGTTATTGAAGCCCTCGGCGTGCTCGGTCTCGCTGTCGGGCTCAGCTTGGGCCTTGTCGACCTCCAGTTCGCGATCCTTTTCCTCCTCGTCGTCTACGGTTGGGGCCTACTCTTCAGTATCGGGGCCTTGCTGCTCGACGAGCTCACCACCCGACGGTACGAGAGCTTGGCCGATCGAGTGTTGCTCGTCTGCTGGGCACTGATCGAGCCGCTCGGGTACCGCCAGTTGACCGTAGTCTGGCAGTTACGTGGGATGGTCCGCGCCGCGAGAGGTCGCAGCGACTGGGGAGATATGTCCCGGCGCGGGTTCCTCGCCAGTCGCGGTGGGGTCGGGGCGCCCCGGTCGGTCCCGGGCGAGCAAGGTCAAAGGTGAGCAACTCCTGGCCCAGCGCATGATGGACGCGCGCTGAGCGCACCGGTGTGCTTGACGTAGCTTGGCCGCTTAGATGCCGGCGGCCGAGCCGAGCAGGTCGAGCAACCCGGCAGCGAGACCAATTGGTGCGCATTGCGCATGCCGGCAGCGTCTACTTCGTAGTTCCCAATTTTTCGAGGCTCTTTTTCCTCCACCAGTCACATCAAGGCGTGCCGACGTCGTCTCGCTGCTCGAGTCGGTACGCACCTTGTGGCGTAGCGCGGACGTCCTGGCGTATCGTGGTGCGCCGGAAGCTGCCCGAGATCGCGACCAGGATCCCGAGCACAAAGATCACGATGCCCGCGATAAGCAATATAAGACCAGCAGTATTGACGTTGAAACCTGAAGCGCTGTCGACTGTCACGGCGTAGTCCAAGATGGCGCCGACCACAGCCAGCACCACCCCGAACGCTGCCAGGCCAGTCCCTGTTGACCTTTGCATTTTGGCCAAGCTCCTTTCGTACAAAACCGTCAGGGTGTACTTCCTACCCATCCAGGGCGGTGGTCATGCACGCTTGTGCTCCTACTGAGCTGCCCCCGCCCGGGAAGGCCTCCCCATGGCTCAGGGCGCCCGACAGCTTCATGACGCCTGATGGCCTGCGGCGCCACCTGGTAGCGCTCTGCGTCAGAGATTTTTAGCCCGAGGCCAATCCCTGGGCGGGAGAAGTCTGGGCGGAGGGCGCCGCCGATTGGGCCCCCGACACCGTGGCTTGTGCCGCGGCCCTTGTATGGTGCGCCTCCTCGAGCGCCTTTTGCGACCAGTTCTGCCTCAATGAGGAAGCTTGCCGACGGCGTTACCTTGCCGGACAAATAACTCGACAACCGAGGTTGCGACGTGCCGAGCAGCGAAGCGAAGGCTTTCCGTGAGAGACCAGTGCTCACCAAGGCTACCCGGAGCCGCCGGCACACCTCTCCCGCTGCCCGTCGTCCGATCGTTTGCGAAGGGCTATCCATCTAAGCGGACTAAGTGTAAGGGAAATCCCAGGTCATCGAAGCCAGCCAACAAAAAAGAGACCGCTGTCGGCGGTCTCTTCTTTTGGGTCGGGCTGTGGCTCGGTCCCAGTGCGGTCGCCAAGTCACACGGTCGTCGGGTCAATACCGGCTTGCCGCAATGCTTCGGAAAGGCGGGCCACCCGGGCCATCTCGGCCTGGGCGTCGATGAACTCCTGTCCGTCCGGGAGGAAGAGGCGGACCTGCCCGGTGGACACCTCGATCCGAAGACCGCCGAGGGCGGGGTGCTCGCAGCTTGTCACAGGCTCGCCTTCTGCAAGTTCGGTCCCGTTGTGGGCCCATGTCGTGATCTCACCACGGTCCGGGTCGATCTCGATGTGGACGGGCACGCCGATACGGCCGAACAGAGCGCGCTTTCCGGCAAGGGCTGCGGCGCCGTCAGAGCGGTGGTTGGCCGGCGAGAGGACTTCGAGGGTCGCTGCTGGCACTGGTTCCTCGGGAACGTGGTAGACAGTCCGGGTCCCCGGTTGGGCCCCTGGGATGATGGCGACGTCTGGGCTCGCCTGTTCCTCATGGCCGGTATCGTCGCGGGCCCGGACGAAGACGTCGGACAATACGAGAGCGCGGTCCCCGAAGATGAACCGCAAGACGTCTACGAGGCGGTTGAGGACGAGCTGGTGCAACTCCGAGCCGGTCATATCGACCGCCTCTTCAGGCAGGGCTGCCTGGGTGGACATGGTTTCATCGTATAGGACCACAATCGGTAGCTGAACCGGAAATAGGAGCGCTGAGCGCTCTGACCTGCGGGTTTCCGAGCCTCGCGACGTCACCGCCAGGGGACATGGGGACTCCTTTGGGATTGGCCCCCGGCAGGGCACTGGTCTTACCAAACGGTTGCCGCCACGGAAGCCGGGCCAATGCCACTCTTGCTCATCAAGCGGCGCGTCGGCACGGCCGGTCGGCGTGGGACCTCTCCAACGAGAGCGGGACACCCCGGGTGGCGGGCGGGGCCGGCTTGGTGGCCTTGGGCCGCTTCGCCACGATGAACTGCCTGTAGCGCGCCGGGCGGGCGGCCACGGCCAGCTCGAACAGGCGGTAGAAGAGCAGGCCACGGGACCCGGAGCGGCGCCGGTTGAACCGGAACACGTATTCGTTCAAGTAGAGGTGCAGGTGCTCGTCGCCGATGGCACCTTGGTGTGTGCTGTTCAGCCACTTCTTCACCAGCCCCGCTACTTCGTGGACCGCCGGGAGGACCTCCGAGGCCTTCCTACCAGGGGCGACGTGGGGCTCGTGGACGTAGAGGTCGTCACATGCCTTCTCGTAGGGCCCCCAGCCGTCGGCAACGACGGTCGAGAACGCCTCCACGTTGTCCTGTAGGAAGGCACCTAGGCTCGCGCTGCTCGCGTCGGGGATGACCGCCATCCGGCAGCGCCACCAGCCCTTGGGCTCCCTCCGCTCCACGGCAATGGCGACCAAGGCCTTCTCACCGTGGGTGCGGCCGCCCTTGTCGCCGGGCGCCTTCCCGCCGATGAAAGTCTCGTCCACCTCGACGTCACCGCTGAGACGTTCCCGCCCGGGCCGCACGGCCACCGAGCGTAGCCGGTGCAACATCGCCCAAACCGTTTGGTAGGAGCTCAGCGCCAGGTCGCGTTGCAAGGCCAGCGCGCTGATGCCATCTTTCTGGGTGGCGAAGTGCCAGGCAGCATGGAACCAGACCGTGAGGGGCGTGCGCGTCCGGTCGAAGATGGTCCCCGCGGTGACGGACGTGCACTTTCGGCAGCCCGTACACTTGTAACGCCCATCGGCCAACCGGCATGCGCTTACGCTCTGGCAACCCGGGCACGCGAAACCGAAAGGCCACCGCAGCCATTCGAGGTAGTCGGCGCAGTCGTCGTCGGTAGGGAACCAGGCCATGAACTCGCCATAGTCACGTGGGTAGCACACACCTGCGATGGGAGATCTGGTTGGCATGCCGGTAAGGTCGGCAGTTGAGGGGTGGGCCTTACCAAAAAGCCTTGTACTTGGTCCGCTTAGATGGATAGCCCTTCGTTTGCGACCGTGTGGGTCGCCAACGCTCCATCTTGTCCGTCAACTCCGGCGGAGGCAACTCTGGCCAGAACAAGTTGCCCCAGAACGCCCGGACCGAGACGGGCAAGCTCCGGTTACCGAAATAGTCTTCGCCAACTACCTGCTCGACCTTGCCCCACCCGTAGTGCGAAAAGAGCCATTCGACCTGGTCCCAGCTCCCGAGACGGATGACGGCCACGATGACGGTCCTGGCATCCTTGTCGGGGTCGACCCTCGAGGCGTCGTGGCTCCACAACAGCTCGGCAATGTCCTGAGCTAAAGGACCAGGCCCCGCTCACTGCCCGAAACGACTCAGCGGACCGAAAGGCCACCAGCGCCGGGCCCCGAGCCGGACAATGACCTCCACGAGTGCAAGCCCCCGCCACGAGTGCAAGCCCCCGCCACGAGTGCAAGCCCCGCCCGGACGAGCCGTAGGGCGCCGCACTGGAGAG
>JAJYMB010000071.1 GCA_021787365.1 Actinomycetes bacterium | reverse complement strand
TGAAACCCTCGACGACGTGCACGTACTCATAGAGGCGGCCGCCTTGGCGGACCTTCTGCAGGCGCACGAACATTTCCCCAACAGCATAGCGCCCAGAACTACATGATTGCAAGTAGGTTGCCGGTCGTAGGCCATGTTCTTTCCCCAACAAGTCCGGTCGGTCACGGCCGGAGCTCTTGGACGGACAGGGCTCTTCATCAGCAAGGACGCGCCAGCTTGGGCCAACCCCCGTCGGCCGGGGAAGCCTTCAGCTAAGGGACAGTGCGGAATACGGGGCTAGCCCCACCCCAGCTACGGATCACGGTGACTGCCGACGTGCCCGACGAGCCCGAGCAGGAGTACACCGCCGTCGAGATGCTGCTCGCCCTCACCAACGGGCTGCGGCTCCGTGGGGTCACGCCCAGCCGGCTCCAGCTGGAGATCACCCCTCCGCGCCGACCAAGTAGTAGTCATCCGCCGGTGCCGTACCCGGCCTCTCGTTGACCTCACCTTTTGGGGGCTCCCGGCATGAATGCCGGTCACAAGGTGCACACCGCCCCCACCGACGTCACCCGCCGGGAACGCGCAACCCCGCTCCTGCGTCTTTTCCCTGGGCAGCCGGCCTTCGGCCTCCGGCGGCAACCCGGGATAGCCGTTCAGCCGCGGCGCGGCTCCCGTGCTCCCCGGTCGCGATGGGCTCACCCGGCACTACAACACCTGCTCCCCGATCCTCCCGCCGACCAACCCCCACATCTATACCCGAAGAGCCACCTTTGGGGGTTGCTTTATCACGTGGGACACACGTGTACCCGACGTGGGGAGCCGACCGTCGGGCCATGACGCCGTTGTGCCATCACAAGAAATGGACGCCTTGGGCTCGTCCAAGTGCCGGCTCGACTGCTGAAAACGGCAGAAGTCCCCGGCCGTGGTCGGGTCGGGGAGGCTCTCTGCCCCGATGCCGTCCAGGAACACCTGGTCACGGCGGCGCAGCTCTATGTCGTCCAGGCGCTGGCCGCCGCACAATGCGTTGAAAGCCAGGTTGAGCACGTGGTCTGACTCGTGGTAGGGCCGGTGGAGCTTCAAGAGCTGCAGCGAAGAGTCGACCTCTTCGGCCAGGCCGACCGCCTTCACGAGGCGGGTGACAAGCCCCATGCCCCCGTGCGCGGTGCCCCTCGTGCGCTCGGCCAGCTCGTAGACGATGTTCGCCCGCCCGAGCACCGGGCCAGAGAAGTTCGGCACTACCGCGCCCCGGAGCCGCCGCTCGGCCGAGCGGGCTTCCCTCGCCAGCTTCTCCCGGAGCCGGCGCCGCTCGCCCTTTGCCTGCCCCTTCTCGCGCGACCGTGTAGACTTCACCCAGCTGCCCTCCTGTGCATGGCGATTTGTTCTGTCGAGTTCAATTCTCCCATACCAGGAGGGCGCTTTCGCGGATGCTCACACGATTTGCCAGGCCAGCACCACGGTGCCGCCTGACGGCTGGCCCCGGACACTCAGCAGCTCACCATCGACGCGCTCACCCCCTGGGGGGTGAGCGCAACGGCGGAGGCAGCCAAGGGCGCGTGGAGGTCGTCGCACAGCCTTCACCCGAGAACCGTCGTCGCCCCACGCCGCCGGGCCGCAAACCCCCCGTCACACCACGCTGTCTCGCCGAACGGCAGGGTTCTTCGCTTGGTTGAGGGCTAGTACCAGGACAGGCAACCTCGCCCGCATGCGAGTGGGCTCCTCGTTTGTCATGAAGGCGTCTCCCTGGCGCGAGCAGGCTGGCGCCTCTTGGGCGGCCAAAGCTGTACAAAAAGCTCACCGATGTGAAGTTGTTAGCCGCACATCAGTCAGTTTCTGGCGCGAAAACGCGCAGATTCCTGACAGATGTGGCCTTTGCCGGCGCACATCGGTCAGTATTTCGCGCATCGGGCGCTGGCGTGCGGGCCCCTCAGCCCCGCTCTACCCCTTGGGACGGGTCTCTAGCCGCGTCTGCGCAAGCCGATGAGGTACATGCCGTCGGTGCCCGCGCTCTGGGGGAGCAGCAGCGCTCCCCTCCCCAGGGGTTCCCAGGGCGGGCCCGGCGGTGGCAGCACGTCCCAGCCGGCGCCTGGCCCCTTGTCGTTCGCCAGCCATTCGCCCACGCCGGCGGTCTCCTCCCGTGTCAGCGTGCAGACGCTGTAAGCGAGCAAGCCACCCGGCGCGACCAGGCTGGCAGCCGAAGCAAGGAGCTCGCGCTGGAGGCGAGCGAGCCGGCCCACGTCCTCGGGGCGCACCCGCCAGCGGGCGTCCGGCCGGCGCCGCAGCACGCCGAGCCCGCTGCACGGGGCGTCCACAAGTACCGCCCCGCAGCTGCCCGGCCGGAACGGCGCCACGTTCCCGTCCGCCACCGCCACCGCCACATTGCCGAGCCCCAACCTCGCCACGTTGGCTGCGACCCGGTTGGCGCGCCGTGGTGAGATGTCACAAGCCACGACCAGGGGAGCGTGGCGGGCAAGAAACGTCGCTTTGCCACCGGGGGCGGCGCACAGGTCGACCAGCACACCCCGCCCGGGGCCTGTGGCCACCCGCGGCTGCAGGCGGCTCGCTTCACCCGGGGCTTGTTCCCCCTCGCCCCTCTCCTGTCGCGGGCGGCCCGCCCCGCCCGTGTCGTCCCACCAGCCGGCCACGACCTCGCCGACGGCCTGGCTCCCGGGGTCCTGGATGTAGCCGTCATCGCGTACTTGGGCTGAGGCGGGGCTGTTCATCTGCACAAGGGCCGCCAGTGCGCGTTCGCGCCCCAGGTCCTCCGAGAGGCGCTTTATGACCCAATCGGGGTAGCTGAGCTCGGTGCCGAGGTCGGGCCAGGCCACGGGGCCGGCGTCGGCAAGCTCGCCTATACGCCGAAGGACCACGTTGAGCAGCCCTCGGGCGCGTCGGGGGGACTCGTCGACCGTGGCGGAAACGGCGGCGTAAGTGGGCACACGCATGAAAGCGAGCTGGTAGGCGCCCAAGCGAGCGGCCGCCCGGACACTGGGCTCGAGCTCCCCGCGAGCAAACCTGTCCACCAGCCAGTCGCAGGCCCTCCGCATCCGCAGCGTGCCGTACACGAGCTCGGTGGCAAACGAACGGTCCCGTTGGTCGAGCGTCGACGCCGTGAGCAGCGCCGGCAAGACCTCGTTGGCACGCTCCCCACGGCCCACCTCGACGAGCACGCTGATGGCTACGCCACGGGCCGTCAAGGCGCGCCGGGTCGGTGTTGTTGGCGGCGCCGGCCCGCCACCCCGCACGCGCGCACCTGCCTTGGCGGCTCTCGCCACCCGGTGCTCGCCGTCTTCTGACCGTGCCTGGCCGTCCCGGCGCCGGCCCGCCGCCTTCGTCACGTTCCTAGGCGCTCCCCGGGCTTGGCTCGTGCTCCCCGCAGCCACTCACCGGCTGGCATCGACGCCTTGCCCTCAGGCTGCACCGCTAGCAGCTGCAGCACCCCGTCACCCGTGCCGACGAAGTCCCCCGCGAGTTCCCCAGGAGCGAGTTCCCCCGGCACCCGCTCAGCAGGCAGGTTCTCGCCGGCGCCCACGGTGCCGCCGGCTGGCACCAGGTCACCGCCGGCAGGCACCAGGTCACCGCCGCCAGGCACCAGGTCACCGCCGGCAGGCACCAGGTCACCGCCGGCTGGCACCAGGTCACCGCCGGCTGGCACCAGGTCACCGCCGGCACGGCCGGCCCGGACCAGGCGCGCCCGGTGGACGATCAGCCGCCGGCCCCGCCAGGTGGTCCACGCCCTGCCCACCCGGACGACCCTGAGGCACACCTCCGCTGGCAGGCTGAAGTCCAGGTGGAGCTCGGCGGGGTCGAGCTTCGCCGCGTACGTCGCCTCACCAGCCTGAGGCACGGGCTCGGGCAGGCCCTCGGCGAGCGCCTCCAAGAGCATCTCCGTGCCGAGCTCAGCGAGTCGGGAGCGCAGCTCGCCGGCCGTCTCCTCGGGCCCGATCTCGACCGCCCGGCGGGCGAAGACCGGGCCGGTGTCGAGGCCCTCGTCGAGCTTCATCAGGCAGACGCCCGTTTCGGTGTCCCCGGCCAGGACGGCACGCTCGACTGGGGCGGCGCCCCGCCAGCGCGGCAGGAGCGAGAAGTGGACGTTGACCATGGGCAGCTCGGCCAGGACGTTGGCCTTGATGATCCTTCCGTAGGCCACCACCACGGCGAGCTCCGCACCCGAACCGATGACCGCATCCGGGGTGTGGGCCACGGGCAGCCCGAGCTCTTCGGCCACCGCCTTGACGGGGCTAGGCAGGAGATCGCTCCCCCGCCCGCGCCGCGCGTCCCGCCTCGTCACCACCACCCGAACGTCATGACCGGCGCCATGGAGCGCCCGCAGCGTGCGCGCAGCGACCTCAGGGGTGCCGAGAAACGCTACCCGCAAACCCGTGGGCTACCTGCCGGCCGCACTCGCCTGGCCGGCGTGCTCGGCCTGGGCCCGCCGGCGCAGCTCGCGCATGGCCTCCCTGCGCTGCTCCTCGTCGAGCCGCTCCAACAAAAGGCGGCCGTCCAGGTGGTCCACCTCGTGCTGGTAGAGCTTGGCCTCCATGTCCTCTCCCTCGTAGGAGACCTCCTTGCCGTCGAGGTCGTAACCACGCACCCGCACCCGCTTGGCCCGGGTGATGTGGAACCACAGCCCCGGGACCGACAGGCAACCTTCCTCGTGCTCCCATTCGCCCTCGGCGTCCTCGATGACGGGGTTGATGATGGTCCGTGGGCCGCTATCGCCGATCTCGTAGACGAACAGCCGCTTGGAGACACCGATCTGGGGGGCGGCCAAGCCGACGCCGTTGGCCTCCTTCATGGCGGCGTGCATCTCCTGCGCCAGCTTGGCTACGCGCCCGTCGATATCTGTCACTTCGTCTGCAGGGCGCCTGAGAACTGGGTCGCCAAAGGTCCGGATCCTGTAGGAGGCCACTGGCCACCATCTTAGGCGGCGGGGCCGCCGCCCCTTTTGGCCGTGCCGGCACCCTTTTAGCCGGCTTTTAGCCGGCCAGTAACCCGGCAAGCCGATCCGCTGGTCGTCAGTCGCGGAGCCGAGCCTCGCGGCTAGCATCGGCTACGGGCCGTTACTGGCGCGCTTTGCGTGGAGCACCACGAGGGAGCGGCCCGCCGGCCTGTGGTTTGGCCGGCCGAGCCGTGCGCCTGGGCGTTCTGACCAGATCGACCCCCAACAGGAGGACGCCATGTCACAGGCCACCACCACCCAACCCCCGAGCAGCGGGCCCGCCACTTCGAGCGGCCCCAACGCCGCGGCGGTCGCCTCCGCCTACACCAGTGCCCTGGAGGTGAT
This sequence comes from Actinomycetes bacterium, assembly GCA_021787365.1. GTDB lineage: Bacteria > Actinomycetota > Acidimicrobiia > Acidimicrobiales > Palsa-688 > JAJZYO01. Next base: position 43,802 of record JAJYMB010000071.1, on the reverse strand, counting down.
CGCGGCAGTAGAGCCCGACGTCGCCGCAGCCATCAAGGGCGAACTGGCCAACCAGCGCCGGCAGCTCAAGCTGATCGCCTCGGAGAACTACGCCTCACCCGCCGTCCTGCTCGCCATGGGCAACTGGCTCTCGGACAAGTACGCCGAGGGCGTACCGGGCCACCGCATGTACGCCGGCTGCGAGATGGTCGACCGCGTCGAGACCCTGGCGGCAGAGCACGCCAAGGCGCTCTTCGGCGCGGACCACGCCTATGCCCAGCCCCACTCGGGCATAGACGCCAACCTCGTCGCGTACTGGGCCATCCTCGCCAAACGAGTGGAGCTGCCCGCTTTGGAAGAGGCCGGTGCCCAACACGTCAACGACTTGCCGAAAGACGCCTGGGACCGCCTCCGCCACGCTTTCAACGACCAGCGCATGCTCGGGATGTCGCTCGATGCCGGTGGGCACTTGACCCACGGGTTCCGGCCCAACATCTCGGGAAAACTGTTCGACCAGGCCAGCTACGGCGTCGACCCGGGGACAGGCCTGCTCGACTACGACGCCATCGCCCGCCAGGCTCGCGAGTGGCGCCCGCTCCTGCTCGTGGCGGGCTATTCCGCCTACCCTCGTAACCCCAATTTCGCGGTCATGGCCGAGATCGCGGAAGAAGTCGGTGCCACTTTCATGGTGGACATGGCCCATTTCGCCGGCCTCGTCGCGGGTAAGGTCCTGACCGGCGACTTCGACCCCGTGCCCCACGCCGACGTGGTCACGACCACCACGCACAAGTCTCTCCGGGGCCCACGCGGGGGCATGGTGCTCTGCCGGGGCGAGTACGCTCCCTTCGTCGACAAGGGCTGCCCGATGGTCCTCGGCGGGCCGCTCCCCCACGTGATGGCGGCCAAGGCTGTAGCGCTCGCAGAAGCCCGCCGGCCTTCCTTCGCGGCTTACGCGCGGGGCATCGTCGACAACGCCCGTGCCCTCGCCGAGGGCCTGTCACGGCGCGGCGCCAAGCTCGTCACCGGGGGCACCGACAACCACATAGTGCTCATGGACGTTGGAGCGAGCTTCGGGCTCACCGGCCGCCAGGCCGAGTCTGCCCTCCTCGACGCCGGCGTGGTCACCAACCGCAACTCCGTGCCGGCAGACCCCAACGGGCCCTGGTACACCTCTGGGGTGAGGATGGGTACGCCGGCGCTCACCACGCTCGGCTTCGGCCCGAGCGACCTCGACGAGGTGGCCGCCATCGTGACCGACGCCCTCCGGGCGACCCAACCCGCCTCGGCCACCTCCAAGGCCAAGTACACGATCGACGCCGCCGTCGCGGAAGCGTGCCGGCGGCGCTGCGCCGAACTGCTAGCTGCCCACCCCCTCTACCCCGAAATACACCTGTAAACACACCTGTAAACGGTCCGGCTACTCCTCGGGACGCAAGCAGGTCCTCGGGACGCAAGCAGGTCCTCGGGACGCAAGCAGGTCCTCGGGACGCAAGCACGCTGGCGAGCTCACGAGGTTGCCGCAGGGCACGAGTTCGCCGCCGCAGTTGAACCGCGGCTGGCCCCCTTGCGCACCCTCCGCCCGAGCCAACAACCTTCGCGCGGCAATCGAACCACCACAACGAGGTCCTTTCAGCCAGCCCCGGTAAGCTGGTGCACCAAATGGTTGTGCCTGCTGGCCCGCCCGGGGTGCTCCGCTCGGGCTCGTCCCCTGGCGGAGGTGCCCAGCCTGGGCCGGCCGCTGAGCATTATTTTTCACCAGAGCCGGCGGTCGCCTCCGAGCCCGGCCTGGTGGAGCTCCGCCTGCCCGGCCTCGACCTCACCCTCCTCGCCGACCACGGTGTCTTCTCGTCCCGGCGCGTCGACCCCGGGACGCTGGCCCTGCTGAAAGAGTCGCCCGCGCCACCACCCGAGGGCCACCTGCTCGACCTCGGCTGCGGCTACGGGCCCATCGCCTGCGCGCTCGCAGCCCGCTCTCCGGCGGCCACGGTGTGGGCGGTCGAGGTCAACTCTCGGGCCCTCCAGCTGACGGCAGCCAACGCCAAGCGCCTCGGGCTCGCCAACCTGAGGCCGGCGGCGCCCGAGGAGGTCCCAGAAGCGGTCCGCTTCGCCGGGATCTGGTCCAACCCGCCCGTCCGCGTCGGGAAGAGCGCCCTCCATAGCCTGCTCGCCACGTGGCTGGCGCGCCTCGCCGGCGGGGCCAGCGCCTGGCTGGTCGTCAACCGTCACCTGGGAGGGGACTCCCTGGCTACGTGGCTGGACGGCGAGGGCTGGGCCGTGCGGAGGGCCGCCTCCAAGTCCGGCTACCGGGTGCTCGAGGTCGGGTGCTCGAGGTGACCCACGGGGTACCGCGGTGACCCACGGGGTACCGCGGTGAAACAGCTAGGCCAGACCGACCGCAAACGCCTTTACCGGGAATGGGCGCGTCGCTCCTCCGGCCGGGTTGCCCTGCTCCTCGACAGCGTCGCTTCTCCTTGGAACGTCGGCTCGATTGTCCGGACCGCCGCCGCGTTCCGGGTGGAACACCTCTACCTGGCCGGCGTTGCCGCTTCGCCGGGCTCCGCCCGCGCGGCCAAGACGGCCATGGGGACCGAGCGCTACCTGTCGTGGTCGCATTTCACACGCGGGCCCGAGGCCGCCGACGCCGCCCGGGAGGACGGCTTCTCCGTGATAGGCCTCGAGCTCGCAGACCAGGCCGTCCCCATCCACCATCTCTCGGCGGGGCCCGACATCTGTCTCGCCCTCGGCCACGAGGACCACGGCCTCAGCCCGGCCACGTTGGCTGCCTGCGACGCGGTTGCGTTCATCCCGCAGCTCGGGCGGGTGGGAAGTCTCAACGTCGCAGCCGCGGCTGCGATCGCCATGTTCGAGCTCCGCCGGCGCGAGTGGTCGGGGTCGTGGCCGCCCTGACGCTCAGCAGGGTGGCGAGGCAGCTCACCTGTACTGCTACCGCCGCCGTACTCGCGTCCGAGTGCGCCCACTGGCTTGCCTCCAAGCGCCATCTCCCACCTGACCCGCCGCTGGAAGGACCGTGCGCACTGGTCGTGCTCGGCTACCCGTCGAGGCGGGACGGCAGGCTCCACCCCGTCCAGAAGTGGCGTACCCAGCTGGCCGCCCGGGCGTGGCCCGCTCTCGGGGCTGAACGGGTCGTCTTTTCCGGAGGGCCGTCTCACGGGCGGCCCCCCGAAGCCTTGGTCATGGCCGCCCACGCCCAGAGGCTCGGCGTGCCGGAAAACGCCGTCGCCACCGAGACCCGTGCCACTTCGACATGGGAAAACGTAGCCTTTTCCCAGCCACTCGTAGACGAGTACCCCCGGCTGGCCATCGTGTCCGACCCTCTCCACGCCGCCCGGGCGCGCCGGTACCTATGGCAGCAGTCGCCCGGTCTCGCCTCTCGCCTCGTCAGCGCCGGCGAGTACCGGTTCCTGGACCACTGCTGGTTGAAGCTGCTCTCCGCCGTGTACGAGCTTTACCTGGCTCTCGCCCCAGGGCGGCGAGAGCGCATCGGCACCGGCGCCATTGCCCCGCCGGCCGGGAAAACCCGCCGGTCCGCACGCGCCGCACTAGCCTTCTGGCGGGTATAACAACTTGCCGAAGGAGGCACTATGGTACGAGTTCTAGCGTCGTTCGTTGGCGTCCTCGTCGCTGGCGCGCTGACCCTGCTGGTGGGCACGCCGGCCGGCGCCCAGTCGTCGAGCGCCTGCAGCCAGGTCGAGTCGACCCTCACCAGCATCCAAAAACAACTGCCCCAGGCGAGCAGCTCAGCGCTCGCCAGCAAGATCGGCGGGTTCGTCACCCAACTCGAGACCGAGTCGGCGAGCGCGCCCCCCAGCGTGAAGAGCGCGGTGGGCGCCTTCGTGACAGATCTCAAGGCCGCCGCCGGCGGCAAGATCAACGTGGCCAAGCTCACCGCTGACGCGAACGCAATCGGGACGGCATGCACATCTGCCGCCGCGACCGCCCCGACCGGGGCGCCCCAGACCGGGGCCGGGAGCACCGCGGGCCTCCAAGACGCCTCGCTCCTCTACGGCGGCGCCGCTCTGGTTGCAGCCGGCGGCGTCCTGGCCGGCTTCGGGATCCGCCGCCGGCGCCGGGCCCGCACCAGCTACTGAGGGAGGCCGGGACGCCGCAGCGGCCGAACCACGGCCGGCACCTCGCCCCACGCGCTAGGGGCGGCCTGGTGGCCATAGTCCTCGGGGCGGCACTCGTGGCCGCGGGTGCCGCCGCGCTCGGCGTGGCGGCCGCCAGCCAGCACCACGCGCCACAGCCCCGTGCAGTTCAGGCCGGGTCGCTCGGGCCGCCGGCACCGTCGCTCCGGGCACCCCGAGCCGCTCCGTCGCTGGCACCGGCGCAAGCGAGCTTGGACAAAGTCGCGGAAGCCCTCGCGAGCCGGCGCCGGGGGTCGGCCGGCCTCGTGCTGCCGAGGTCCCGTCCCGTCGCGCTCGAGATCCCAAAGATCGATGTCGACACGGCGGTAGGAGAAGTAGGGCTCAACCGGGACGGCACCATCCAGGTGCCCCCTCTCTTCGCCAAGCCGAGCGAGGCCGCCTGGTACCGCTACTCCCCCACGCCGGGGCAGGTCGGGCCGTCGGTGATCGTCGGCCACGTCGACAACATCTACGGCCCCGCCGTCTTTTTCCGCCTCGGCTCGCTGGCGCCGGGCAACCACATAAAGGTGACGCTGGCCGACGGGACGGTTGCGACCTTCGTCGTCGACGGGGTCCGCAGGTACCCGAAGGCCAGTTTCCCGACCGCCGCTGTGTACGGCCCGACCGACTACCCTGCCCTCCGCCTGATCACCTGCGGAGGGCCGTTCGACTATTCGACCCGCCACTACCTCGACAGCACCGTCGTCTTCGCCTCCCTCGCCTCGGCGAAGCCGGCGTGATGCCCGCCGGCGGACGCCGGCGCCACATCGAGCCAATCCCCGCTCCCGGCCCGCCGGCGGGCGCCGGCCCGCACCGGCTGCGTCATTCTTGCAGACGAAAACGGCTTATTTGGCCACTTACGTCTGCAAGAAAGCACCGAGCGGCCCGGCCCCGGCCCGGCCCCACCGAGCCGGCCGGTCACCGGCCCGACCCCCAGTTCAGCTCGAGGTCGGGAACTGCAAAGAGGCGCCGGCGCCGGCCCTCGGCGCCGGCCACCTTGACGTGACCACCTTGGAGCGCGTGTAAAAACCCACGCCCTCGGGGCCGTGGATGCGCCGCTCTCCGAACAGCGAGTCCTTCCAGCCCCCGAACGAGTAATACGCCATCGGCACCGGGATCGGCACGTTTATCCCGATCATGCCCACGTTTACCTCCCGGTGGAACCGCCGGGCCGCCTCCCCCGAGGACGTGAACACGGCCGTGCCATTGCCGTAGGGGTTGGCGTTCACGAGCGCGATCGCCTCGTCCACGGTGCCGGCCCGCAGCACCGACAGGACCGGGCCGAATATCTCGTCCCGGTACACCTCCATCGAAGTTGTGACCTGGTCGACCACGGTGGGGCCCACGAAAAAGCCACGCTCGTGCCCGGGGACCACTAGGCCGCGGCCGTCCCGGGCGAGGCGGGCGCCGGCCTGCGCCGCCCGCTCGATGTAGCCGGTGATGCGCTCCTTGGCCTGCTCCGTCACGACCGGGCCCATCTCGCTCCCCTCGTCGCGACCAGGCCCCACCACGACGGCGTCGGCCCTCTCGGTGAGCGCGCTCACCAAGGCGTCGCCGGCGTCGCCCACGGCCACCGCAGCGGAAATGGCCATGCAACGCTCCCCGGCACTGCCGAACGCCGCGGCCGACACGTGGTCTGCCGCGAAGGACAAGTCCGCGTCGGGCAACACGACGGCATGGTTTTTCGCCCCGCCGAGCGCCTGCACCCGCTTACCCGAGGAAGTGGCCTTCGAGTGGACGTAGCGGGCGATCGGCGTCGAGCCCACGAACGACACGGCCGCCACGTCAGGGTGCTCCAACAGGGCGTCCACGGCCACCTTGTCGCCGTTCACGACGTTGAAGACCCCATCGGGAAGTCCCGCTTCGGCCCAAAGCTCGGCCACGCGGATGGACACCGAGGGGTCGCGCTCGCTCGGCTTCAAGACAAAGGTGTTACCGCAGGCGATCGCGATCGGGTACATCCACATCGGGACCATCGCCGGGAAGTTGAACGGAGTAATGCCCGCGACCACCCCGAGGGGCTGGCGGTAGGAGAACACGTCTATGCCCCGCGAGACCTGGTCGGAGTACTCCCCCTTCAAAAGGTGCGGGATCCCGCAAGCGAACTCCACCACCTCGAGGCCGCGCTGCACCTCGCCCTCGGCGTCGGAGTAGACCTTGCCGTGCTCGTCCACGACCATGCCGGCGAGCTCGGCCAAGTGGGAGTTGAGAAGTTCCCTGAACGAAAAGAGGATCTTGGCGCGCTGCGAGAGCGACGACACTCCCCAGTCGACGAGCGCAGCGCTGGCGGTGCGGACGGCCTCGTCCACCTCCTCGGTCGAGGCGAAGGCCACCGAAGCCTGCTGCTCGCCTGTGGCCGGGTTGTACACGGGGCCGGCACGCCCCGAACCTCCTTCGACTGGCTTGCCCCCGACCCAGTGACCGATGGACCTCATCTGCTCGCTCCTTTCAAGTTCTCAAGTAGCTCCCACGAGCCGCCACCTGGCGCGCCTTGGCCGTCTCGTAGGCCTTTCGCGCTGCCACGGTCGGTTCCAAGCCGGCCACCTCGGCGACGGCCACGTCCCACCACGACTCGCTGGAGGGCGCGGGCACGAGCGGGTCCACTTCGACGCACACGAGCACGGGCCCCTCGGTCGACTTGGCCTCGGCCAGAGCTGCCCGCAGCTCGTCCACGCCCTCGGCCCGGAAGGCCTTTACGCCCAGGCTTTCGGCGTTGGCGACGTAATCGACTCGGACGACCGCCCCGTCCAACCGGCCGCTCCTGTCGCCGCGTTGGCGGTACCAGGTGCCGAAGCGTTCGGTGCCCACGGTCTCCGAGAGCGACCCGATCGACGCGAAACCGTGGTTGTCCACCAGCACCACGACGACCTTCACGCCCTCTTGCACGGCGGTGACCAGTTCCTGCGCCATCATCAGGTAGGAACCGTCACCGACCATCACGTACACCTCTCGGTCGGGCGCCGCCAGCTTCACCCCGATGCCGCCCGCCACTTCGTAGCCCATGCAGCTGTAGCCGTACTCCACGTGGTAGCCCTTCGGGTCTCGGGTGCGCCACAGCTTGTGGAGGTCCCCCGGCATCGAACCAGCCGCGCACACGACCACGTCGCGCGGGCCGGAAACCTCGTTCACGGTACCGATCACTTCGGACTGCGCCGGCAGGGGCCCGTGGCCGAGGTGGTAGGCATGCTCCACCGTGGCGTCCCACTCGCCCGCCAGCCGCCTCGCCTCCTCACGGTAGGCAGGCTCTGCCGACCAGCCCGAGAGGGCTGCCGCCAGCTGCAGGAGGACCGCCCGGGCGTCGCCCACCACCTGTAGCCCCGAGTGCTTGGCGGCGTCGAAACGGGCGACGTTGACGTTGACAAAACGCACGTCGGGGTTAGCAAAAGCGGTCCGCGACGCCGTGGTGAAGTCGGCCCAGCGGGTCCCGACGCCGACCACCACGTCAGCTCCACTCGCCAGCGCGTTGGCGGCCGTGGTGCCGGTGACGCCGACCGCCCCGACCGAGAGCGGGTGGTCGTAGGCGAGCGAACCCTTGCCCGCCTGGGTCTCGGCCACCGGGATCCCGGTCGCCTCGGCGAAAGCGGCCAGTGCGGAGGTCGCCTCCGAGTAGATCACCCCTCCCCCGGCCACGACGAGAGGCCGGCGGGCGGAACGCAGAAGCTCCGCCGCGCGCTGAAGGGCGCGGGGGTCTGCCGGCGGCCTGTCGATGTGCCAGACCCGCTTGGAGAAAAGCTCCTCTGGCCAGTCGTACGCTTCGGCCTGGACGTCCTGGTCGAGGCAGAGCGTCACCGCCCCCGTCTCGGCCTGGTCGGTGAGCGTGCGCATCGCCCCGAGGAGCGCCTCTGGCAGCTGCTCGGGCCGGGCCACCCGGTCGAAAAAGCGCGACACGGGGCGGAAGGCGTCGTTCACCGAGAAGTCCCGGTAGGTGGGGTGCTCGAGCTGCTGGAGGACAGGGTCGGCGGGCCGTGTGGCGAAGACGTCGCCCGGCAACAACAGGACCGGCAGCCGGTTGACGGTGGCGAGCGCCGCGCCCGTGACCATGTTGGTGGCACCCGGCCCGATCGACGACGTGCAAGCCAGGGTGGAGAGGCGGTTGCGCATACGGGCGAAAGCGGTGGCCGTGTGCACTATCGCTTGTTCGTTGCGGCCCGGGCGGAACACGAGGGTACCGGGCGCCTCCAGCTCGGCCTCGAGCAGCGCCTGGCCGAGGCCGGCCACGTTGCCATGGCCGAAAATCCCAAAGCAACCCTCGATCAAGCGGTGCTCGGCCCCGTCGCGCTCGCTGTACTGCTCGGACAAAAACCGGACGACCGCCTGGGCGACCGTCAGGCGCACCGTGCTCATTTGCCGTCCCCTCCGCCAGCCAGGCGAGGGTCGACCGCCTGGCCCTCCCAGGAGGAGCGCACCCAGTCGTGGGCGGGGTCGAAGCTCACGAGCCACGCCCGCTCCCCCGGGCCCGCCATCACGTTCAAGTAGTACAAGTCGTAGCCCGGGGCGGCCATCGACGGCCCATGGTAGCCGTGGGGTATGAGGACTACGTCGCCGCTTCGGACCTCGGCCAGCACGTCGACCGGGCGCTCGGGTGTCCCGTACACGCGCTGGTAGGCGACCCCTTCCTCGCCGGCGGGGCCCCCGGCCACGCGGAAGTAGTAGATCTCCTCGAGCTCGGCCTCCCCCGGGCGTTCCTCGTCGTGCTTGTGGGGGGGCCACGACGACCAGTTGCCGGCCGGTGTCACCACCTCGCAGGCGATCAGCCTGTCCGCCTCGAACGTGCCCGGCATGCAGTAGTTGACGACCCGGCGCGAACTCGAGCCCGCGCCGCGCAACTCGACCGCCACCGCCTCAGCGCTCTCGCGCCGGGCGGGCAGGCGCCGGCCCGCCTTGGCCCCCGCCAGCGCGAACCGGCCGCCACCCTGGCTGGCCAGCTCTACGTCCGACCCGACGGGGAGGTAGGCGAAGTCGCTCGGCCCCGACAACACGTTCACTCGCCCGGCGAGCTCGAACCGCTCACCACAACAAGAGATGCTGCAACCCCCCTCCAGCGGCACGACTAGCACTTCGTCGCCCCCGGTACCAAAGGCCTGCGACCCGCCCGGAGGCAGGGCCAGCACCCTGAGAGACGCCCAGGACCAGCCGGCGCCTTCCTGGGTGAGCTCGAGCTCCCACGGCCCCTTCGCCAGCGAACCCGCCGCCCAATGGAAGCGGCCGGCGCCAACCGAGCTCCGCCCCGTCACCGTCACCTCTTCACCTCCGACAATCCTGCCCCACTTTCTTCCCCGGGCACTTCCCCTACGGCCACCGGGCGGCCTTCCGCCAACGAACGCTTCGCGGCCAGCCCGAGCACGAGGGCGGCGCGGCCGTCCTGGCCCGAAGTCGGCGGCGGCGAACCTGACCGGACCGCGCCCACGAACGCCTCCCACTGGCGCAGGTAGCTCTCCTGGTAGCGCTCGATGAAGAAGTACGGGAGCGTGGCCAGGCGAGCGCCGGCGGCGTCGCGCACCTGCGCCGTGTGGACGAGCGGGTTGCCCGAGGACGCCATGCCGCCCGAGCCGAGGACTTCCACCCTCTGGTCGTACCCGTACACGGCCTTGCGGCTGTTGTCGATCGATGTGAGACACCCGTCCACATGGCGAAGCGTTATGACGGCGGTGTCCACGTCACCCATCTCAGCCAGCGCCGGCTCGATGCGGACGGCCCCGGCCGCGTGGACCTCGGCCACCTCGCTCCCCACCAAGAAGCGGGCCATGTCGAAGTCGTGGATGGTCATGTCGAGGAATATGCCGCCCGAGCCGCGGGCGTAGGCCAAAGGAGGTGGCTCGGGGTCCCGGCTCGTGATCCGCACGACGTGGGGCACACCTATCGTCCCGCTCGCCACCGCCTCGCGCACGGCTGCATGCGAAGGGTCGAACCTGCGGTTGAACCCCACCATCAGTGCGGCCCCCGCGGCAGCCACCGCTGCCAGCGCCCGGTCCACCTCGGCCAGGTCGAGCGAAACCGGTTTCTCGCAAAAGATGGCCGCCTTGCCGGCGGAAGCGGCTTGCACTATGAGGTCCACGTGCTGCTCGGTGGGCGCGCAAATGGCGACAGCGTCTATCGCCCGGTCGGCCAGGAGGCGCTCGGTGCCGAGCGCCGGCACCCCGAGGGCCTCTCCGACCTCGCCGGCGAGCGGGGCCAAGGCATCGGACACCGCGGCCAGCTTGGCGCCGGGCACCCGGCTGGCCAGCAGTTCGGCGTGCATGCGGCCGATCCGGCCCACGCCCGCCACTCCTACCCTGAGGGGCGCACCGTTGCCGGGCGCGCTCACAGTGCGCCCCGGAGGTACTCGATCGATGCCCTCACCTCGCCAGCCGGGTCGGCCCCGCCGGCGACGGCTTCGTCAATGGTCGTGTCCTGCTCGAACACGTACCAACCCCGGTAACCGGCCGCCTCCAACGCCCTGACCGTACCGGCAATGTCTACGCTCCCGCGCCCGAGGGGGCGGAACAGCCCGGCACGCGTCCCCTCGAGCAGGCTCGTCTTGTGCTCGATGACCGCCGGCGCGAGCGAGAGGTCGACGTCTTTCAGGTGGACCAGTTCGACCCTGTCACCATGGCGCTGGGCGAATGAGACCGGGTCGGCGCCGCCTATGGAGAAATGGCCCGTGTCGAGGCAGAAGGCCACGTCCGAGCGGTCCAGCACGGCGTCGATGTGCCTGGCCCGCTCCACCAGGGTGCCGACGTGGGGGTGGAGCACCTGGCGCAGACCGTAGCGGGCGCACACCCGGTCCACCATGTCGAGGCCCTCGGCGAAGTCGTCCCACTGCCCGGGGCTCGGCTCGAACGGCTCCGACCAGCCTTCGTCGACCACCGCCGCCGTGACGAAGTAGGTCCCGCCGGCGCCGGACAAAAGGCTCGCCGCCCGCTCAGCGGCATCCTCCGCCCCCGCCCGGAGGGACTTGTCGTACAGGCCTGGGACCGGCACGAAGCCACCGACCGCCCCGAGGCCGAAGCGGGCCAAAAGGTCGTAGATTTGTTGGGGTTCGTCGCCCAGGTACCCGAGCGCCCCGAGCTCGCTGCCCAAGAGGCCGAGCCCGCGCATCTCCGCCAGCACGCGCTCGGGGGGCAGCATCACCCCCCAACCGGGCACCTCGCAGACGCCCCAGGAGATCGGGGCCCCCGCCAGGCGCTCCAGCACGCTTCCCTCCGGTGCTCGCATTTCGTTTCAGTCTCCTTCCTGGACCGGTTCGCCCTCTCGGGCCACTCCGGCATCTTGGCGTCTCGGCTCTGGGCCCCTACGTACCGTCTCGGCGCGTGCTCGGCGAGCCAGGGCGGGGGGGGACGGCAACCGGCGCGCCCAATCGGCACGACTCGGCCGCCGCCTGGGCAACGTCGAACGCGGCCAGGGCATCGGCGCCCGAAGGCTCGGCGGGCTGGCCGGCGAGCACCGAGCGAGCAAAGTGCTCCAGTTCCGCGGCAAACGCGGCGCCGTAGCGGCGGTCGTAGCTCTCGACGAGGGGCCGGCTGGCAGCCCCGGCCTCCCGCCACTCGTAGCGGGCGGAAAACGGGTCGTCGACGCGCACGGTCGCCTTTGCCCCCATGATCTCGAGAGAGCTTTCGTAGCCGTACCCGGCCACCCGCGAGATGTCCAGGGCGCCGAGGGCGCCCCCGGCGAAACGGAGCACCACCACGGCGCTCTCGTAGTCGCCCGTAGCCGCAAAGGCGGGGTCGCGCCAGGGAGCGCCGTGGGCGCTGACGCTCTCCACCTCTCCCACCAACCAGCGAGCCGTGTCGAAATCATGGATGCCCATGTCGACAAAGATCCCTCCGGATCCGGCGATGAACTCCGGCGCCGGAGACGCCTTGTCGCGCTGGCTGGCGCGGTACAAGAGGACCTCCCCGAGCTCACCAGCCTCGGCCCGCTCCGCCACCGCCACGAAAGCGGGGTCGAAGCGCCGGTGGAAACCGACCTGGAAGCATACGCTGCTGGCCGAGAGCGCCTCGACGACCTCCACGGTCGAACCTCGTTCCAGTGAGATCGGCTTTTCGCAGAAGACGTGCTTGCCCGCCCGGACGGCTTCGAGGACCATCCCGGCGTGAGCGGCCGTGGGTGCAGCGACCACCACGGCGTCCACGGCCGTGTCGGCCAATAGTTCTTCGTAGTTCGCCACGACCCGGGCACCGAGTTCCTCGCCAAGTGGCCGGGCGACCTCGGGACGGGTGTCCAACACCGCGACGAGCTCGGCAGAGGGGCAGGAGCGGGCGAGGTTGCGAGCGTGCACACGGCCCATCCGGCCGAGCCCCGCGACCGCGAGCCTCGCCCTGCCAGTTGCCCCGGTCGCCGCCCCACCGGCGGTGCCGGCGCTCATTCTTGGGCGAGAACGCGCAGCGCTCCCGTGTCGAGCGAAGACTGGTCGATGCCGAGCTCGCTCAGTTTGCCCTTGATGATGTAGCCCGCCAGCTCCTGCTCGCTCTGTCCCTCGTTGGTTACGTCGACGACCTTCTTGCCGTGCCAAAACACGACGAAGCGGTCGGCCACGTCGCGCACCTGGGCGAGGTTGTGCATGACGCAGACGACGGCCAGCCCTCGTTGTCTCGCCCGGCGCATAAACTCGAAGACTTTTTCCGTTTCCGCGATCGACAATGCCGACGTCGGCTCGTCCAAGATCAGCATTTTCTTCTCGAACGCCACCGCCCGTCCGATGCTGATCGCCTGGCGCTCACCACCGGAGAGGCGGCTCACGTCCTGACCGAGGTCGCGCAGGTTGCCGAGCCCGATCTCCTCCAGCATCCTGTTGGTCTCCCTGCGCATGCGGCGCAGGTCCAAGAACGGGCCCCTGCGGACCTCGGCACCGAGGAAGAAATTGCGCACGATGCTCATGGAATCGACGAGGCCGAGGTCTTGGTGGACAGTTTCGATGCCGGCCTGGCGGGCGTCGGCCGCGTTTCGGAACCTGACTTCCTTTCCTCCGACGGCGAAGGACCCGCGGCTTGGTTGGTACACACCCGAAGCGATCTTCACGAACGTGGACTTGCCCGACCCGTTGTCCCCGATCAGGCCCACGATCTGGCCGGGATAAAACGCGAGGTCGATGCCGTCCAGGGCCACAACCCCGCCGAAGTGCTTGCTCACGCCCCGTGCCTCGAACCAGGGCGCCGCCCCGGCGGGGGCGCCGGCCGTGCCCGGCGTGGGGCCGGCTGCCGCGCTCATGCCCCGGCCCCCGACACGAGCTGCCCGACGCGGGTGTGCATGGCCACGGCCGCCACCAATATCACACCGACGACGGCCTCGTACCAGTAGGGCGAAACACCGCTCAAGATAAGCCCGCTGTCGAGCATGGCGAGGATCAACGTCCCCACCACGGCGCCGAGCATGGACCCGCGACCACCCATCAGGGCGCAGCCGCCCACGACAGAGGCGGCGATCGCTTCGAGCTGGTAGGTGGTGCCGAACGAAGCAGACATCGAGTCAAGGTGGCCGAGCTGCACCGCGCCGGCGAAAGCCGCAAAGAGGCCACAGATCACGAAGGCGAGCACGCGGGTGCGGGTGACCGGCACCCCCGCCTCCACGGCCGCGAGCCTCTTGCCGCCCACGGCGAAGAACCAGTTGCCCGTCACCGTCCGCTGGAGCACCACGCCGACGACGACCGCCAGCCCGAGCCACCACAGGAGCTCGGAGCGGATCTGGCTCCCGAGCATCCCGCCGAGCACGTTGAGCAAGGCCGGTGTCGGCGGCAGGATCGTGACCGTTTCGCCACCGGTCACGATGAGGGTGACCCCGGTCCACAAGAAAAAAGCACCGAGGGTCGTTATGAACGAAGGGATGTCCAAGGTCACGGTCACGAGGCCGTTCAGCAGGCCGATGCCCGCCCCGATGGCCAGGGCCACGACGAGAGCCGCGCCGGGCGGGTAATGGTCTTGGATCATGGTCGCCATTACGAGGGCGGCAAAGGAGAAGTTTGCCCCGACGGAGAGGTCGAACTCGCCGCAGATCATGAGGAGCGCCACGCCGATGGTCACGATGCCGAGCTCGGCGGCCGTGCTCGTTATCCCGCCCCAGTTCTCCACACTGTCGAAGGTCCCGTTGGAGAGGACCGAGAACACCACGAACATGAGCAGGCCGACCAGGACGATGCCGGTCTCCCGCTGGCGCAAGATGCGGAAGGCAAGGCTGCTGCTGCCGAGGCGGGACGTGCGCGCTGCTGCGCCGGCGGGCCCTCCTTGCCCCGGAGGGCCAGCAGGGCCCGCTCCTGCGAGCACCTGCTGGTTGGTGCCTGCTTGTGCCGCTGTCATTGCGGTCCGAAGAGGCGTCTGGGGACTAGAAGCCCGTGTGCGCGACGTACTTGGACAGCGCCCTCACGTTCTTCGACGTGAGGAACACCGGCCCCGTGGAGATGGGCACGGGTGCCGCGCCCTCGGTGGCGTCGAGGAACAGTTCCACGATGCTCAAGTAGCCCTGCAGGTAGGGCTGCTGGTCGACCGTGTAAGCGACTATGCCCCGCTCGATGTAGCTGAGCGTCGACGAGTCGAGGTCCATGGCACCGATCTTTTGGTGCGTGCCCGACGAGGACATGGCCTGGACGACCTCGTCTGTACCCGTGGTGCCGAGCGTGAGCACGGCCGCGAGGTTCTTGTGGGTCGTGAAGTAAGCGCCCACGATCGACGCACCCTGGGAGATGTTGTCCGAAGTGTTGATGACCGTCGGGGTGATCCCCACCACCTTGAAGGCCGCCCGCACGCCCTGGAGCCGCTGGTTCAGGGAGATGTTGGTCGGCTCGTGGTCGATCACCACGACCTTGGCGCCCGCCTTCAGGCCGAACTCCCTCACCGCCTCCTGGGCCAGGCCCTGGCCAGCGGAGTAGTTCTGCTGGCCTATGTACGCTAGGAACGGGTTGGTGCTGCTCGGTTTGCCGTTGGCCGTGGGAGCGGAGTTGAACACGACCACCGGGATGCCGTCCTTGGCAGCCGTCTTCAGCACCGAACTGAACGACGTCGCGTCGGTCACCGTCGTGGCTATCCCGGCCGGGTGGGCCGCGATCGCCGTTTGGAGCAAGCTGACCTCGGCTGCGGTGCTGCCGCACTCGGCCGCCGTGATGTGGAGGATGTCCACCTTGACATGGAGTTGTTTGCCGGCGTCGGCTGCCCCGTTCCACACCGGCGGCCAGAACGGGTCCGTCGGGCAGCCGTGGGAAACGAAGTAGAAAGTGAGCGGGTCGCTGGCGCGCGGTGTCGCGCTCGACGCCGAAGCGCCGGCTATGTAACCGGCTGTTGCCATCGACGTGGCGACCAATGCGACGACGGGTACGGCGAGCCTCCTGCCCCACCGCCGGCGCAGCCTGCCGCGCACCGAACCCGGGGCGGGCACTTCTGATTGCATCTGGGTCCCCTTTCTGGCGTCCACGATGTGAACAAATGTCCGCGATATAAGCTAGTTGAGGAAAAACAAATGTGTCAAGACGGCGAGCTCGCCTTTTGATCACTATGTAGACAACAAACTTGCTATGTGGACAACTGAGTTACCTGGGCCTAAGATGCCCCCAGCATGGCCTCCCCGCGCGTGAAGGTGCTAGGCAAGGCGGCGAAGCTCCTCGACCTGCTGGCCAACCACCCCGACGCCAGCGCGCCAGACCTCGCCCAGCGTCTCGGCGAGCCGCGGCCCACCGTCTACCGCCTCGTCCAGGACCTGGTGGCCCTCGGCTACCTGGAGCAAGGCGCCCGCCGTGGCACTTACCGGCTCGGCATGGAACTGTTCCGCCTCGGGTCCTTGGTCGGCCTGCGCCTCGACGTACGCGAGCGGGCCGCGCCCGTGATGAGCCAGATCCACTCGGCCATGGGAGAGACCGTCTACCTCATGGTCCGCCGCCACCGCGAGGCGGTGTGCATCGACCGGGTCGAGGGTCTGCACATACGTTCGATGGCGCTCCACCTCGGCGGTTCCCTCCCTCTCCACCTCGGTGCCGGCCCGCGCGTGCTCCTCGCCTACGAACCGCGCGAGTACTGGGACGACTACCTCTCAGACGTCGCCCTCGAAGCCATCACACCCCGCTCGCCGACGAGCAAGGCGGGCATCATCGCCCTCCTCGAGGAGACGCGGCACCTCGGCTACGCCATCTCCGACGAGGACGTCACGCTCGGCATCAGTTCGGTCGGCGCTCCCATATTCGACCACACCGGCGCCGTCCACGCCGCGCTGTCGGTGGGGGGGCTGCGCTCTGCGGTGCTCGGGGACGGGGGCGAGCGGGCAGCACGGCTCGTGACCGAGGGGGCCGCCGAGGTGTCGCGCAAGATGGGTTACCAGGGGGGCGACACTGCAGAGCCGCCGTCTTTCGCCCTGGAAGCCACGGCCGGTTGACCACCGTAGCCGGTTGACCACCGTAGCCGGTTGACCACCGTAGGAGGCCTACTGCAGGAGCCCCATCCAAGGAGAAAGAGGCAGAGCATGGCAAGCGCTTATAAGAGCCCTCTATACGAGATGACACGGACCACACCGACGTGCCTGTGGAACGACTCTGCGTCCACGTCCGAGCTCACCTACGCGCTCGACAACGGCGCCGTCGGGGCCACGTGCAACCCCGTGATAGCCCTCACGGTCGTCCGTCAGGAGGAGGACCGCTGGATGCCACGGCTCGCCGAGCTCGTCGAGGAGCACCCCGCCGAGACAGAGGACCAGGTGGGCTGGAGGCTCGTGGAGGAGCTCTCGCGGAGCGCAGCACGCTTGCTCGTGCCCGCCTTCGAGCAGTCCAAAGGCAGGAACGGCCGCCTTTCCATCCAAACCGACCCCCGGTACTACCGAGACACCAAGGCCATAGTGCGCCAAGCCGAGCGGTTCAGCCAGCTGGCCCCCAACATGATCGTGAAGATCCCCGCCACCGCTGCGGGCATCGCCGCCATAGAGGAGGCCACCTATGCCGGCATAAGCATCAACGCCACCGTGAGCTTCAGCGTCCCCCAGGCCGTCGTGGTCGGAGAAGCGGTCGAGCGCGGACTGCGGAGGCGGGAGGCCGAGGGCAAGGACACCCTCGGCATGGGGCCGGTCTGCACGATCATGGTCGGGCGCCTCGACGACTGGCTGAAGGTGGTCGCCGAAAAGAAGGGGATCTTGACCGACCCGGGCCACCTCGAATGGGCCGGGGTCGCCGTCTTCAAAAAGGCGTACCAGATCTACACCGAACGCCACTACCGCACCCGGCTGCTCTCGGCCGCCTTCCGCAACCATTTCCACTGGAGCGAGCTCGTGGGCGGGGACGTCGTCATCTCTCCCCCCCACGCGTGGCAGGTGCGGATCAACCGGAGCGACATCCCCGTGGAGCACAGGATCGAACGGCCCGTGGCCCCCAAGATCGTCTCCGACCTCATGGCGCGCTTCCCCGATTTCGAGCGCGCCTACGAGCCAGACGGCCTATCCGCTGGCGAGTTCGACAACTTCGGCCCCACCCGGCGCACCCTGCGCCAGTTCATGCGGGCCTGTACGGACCTGGCCAGCCTCGCCCGCGACGTGATGACGCCTGACCCAGACCGGCTCTGACCGGCTTGCGCCTACCCCCTTAAGGGTGTAAGACACTTACCGAGTGGCGCCATGCGCGCTCTCTGCAAGCTCGGTCCACGAGGAGGGAAACAGTGAACGAGAGGCACATTACAACTAAACAGGCGAGACCGCGCCTTCGCGCCGTCGGCGCGCTGGTCGCCGCTGTCTCGTCATTAGCAATGTTATCGGTCCCGGCGGCCCTGGCATCGGCGTCCCCGGTCATCAACCTCACGCTCGAGGCCAACGCCACGCTTTCTGCGAAGAACAATACCGAGGCCGTCTGGGAGACCAAGTACATAATCCCAGGTTTCGAGAAGATGATGAAGGCCAAGGGTGTCAACGTCAACGTCAGCTTCATCGGCAGCGGCGTCAGCGGAGAGGATTACGCCAACAAGCTCGCGCTAGAGATACGCTCCGGCTCAGGGCCGGACGTGTTCGACCTGGACGGGCCGTACGTGGGTGAGTTCGTGGAAGCTCGCTACCTGAAGCCTCTGACACTGCTAGCCGGCCCTCAGGTGGACAGCTGGCCGGGGTGGGCACAGATACCGAAATCCATCCAGGCTACGGCCAAGTTCCACAACGTCCGCTATGGCATACCCGGCGGCCCCGACGGAAGGGTGCTCTTCTACAACAAGCAACTGTTCAAGAAAGCGGGCCTTCCCACCAACTGGCAGCCGACGAGTTGGGCACAGCTCGTCTCCGCCGCTCAAACCCTGAAGGCGAAGATCCCCGGGATCGAGCCTCTCCAGATAGACGGGGGCGCAGCGATGGGCGAGGCGACCACGCTCCAGGGCTTCCTGCCGATCCTCGCCGGCGCTGGCGCGGAAATCTGGAACAAGGCCACAGGCAAGTGGCAGGGGGACACGGTGCCCATGCAGACCGCAGCAGGGTTTTACAACTACATCTACACCCACGGTCTCGCCAATGCCAGCCTCCAGCTCGGCTCCAATGGGCGCAACAACACCTTCCAGGCGTTCGCGGAGAGCAAAGTAGGCATCTACCTGGAAAGCGAGTACCTGTACATTTCGGTCCTCGCCCCTGGCACCCTCTACCCCATGCCCAACGAGGCCAAGGTCGTGGGCTGGGCGCTGATCCCCGCCGAAGCTCCCGGCAAGGGCATACGTCACCAGAACTTCGTGAGCTACTCGGGCGGCGGCGGCACCTTCCTGAACCCCCATACCAAGAACCCCAAAATCGCTTGGGACCTGCTCTCTTATATGTACTCGGAACAGTCCCAGCTCCAGCTAGAGCGCATGGGCAAACCAGAGCTCAACTCCCGCCACGACGTCAACACGGCTTACCTCTCGCACTACTGCACCGGGGTGAGCAAGCAATCCTGCGCCCTGCTCCGTTTCATATCCAACAAGGTCCTGCCTATAACCGCAGTCCGCCCCTCGCTGGCGGTCTACCCATCTGTGTCCGCGCAGATCCAGCAGTTGGCACAAAACCTGGCCACGGGACAGAGCATCAAGCGCGCCCTCGGCACCTATGTCAGCGCGCTCGACAAAATCGTCGGTCCGGCCCACGTCCAGAACAGCTGACCACCCTCTCGGCCAGATAGCCGAGCCATCTCTCGGGCCGGCCGCCTCACTCGAGGCGGCCGGCCCGAGCGGGCTCGGTCGCAAGTGGGCGGCGGTTTTCCTTACGCCCTCTGCTGTCCTCATCGGCGTTTTCCTAATCTTCCCGGCAGCATGGACGCTGTACCTCGGGCTCACCAACTTCAGCCTCGTCGGCTTCGCCGCAGCCCACACAACTTTCGAAGGCCTCGCTAATTACAGAAACGCCATCACCGACCCCGAGTTTGGCAATTCGCTCCTCATCACGCTCGTCTACGTCTTCGGCTCGGCCATCGTGGGCCAGGTTGTGCTCGGCTTCGCCATGGCCTGGAAGTGGAAGGACTGGCGCAGCCCTCTGCGCAGGGCCGTGGAGGCGCTGGCCATCATCGCGTGGATCGTCCCCAGTTCCGTGGTCGCGTTCCTTTGGATCAGCTACCTCCAAGGTAATATCGGCCCGCTGGTCGAGCAGGGCACGCTCGACTTCATCTTGCACATCTCTACCAACTGGCTCCTGCAGTTCCCCCTGCTCTCGCTCATTATCTTCAACGTCTGGCGGGGCAGCGCCTTTTCCATGATGCTGTTCAACGGCGCGCTCCAGAGCGTCCCTCCCTCCTACCTGGAGACAGCGAGGATAAGCGGGGCCTCGGAGTTCCAACAGCTCCGCGACGTGGTCCTCCCCCGGATAAAGGGCCACGTGCTCACAGACGTCCTGCTGATCAGCCTCTGGACCTTCAACGACTTCACCCCCTACCTGCTCACCGCCGGCGGGCCGAACGGCCAGACGGAGACCTTGCCGGTCTTCGTGTACAAGGTTGCTTTCCAACAAGGAAATCTCGGTTACGCATCGGCTATATCGCTCATCATGCTTGTAATAAACTCGGTCATCGCCGTCGTCTACCTAAGCCTCCTCCGGTCTCGCAATACATGAGCGCACCCACCGCGGCCTCGCCGATCGACCAAAGGCCCTTGCGTGGCGTCTTGGCCCTGTTCGCCAGCCGCGCCGGCTTCTATGCATTCGCGGCCCTCGTGGCTGCGTTCTTCGCCCTGCCCATGGCTTGGCTCGTGCTCGCGCCCTTCGAGGCGCACCCCACCTTCGTCGCTGGGCTCGTCCAGCCAACCCTCGACAACTTCGCTGTCGTGTTCAAGAACCCCGATGCCCTCGCATCACTGCGCAACTCGCTCGTGCTGGCGGTCGGCACGATGGCGGTAGTCGTAGTGTGCGCATCCCTCGCCGCTTACGCGCTCTCGCGCGTGAAGCTGCCCGGCCGGGACATCACCCTCTATGTCCTCCTGCTCTTTTCCTCGGTGGTCACCGGGTCTGCCGCTATGGTGCCGATCTTCGTGCTCGTGTACGACCTGCACCTAATCAACACCCTGGAGGGGGTGATCTTGGTGCTGGCAGGTGGCACTCTGCCGGCATCGATATTCATCCTGAAGGACTTCATGGACTCCGTGCCGACCAGCTACGAGGAATCCGCCAGGGTCTTCGGGGCCGGACCTTTCCGCATCCTGAAAGACGTCGTAGCCCCCATCGTCCGGCCGGGTTTGGTAGTGATCGCCGTCTGGAGCATCGTGACGGTCTGGGGCAGCTTCCTCACCCCGTTCATCCTGTTGGACAAGCCGAGCCTCTTGCCTGCGTCGGTCGAGATATACAGCTACTACGACGTGGGCGGCTCGGCCAAGCTGCCCTTGATCGCAGCTTTTGCACTCGTGTACACGCTGCCCGTTGTCGTGATCTACCTAATCGTCCAGCACCGCTACGGCTTCAGGTTTTTCGGGGGTATAAAGGGCTGATGGCAAGCGTCTCGGTGGAGTCGCTGACCAAGGTCTTCCCAAACGGCGTCAAGGCTATCGACGGCGTGAGCCTGTCGGTGGACGACGGCGAGTTCTTCGCGCTCCTCGGGCCCTCCGGGTGCGGCAAGACGACCCTCCTGCGCATCCTGGCCGGCCTGGAGGCACCGAGCGCCGGGCGCATCAGGATCGGCGGGCGAGACGTCACCAAGGTGCCCCCAGCCGGGCGCAACGTGGCCATGGTCTTCCAGGATTACGCGCTGTTCCCCCACATGAGCGTGGCGGACAACATCGCTTACCCATTGAAGGTGCACCGGGTCGAGAAGTCGACGCGGCGCCGACGCGCAGAAGAAGTGGGCTCGGGCCTCGGCTTGGCGGCGCTCATGGACCGCAGGCCGGGCCAGCTCTCGGGCGGCCAGCAACAACGCGCCGCCCTCGCCCGGGCGATGGCCGCCGACGCCGTGCTCTTTCTCTTCGACGAGCCGCTCTCCAACCTCGACGCCCGCCTGCGGATGGAAGCGCGCACCCTCTTGAAGCGCCTCCACCGGGAGGTCCGCAAGACGACCGTCTACGTGACGCACGACCAATCCGAAGCCCTAGCGCTCGCCGACCGCATTGCCGTCATGGACCACGGCGTGCTCCGCCAAGTGGGGCCGCCCGCCGAGATCTTCCACCACCCGGGCAACCTCTTCGTAGCTGGGTTCATCGGTTCCACCCCCATGAACCTCCTCCCCGCCCGCGTCCTCGATGGCCAGGTCGTCGTTGCCGGCGAGGTGGTCCCGGCATGGGCCCCCGCCGGCGCCGGCACGACGCGCGAGGTTGTCCTAGCCGTGCGGCCCGAGTACGTCGACCTGGTCCCCGAGCACCTCCCCGGGTCGCTTCCGGCCGAGGTAGAGGTAGTGGAGGATCTCGGCACGACCCACCTTGTGACACTGCGTGGCCCAGAAGGTGCTATTCAAGCCGTGGTCCCCGAGACAAGGGCACCCACGCCTGGTGAGCGGCTCTTCGCTGTCCCCGACTGGTCGCGGGCCTCCTTCTACGAGCCGGACACCGGCGAGAGGCTCAGGGACGTCCCAGCGGAGGGTGCCGAGGCACCGGCTATTGCGTCGCCTGGAACCCTCACGTTGGGCAGCGAGACCGCAAGATGAGGGCTGGCCGACCGGAGCCGATTGGAGGAGTGCCTCCACGGCGGCTTCCGTAGCTGAATTGTGGTCTGAGCAGCGCGGGTAGGCGCGGCGGGCCTAGGACCGGCCCAGCGCGGCGAGCACCGAACGAGGGCGGTTGGTGATCACGCCGGCGGCGCCCATGGCCGCCAGCGCCGCCGCCCGAGCGGGGTCGTCGACGGTCCAGGGCACGACGGCGAGACCGGTCGCTCTAGCCGCCGCGAACAACTCCGGGCCGGCGTCCGCCTCCGCCGGGTTGACCGCTCGCAGGCCCACGGCGCCCGAGAGCGCAGCCCGCCAGTCGGCACCGCGTGCCAACAGCAACCCGGTGGCGAGCCCGGGGGCCACCCGGCGTACCTCGGCCAGGGCCGCGGGGTCGAAAGAGGACACTATTACTCTCACCCGCGCGCTCCCGGCAGGCCCAGGCCACTCGCCGGCGCCCGCCTCCACGAGCAACCCGGCCACATCGTGGACAAGGCGGAGGCCGGCGTCCCAGCCGGGCTCGCCCGGGAGGTCCTTCAGCTCCACGTTGAGCACGGGTGCCTTGCCGCCGGCGCCTTCCCCCCGCTCGGACCACCCCGCCAGCGCTTCCAGCAACCCCGAGAGCGTGCTCATGTGCCCCACCTCGCCGGCCCGGGCGTCGCAGATCGCCGTGCCCGAGGGCAGGCGGCAGCCTGCGCCGGCGTCGTCTGCACCCAGGTGAGCGTCGTGGTGGAGCACGACGACGCCATCGGCGGTCATCCGGGCGTCCACTTCGGCCCCGTCCGCGCCGGCGCCAAGGGCCTGCAACACCGCCCCCACGCTGTTTTGCAGGAGCCCGCCCGGGCCCTCCAGCCAGTCGCCCCGGTGAGCGATCACAACAGTCACAACCGGAGGCTACCCGGCACGCCCGTGGATGTCACCGATCGGGCACCTGGCCCACTTTGGGGTGGGCACATGCGCTCATTTCCTCGGCCAAGCCTGGGCCATTTGCGCTCCCGGCCCTTCCCTGCGACCTCCACGGCTGCTTGCCTCGTGCCGGGCCGGCAGGACGCCGGCTCGCGGAGGGAGCAGGGGGGCGGCCAGCCCCTCTTCCCCTCCGCCAGCAGGACAACCGAGACAGGAGGACATGTATGTCACTAAGGAAACCCAGAGGCCCATTGGGCAAGGGGATGAACGTGCTCGTTGCCGCTGGTACCATCGCCGGGCTCTGTATGGGCTGGGGCACGGGCACCGCCTTTGCCCAAACCTCGAGCGTCAGCGGCATCGGCGTCAGTGCCACCATCGGTAATGGGGGCTCCGGCGACAGCAGCGGGGCGCCCAACATCGAGTGCGCCTGGGTACTCACCGACGACAACCTCGTCGGTGGGTCCGAGACCCAGCAGTACTCTTTTGCCGACGGCCAGAACATCGGCCCAACGGCCTCCAACCTCAGCTACACCAACTACACCCAGCCGGCCCAGAGCCCGGGGGCACCGTCCTCGGGGAGCCCCAACGCTCCCTCGTTCGATGGCGCTCCGAACAACCTGAGATCGTTCGTCTACGGGGACGACAACAACCCGAGTGCCTACCTGACCACGCCGAACTGCACCTCGACTGGCGTAGCGGGTAGCGAGCCCAGCCAGCTGTCGGGTTCGCAAGCCTCGCCGGTCTCTACAGGCATCCAGGTGCTCCCCAACGCCTTCGACACCCCGAGCTACCGGCGACTCGTCGTCTGGTCAGCCGTCGACAACGCTACCGCGGTCAACTTCAACGTCTTCTACCCGAACGGCACTGAGGACACCGACCTCGGGGGCGTCCAGATAGGCGGCAGCCCGCAATCCTGCTCCAGCTACAGCACGAGCGGGACCCTGCTCAACACGATGTTCAACTGGGCCGGCCCCACTCACTCTAACCAGGTGAGCGCAACCGCCATCACCAACGGCGCGGGCACCGGGATCGTGGACCTTTGCAACGACAACGAGAAGAGCCTCTGGTACCAGAGCTTCCTTCTCTCGAAGGACGACCCCAGCGGCACTTACACGGTGGAGGTCCAAGCCATCAACAGCGCCGGCACGACCGAGTCGTGGATCAGCTTCTATGTGATCCCGTTCTTCGACCTCGCCGTTGACTTCTCCACTGTGAACATCCAGTGCAACCAGGCGACGCCGATAGTGTGCTTCGCCAGCGGCGACACGACCTTCGCTCCGCCCAACTCGACGCTGCCGACCGCGACCAACGGAGGTAACGAGGGCATGCAGGTCGGGGTCACGTTCTCGCCGCTGCAATACAACCCGCCGAGCGGGAGCCCGTACTACATCTCGAGCTTCAACGCCAACCTCGGGTACAACTCGAGCGACGTGCTCTCGAGCGACCTCCCGGCCAGTGCCAACAACACGCTCTGGATAAGCAACAATGGCAGCTCGCCTGCCACTGGCGCCCAACTGGTCTGCCCCAACGACACGCCCAAGCTCGACCTCTCGGCCGACCCAACCTCTGCCGACCCGCCGGGCACCTACACAGGCACCCTGATGGTCCAGGGCCGGGCCGACGTCGTCACGGGGGCTGGCAGTGGGGGCTGCGTCACTGACAACGGCGCCCCGTACATCTTGACGGGCAGCACCGGGAAGTACAAGAGCCTGACCGACCTCGACCCCAACCCGATCGTCCGGTCCTGAACTAAACCTCACCGCCGGCTACCGGAACGCGCCGGTTCGGCCTGCGGTTTCGAAAAGGAGGAGGGCGCCCTCGCCCTCCTCCTTCGCGTCTCGGGGGACCCGCGAGATTTTTTTCATCAATTTTGACGTTGTGGCGCGTGCTCGCGCTGGCCCATCCTGGGTGTCTCTATGCGTAAGCAGTTCGCTCCAATCGCCGGCGCCATCTTCCTGTGCGCCGTAGCGGTGGCGCCTCTTGGTGGTGCCGCGTCCGCCACGGTCATCAACCCTCGCCCTCGCCCCCACATAGCCCCACCGGAGGCGGTCGGCCTCTACCCCACCCTCCTCACCTTCAAGGACGTCCTTCGAGGCGGCCGTTACCAGGACACGATCGGCGTGCTCAACGGTACGGACCACGGCCAATGGTTCCACCTCTCGCTGAGCGGGCGAGCCGCCCCCTGGCTGAAGGTGACGCCAACTGGTGGGGCGACTCCCATTAACCGGATCCGGGTGCCCAACGGGCCGAGCCCTACCCAAGCGCTCCTCCAACTGCAGGTTCCGAGCACGCTCGCCGACGGCATCTACCACGCCGTCCTGACGGTCTGGACGAAACCCGGGAAGACCAAAAACAACGGGCCCACCACGGTCGGCTTGGGGGGCGAGATAGAAGTGACCGTCGCAGTGTCTGGTACCGAGGTCGTCGCCGGCAAGCTGATCGACGCCTACACATACCCGAAGTTGGAGCAGGGCGAACCGCTCAAGGTGTCCGCCATCGTCAACAACTCGGGCAACGTAGCGGCACTGCCCAGCTTCCATTTCCAGATCGTGAAAAAGGGCGTCCACCGTCCCGTCTACAACTGGGTCGGGACCACTGGTGAACCTCTCCTGCCGGGCCAGCGCTCCACTTACGAGCTCCGCTGGCCGGCCAGCCTGACCGAGGGCGCTACGTTGGGCGCCTACACGGCCAAGATCTTGTCTGTCACCTTCCCGCAGGTGAAGGACGTCGGCTCGTGGGCACTGCCCTTCCGGCTGTACCCATTTGGGTCCCTGCACCGGGGTGGGAAGCTGTTGAGCCTCAGACTGATGAACAAGCCCCGCGTGGGGTACTCCGCAGAGGTGCAGGCCTCCGTGGTGAGCAGCGGAGAAGTCCAACAAGAGACGTACTTCGTCGGCCAGTTGTACCGCAACGGGACTTTCCTGGAAGGAATCAAGTCCCCTGTCCCCGTCTTGCTCGCCCCGGCAGACCAGCCCGGCGCCACCGGGGTTGTGCAGGTGCCGATACCCATAACGAAGACTGGTCTCTACCGCCTGACAGGGACCGCCAACTTCGCCGGCGCACAAAGCTCCGCCAAAACCCTCACCTTCAGGGTCGGTGGGGTGGGCATCCCGCTCGTCTACAAGATAGCTGCTGCAGCTGCCCTCATCGTCTTGTTGTTGGTCCTCATTTCCCTGGTCGCCCTCCGCAGGCGCCGTAGAGGACCTCCGCACCCTGAAGGCCGCCGGCACGTCCCGCCGCGTTACACTGCTACGCACCCACGGGTGCTGCACGTGCCGCTGACCGAACCCGTCGGGAGCGCTCCGGGCCGCTCGCATCGTCGCCGCTGAGCGCCGTCGTGGGAAGATGCTGCGTGAGAGGGCCGCAATGACTGCCTTGGGCGCCAATGGTACCAACCCCATCGACTTACCCGGTTCCCGAGGCGCGCCGGCTCTCCTCGACGCGTCGTGGAAAAGCATCTTCGACGACCTCTCCGAGGGCGTGCTGGTCGTGGACCAAGCTGGTCACCGCGTCTACTCCAACGCTGCGCTCAACGCTTTCGTCGCGACCAACGCATGCTTTCCCCACGGGACGGTCGAGCCACCCCCTTACGTACCCGCCGACCAGCGCCAGAGGTACCTCCAAGCAGTGCAGGGCAGTTCGTCTCTGCTCGTCCTCGACGGCTCTGGGACCACCTCGACCTCTCTGGATCTGGTTGCCGCCGGAAAGCCTCGGCTGCGCACAAGGGTCACGATCGGTGCCTTTTCCGGCTCGCGGGGACGCTTTGCGGTCTGGCTGTTCCAGCCTGAGCGGGCCGCAGCGACATGGCCGGTCTGGATGGCAAGCCCCAACGACGGCACCTCGAGCGGGCTTCGCCAGAGCCTCGACGGTTACCTCGTAAACCGCACTGGCATGACTGTGGGGTCCTTGACCAGAAGGGAGAAGGACGTGCTCCAACTGCTGCTCGAAGGCCACCGCGTCGCTTCCATCGCCCGGCGGCTGCACGTTTCCCCTCAGACCGTACGCAACCACCTGAAGGGCGTCTTCCACAAGCTCGGCGCGCACTCCCAAGTCGAGCTCCTCGACGCGCTCCGGCCCGCGTTGTACTTGGGACCGCCCGGACCGGACGGTGCGTTTGGACCAGCCCCGCAGGGCTCGTCGTAGAAAGGGAGTGCTGAGGTTGCAGCATCAGGGCCTGCTCCACAACCATGCCAACCAAGTCGTCTCCGATGGTGTCGATGACGCTAACGAACCCGTCACAGCTCTCCTCGGTTTGCCAGAGCCCAGTACGGCGCGCTTCGACGAGCCGCCGTTCGCCGCGCCTGCCGATAACGCAGCGATAATAGTCGTAGAAGAGGACGCCCGCACCCGTCAAAGCTTGTGCCAGTTGCTGTCACCCGGATGGGCCCCTCAGGCATTCGGCTCGCTGGACGACGCCGACGGCGCCCGGATCGAGCCCGGCCGTCCGGCCATATTGTTGCTCGGGCCGTCCCAGGCGACCGAGGCCGCGCTCCAGCGGACAGCCGCTGCTCTCGAGGCAACCCCTGGTACGGGCGCCGTCCTCCTCGTCGACTTCGCGTCGCCCACGCTCATGAGCCTCGCCCTCCGGGCAGGGCTCAACGATGCCCTGAGCCTAGACTCAGCGAACGAGCACCTCGCCAAGGCGGTCGCGGACCTTGCCCGCCGCCTCGAGGACGACCTCACCCGGCAACGAGACGGCCAGCGCCCGACGACTGCCTCCGGCGGCACCAGAACCGGCTTTGTCACTAGCGTCTTTTCCCCAAAGGGTGGTGTCGGCAAGTCGGTAATAGCCGTCAACCTCGCCGTCGCTCTTGCCCGGCGCACGGGCGACCCGGTCGTGATCGTCGACCTCGACCTGCAGTTCGGGGACGTAGCGGTAATGCTCCGCCTGCAACCCCGGCACACAGTTGCCGACGCGCTCTCCGCCGGCGAGCTGCTCGACGAGGCGCTGCTTCGAAGCTTCCTCGCCCGTCACGACAAAAGCGGTGTCTTCGTACTCGCAGCGCCAACCTCGCCGTCCGAAGCCGACCTCGCAGGCCCAGCTCCGATGTTGCGCGTGCTCGAGTTGCTGCGCGACATGTTCCCCCACGTCGTCGTGGACACCCCACCGCATTTGAGCGAGCTCGTGCTCCAAGCTGTTGCCGCGAGCGATGCCGTCGCCTTCCTCGTCGGGTTGGACGTCCCGTCGGTGAAAAACGCCCAGCTCGGCCTGCAGGCCTTCGACCTGCTCCAAGTCCCCCGCTCCAAAGTCACCCTGGTATTGAACCGTGCTGACTCCAAGGTCCACCTGAGCGCCCGCGACATCGAAAGGGCGCTCGAGGCGACGATCGATATCGGGTTCCCGTCGGACTTGACGGTACCCCAATCTGTCAACCAGGGACAGCCGGCGCTGATTGCCTACCCTCGCTCACGCTTTTCCTCCCAGGCTTACGAGCTTGCCGACCTCGTGCTCGCCCGAGCCGACGAAACGAGGGCACGGTCGAGGTGAGCGGCAACCAGACCGGGCGCGGGAGCTCCTGGCACGACGGTGGCCCAGCCGCCACGCGGCCGGCGGCCGACGTGGCCACGGCGAGCCCAGGCCTGTACGGGAAGCTCCAGGAAGGCATGGCCAAGGGCTCGTCCAGGGTGGCCGTCCTGGAAGCGGTTCGCGACCGAGCCCACCGCCGGGTGATCACCGAGCTGGGACCGGTGTTCTATGACGGCGTAGTTGGGCCACAAGAGCTCCGAGCGCGTGTCCAAAGGGTCGTGCAAGCCGCCCTGAGAGCCGAGAAGACCCCCATGTCGTCGGCCGAGGTCGCTCGAGTGGAACGGACGGTTACCGACGACGTCCTCGGGTACGGGCCGATCGAGCGCCTGCTCGATGACCCGACCATCTCAGAGATCATGGTCAACGGACCCGACCACGTCTACATAGAGCGAGGCGGCAAGCTCTTCCCGACCAACGTGTCGTTCCTCGACGAGGCCCACCTCTGCCATGTCGTCGGCCGGATCGTCGCCGAGGTCGGCCGCCATATCGACGAGTCCTCGCCTATGGTGGACGCCCGCCTTCCCGATGGGTCTCGCGTCAATGCCGTCTACCCGCCCTTGGCGGTGGGTGGGCCGTTCCTCACGGTAAGGAAGTTTGCAGCCGACCCGTTTAGTTTCGAAGACTTGATCGGCTTCGGTGCATTCACCTCGCAGGTGGGCGAGCTCCTCCGAGCCTGCGTCGTCGGCAGGGCCAACGTCTTGGTCTCGGGGGGTGCCAGCACCGGCAAGACCACGCTGCTAAACGTACTCTCCTCGTTCATCCCCGCCGACGAGCGCATAATCACGATAGAAGACGCCAAGGAACTGCAGCTCCGGCAGCGCCACGTCCTTTCGCTCGAGTCCCGCCCTCCGAACACCGAGGGAAAGGGCGAAGTGACAATAAGAGACTTGCTCCGAAACGCCCTCCGCATGCGGCCTGACCGCATCATCATCGGCGAGTGCCGCGCCGCCGAGACGCTCGACATGCTCCAAGCCATGAACACAGGCCACGACGGCTCGCTCACGACTGTCCACGCCAACAGCCCACGTGACGCGCTCTCGCGCATCGAAACTATGACGCTCATGGCCGGTTTCGACCTACCGGCGCGGGCGGTGCGCGAGCAGATATCCTCTGCCCTCGACCTCATAGTCCACCTGGCCAGGCTCCGGGACGGCACCCGGCGGGTCATGAAGGTGACCGAGGTCGGCAATATAGAAGGCGACGTGGTCCTCCTCCAGGACATCTTCGTCTTCGACCACCGCATGGGGAGCGACGGTGCGGGCCGTTCCCTCGGCCAGTTGAAGGCCACTGGGCTCCGCCCCCAGCTCACCGAGCGGCTCGCCGACAGGGGCGTCAACATTGACCCTGTCATCTTCGAGCCCGAGGTGGACCTCCGCGGGCGCGCCGGGCTTGGCCAGAGCACCGTGCCGGCGCCCCGCATCAACGGGTGGCCCCGGTGACCCGGTCAGCCCTGGTCTCTCGCCCCATTGGGGCCCGGTGCACATGACAAGCCCGCTCGGCCTCGGTTTCTCGCTCCACTGGGACTCCTCGCGCCTAACGAGCCCGCTCGCTCTCGCCCTTTGCCTCAGCTTCGCCGCGCTGGCTTTGGCGCTCCTATTTGCTCGCCGACGGCGCTTCCACGGTTCTTCTCGGCACGCGGCCCCGCTACGGTCCGCGCGCACGGGCAACCTCGGCCACGGCCGGCCACCCCTCCCAGCCGAGCGCAAAGCCATGAGGATCGGCCCCTTCCTCAGGCACTTACTTGGCAGGCGTCACCTAGGCCGCGGGCAGGACCTTGTCCCCATGCTCGCACCCTACCGTCTGGCGCCCGCCCCGCCCGGGACCCCGCAGGACGAAGGCAGCTGGTCCCTCCTAACGGTCCCTCTTCTCCGCCGCTTCGCAGTGGCCCTCGAGACGCTGGCAGCCCGGCCCGGCCTAACGCCCCGGCTCGCAAAGGCCCTCGAGCGCGCCGGAGTACGCCTCCGCTCCGGCGAGGTGCTCGTGATATGGCTGGTCGGAGGCGTACTCCTGGTCGCGTTCGGCTGGGCACTCGCCGGGTTAGCCGGCACCGCTCTCGTCGCCGTCCTTGCCGGGGTCGCCCCACTTGCGGCCCTTCAGGGAGCGGCCGACCACCGCGCCAAGATCTTCGCATCGCAGCTTCCTCACGTGCTCAAGCTGACGGCCAGTTCGCTCCGCGCCGGCTTCTCGCTGCTCCAAGGTCTCGAAGCCGTGACCAAGCAGCTCCAAGAGCCCTGCGCCAGCGAGCTCCAGCGGGTCTTGACCGAGGCCCGCCTTGGGCGTCCCGTCCCAGACGCGCTCGACGCCGCTGCTCTCCGCATAGGCAACCGCGACTTCTCTGAGAGCGTCGCGGCAGTGCGCATCCAGCAAGAAGCAGGTGGAAACCTGGCGGCGCTGTTCGAAACCCTCGCCGAGACGATGCTCCAGCGGGTCCAGCTCCGCCGGGAAATCCGTACCCTCACCGCCGAGGCGAGGCTGAGCGCGTACGTGCTTGGCGCCATGCCCATATTGATCGCTGCCTTCCTTTTCGCTTCCAGCCGCCAGTACATCCTCGTCCTCTTCCACACCGCGCCGGGCAAAATTGCCCTCCTCGGGGCCCTCATGCTGCAGCTGCTCGGCTTCATCTGGATGTACAGGACCGCCAAGATCGAGACGTGAGATGCAGGAAGCTTTCTACTACCCCGTGGGCGCAGCCGTCTTGGTCTTCATCGCCGCGCCCTTGTACTACCAGCGCACTTCGTCCCGGCGGGCAGCGGTCGCCACGCTCCGCTCTGCCACCGCTTGGGCCTCGGCTGCCCAGGCTCCGGCACGCCCTCAAACGCGCGTCGCCACGACGTCGAGCGAGCAGGCCGAAGTGCGCGGAACGTCCCGGCCCACGCTCTCGGTTGTAGCAGCTCTCGGACGGCTCGGGCACAGGCTGAGCCCCCCGGCGTACTCGGCTACGAGAGAGCGGCGCCTGCAACTCGCCGGGAAAGGCCGCTTTGTCGACCAGGAGCGGTTTTTTGCCCTTCGGTTGGTGACGTTGGCGGCCGTGGCACCGGCGTCTGCCCTCGAACTGCTCTTGCCTCTCCGCGGGCTTTATGCCCTGCTCAGCTTCATCATGGTCGCCACCCTGCTCGGGCTCGGACCAGAGGCTCTCCTCAACCACCTTGTCTCGGAGCGGCAACAGAAGATCCGCCGGGACCTGCCGGCGCTCGTCGAACTGCTCATGATCAGCGTCGAGGCAGGCCTTGGCTTCGACCAGGCGCTCGCCCGGTCGGTCACCTCGGTGCCCGGGCCTTTGAGCGAGGAATTTTCCCGCTACCTAGGTGAGGTCCGCATGGGATCAGGCCACCGCGAAGCGTTGGAAGCCATCGACCGCAGAACCGGGGTAGACGAACTGCGGTCTTTCCTCATGGCCCTCGCCCAAGCGGAGACCTTTGGCATCTCCATCGGCTCCATACTGCGCGCCCAGGCCAAGGAGTCCCGGGCCGCGCAGCACCAGCACGCGCAGGAGCGAGCACAGAAAGCACCAGTAAAGATGCTCTTCCCGCTGGTCTTCTGCGTCCTGCCGGCGCTGTTCGTCGTCGTGCTCGGACCGGCAACGATCGAGATCTATAGGGATCTCATCAAATGAGGTGCATGCGGCGCCGGTGCCGGCGCCGACCTGACCAGGGAGCGGCCCTTATCGAGTTTGCCCTCGTCCTGCCGATCTTTGCCCTCATGCTGTTCGCCATGATCCAGTTCGGCCTTATCTTCGCCGGATGGGCGCAACTCCGCAACGCGGTACAAACGGACGCTCGCATGGCATCCCTCGGTGCTCTCGGGCCGGAAGTCACCACACTCCCGATCCCTGCAGACGCCCAATGCCTCGCCGCGCACCCGCGCGGAGGACTCACTACCTGCACCGACTACAGCTGGCTCGACGGCTACTACATCGACGGGAACAGCGGCTGGCAACAGATAGTCGCCGGCCAACCCACGGGCAACCAGATCACGGACCAGCAGGCCTTCCAAGACGGTGCTGACAACGGTCCGTGGACCTGCTCCGAGCCCGACGGCGGCGACTGCACCGACTTGTCGACCAACGTCTCGGGGGCCGCGACAGACGCCCTAGGTGTGGTCCGCCCCCAATGTGGAAACCAGCCCACCCTCTACTGCCAAGTCGCTCTCGAGCTCACTCAGTTGATGGGATCGCCAGTCGGCCTCAGCACCAGCCCGACCGCTTTCGGCCAGGGAGTCACCACACTCCCTATCCCCGAAGACGCCCAATGCCTCCCCGCGCACCCGCGCGGAGGACTCACTACCTGCACAGATTACAGCTGGCTCGACGGCTACTATATCGACGAAAACGGCGGCTGGCAACAGATAGTCGCCGGTCAACCCACGGGCAACCAGATCTCGGACCACCTGGCCTTCCAAGACGGCACCGACAACGGTCCGTGGAGCTGCTCGGAGACCTTCGCCGGCGACTGCACCGAGTTGTCGACCAACGTCTCCGGCGCCGCGACGGGCGCCCTTGGCAGCGACGTCGGTTTGGCATGCAACCCCGGTTGCG
The DNA here is from genome assembly GCA_021787365.1 of Actinomycetes bacterium. GTDB lineage: Bacteria > Actinomycetota > Acidimicrobiia > Acidimicrobiales > Palsa-688 > JAJZYO01. The sequence goes on along the minus strand of JAJYMB010000071.1, from coordinate 10,719 downwards.
CCGCCGGCAACACCATGCTCGTTTGTGCACAACTCGCCGCGACCTCATTCACGGGTCTCCTCCCGAAAATGGCCGTCTCAACCAAGAGCACGTTCTACATAGAGACAGGCACTGGCAGCACCCTCAACCAGGGGGGCATCCCCTGTGGCTAGAGCCAAGCGGCACCCAGTCCCGCGCCGGCGACCCCGTTCTCACGACGACCAAGGAGCCATCCTGGCCCTTTGGGTATTCTGCCTCACCGTGCTCACGGGTTGCTTGGCTCTCGCCATCAACCTCGGCAACCTGGCCCAGGAGGCGGTCAATGTGCAGAATGCCGCCGACTCGGCCGCCCTCGCGGGGGCCCAGACGCTGGCCCCTGCGCTAAACAGTCTCGTGGACCAGTTCGTACCGATCACGCCCAGCACGTGTCGAGTCACGACGCTCCCTTCCCGGATAACGTGCACAGACTTCACCTGGCTGGACGGGCATTACCTCTACGATAGTCAGACGCCCGCCGGTGCCGACTGTCCGGCGGCCTCCTGCGCCGGCTGGTGGCAGATCGTCCCGACTCCACAAGCGCCCGGACAAATCAGTGATGCACAAGCATTTCAAGACGCCACTTCGGCTGGCGCATGGACCTGCGCCTACAGCCAAGTCGTGCCCCACGGACGTCATTTCCGCTACTACTGCGGCGCGCTCGACGCCGCGCCTACAGGTCCGAATGGCGTACCTGAGGCAGAGGCCAACTGGGACCTGAGCGCCGCCCTACCGGCCAATCCCGCATTAACTGCGACTAACAACGCCATGGCCACGACTAGCGATTACGATTTGCACGCACAGTGGTCCGCGTGTGGGTCTTCAGTACCGCCACAGTTTTTCCTGGCGGAAGGATGGAACGGGACAACGTGCCTCGCCTACGAAATCACTGGCAACCCGCCCAACCAGAAGGTCGTCTTCTGGGCCCGCCTTGACATCAATAATGTCTGGCGGACTGCTTGGGCAACGAGCCCACCTGGGCGGCTCTGCGCCCGCGGCCCCGTCCTCCCAACCGCCAACTGCCAATGAGCCACCCCGGTCTTCAAACACCCCGGTCTTCAAACACCCCGGTCTTCAAACACCCCGGTCTTCAAACGGAGCACTGGCTTCCTACCGGAGAAGCGGGCCGCCCCCACGTTAGGAGCTCCCCGAGAAAAGCGACGGCGAGGCGCCCACCACCGCGCCGCCTCTCGGCCCGACAGCGCAGGACGCACCTGCGCGCTGAGCCAGCGGACCGTGGCCACAAGGAGCACCCCGTTACGAACCGCAGCAGCCGTCGTCGCTAGGTCGTAACCCAGGACGGACACGATGGCGTCCGAATAAAGGACCGGGTACACGAGGGCGGTCAGCACCGCCGCAACAACCCAGCCTCTCCTCATCGGCCAGTACGCCCAGAGCGGCGCGACCCAAATGAGGTACTGCGGGGCAAAGGCCTTGTCGCTCAAGATGGCAACCGACAGTACGGCGAGGGAAACGGCCTCCACGCTCAACATGTCCCGCCACGCCAGAGCCCAGACAATGGCCAACGCGGCCACCCCAGCCGCCGTCACCACGGTCGCAATAAGGGCATGATTGGTGCCTACCACCTCGATGGACCCGAAGCCGCTAGTCCAGTGCAGGCCGAGCGGGTCCACCAATAGACTGAGGCTTCCCGGGAGGCTCGACAGTTCGAAGCCCCGGTGCAACTCGTAGCTGATCGGCGAGACCTCGCTCCCAGGTGCGAGCACCTGCTGCGTGGCAGCAACGCAAGCGGCAGCGGCGACAGCAGCACCGGCGCGGCGCACCGGCCACCTGCCGGTTTGGGAACGTTCCGCCAACAGGAACCCCGGCAGCAGGAGAAAGGGGAACAGTTTGAGCAACCCACCCACCACAGCCCAGGCCCAGGCTCGCCCCCAGCGTTGGCGCCGGGCACCCTCCACGGCGAGGAACGCCGCGAGCGCCGGAAACGCGTCGTAGCGGGCAAACAGTACCGCGACTGGTCCCAGAAGCAAGTACGCAGAGGTACGCGAGGACCATCCCGGGTGCTCCGGGATCCCGTCGCTCGACACGACCAACGCAATGACGGCGATGGCCACCGCCAATGCAAACCCGGCCCGGTACGGCAGGGCCAGCGCCAGCGGCGCTACGAAGGCCGCGAGCGAAGCGGCCGGGTACTCGACCGGGAAGGCATGCAACGCCGGAGACGCCACGGCCTGTTTCGCGTAGTGCTCGTAAAGGCTCACGTCTGTCCCGAACGGCCACGCCGCGAACAGTGCAGACGCCCCCACCAGGACAATGGCCCTGGGCGAGGCGGCGCGAAGACGACGGCCGATCGAAAGCCGCGTCAACACGGCACTATGAGCACATGACTCTGACCGAAAAAGTCAGCTGACCAGTGTCCGGTGGCGTCGCATGGTCGGCCGCCAAGAGGGTGATCCCGCTGTAGGTATAGCTCCGGCCGGCTCCCGGCGGACAGCTTGCCTGTGTCGGCTCGACGTAGACCTTCTGCTCCTGGCTGTACAACTTGAGGAACGCCGGCACGCTTCCTTCGGTGCCATCGCGCGAAGCCGTGTACAGAGAATACGAGTAGGGCCCGGCGCCGGTACCAGTCACCCAGAAACTGATGACCCTTTGCCCACCGACCGCCACGGTAAGCTCGCAGCCGGATTTCCCACTGCTGCACCAACTCTTAGGGCCTTGGCCATTCCGGTCGTCCCGGGCACTCCCTCGCAGCGCCACTTCCCGGACAGCATTGCCTGTCTGACGAGCATGGCTCGCGCTGGTCCTTCCCAGGTAGACCAGCCCGCCGATCGCAACCAAGGCCACGAGCGCCAACAACAGGACGTACTCGAGGATCGCCGCGCCGGCCTCCCCGGGCGGCCACTCGCCTCGCCTTGATCGCAACCGTGTAGGGCTCACGTGACGACAGCCTTTCCCGACAAGCTACATCTTTGCCGTGGCCGGCTGTCAGGCTAGGAGCTCGTCGTATTGGTTATTTGGTTGGCTACGTGGTTGAGCGTATTGGTCACCGACCCGCCCAGGAACGTAAGCGCTCCAATAGCAGCCACGGCTATCAGGGTCAGGAGCAGGACGTACTCGACCAGGCTCGCGCCAATCTCCTCACGAACTGAGAACTTCCGGCGCAGCCAGTTCGCCACCTGTGCCTGCAACAGCAGTACCCGGTTGATCATAAGAGGCCCTCTTCCTTTATTTCTCGGGGCCGCCAGACCCCTCTACTGGCCGGCCGGCGGCCTTCTCTACTGTGCACCACTCTTCACCTCCCTCGAAGAGGCGTCCATGGGCCAATAGGCTCATTTCTGGCCAGCCGGCTGGTACATGGCCAGCCGCACGGTTTACGCTTCTCCCACGCAAATAACCAAAGATGGGCCACTACGGTGATGCTGGGCCAGGCCGTCACCAAACAAGAGCAGCCCACCATCGCGCCGGTTGGGCCTGCACACCCCGAGGCTCCTAGCTTCGCGCGGCTGCGCGCGCTCGTCTCGTTCCATCCTGGTCTCGTAGTGGTCGGGATCGCCTGCGCGGCGCTCGTGCGCCAAGCCATGCACAGTGGCCTGGCCGGCGACGTCTTCTATGAGGTCGCTTCCGGGCGTTGGATGCTGGCACACCACGCGCTGCTCCGCCACGACGTCTTCACTTACAGCGTCCCGGGCCGGCCGTGGCTCGACGAGGAGTGGGGGTACCAGGTCCTCCTCGCCTGGCTGGTGGCCCACTTGGGACCGGTTGCGTACTGGCTGGTGTCCGGGGGGGCCTGCGCAGGCGCCGTCGTCGTCGGCGTGGCGCTTTGCCGGCGCGCCGGCGCCGGGTGGTTGTGGGCCGCGGCGCTTGCGGTCCTCGCGGCAACGGGGCTCTCGGTAGGCATGAGCCCGCGTCCCCAAGACCTCTCCTATCTTTTCTTTGCCTTGCTGCTGCTGTTCCTGTCCCTCGCCCGCGACCGGGCCGCCTGGCTTCTCGCCGCACCACCTCTCATGCTCGTATGGGCCAACGTGCACGGCAGTTTCCTGCTCGGCTTGGCCTTGCTAGCCCTCGAAGTTGTGTGGTCGGTCGTGCCTGCCCCACCAGGGCGGTTGACCCTCCGGCCGCTCCCCCGAAGACCCATCGCCCTTTGCTTGGCGGCAGGCGTACTGGCCAGCTTCGCCAACCCGAACGGGCCTCGCCTCCTCGTCTACGCGTTCGGCGTCAGCACGTCCCCACAGCTCACATCTCTCATATCCGAATGGCAGAGCCCCGACTTTCACTCGCTTCTGCTCCTCGTCGTGATCATTGGCCCGGTGATCCTGCTGCTCGCTTCCCTCGCGCTCGGACGGGCCACACTCAACCTCGCCGAAGTCGTCCTAGCGATGGGGCTGTTCGTCGCGACGCTCCATGCCGTGCGCTTCACGCCCTACTTCGACCTCGCAGCCTGCACAGCGCTCGCTCGCTGGCAAGCTCTTGGCGCCGAGACCCTGCCCACTAACGTCCTTTCTGCACCTGCCGCGCTCGTGGTGGCGGCTGCCCTCTTGGCCGGCCCTCACCTGGCGGCGGGCACACCGCAGGTGACCGGGCCCCTGGGCTCTCCAGTCGCTGCGACAAACTACCTCGCCCAGCATGGCGGAAGGGTCTTTACGACCTACTGGTGGGGCGACTACCTCGACTACCGCGGCATCCCCGTCTTCGTGGACGGGCGGACTGACATGTACTCCGGTACCACCGTGCTGAGCACGTACATGAAAGTCGAGGAGCTCGAGGTCGACCCGGACAGGTTCTTTTCCCGCTGGGGGATCCGATGGGTGATGTGGCAAAAAGGCACCGCGCTGAGCACGTACCTCGCCCACGATGCCCGCTGGGCCAAGGTCTTCGCGGCGCAGGGAGCAGTCGTGTTCGAGCACAGGGGGCCGTGGTAAGGCGAGCGGCCGGTTCCAATCAGTCGGAAGAACCGGCCTATATGGGAAGGGTCGTCACGAGATCCGTACGAGGCCTAGCCGCACCCCCTTCGCCACGGCTTGGCCCCTACTTTCCACGCCAAACTTCGTGTATACGTGCTCCAAGTGGTTCTTCACCGTCTTCTCGCTTATGAACAGTTCCATGGCAATGCGGCCGTTCGAAGCCCCACGGGCCGCCAGTTGCAGGACCTCGACCTCGCGGCGCGTGAGCAAGTGCAGCGGCGAGGACAGCCCCGCGCGGGAAGTGGCTTTCAGATAGGACCTCGCGACATCGCCACCCTGTGGCGTTCCTTGTGCCACTTGACTGACCGTGGACACGATGTCCGACGCTGAGCAGTCTTTTGTGAGGTACGCCGCAGCCCCAGCCTCGAGGGCGTCCCTCACGGTCGGCTCGTCGGCGAACATGGTGAGGATCACGACGCCCGTCTCGGGGCGTAGCCGTCGGAGCTCGCGGGTCACGTCGATCCCATCGCGGCCGGGCATGGAGATGTCCATCAAGACAACATCCGGGCGAGCGTCCGCGATAATTTCGAGCGCACTCTCGCCGTCGCCAACGTCGGCAACGACATCGAACCCCGCTTGCTCCAGGCAACGCCGGAGGCCGTCCCTCAAGACGGTATGGTCGTCTACCAGCATGACTGAGTTCATTGTCCCCTCACCCTCGGTCTTCCCAAGTTCCCCACCTCAAAGTCACCGTCGTCCCGCGGCCTGCCGAGGAACTGATCGCGACCTTCCCCCCGATTGCCTCGGCTCGTTCGCGCATGCCCAAGATCCCGAACGCGTCTGGCCGCAGTGACGAGCTTGCGGGCAGGCCCCGCCCGTTGTCGGCAACCACCAACTCCCCCCCGCGGCCGTCCCAGACCAGCTGCACCTGAAGCTCGGTGGCCCCAGAATGACGTTCGGCGTTGTTGACCGCCTCCTCGGCAACCCGCGCTACCTCGCGGCCCACCTCTGGCGGCAGCGGGGCCAATGGCCCGGAGGAAAGCTTGGCCGAGATCCCCGAACGCTCCTCTGCTCGCTCGAGCAAGCCACCGACAGCATCGGCAAGTCCATGTTCATCAGTGACCTCGGTGCGAAGGTCCGACAGCTTGGTCCTGAGCTGCCTCACCACCCGGCGAGCCTCCGTCGCCAACTGGCCGAGCTCTGCTGACATCCTCCGGCTCCCCGGTGCCCCCGAGAGGCCGGCTTCCCCTTGCAGGCTGTCCAGGCTGAGAGCCAGGTAGGCGAGCGACTGGCCCACCCTGTCGTGGAGCTCCCTGGCGATGCGCACCCTTTCCTCTTCGGCCCCGAGCGCGCGCAGGCGGCGGAACAGCCTTGCGTTGTCTATGGCAAGACCCGCGTGGCGAGCAACACTGTCGACCATGTCGAGGTCGGCACTGCCGAACGGTTGGCCTGCGGTCACGCGCTCCACTGCGAGCAGGCCGACGAGGCTGTCGCGAGCCCATAGAGGCACGTAGAGGCCGCTCCACGCCTCGAGTGCAACCCCCTCCCCATGACCGAGCCGAGAACGGCACACCGGTCCGACAGAGCTCGCCGCCTCCCGCAACGCAGGGGCCAGCACACCCTCTTTCAGCACGTCGGGCAGTTCCACTCCTTCGGCGAGGATCACCTCCCAGCGCCCCCCGCCCTGGTCAGAAATGCGGTCGGAGAGCACCAGTGCAACCACGTCAGGCTCGAGCAATTTGCGCAAACGGCTGGCCAAGGTGGCCACAGCCGATTTCAGGCTGAGCGCTGCCGGGACGGAAGCCGCCTTGGCGTGCAGCTCCAGCAGGAGATGATTGATCTCCCCCAGGTTGCGGAGCCGTTCCACCTCCTCGTCTTTCGACTCTCGGCCCTTTTCCAGCAGCCACTCGCCGTAAGAGCCGAGCAACGACAGCGCGCCAAGCACGGCCAGCCCCTTCACGTCCCTGGCGGCGAGTGGTCTCGCCAACGCCCCTGCCGCGCCTGCAGCCGTAAAACCAGCTATGCCTGCGACGGGCGCCGAGGCAACGACCACGACCGGGACGACGAGGCCACAAATGAAGCACGCAGCCGCGAGGCTTACCACGAAAGGTGACCCGGCACCTCCGGTAGCACCAACGGCCGCCACACAAACGACCAGCTCCACCAAGCCGCCCCCCGACTTCGCCCAACCTCGCGGCTTTGCCTCCCGGGAGGCCGAGCCTGGCTCGAGAGGCCACAGAGTGCGTGCGATGGCCACACCGATGAGAACCCCCGCCACCACGACGTCAGCTCGGTTGGGGGTACCAAGCCCGTCAGCGGCCATGGAAAGCCCAATGGCCACCCAGCGAAGCGCTACGACGAGCTCCTTCATGCCCCAACCGCTACCATCTAGGGCGCTGCTGGCAGGGGTGGCCCAAGAAGCGGGAGGGCGTTCGACCACCCCGCGCGGGCCGGTGCCCCCCCTCATGGCTGGAGCACCCTCGCCAGTCCCGCCAACGGCCCTGAGCTCAGCTCCGGAAGCGAGCCGCGTCGCCCTGAGCGATGACGCGCGCTCGGCAACAGAGGTCGCACGATGAACGCCCTGACTGGCCAACTGTCTCCCCGTCAAATACCGACAACCAGCCGCTCTGGCTCGTCGGCTGGACCAGCGCCTCGTTCCCCGTTCCAGCCGCTCCGGTAGGCGAGGACGACAGCCGCCAATTGCGAGCTCACGCCCAGCTTGATGAGGATCGAACGGATCTGGCTACGGACCGTCGGTAACGACACGAATGACTGGCGCGAGATGTCGCGTGCCGTCTCCCCGCGCATCAGAGCGGACAGCACTTGGCGCTCCCTTGCGCTTAGGCGGTCGAAACAGCCGTGACCACCCTCTATCATGATCAGACCTCCTTGACCCAATTAGGGGGAGTTACCAACCTTCTCGCCGGCTCTGGGCACCGTCACATACGAAACGCCGCGCTCCAAATGCTCGGCCTAAGGGTCACCTAATTTTCTCGGTAAAAACCCCGGACCATTGAACCTCGCGCCCCCAACTCAGCGAAACCTTATTTCCAACTGCGCTGCGACAAGGGTAAGTTCGCGCCGTCTTCCGCGCCATGGGCTCTTTGGCCCATTGTTGGCCGAGCCCTACCTCGTACAGGTCCGCCGGCGGGGACAGGGGACCTGCGTGGAGGCCCATGCCGAGCCAAGAGGTGTACTTCCAGCCTGGCTAACTTTTGGCCACTTCACGTGGCCCCCAAGAGCGCGATCAGCGAATAGCGAAACCCGTCCTGCGCGTTTGGCACAGCAACGAACGCCGAAAGTGAGGACCTACTGCTCCCCTGCACCATCAGTGCCCGCCGGTAAGCACCGAGGTATACATTACGCGATCACTTCGGCCTTCCTGGCCTTTCCCGAGGAGGCACCGATTGAACTGCGTTGTGGGGCAAGACACCTCGCTTGCGGGTGCGCTTCTTCGTCTCAAGGCAGCCGGCTTGTCCGTGCTAGAGGCAACTCGCGTTAGTCCCTCAGCGCGTCCTGCCTGCTCGGCGTACACGAGCCATTTGAGGCCCCACCGCCGGAGCCCTGACCGGGTGACGTTCATCCTGGTCGCGACTTCAGCCGACGCCCAAGCTCTCCGCACCGCCATCTCGGTGGCGGGCCTCGCGGCCCTCCTGAAGCTCGAGCCAAGCTCCTTCAGCCGCCACGATGCCACCGACGAGGCACGACCCGCCATAGACCTCCGCGCTCGGACCTCTCCCGACAACAACTCGCCCCGTGCGCCGGTCAAGCTCGCGGATGGCACCCACATCCAGCCGGTCCCGAACACCAGGCAACTGAGCGCCCGAGAGGCAGAAGTGCTCCGCCTGTTCGCCCACGGGGCCCTTCCGTCGCAGGTAGCCCAGCAACTCTACGTGAGCCCCAAGACGGTGAAGAACCACCTCTCTCATATCTATGCCAAGCTCGGCGCCGCCAACCGCACTCAGGCCGTCGCGCTTGCCATAAGGCAGGGAGTCGTGACGATCGGCTGACCTCCCTGTCGTGGCTGGTTTCAGGGCTCCTCGACATCGAGCGAGCGCCCCGCTGCCGCGGCGATGGTTGGGGTGACCGGCTCGCGTTCTCAGCCATGTACCTGGTTAGCGCTGTTAGCCGCTGGCAGCCGATAAACCTCGGATCTCGCGTATCCCACACATGTCCCAAAAAGCTAGTAGGACATCCTAGCAACCGTCTGACCAGGGACTATAAGCCCCTAAAACGGGTGGGCGCGGAGGGACTTGAACCCTCACGGCCTCGCGGCCAATGGATTTTGAGTCCACCGTGTCTGCCATTCCACCACGCGCCCTAGCTTGGTAGTTCCCTTCTCCCCTGGGCCTGTCAATGGCCACAACGCCCCGTACTGCCCATTGCCCACAAAATTGCCCTTGCATTGGTCCCTAGCCGCCAGATCGTAGCTGACGGGCAGAAGGGAGACGACACCGCGGCAGAGCAGGGCAGTTGCACCAGACGGCGCCAGCATGGGCAGGGGTCCTTCAGGCAAAGGCGAGGGGCGAAGGCAGGTCATTAGGATTTAGAGCATACGACAGCGCGGGGCGGCGGGTCACGACCACCTACCCCAGCCGAGGCGAGGCGGCCGTGGGGAAGCGGGAGGCCCAGCGAGCACTCGCCCGGTTTGTCGCCGACGTTGAGACCGGCCGCTACGTCCCCAAGCGCCAGCGACAGGAGCCGGCCGTGGAGGCACCAGATGAGCAACCAACCACAACCCGAGGGACCGGACCACACCGTTGCAACCGAGTGAGCATTAGTGAGCCTCATCGCGAATGCACCCCTTGCGGGGTTCCTCCCCTATCGCTAGGTTCAGTTCCGGCCTCACCGCGGACGGCCGACACCAGGGCGCCGGTCTTACATCCACTCCCCAGGTGCACAGTCGTCTGAGCATCTGAGCCGCCGTCTCCGTTGCTGCCAACGGAACTGCTGACGAACGGGGCCGTGGCTCCAACTGAGCCACAACTGGCATGGTCCGGCCAGTCGCGGAGGTTCTTGGCAGCATTAATGTCCCGGTCCACCAGTTCCCCGGTCAGTGCGCACACCAGCATCTTGTCGAGCTTGTGTGCGGCGATGAGCCTGCAACCGCAACCGTGGTGGACCTGGCTCGACGGGAACCAGCGGTCGGCGACCGTTAGCTTCGATCCGGAGCGCTCGGCCTTGTAGACGGACATCGGGCGTACCTGGCCCAGTGCAGCGTCCGAGACCGAACGACGGAAAGCCCGGCGTCCCATGCTGCGTTTCATCGCGGCCAGGTCGAGGTCTTCGACCACGTTCTCGCCGTAGGTGCCCACCAGCCAACGAGTGAGCTGGTGGTGGGACTCCAGGCGCAGGTGCACGCACCTGCGGTCCAGCCGGGCGAGCTTGGCTTTCGCCGCCCGATGTCCGCGCGATCCGGGGATGCGCCTGGAGACCTGTCTCCCCGCCGCTCGCCGCTGGGTGAGGCTGGCGCGCAGCGGGGCAGGGTTGGGGAAGATCGTGAGGTTGCCCTCGGTGTCGGCGACGGTGGCCAAGTCTCTCAGGCCGAGGTCGGTCCCGACTCTTGCCTCGGGTTTGCTCGGGGCCTTGCCGCTGGGGCTCAGGACCTTCGTCCTCACCGCGTAGCTCGCCGAGACGAACAACCGCCCCCACCGCTCGGAGACGGTCAGCGAAAGCAGGCGAGCGTTGCCCTTGGACAGGTGACGTTCGACCCGACGGGTGTTCTCCTTGGAGCGCAGGGTGCCGATCACCGGCAGGGTGATGCTCCGGCGGTCTGGCCCGAAACCCATGGCCCCGGTGCTGAAACGCACCCTGGGCTGGTCACGATGGCGGGACTTGAACT
>JAJYMB010000030.1 GCA_021787365.1 Actinomycetes bacterium | reverse complement strand
CCTTTTCTTGGGCTGGTTGCGGGTTCAGGCCCCGGGTTGGCCGGCGCTCGCCCCGGGTCGGCCGGCCCTGGTCACCTGGGCGAGCCATGCCGCCAAGTCTCGGGCTGCAGGCCCCGGGTCGGCCGGCACCTGCGGGAACGGCCGAAAGCCGAGGGTGAACCGGAACGGTCCGCTCCGGAGCAGGTACTGCTCGAGCGGTCCGGGCCCGCAGGAGGCCGAACCGAGGCCGTGCTGGCGGTGGTCGAGTTGCAGCCAGAGGCGTGGCTCGGGGACCAGTTCGTCGCGGTGCCTCGCGGCAGCCAGGGCGGCGGTGGACCAGCGGTGCACGCTGAAGCCGAAGCGCGGGGCCCCCGCCACCAGCAGGCCGCGACGGCCGTCGGAGAGCTGGCACCAGCGCGTCTCGCTGCGGTGGCCGTTTTCTTGGGGCACGACGTAGGGCGTCTCGAGCTCGTCAACCGGAGCGCAGTAACGCCCGACCCGTCCCGCCGACATCGAGTCCGGGTAGGTCTCGTGCGGCCCGAGGCCGTACCAGCTCACCTCGTTGAACGTCGCTACCATGGCCATCGCCAAGCCGACACGGGCGAAGGTCGCCGGCGCCTCTCCCTCGGGCCGGCCTTCGACGACCAGCGCGAGCCGCCCATCGGCGGCGAAGCAATAGCTGTAGGTGCACCTGACGCCCCAGGCCTGGCCGGCCGGGGCGACTCTCGTCTCCACTACTACCCGGCCTTCGCCCTCGGCCACTTCCTGGCGCTCGACCCGCTGCTCCAAACGGTGGAGCCCGGCCCTTTCCCACTCGGCGGCTACCGCCGGGACCATGTGCCCGCCCCGGTCGTTGTCAGTCGGCGCCCGCCAGAGCTCCAGCCGGGGCGGCCGGTCGAGCAATTCGGCGCCGCCCGCCACCCACGAGACCAGCCCACCGGCGGCAAAGCGCGCCTCCCAGGAGGCGCCGGCGACGACCGAGCCGCTGGCGTCCACCCTCACCCTGGGCACCTGCCACTGGGGCGGCGAAGCCCCGGCCGCGGCCCTCGACCCGCCCTCGGCGATCTCGCTGCCGGGAGCGCCCGTGCTCCCCAGTGAACCAGTGCTCCCCAGTGAACCAGTGCTCCCCAGTGAACCAGTCCCCCCCAGTGAGAACTGCTCCCAGGCGACCTCGTGGCCCGCCGGCGCCCAAGGCGAAGCCGCCGCGGTGCGCACCGAAACCTCGAGCACCGCCTCTCCCTTCGCCGGCGGCAGCGGGCCCGCTTCGACCAAGTCCACCTCCCCCGGCCCGGCCGAGAGCGGCCCGAGCGGACCGCCGGCCACCACCGCGCCGTCTTCGCGGAGCGACCAGCTGGCCTCGAACTCCGAAAGCGAGAGGAAGTCAAAGCGGTTGCGCAGCTCCAGCTTCCCGCCCGGCTCTTGTAGTTCTATTGAGACGGGCTGGGCCACCTTCTTGAGCTCGGCGAGCGCCGGTGACGGCCGGCGGTCGGGGAAACACAGGCCGTCTATCACGAAGTTGCCGTCGTTGGGCTCGTCGCCGAAGTCGCCGCCGTAGGCGAAGGCAGCGGGCCGGCCGGGGAACCTGAGCCCATGGTCGAGCCATTCCCAGACGAAACCGCCCAAAAGGCGGGGGTACCGCTCGATGAGCTCCCAGTACTCCTTCAAGCCGCCCGGGCCGTTGCCCATGGCGTGAGCGTACTCAGTGAGCAGGTGCGGTTTGTCGAGCTCGTCGCGCCGGCCGAGGGCGGCAACGTCGTCGTGGCGGGTGTACATGCTGCCATAGACGTCGGCCATCTCGGCCTCCCGGCAGCCCTCGTAGTGCACGAGGCGGCTCGGGTCCATCTCGCGCGCCCGGGCAGCCATGGCCGAGTGGTTGGAGCCGCAACCGGACTCGTTGCCGAGCGACCAGAAAATTATGCTCGGGTGGTTCCTGTCGCGGGCCACCATGCGCTCCAGGCGGTCGAGGTAGGCGGGGAGCCACGAGGGGTCGTTGGAGAGCCGGGAGAGGTCGCCGGCGTAGCCCATGCCGTGGCACTCGAGGTCCGCCTCGTCGATGACGTAGAGCCCGTAACGGTCGCAGAGGTCCAAAAAGCGTGGGTCCGGCGGGTAGTGGGAAGTCCGCACGGCGTTTATGTTGTGGCGCTTCATGGCCACCACGTCGTCGACCATCACAGAAATAGGTACCGCCCGGCCGTGGTCAGGGTGGAACTCGTGGCGGTTGACGCCCCGCAGCTTTATCGCTGCACCATTTACGAAAATGAGCCCGTCGCGCCTTTCTATGTGGCGGAAGCCAACAGGGAAGGCGGTCACCTCGAGGACGGCTCCACCGGCTTCGCGCAGGGTCACGACCACTTCGTATAGCCGGGGGACCTCAGCAGACCAGGGGCCGACCTGGCCGCAGTCGACCCGCCCGCTCGCCTGGCCGTCTTGGAGCGCGAGGGGCGCGCTCGCCACGAGCCGGCTACCGTCGTAGACCTCAGCTTCCACCGAGAGGTCCCGCAGACGGCTCGTCTCCCCCCTCGAGGCCAAGGGCGCCCGCACCACCATCGAGCCGGTCCCAGCCTCGACGTCGTAAGCGGCGTCCACGGCCACGTCGGCCAGGTACGCCGGCGGCCGCCAGAGGAGCGTTGCGTCCCGGAAGATGCCCGACAGCCACCACATGTCCTGGTCCTCCAGGTAGCTCCCGTCGGACCACTGGTACACGAGGAGGGCCACGACGTTGCGGCCCGGGCGGGCAATGGCGGAGAGGTCAAACTCGGCCGGCAACCTCGCCCCCTGGCTGTAGCCGACCGGCTCGCCGTTCCAAAACAAGTGAAAGGCGCTGTCGACGCCCTCGAAACGGCAGAGCAGCGTACCCTCCTCGAGCCAGGCGGGCTCCAGGGTCACTTCCCGGCGGTAGCAGCCGGTCGGGTTTTCCGAGGGGACCATCGGCGGCTCCACCGGGAACGGGTAGACGACGTTGGTGTACTGGGGCCTCCCGTAGCCGTGCAGCTGCCAGTGCGAGGGGACCGGGATCTCGGCCCAACCAGTGTCGTCGAAACCCGGCCTCTCGAACCCCACAGGCGCGGCAGAAGGCCGTGGTGCCAGGTGGAAGCGCCAATCACCCGAAAGCGAACGGGCCCTAGGCGAGAGCCCCGGGTCGTGCGTGCGGGCGGTGAGGGCATCGGGGAAGGCGACGAACGAGGCGCGCGGAGCCAAGCGCCCTCGGTGGAGGAGGTTGTGGTCCTGCCAATCGCTCCGCGTGCTATTCACCGGCCACCGCCCCGAAGGTGAGCCCCCTCGCGACGTACTTCTGGAGGAACGGGAAAAGTACGAGCATGGGCAAGACCGATACGAGCGAGCCCAAGATCACCTCCGGGTAAAGGGGTTGGCCGGCGCCGGCGATGTTGAGGGCGCTCGACCAGGCGGAGAGGCCGACCGTGACCGGGAAGAGCTTCTCGCTCCCGAGGAGGACGAGCGGCAAGAAGAAGTTGTTCCAGGTCCCTATGAAAGACAGCAGGAACAGCGTCACCGTCCCGGGCATCAAGATGGGCCGGGCGATCTGCCAGAACGTGCGCAGCTCGCCGGCGCCGTCCATGCGCGACGAGTCAATGAGGGTGTCGGGGACGGCGTCGGTGCAGTAGATCGACATGAAATAGACCCCGAAGGGGTAGACGATGAGCGGTAGTATCACGCCTTCGTAGGTGTTGGTGAGGCCCATGTAGTGCTCGAGGAGGAAGATGGGCAGCACCAAGGCCGTGGAGGGGACCACGAACGAGCCGAGCACCAGGCCCAAAATCGCTCCTCCCTGCCGGCCCATCTACGCCGGCGACTTCGTATATGGGTCATGACAAGCCGGGGACGGGCTGCGGCTTGTGAGCGCTCCCAACCCCGGGCGACACCATAGCAAAGACCCATGCCGGCGGGAAATCGCCGGCCGGGCAAGTTCGCTTGGGCCGTCATGAGCGCTCATCCTGTCAGCTCCGCCGCGCTCCGTCAGCGCGCCGTTCTTGCACCTCGGCCAAGACTTCCGCGAATCGGGCGCGCTCCTCGTCAGAAAGAGGCCTGCCTCCGGGTCCGACCGGTAGCTCGGGGAGCTCGGAAACCGGCGTGTGGGCGAGGCGGGCCAGTACGGCCAGCGCAGCTTCCTCTCCGCCGCCGGTGAGCTCGGAGTAGGACCGGGAGAACTCACGCCAGGCCTCCTCGTCGCCAAGCAGGTCGACCACGTCCGCGAGAGGCCGCAATACCGGCCCGGCGCCGGTGCCGGCAGAGCCGGGCTGGCCTGGCTCGAAGGGATCCGGGACCTCGAAGCGGTGCTGTCCGGCGCCCACCACCTCGACGGTCGTGCTACCTGGGAGCTGCACGTGGGCCTCGACGAGTGAGGGGACCGTGACTTCGAGGAGGAAGCGGCCGTCACCCCTCGACCAGGCCACCTCGGCGGTACCGTACGGCGTCAGCTGGCGGGTACGAGCGTAGGTTAGCTCACGCCCAGGGAGCGGCCTAACGGAGATCGAGCGGTACCCGGGTTCGCGAGGGGCCAGCCCAGCGATGCGCTGGTGCAAGTAGGCAGCCACCGCACCGAACGCGTAGTGGTTGAACGAGGTCATCTGCCCTGGGTTGACCGAGCCGTCAGGGAGCAGGCTGTCCCAGCGTTCCCAGATGGTCGTAGCGCCCATCGTGACGGCGTAGAGCCACGAAGGGCAGGACCGCTGGAAGAGGAGCCAGTAGGCGTCGGCGCCGTAGCCGGCGTCCGAGAGCGCGTCGAGCACCCAGGGCGTGCCCACGAAGCCAGTGCCTATGCGGTGCCCGGCGAGGCGCACGAGCTCGGCCAGCCGCCTCCCAGCGCCGGCGCGCTGGCGCTCGCTCGGCAGGAGGTCCCAGGCCAGAGCGATGGCGTAGACCGTCTGGGCGTCGCTCATGACGAGGCCAGAAGGCGTGACGTAGGCGTCCGCGAACGCCCGTCGCACTTCGGAGGCGAGCGCCCCGTAACGCTCAGCCTCATCGCGGTAGCCGAGCAGGTTGGCAGCCTCGGCCACGATGCCGGCGCAGCGGGCGAAGCAAGCAGTCGACACGACATCAGGGCTCGCCTTGGCCGCGTGAGGGGCTTCCGGCGGCGCCGTCGGGTCCAGCCAGTCCCCGTACTGGAGGCGGCCGGACCAAAGACGGCTCTCGCCTGCCTGGGCGGCGACCCAGTCCACCCACCCGCGCATGCTTTCCCATTGGCGCTCGAGGACCCCAAGGTCCCCGAAGTGCTGGTAAAGCACCCACGGGACGACGCAGGCGGCGTCGCCCCAGGCCGCGGCCGCGGTGCGGGCGGGCGTGACGTCGGGGACGACGAGGGGGACCCGGCCGTCGTGGCTCTGGTCTGCCGCGAGGTCGGCCAACCAGGAGCCGAGAAAGCCCGAACAGTCGAACAGCGACGCCGCCGCCGGCGAGAAGACCTGGATGTCGCCGGTCCAGCCGAGGCGCTCGTCGCGCTGGGGGCAGTCGGTCGGCACGGAGAGGAAATTGCCCCGCATGCCCCACACCACGTTTTCGTGCAGGCGGTCGAGCTCCGCGCTAGAGGACTCGAACCAGCCCGTGCGCTCGAGGTCCGAGCCGACCACTACCGCCTCCACGCTCTCGATGTCCGGGTCGTCCGCCCCGGTGACCTCCGCGTAACGGAAGCCGTGGAAGGTGAAGCTCGGCTCCAGCACCTCGCCCGGCGCCCCCTTCAGGAAATAACGATCGGTCGCTTCTGCCCTGCGCAGCGGCCGGGTGCAGAGCTCGCCGCCTTCCAGCACCTCGGCGTGGCGCAACGTGACCTCCTGACCGGGCCGGGCCCCGTTCACGGAGAGGCGCACCCAACCGACCAAGTTTTGGCCGAAGTCCAAGATCTTCTTGCCGCTGGGGGAGACTGCCGTGGCCTTGGGCGGCAGTGCCATGAGCCGCCGCACCGGGGGCGCTTCGGAGGCAAAAAGTGCCGTCATCTCCCGCCTCACTACGTCCACCGGCCCCCACGGCCCCGCCGGCCCGTCGATGCGCAGGTCTGTCGTCTGGCCGTCGTAGATGTCGTCGGAGAGGACCCCGCTCCCCGCCGCCTCCCAGGACGCGTCGGTGCCCACCCGCTGCACGCGGCCGTCGGAGTAGGTGACCTCGAGCTGGCCTAGGTACGCGAGGCGCTCCCCGTAGTAGGCCCGACGCATTTCCCACGTGAGCTGTCCCCGGTACCAGCCGTTGCCGAGGAGGGCTTGGAGGAAATTCGGGCCGTCTACGAGCAGGCTGGTGACGTCGTAGACCTGGTAGGCGAGGCGTTTGGCATAACTCGTCCACCCAGGGGCGAGCACGTCCGCGCCCACCCGCCGCCCGTTGAGGAAGGCCTCGTAGGCACCGAGGGCGGTCGTGTACAGCCTGGCCGAGACGACCTGGCCGTTCACCTCGAACGAGCCCCGCACGTAGGGCGCCGGCGCCCCGATGGCTCCTACGTCGCGAGGCGAGACGAACACAGCGCTCCAGTCCCCGGGCGAAAGCAGGGCCGCTTCGACCCGGACCGGTCCGCTCCAGGGCGTCCAGCCCTCCCCTGACGCGGCCCGCACCCGCACCACCGCTGCCTCGCGCGAGGCGAGCGGCGAGAAGGGCCAGGGCACGAGCACCTGGTCGTAGGGCTCAACGAAGACGACCTCGGGCGCACCGGGCCCGGCGCGCTCCACCTCGTAAGCAGCCGGATGGAAGGCACCCTCGCCTTCGAGGTACCAAGAGATCCTGGGCCTCGGCGTCCCGACGCCGAGGCCGCTCGGGTGATGCTCGAAACGCACTTTGACGGGAACGACCGCCATCGGGTGCGCCAGCCTAGCGAACGGCTAGCTTGGCCGGGTGCGTTGGGCTGTCCACGGCGAGCGGGCCATTTACGAGAGCGACTGGGTCAGGCTCTGCCTGGCCGATGTGGAAGTGCCCGGCGTCGGGCGGTTCGAGCACCACGTGGTGCGCCTGCCCCGCAAGGCGGCGGGCACGGTCGTCCGGGACCCTCGGCGCGGCGTCCTGTTGCTGTGGAGGCACCGGTTCATCACCGACACTTGGGGCTGGGAGATCCCCGCCGGGCGGGTGGAGGCGGGCGAGAGCCCCATGGAGGCGGCGGAAAGAGAGGCCATCGAAGAGACCGGCTGGCGGCCCCGGGGGCTGTCCCCGCTCGTCACCTACCAACCGAGCAATGGGCTGTCGGACCAGAAGTTCCACCTGTTCTTGAGCGAGAGCGCGGAACACGTGAGCGACCCGACCGACACGGCGGAGTCCGAACGGCTCGAGTGGGTGAGCACCGAGCGCCTGAGCGGCATCGCCAGATCGGGCGAAATGCTCGACGGCCTCTCGCTCACGGCGGTGCTTTATGCGATGGCGTTCGGGCTCTTGGGATGAGCCCTGCCCCGCCGGCGTGAGCCGTCGGGCGGCCCGGTTTCAGGCGGGGCAGTACCCGCCCTTTACGAGGAAACTGCGAAGCGCCTTCACGTAGGCGGCGCCTTTCGGCCACCCAGGCAGGCCAGGGCTGAAGTAGCCGTGTTCTTGCAGGTGGCGGGCGGTTGCCCAAGCCGTCTCTGCCTTGCCGAGCAGGCACTCGTCAGCGACCCAGGGGGCGTACACCCCGAGCCCGTCCCCCATTTCGGCCCGGTGATGCGCAACGATCTGGCTGTACTGCTGCCACCAAAAGCGGGCGTCCGCCGCCACTAGCTTCAAGTGCTCCCTCGTGGTCCCGACGAACTTCCCGCCCCGCAACTCGAGCGTGCGCACGGGCACGCCAGAGCCAGCGTAGGGGGCGAAGGTGTAAGCGAACGAGTTGTCGGACGTGACGAGCAACGTGGTGCCGGCGTAGTCCCGCAGACGCACGCCAGGGTTGCCGATGTCTTGCCAGACGGGCTTTGCCGACCTGGCCTGTGCCGGCGCTGCACCCCGCGATCCAAAAACTGACAGATGTGAAGTCGTCATCGGCACATCGATCAGTATTTGGCGCGAAAACGCGCCGCTTTCTGACCGATGTGGCCTCCGCCAGCGCACATCGACCTGTTTTTTGCGCGTTCGTGCCCCACCCGGGCCACTGCGTGCCCGTGGCCGGCCTCATCGCGGGGCCGGCCTCGTCGCGGGCCCGGCTTCATCGCGGGCCCGGCGCCATCGCAGGGCCGGCCTCATCGCAGGGCCGGCGCCATCGCTACTCAGAGCCGCGCAAGCGCTCGATGCGCGCCTCTACCGCGGCGAGGCGCTGCTCGGCCGCGGCGTGGAGGATCTCGGCCTGCTCGTAGAGGTCCGTCGCCGCCTCAATCCCGAGCTCGCCGCTGGCGAGCCTGTTGGTGACCAGTTCGAGAGCGTCGAGGAGCTGCTCGAAGCTGAGCTCCTCGAGCGGCCCGGGGGCGCCGGCGAGCCCCGGGTCAAACTTCGCGGCGTCGAAGCTCACTCGTCCTGCCTCCCCCATTCGGCCGGCCTGCCCACCACCTGCACGCCGATCACCCCACGTGCCACGCGAAGCTCGAGCAGCTCGCCGGGCCTGACCTCGGCTGGGTCGCGCACGACCGTGCCGTCGGAGCGCCGGGCCACGGCGAAGCCCCTCTCCACCACGTGCTGAGGCGAAAGCGACCACGCGTGGCGGCGAGCCGCGTCGAGGCGCCGGCGGTCCGCCCCGAGCTGCCCGGCGAACGGGCCTCGCCAGTCGGAAGCAGCGAGCCGGCGCCGGCACGACTCCACCCTCTGGCCGGGGTTCGCCCACGCCAGCCTCTCGGCGCCGCGGCCGAGCCGGGAGCGCGCCCGCTCCAAGCCGGCTGAGAGCGCCCCGCTGACCTCCGCACCCCGGAGCCGCTCGCGGCCGAGCGCACGGAGCGCCCCAAGGCTCCGGCCAGCGGACTCGAGGAGGCCGGCTAGTTCCTCTTCGAGGGCATGCCTATCGGGGACGACGGCGTGAGCCGCGATCGAGGGTGTCCCGCAGCGCAAGTCGGCCACTTCGTCGCAGAGCGGGCGGTCGCCCTCGTGGCCGATCGCGGAAACGACCGGCACGGGAGCGGCGGCGACCACCCGGCACAGCTCTTCGTCGCTCCACGGCAATAGGGCCGTGGCGTCCCCACCGCCGCGAGCCATCACCACGACGTCGACCTCGGGCCTAGAGGAGACCCTCCCGAGAGCGTCGATGATCGAGAGCGCGGCGCCCGGACCGCTCACGGTCGTCTCCTGGAAAACGAGCGGGTAGCCGGGGAACCGGGCCGCCACCACCGACTCGATGTCTTGGCGCACCGCTGCTTCGGTGCCACAGACCACGCCGATCGAACGAGGCAGCCGCGGGAGCGGGCGCCTGGGCCTATCGAGCAACCCGTCGGCGGCCAACCTGGCCCGTGCCTCGGCGATCATCGCAGCCACGGCGCCCTCCCCGACCGGCGTCACTTCTTCGGCCTCGAGCGTCAGTTGGCCCCGGTCGTTGACCCAGACGAGCGAACCCACGACGAGCACCCTCTCCCCGCCCACGGCTCGGCAGCGACGGGCGTTCCGGGCGGGGCAGACGACCGAAACCTGACAAGTCCTGTCCCGGAGCACGAAGAACGCCCAACCGCCCTGGCTCGTGCGGGGCCGGTAGACCTCCCCTTCGACCGCTACCCGCCCGACGGTCGCCAAAGAGCGGGCGATCTCCCTGGAGAGCTGGACCAGGCTGAGCCGGCGGGGGGACTGGTCGCGCCGCGCCGGCGCGGCCGGACCTCCGGCACCGGCAGGGCCCGGCTCCCAAAAGGGCAACGTCATCGCATGGCAACGTAGCGCGGCGGCGTGACCATGGCGGCCAGGGGGGTACGGGGCCGGTCGGCCCGGAGCCCGGCCCCGGCTTCATCCCGCCCGGAAGAAGCGCCGCCAGCAGGCAGCCCGGTCGATCGCGCCCCGGTCCACCTCTACCCCGCTGCCGGCACCGGTGGGCACCGCGATCGTCCCGTCAGCCTGCAACGTGAGGGGGCCGGCGAGGTCCTCCACGAAGAACCTGCCCGTCGCCGACAGGTCCCCCGGCAGGTTGAAGCCAGCCAATGAGCCCAGCGCGACGTTGGCTGCCCGGGCCACGCCGGTCTCGACCATCCCACCGAGCCGGAGCGCCACTTCCCGGCGGGCGCACAGGTCGTGCACCCGTACGGCCCCCAGGTAGCCCCCGAGGCGCCCCGCTTTGACGTTGACCACCGAGCAGGCTCCGAGCCGGAGAGCGGCCTCCACGAGGCCGTGGCTACCGAGCGCCTCGTCCAGGCAGACCGGAGTTCTTATGAGGCGCGCCAGCCGGGCGTGGCCCACCAGGTCGTCCTCACCCAGGGGTTGCTCGATGCAGGCCAGGCCGAGGCCGTCGAGGGCGGACAGCTGGGAGGCCGCCTCGTCCAGCGAGAGCCCCTCGTAGGCCCCGTTCGCGTCGGCAGCGAGGACGACCTCCGGCCAGCGCTCGCGCACCGCCCCCAAGGCAACATGCGGTGGGGGCCCGAGGGCGGGAGAGATCTTCAGCTTGACCGAACGGTAGCCCTGGACAACATAGCGCTCGACCTCGTCGAGGAGCTGTCCCAGGTGGCCGGCCAAGCCGACCGTCACCCCGGCGGGAACGGCCGGGACCGGCGGGAGGGCGAGCTCGCTGGCCCGCGCCAGGTAAGAGGCCATGGAGACGCCCTCGGCCCGGAGCTCCGCATCGATCACCGCCGCCTCGAAGGCCGTCTTCGCCATCGGGTGGCCCTTCACGTGAGAAAGCGCCCCAGCCACCTCGCGGGCGCTCGAGAGCTCCGCCCCGAGCAGCACCGGCACGAGGAACCGCTCGGAGACCCGCGCCGCCTCCTCGGTGTACTCGCTGCTGTAGCTCGGCGCGGGGAGCGCCGGGCATTCGCCCCACCCCTCGGCCTCGCCGGCGGGCCCACGCAGCACGGCCCTCACGAGCAGGCTGTCACGGTGGGAAAAGGAGCCAGCCCCGCTCGCCCATGCCTCCGCGAGCGGCAAGCGGACGCGCACGAGCTCGAAGCCCTCCGCGGTGGCCATGGGCTAGGGCCAGCCGTTCAGGTCGCTCTGACGCCGGCGCACTCCTCGGCTTCTATGGCGAGAAGTTCGTCGAGGCGCGCCTGGTGCCGGCCACCCTCGAAGGCAGTGGCGAGGAAAGTGTCCACGATGTCGAAGGCCAGTTCCGGGGCCAAGATGCGAGCACCCAGGGCCAAGACGTTGGCGTTGTTGTGGAGCCGCGCGAAGCGCGCCGTGTACTCGTCGTGGCAAAGCGCCGCCCTGGCGCCGTGGACCTTGTTCGCGGCCATCTGCTCACCCTGGCCCGAACCACCGATGACTATGCCGAAGTCTGCTACCCCCTTTACAACCTGGCGGGCGCAGGCGGCGCAATAAGGCGGGTAGTCGACGGGTTCGGTGTCGTAGGAACCGAGGTCGTCAACTTTGTGGCCCTGTTCGTCCAGGTGCGCCGCCACGAGGACCTTCAGCTGGTACCCGGCGTGGTCGTTGGCTACGGCGACTCTCATCCCGATCTTTCTAATCGCTCGGCCGGCCCGGTACACCACCGACGGGCGTAGCGGTCCCCTCCAGGGCGGCTCTCACGGCACGCAGAGTGATGCTCGCCAAGGACAGGTTGGGTGCCGGCGCCTTGCGTAGCTCCCCGATGAGACCGAGCAAGCTGGTCGTGGCCTCCCGGCGGTCGGCCAACCAGGCGAAGACGGCGTCTTTCCTCGGCCGGCCCGGGTGACTGGCCAGGGCTGCTCGCGCCGCCCAGGCCCTCATGTCGGCCAAGTCCTCGGAGAGGACGTGCAGCTGCCAGCGCTCCCAGCGGTCGGCAGGGTGCCACCCGGCGAGCATCTCGGCCACCTGCTCGAGGCCCAGGCCCTCCACCACCAGCTCGTAAGCCTCGACTGCCACCTCGAAACCGCTATCCGTCGCCCTGGCTGCGTCCCCTAGTTCTCCTGCAACCGCAGCTGCCAAGGCCAGACCAGCGCGAGAGGCGAGGCCGGCGGGGACGCCCAATTGGACGAGGGCACCAACTTCGGCTGCGCCATCGCCCAGTGCACCCGGCCCAAACCGAGTGGTCTTCGCCTCCGCCCCGCCGGCTTCGTCGGCGACGGCCACCTCGGCTCGGGCCGCCCAGGCACGGACTCCCTCCACCAGCATCCTGTCCCTCTCGATCAGCTTGCCGAGCGTCTCGGGGAGACCTCGCCTCAGGTACCAGCGGGCCAAACGGTCCACGGCGCGGGTCAACACGGCGCGCACCTGGAGCTCGGCGTCCAGGGAAATGGACCAGGTGAGCTCGTCGGCCTCGAGGTAGAGGTCGCCGAGCCCGAGCACCTCGCGCGCCGCCCAGTAGGCCGCCGCGGTCCTCCAGGGCGGGCACCCGTTTTCGCGGGACACTTCGTGCGCCCACAGCCCGCCCATGCGGGCAAGCACCTCGTTGGCCAGCTGGGATGCAACTATCTCACGGAAGAGCGGGTGTGAGGGGACCAATCCGGCCACCATTTCGCCAACCGGCGGGGGGAAGTACGAGATCGCCAGCGGCAACAGGCACGGGTCTCTCGGCAGGGGCGAGGCGCCGATGCTGCGCGCCAGTTCGCTGCGAGCAAGGGCGAGCACGACGGCCAGCTCTGGGCGGGAGAGGCCGGCGCCGGCAGAGCGTCGGCGGGCCAGTTCCTCCGGGCCCGGGAGAAACTCGACCTCGGGGTCGAGCAAGTCCTCGGCCGCAAGGTCCGCTCCGAGCGCCTCGTAAGCGGAAAGCTCCGTACCGCTCGTGGCCGACGCTCGGTCGAGGGCCACGATGCTCTGCTCGACCGTCGCCAGGACGGCCTCGACAGCCCCGGGTTCAGCTTCGGCCAGCACCTTGTCGCGTTGGCCCTCCGGCAAAACTCCTCTTGCTTCGGCCAGGTCGAGGAGGATCTTCGAGTTGACCTCGCGGTCCGACATCACGACGCCGGCGGCGTTGTCGACGAAGTCGGTGTTGACACGCCCGCCGCGCCGGGCATAGCCGGCTCGCGCCCGCTGGGTCATGGCGAGGTTGGCACCTTCGGCGACTACCCGGGCGCGCAGGTCGGCCGACGCTATGCGGATCTCGTCGTTGGCGGCGTCGTCGACCTCGACGTCGCTCTCGTCAGAGGCCTTTACAAACGTGCCCACCCCGCCGAAGTACACGAGGTCAACCGGGGCCTTCAGCACCACCTTGGCGACCTCCGGCGGCGTGAGCGGGCCCGGTCTCGTCCCGAGGGCCACGGCTGCCTCCGGCGCTAGCTCCACCACCTTGTCCTGGCGGGAGTAGATACCGGCGCCGGGGGAGGCAGCCGAGAGGTCGTAATCGGCCCAGGACGAGTGCGGGAGCCCGCTCAGACGGACGCGTTGAGCAAACGAGGCCTCAGCGTCCGGCGCGGGGTCCACAAAAACGTGCCTGTGGTCGAAGGCCGCAACCAACCTGAGGGCCGGGCTCTGCAACATTCCGTTGCCGAAGACGTCACCGGACATGTCGCCGACGCCGACCACGCGAAGCGGGTCGCGCTGGGCGTCCATGCCGAGCGCCCGGAAGTGCCGCCTCACCGCCAGCCATGTGCCCTTCGCGGTTATGCCGAGCGCTTTGTGGTCGTACCCGTTGCTCCCGCCCGAAGCGAAGGCGTCGCCGAGCCAGTACCCGCGCTCGGCGCTGATCGAGTTGGCCAAGTCCGAGAAGTTGGCCGTGCCCTTGTCCGGCGCCACGACGAGGTACGGGTCGGCCCCGTCGCGGCACACCACCCCCTCGGGCCGGCGCACCTCGCCACCGACCACGTTGTCGGTCACTTCGAACAGCGCAGTCACAAAGCGCCGGTATGCCTCGCGGCCCTCGTCCTCGGCGCTCAGGCCGTTCTCGGCCGGCCCATTGGCCCGGTGCAGCGAGAAGCCGCCTTTGGCACCGGTCGGGATTATGAGCGAGTTTTTCTTCACTTGCGCCCGCGCCAGGTCGAGGACTTCCGTGCGCAGTTCGTCGTGACGGTCGCTCCAGCGGATCCCGCCCCGCGCCACGGGGCCGAAGCGGAGGTGGATGCCCTCGAAGCCGGGCGACCACACGAACACCTCTGCGAAAGGCTTCGGCCGCGGTAGGAACTCCAAGCTGGTGCTCGCGAACTTGAGCGCCACCTCGTCTCGTCCAAGCGACCAGTTGCTCCGGGTCGTGGCGAGGACCATCGACAGCAGTTCCTGGAGCGCTTCGAAGTGGGCGAGGTCGGGCACCTGGCCCAGCGCGGAGCGGGCTTCCGCCTCGGCCGGCCCGAAGACCTCACCGGGGCTTCCGGCGCTATTCGGGTCAGGCGAGCACAGGAGCACATGGAACAGCCGGACTATGGTTGCGGCGACCTGGGGGTACTCGACCAGGCCCTCGACCATGGCCGCCAGCCTCTCCTTGGCGCGGGGGCCGCCCGCTGTACGGCGGTAGGCAAGGTAGGTGCCCAGCAGGTTGACCTCCCTCCAGTCGAGGCCGGCACCAACCACCAGGCGGTTGAGGGGGGTCTCCTCCGCTTCGCCGGCAAGCACCGCCTGCAAGGCGCGCACCAGCCGCGCTTCTGCCCCTCGAGCGTAGAAGGCGGGCCCAAGGACGCTGGTCACCACGCGGAGGCCGATGTCGTCCACGTAGAGCGAGGAGCCGCCTGGACCGAGGCCGCCGAACCGCCACGGCACCGCCTCGACGACGGCCAGGCCAAAGCTTTCGAGCGCCGGTACGAGGGAGGACAGTTCGAGCAAACTGGCGCCGACGCGGCGGAGCCGGAAGTCACTGCCCGCCCCGCCAGGCGAGGCCACCACCTCGAACTGCCCACTGGCACCACTACGCGAGGCGCGCACCTCGGAGCGCCCACCTACCCCGCCTGCGAGGACCGACATCAAGAGCCAGTCGCGCGCGGCTTCTTCGGGGCTCGTCGCTTCCGGGTAACCGGGGGGGACCGAGTGGAGGAACTTTCCCAACTGGCCCAGCGCACCACCGGCGTCCGGCTCGGCTGCTCCAGGGCTCGTGCCTACGGCCCACTCTTGCAACTGCGCGCCAACGCTCGCTGCCCACTGCTGCCCGAGCTCGACGGCCATACCCCGAAACCTAGGGCGCCCAGTGCGGCACGCCGAGGCGCCGGTGCCCTTGTACGACGACCGCTCTGGAACGGCAGCCATCGAGGTGGCCGTTGGCCACGCCAACGGCCACCCCCACGAGCGTGGCCGGGGGGTCAAAGCTGCGGTCGAGCACAGACCCGTCCGGTCGTGGCGCCATACCGGGCTCCTCGATCGCCGACGACACTTCCACGCTCAAATACGTGCGCCGCTGGCCGAACAGTTGCGCCAGGAGTGCGGCCCGAAGGGCTTCGTGGCGAGGGGTCGGCTGGCCCTTTACCATCTCCTCGCCGTCCCACAGTTCCACGAGGGGTCGGCTGGCCCTTTACCATCTCCTCGCCGTCCCACAGTTCCACCTCGAGCTCACCGGGTTGGGCGAAGTCGGGCTGTGCCACCGACATGGGCACACGGTACCTCCTTGTGCGAGAGCCTTACGGCCGCAGCCCGCCTGGGCGGCTCGGGCGGTGGCCTAAGGCCGCGGCACCAGGCGTCTCACGGGAACGGACGGCCTCAACCTCGGCGTCGCGCCGGCCTGCCAGACGGCTCTTACGTCGGCCACCGGGTCGAAGGAAACGTCGAAGCCCTCGCCGACGACCCGCGCTGACTCGAGCTTGCCCAGGCCGTGCACGACGGCGTGGCGGCAGTACAGCAGGTAGCCCGCTCGGGCGGTGGCCTGGCTCAGGCCACTGGCGCCGGCCCAGATTATGCCGACGGCTCCCTGCTCGCTGGCCTGCATGAGCTTGTTGGCGACACCCTCAGCGGAGGGGGGCCGGCCTCTGCGCTCAGCCAAGCTCTCGAAGGACTTCGCCTCGACCAGGGCCCCGCAGGCAACGAAGTCCGGCGTCTTCCCGGCTCCCCTGCTCTCGGGCACGCTGCGTACGTGGTGGCCTTCTTGCACGAGCAGCTGCGCCACCGCGTACTCAGAGTGGCTGACACGCCGTGCTGACTCGTCGTAGGTGCCGGGGCCAGAATGCTGGCAGCGCCAGGGACCACGGTCCCCGCCGGCGCTTGCTCCCCGGCCGCCGGCGCTTGCTCCCCGGCCGCGGGCTCCCACCACCGGCCTGGCGGCGCTCACTCGGCCGTCCCATGGGAGGCGGCCGGGGCCGGCGGCTGAGGCATGCCCGCCGGCGCCGTGGTGGGCAACCCGGCAGAGGCTGGTACTGGCCCAGGCGCAGCCGTCGGACCAGGCGCACCTGTAGCGAACTCGGGAGCGTCGGGCCGCTCGAGGTCGATCACGAGCAACGACGGCAGGCCGGTCTGCTCGCGCCAGCGGGCGTTGAGCCGGCGCAGGTAGCGAGCTTCGGGGCTGTGGTCGATGTCGCCGGGTTCCCTCACTCGAGCGGACAACACATAAGGGAACTCCGACAAGGGCAGGTCGTCGTCGTCGAGGAAGTCGTGCTCGGACAGATAAGCCGTGACTCCCTCCTCCTGCAAGACGAAGCGAGCTCGGTCTGGCGACGCGCTCAACTGAGCGGACGTCAGCTCCGAAAGCTGGAGAGCCACCAGCTCGAGTGGCTGGTCGCTGTCCAGGAAAAGGTCGACGGTCCTGGACATAGGTGCTCCTTTCCGTACTGGAAGCGAGGTTTCGGAAGCGGGCCGGCGCCACTGGTCGCTGCGCTGCCGCTACGATCCCCGGCACCCTGCCAGGTAGGCACCATATTAGCACTAGTGATTTTTCATGTCAACTGATGCAACTAAAAGCCGGAGAAGGACCGCCAGGTGGGGACGGAACCTGAAAAATCGCCAAACCTGAAAAATCGCCAAAGAGGTAGCGAGAGACGCCGGCGAGGGTATAGTTGGGTTGGAGCACTTGTGAGGGTGCTCAAGGCAAACTGTCCGAAAGGAGAGCCGATGGCAACGTTGAGCTCGTCCGAAGAGAGCGGTCCGCCGGGCTACTAAGAGGCCAGGCGGCGGCCAGGTTGTGCCGACCGTTGTCTGGCCTGCTCGAGTGGGCCTCCCCCAGGTGACTCGTCTTGCCAATCCATGATCGGTTTGCCGATCTTGAGGTGGTCCCAAAATCTAGCCTGGGGCGGTGCCTTTGCCAGCGGTGGGTTTTCGTGCCCACCGCTGGTGCGCGTTTCACGCCAAATGTTTTGCCGGTTAGCAGGGGCCGAGACAGCCGCTGGCAAGGAGGTCCCCGGGCCCTATGTGCTCCCTCCACGGCGGAGCACCTCGTCCAAGAAGGCCAGCACATCTGCACGCTCCTCGATCGCCTTCGATGTCGGCTTGCCATGGCCATGGCCGGCGGAGCCCTCGACCCGGAGCAAGACTGGCCCGCACCCTTCGGGCAGGGCCGCCTGCAGGGTAGCCGCGAACTTGAACGAGTGCGCCGGCACGACCCGGTCATCGTGGTCGGCGGTCATGAGCAGCGTAGGCGGGTAGCAGGTCCCCGCCTTCACGTTGTGCAGCGGGGAATAAGCACGTACCCAGCGGTACTGTTCGGGGTCGTCGGGGTCCCCGAAGTCGCTCTTCCACGCCCAACCGATCGTGAACAGGTGAAACCTGAGCATGTCCAGCACTCCCACTTCCGCCACCGCCGCCCCGAAGAGCTCGGGGTGCTGGGTGAGGCACGCGCCCACGAGAAGCCCACCGTTGGAGCCTCCGTTTATCGCTGTCTTCGCGGGGCGTGTCCAGCCCGAGCTGGCGAGCCAGCGGGCGCAGTCGCAGAAGTCGTCGAAGACGCGTTGCTTGGCGCCCAGCCTGCCCGCGTCGTGCCAGGCCCTCCCGTACTCGCCGCCGCCACGGAGCACTGCGACGGCGAAAATCCCACCCCGTTCGGCAAAAACGATGCCGTCTTTGTGGAAGTCCGGCGTAATGGGGATAGAAAACCCTCCGTAGCCGTACAAGAGGACCGGCGCCTCGCCGTCCCGGACCAGGTCCCGCCGGCGGGTCAGGAAAAGCGGCAAGCGGGCGCCGTCGCTCGCAGTTACGAAGACCTGCTCTGCCATGAGCTCGCCCGGGTCGAAGGCGGCCTCGCTCCGGCGCAACAGATGTGTCTCGCCGCTCCTCAGGTCGTGCGACCAAAGTGACCCCGGGTCGAGGAAACCGCGCAGCTCGAAATGGAAAAGGCTGCTGCTGGCGCGCCCTTGCACGGCAACGCCGGCGCTGTCGGGGACCACCGAGGAGAGCGGGGGCACTTCTATTTCCCTCACGAACGTCCCGTCCAACTCGAAGACGGACAAGCGCGAGCAGGCGTCCTGCAGGTAGTGGCAGACGAGGCGCCCCCCGCAGTTGCCCGCCCAGAGGAGGACTCCCTCCCGCTCGGCAACGAGTTCCTGCCATGCGCCCGGGGCCTCGAGGTCGGCCACTACGAGGCGCTGGCGGGGCGCGCCTTGGTCGGTCAGGAGGACAAACCTGCTGCCCGTGTTCGCCACCACTTCGGCCCGGCAGGTAAAACCCGGGACAAGGACGGCCGGAGGGGAGCCTGGCCGGGTGAGGTCGAACACCTCGACGCGGTTGTCGGGGTCGGTGCCTTTGGTGATGGTGACCACGAGGTAGCGGCCGTCGTCGGTCACATGGGGGTGGGGGAGCCATTCGGGCTGGTCGGGGCGCTCGAACAGGACTTTGTCGGCGTCCTGGGGCGTGCCCAGCGCGTGGAACATGACCCGCACCACTCCTACGGCGGCTCGTAGCTCCTCTCCTTCGGGCGGCCGGTCCACCGAGCAGTAGTAGAAGCCTGAGTCCCTCGCGTCCCAAGCCACCAAACCGTACTTCGACCACCTGACCTCGTCGGCTCGGTCCTCCCCTGAGGCGACCTCCTTCACCCGCCAAGTCGTCCAGTCGGACCCGGCCTCGTTGACGCCGTACGCCACCAGCGAACCGTCCTCGCTTGGGACGAACGCCGGTACGGACACCGTCCCATCGGCTGACAGGGCGTTGGGGTCCAGGAGCACTTGGCCGGCGGCACCGGGCGCGGCCATCCGGTACACGACGGGTTGGTCCTGCAGGCCGGAATTGCGGCTCTGGAACCACTGACCTCCCCGCTCGAGAGGCGCTGACCAGCGGGGGTAGTCCCAGATCTCGGTTAGCCGGCGGTGGATGT
Organism: Actinomycetes bacterium; assembly: GCA_021787365.1. Lineage (GTDB taxonomy): Bacteria > Actinomycetota > Acidimicrobiia > Acidimicrobiales > Palsa-688 > JAJZYO01. Next base: position 30,435 of record JAJYMB010000030.1, on the reverse strand, counting down.
CGTCCTGCCCGCCAGTGCCGGCCAGGAAAGCCTCGGCAGCCGCGGCTTGGAGTTCCACCCAACGCTTGGTCTCGGCGCTGTCCGCGTCCTCCAGCCAACGGTAAGGGTCGGCCACCAGCTCGCCGTGGTAGTCGTCTACTTGCCCGCAAATGGGCGTGGCAACGGAGAGCTCGGTCATAATGCTCACCGACCGTACCAAGGCTCTCGTGGGGCTGCCCAAGAGCCCGCTGACAGGCGCAAGCGCACAGTTGAGCGGCCCATTCGGTTGAAATGCAGGCGAGACCGCCACGTACCGGCCATGACCACGAGCGCCGGCACCGCCTCCCATGTCCCTTCGAGAGCAAGACCGAACAGCCCGCAGGCGCCTCGTGCCCTCGTGGCCGGTGCCGCCCTCGTCCTCGCGGTGGCCGGCGCCGCCGGCCTCGTCGGGTCGCTCGCCCACGTCGAGCACGCGCACCGCCCGAGGGCAGCCACCCTGGGGCAGAGCGGAGGGGCCCAGGCCGGCGTAGCCCACCGTCCGGCGAAGTCTCCCTCCTTCGGGTCGTTGAGCCGCCCGATTGGGATGCCAAGCGCGGCCAGGGCCGCCGAACCGGCAGCGGCCGGCCCAGCCAAGGCGGCTGCCCCTGGAGCTACGAGTAGCGCCGGGACGGCGGCCGTCGGCCAGCGCATAGAGGAGACCGGGACGCTCACGGTCATTGTGCCGAAGGCGGACATCCAGCCCGACATCGGGCGGCTGATGGCGCTGGCCGAAGGCTTGGGGGGCTTCGTGGCCAGCACCGAGACCCAGTCGGCATCACCCGGGGCCCAGGGGAGCGTCACCCTGGACGTGCCGGTCGCCAGCTTCGCCACCGCGGTCAGCGAGGCACGGGCGCTCGGGAAAGTGGCAACTTTGTCGACGCAGGCAACCGATGTGACCGGCCGGTACGTGGGCCTGCAAGCACAGATCACTGCCGCAGAAGACACCCGGCAGCAGTACCTGACGATCATGTCGAAGGCCAATACGATCGGTGCCATCCTGGCCGTCCAGGCCCAGCTCGACGACGTGGACAGCCAGCTCCAGCAGCTCCAAGGCGAACTGAAACAGCTCAGCTCCGAGACGACCTACGCCACCCTGACGGTCACCCTGACCCAAAAAGTGCTGCCCCCTCCCCCGCCAAAGCACGTGGGCAGCCTGCTCGAGGCCTGGCGCGCCGCGGTGGGCGGGTTCGTCGCTGGCTTCGAAGCCGTCGTCCGGGTGGCGGGACCCCTCACCTTCGCCCTGCTCCTCCTGGCGACCCTGTACTTCGGTGGGCGTTTTGTCTGGCGCCTCCGGCGGCGCCGGGCCCCTTCTTCGCTCCCATAGGCCGAGCGCCGGAGGGCCGGTCGCGAGCCCGTGGCAGGGTGGGAACATGGCCTCGGCGCAGGCAAGGCTGGCCCTGGAGCGCAGGTTCGACTGGCTCCGACGGTAAACTGCACCAGGGCGATGGAGCTCGCCTAAGCCCTGGCTCGGTGGCCGGGGACGATGGCTCCTACTGGAAAGCAGTTGGCAACGCCGGGAGGTAGGAGCAGATGGGTACGGAGCTCGAAGAGCTTGCGGGTGCGGCCGGCGGTCTCGCCGTAGCCGCAACCCGCCGGCCAGAGCTGGCCGTGCGGGCCTCGCGTCTGGAGGACCGCCTCCGGGCCGGGCGTTTCTACATAGCCGTCCTTGGCGAGTTCAAGCGGGGCAAGTCGACCCTCGTCAACGCGCTGCTCGGCACGGAGCTGCTGCCGACCGGCGTCCTGCCTCTGACTGCCGTCGCCACGGAGGTGAGCTACGGGACGGCGGGGGCCAAGATCGTCTACCTCGACGGCCACAGCGAGGAGCTAGCCCCGAACGAGCTGGCCAACTACGTCACTGAGGCGAAGAACCCCGGCAACGAGCGCAAAGTGGCCCGGGCGGAGGTGAGGGTGCCAGCGGAGCTGCTACGCCCGGGCGCCGTCCTCGTCGACACCCCCGGCACCGGTTCGGTCTTCGGGCACGACGAGGCCGCGGCCCGCGCGCTGCTCGAAGCCGACGGCGCGGTGGTCGTGTTCTCGGCTGACGCCCCCCTCTCCAAGCACGAGCGAGAGCTCGTGAACACGCTCTCGGCCCGGCAAGGCCCCACCTTTTTCGTAATCAACCGTATCGACCACCTAGGCCCGGGGGAGCTGGCCGAGGTCACGGCCTTCATCGAAACTGCCCTTGAAGACGAGCTGGGCCGCAAGGAGAGGCTGTGGCGGCTCTCGGCCCGGGGAGCTTTGGCCGCTCGCCTCACCGGAAAAGAGCCCGGGGAAAGCGAGGCCGGGGAGTTCTCGGCGTTTTACGCCGCACTTTCAAGGTTCGTCGAGCTGGACCTGGTCCACGCCCGCCTCGAGACGGCGCGGGCCGAGCTGGCCCGGCTCGCCGGCGAGCTCGAGTCCTACGTGACGCTCGAATCTGCGGCGGCAGCCATGGACGAGGCCCGCCTGGCAGAGGCCGTGGCGCGCCTGCGAGCCGCCGCCGACGACGAACGCCAAGGTTTCGAAGACGACCGGACGCTCCTTCACCGCGACGTCGAACAGCTGGCGAGCACGATCGGCGACGCCCTGGCCCACTTCGCGGAAAGCGCGCCTCGCGAATGCGACGCCCGGCTGGTCGAAATCGCTCGCACCGCGAAGCTCGGGCAGTTGGAGGACGCCCTCCGCCAAGCCGTCGAAACCTGCGTGCGAGGAAGCTTCGAGGGGTTCCGTCAAGGCGAAGCGGCGCGCGCGGAGGAGGCTTGGAGAAAGCTGGCCAACCGGGCGCGCCAGCGTACCGAGCAACGGGCCAATGCCGTCCGTGCTGTCGCGTCCGGCATCTTCCGGATCGACCTTCCCCGAGTACAAATACCTGAGGTAGCCGAGGAAACCGAGCGCTATTTCTACATTTTCGTGCACGTTGGCAGCACCACCGAAGGTGCCGAGCGCATGGCCCGCCGGCTCCTGCCCGGCAGGCTGCAGCGCCGGCGCTTGCTGGAGCGCGCTCGTAGCAAACTCGCGGCCGAGTTCGACAAGCATGCCGGGCGCGCCCGCTGGGACCTCACCCAGCGCCTCGACGCCGTCGTCCGCCGCTTCGAGGTGGCCATGGCCGACGAGCTCGGGCGGACGGTCGAGATGACCCTGGAGGCTGCCCGCCGGGGTGAGGAACTGCGCCGCGCCAGCGAGCCGGAGCGCCGGGCGCGCGCCGAGGCGGACGAGGCCGCCCGCCGGGCAGCCAGCGAGGCGCTGGCGCTGGCGACCCAGGGCGCCATGGGCTCAGGCGGGACTGGGGCTTCCGCTTCGGGGAGCGACCCGGGCTTGGGGGCCCGGGCGGGCCAAAGGGCGCGGGCCGGGGCATGACCGCGGGCAATAGGCAAGTTGGCGAGCGCGGCACCGGTGCCGCGAGGACCGAGGCAGCCAGGTGACGCCGTCGCTCCTCTACCCCGAGGGCACCCGCTTCGTGCCGGCGCCGCTCGAGGACCGGGGGTTCGCGAGCGACCTCGAGCTCGACCAGGTATTCGCGACGGCCATTTCCGGGCGTGAAGAGCTCGGGCTCTCGGAGCTCTTTTACTCGCCCCTGAAGAGCGTCGACCAGGTGGCCTACCGCCACGAGGTCCTCGGCGACCTCGAACGTCCCGAGGTGGCCACTGCCACCAGGGGTTTCCTGGAAAAGATGGGCCGGGTGCGCGACATCCTCTCGGCGGCGCGTTCGCTCCACACCCACCTGCAGACGCAGCGCCTCTTCCTCGACGCCGTGGTCGGCTATTGCGAGGCGGTGAGCTCGCTGGTCGGCTCCCTGTCCTCGCTGCAGCCGGCGTCGCGAGGCCTGCGCGCGTTCAGGGGGCACCTGGTCGCCTACGAGGGCTCACCGGGCTTCGAGACGCTCGGTGACGGCGCGCGCGAGCTCATCCGCTCGCTCAGCCAGGTCAGGTACAAGATCCACATAAGGGGCACCCGAGTGACGGTGAGCGCCTACCAGGGCGAGCCCAACTATGCAGACGAGGTAGAGGCCGCCTTCGCCAAGTTCAGGGAGGAAGCGGCCACCGACTACACAGCCAAGCTGCGCAGCCCGCTCGACATGAACCAGGTCGAAGCGAGGGTGCTCGAGCTCGTGGCGCGCCTCTACCCGGCGCCCTTCACGGCGCTCGCCCAATATTTCGGTGCGCACCAGGAGTTCATGGAGCCCGCCATCGTAGAATTCGAGCGGGCTGCACAATTTTACCTCGCCTACTTGGAGCACATTGCCCCACTTCGCGCGAGGGGCCTTCAGTTTTGTTACCCACGGGTCTCACTTTCGCCTGAGCCTGTGCGGGTCGAGGGCGTGTTCGACCTCACGTTGGCGGGCAAGCTGGCCAGGGAGGACGGCTCGGGGCCGTCCGCGGTCGTGCCCAACGACTTCGAGCTCGGCCCGGGCGAGCGCGTCGTCGTGGTGACCGGCCCCAACAGCGGTGGCAAGACGACCTTCTGCCGGGCCATCGGCCAAGTCCACTACCTGGCCAGCCTGGGGTTGCCGGTGCCGGCCCGCCGGGCAGAGGTAGTGCTGGCCGACGGGGTTTTCACCTCCTTCGTCCAGGCCGAGGCCCTCGAGGCAGCGAGGAGCCACTTGGAGGACGAGCTCATCCACCTCCACGAGGTCATCGCGAGGGCAACGTCTCGGAGCGTGGTCATAATGAACGAGAGCCTCTCCTCCACCACGCTCGCCGACGCAGCCGTCCTCGGCAAGGCCGTCCTCGCCCAGCTGGTAGAGCGGGGGGTGCTCTGCGTCTTCGTCACCTTCGTCGAGGAGCTGGCCTTTGCCAACGAAGCGGTGGTGAGCATGGGCGCCATCGTCGACCCCGAGGACCCTGTGCGCCGTACCTACAAGTTCGTGCGCAAAGAGCCAGAAGGCCGCGCTTACGCTGCGCTCTTGGCCGAGCGCTACGGGCTCACGTTCCACGCTGTAACAGAGCGGGTGGGCCAATGAAGGTCCTCCTGATGCACCCACGCGCCAGCTTCGGCACCGGCCGCCCGCGCCCCGAAGGCAGCGACGACCTGGTGGAGGACCTTGGCCTCCAGCGGCTTTTTTCCGCCATGGCAGGCGGGGACAAGCTGGCCCTCTCCGTGGCCGAGGCGGCAGTCCTTTCCCCGCTCCCAAGCGTCGAGGAAATAGCGTGGCGCCAACAGGTCCTGGCCGACTGCGTCGCCCACCCGGCCCTACCGGCCCAGCTGTACGCGCTGGCCGGTGAGGCGATCGAGTCGCACAAGAAGCTCACGTTTTGGGGGCTCTCCCGCTCCCCGGAGAGCCTTCGCTACTACTCGCTCCAGGCCCTGGACGTCCTGCTCGGGTACCTGGCCAAGCTCCGCCGCTTTGCCGTCGACCACGCCGGCGAGGTCGCCTCGCCCGGCTTCAGCCGGCTCTTTTCCGTGCTTTCGGACGAGCTCGACGAAGCCTACTTGAACGAACTGCGCGCCCACATCGGCGAGCTGAAGCTGTCTCGCGGCCTTTTCATGAGCGCCGCCCTCGGCGCGGCCAACAAGGGCACCGCCTACATGCTGCACCGCCAGCCCCCCCACGGCTTCAGGCAGCGCTTCTCCGAGCGAGGTACGCCTAAGTACAGCTTCGACGTCCCCGAGCGCGACGAAGCCGGCTTGCAAGCGCTGGCCGAGCTCCAAGAAAGAGGAGTGAACATCGCGGCCAACGCGCTGGCCCAGTCGGTCGACCACGTGCTCGGGTTCCTGTCGTCGCTACGCACCGAGCTTGCCTTCTACCTCGGCTGCCTCAACCTGAAGGGCGCTCTCGAGGCGAAGGGCGAGCCGACTTGCGTCCCGGTGCTCTGGGCCCCTGGCACACCCGGCTTTTCGGCCACCGGCCTCTACGAGCCCGGCCTCAGCCTTTCCCTGGCCGAGCGTGTCGTCGGCAACGACGTGGAGGCCGGAGGCAAGACCATGGTCGTGGTGACCGGGGCCAACCGCGGGGGCAAGTCGACCTTCCTCCGGAGCGTCGCCATAGCCCAGCTCATGATGCAAGCGGGTATGTTCGTAGCGGCCCGGTCGTTTTCAGCTGCGCCGGCACCGGCGGTCTTCACCCATTTCAAGCGCGAGGAGGACCGCGGGACAAAAGGCGGCAAGTTCGACGAGGAGCTACGCCGGATGAGCCGCGTGATATCGGCCATATCGCCCGGGTGCGTCCTCCTGGCCAACGAGCCCTTCGGCTCGACCAACGAGCGGGAGGGTTCCGACGTAGGCCGGCAGGTCTTCGTGCCCCTGGCCGGCGCCGGGGCCCGGGTGTTCTTGGTCACCCACCTCTTCGACCTGGCCGAAAGCCTCTACAAAATGGGCTCCGACGATTACCTTTTCCTGCGGGCTCCAAGGCAGCAAGGGGCAAAGCCGTTCCACCTCGTAGAAGGCGCCCCCGAGGCGACGGCCTACGGAGGGGACGTGTACCGGCGGGTCTTCGGCAAAGAGCCGTCCGACGAAGCCTTGGCCGGCGGCCCGGTACCGTCCTTGGCCAACCCGGGCAACGAGCCCATGGAGGACTTGAACGCCCTTTCCCCACGGGCCCGGGTGGTGCTGGCACGCGCTTACCAGCTCGCCAGAGGCCCGCTTGCCGGGGTCGAGGACGCGGCCAAGGATCTCGTGTCGGTGAGCGGCGGTGACGCGACCGCCATCTCAGCCGCGCGTCGCGAGGTCCTCGCCCGACTCCAACGCAGCCCGGAGGACAAGCAAGTGGCTTCACTCTTGCGCCGGGCCATCGAGCTCGGCGCCTGGGAGTTGCAATGGGCCGACACCAGGCCGGTCCCCTGACGGCCCCTGCAGGAATTGATCGACTTGATCGGTGCGCAGGAGGTGGACCTATGGAGCTGAGCTCGGAGGGCCGGCCTGCCTGCAGCGTGCTCTTCGAGGAGCCGTCCCAGGAGGTGACGGGCCAAGGCGAGGCACCCGGTCCCGACTTTTGGAAAGACCTCCACTTGGAGGAGGTCGTGGCAGCATTGGTTGCCCGTCGTGGCCAGTACGACCTGGAGCAATTCTTCCGCACGCCCCTGGTCGACCCCGGCGCGGTCCGCTACCGCCAGGAGGTCGCCCGCGACCTCGAGGACCCCGCTACCGCCGAGTGCACCCGGGCTTTCGCCGAGGGCATGGACAGGGCGCGGTCGTTCTTGCGCGGGATGGGACAGATCCGCGACGACTTCGGAGGCGGGCACTACCGGCAGGCTTGGTTCCTCGACGCAGCCGACAACTACTGGAGTGCGGTGAGCCGGCTCCACGACGGCCTCGCCTCCCTGGCGGTGCGCTCGCGCGCCCTGCTCTGCTTCCGAGAGTACCTGTCTCGCTACGTCCGATCGGAGCACTTCGTGTCGATGGGCGCAGAGGTACGGGGCCTCCGCGACGACTTGGCGGCCATCCACTATGCGCTTTTCATCAAGGGCCCTCGTGTCACGGTGGCCCATTACGAGGGGTGGCCGGATTACAGCACCGAGATCGAGCGGACCTTCAGGCGCTTCCGGCAAGGTGAGGTCAGGGACTTCCTCGCCGACTTCAGGGACCAGCGTGACGCCAACCACGTCCAAGCGCGGGTCCTCGAGCGGCTGGCTAGGCAGCATCCCGGCCCGTTTGCCCGGCTGGCCGCCTTCTACGCTGGCCGCGACCGCCTGCTCGACCCGACCATCGTGGCGTTCGACCGGGAGGTCCAGTTTTACCTCTCCTACCTAGAGTTCGCCGGGCCTCTCGAGCAGGTCGGGCTCTCGCTCTGCTACCCCGAGATCTGCGAAGCCGAGATGAATGACGGCCGGTGCCAAACCCACGTGGAGGAGAGCTTCGACATAGCCCTCGCCGCACGGCTGGCAACCGAGGGGACCGCGGCGGTCACCAACGACATAGCTCTTTCCGGGCCCGAACGCATCTTGGTGGTCACCGGGCCCAACTCCGGCGGCAAGACGACCTTTGCCCGCATGTTCGGCCAAGTCCATTTCCTCGCCAGCCTGGGCCTGCCAGTACCAGGCCGGTCCGCCCGGCTCTCTCTGGCCGACCGCATATTCACCCACTTCGAGAGGGAGGAGCGCCTGGAGACCCTCCACGGCAAGCTCCAAGACGAGCTCATCAGGGTCCGCGGCATCCTGGAGAGGGCGACCAACAAGAGCGTCATCGTGATGAACGAGAGCTTCGCTTCGACCACACTGGCCGACTCCCGCTTCATCGGGACGAGGGTCCTAGAGAAGGTGACCGCAGAGGGAGCGCTTTGCGTCTACGTGACGTTCGTGGACGAACTGGCTTCTCTCAACAAGGCCACCGTCAGCATGGTGGCCGAGGTCGTCCCCGAGGACCCCGAAGTGCGGACTTTCAAGCTGACGAGGAGACCGGCCGACGGGCGCGCCTACGCCAAAGCGTTGGCCAACAAGCATGGCTTGACCTACACGCGCGTCGTCGCCGAGCTAACTTCGTGAAGGCCTACCTCCTCCACCCGGACAAGGACTTCGACTTCCGGCGCGACCTGCCCGAAGGCTCTGACGAGCTGTCCCAGGATCTCGGGCTCGACATCCTCTGCACAGAGATGGGCCGAGGGGACCGGCTGGTGTCGGAGATCTGCAAGAGGGCGCTCGTCTTCGGCTCGAAGGACACCGCCACGATCGGCTACCGCCAGCGTGTCCTGTACGATTGCCTGCAGCACTCTGGCGTCGTGGGAGAACTGTACGACTTGGCCGTCGAAGCAGTCGATGCCGAAAGGCAGATCTGGGGGCTGTACAACCGGTCCTCGCCCCGGGCGGTGCTGTCCCGGGCCGTGCGGGTAGTGGAAACCTTCGTCGGGTACCTCCGCCGGCTCCGGCGGCTGTCCGACGAGCATGCCGACGAGTTTTCTTCCGATGGCTTCGCCCGCTTTTTCAAAATGGTCTCCGAGGAGCTCGACGACGCGTACTTCGCGGAGGTGCAGGACCACCTGGAACGGCTCAAGTTCCGGGGCGGGATGCTCATAAGCGCAGGGCTCGGGCCAGGCAACACGGCCAAAGGTTTCGTGCTCCACCTCCGTCCCGGGCGCGGCTGGCGGGAGAGGCTGGCAGCCCTGCGGCGTTCGGGTGACACCTTCGAGGTACCCACGCGCGACGAAGCCGGCCTCAAGATCCTCGACGAGTGGGAGCTCCGGAGCCTCAACCTGGTGGCCAACGCCGTGGCGCAGTCGGCCGAGCACATCCGCAGCTTTTTCACGGTGCTCGAGACCGAGCTCGCTTTCTACGTCGGCTGCATCAACCTGCGTGCTCGTCTCTCCGAGCTCGGGGGGGCCGTCTGCGTACCGGAGCCGCTGCCTCCGGGCGAGCCGGCATGGTCGGCCGAGGGCCTCTATGACTTGGTACTCGTCCTGCGCAGCGGGGGCCGGGTGGTGGACAACGACATGGGGGCGGACGGCAAGTCCCTCGTGGTGGTGACCGGCGCCAACCAGGGCGGCAAGTCGACGTTCCTGCGCAGCCTCGGCCTCGCCCAGCTCATGATGCAAGCAGGTATGTTCGTCGCCGCCAGCCGTTTCCGGGCCGCGGTCGTGACCGGGGTGCTCAGCCACTTCAAGCGCGAAGAGGACGCCTCTCTCCGGGGAGGCAAGCTGGACGAGGAGCTGCGCCGGATGAGCCGCATCGTGAGGAGGATCTCCAGCGGTGGCCTGTTGCTCTGCAACGAGTCCTTCGCGTCCACTAACGAACAAGAGGGCTCCGAGATCGCCTTGGAGCTCGTCAGGGCAATGGCCGAAGCCGGCGTAAAAGTCGTTTACGTGACCCACCTCTTCGAGCTGGCCAACCGGCTCTGGTCCGAGGACAGGGACTGCGCCCTTTTCCTGCGAGCGCCGAGGCGGTCTGGAGCGCAACCGTTCAAGCTGGTCGAAGGGGCGCCCGAGCCGAGCGCATACGGCGAAGATCTCTACCGGCGCATCTTCGAAGAGGATGCCACTTAGCCCCTTTAGCCGCACCTCTACTGAGCGGCAACGAAGTAGGCCACCACAACCGCCACCAGTATGTACAGCAGGTACCAGTTGATATCGCCCGACTGGACGTGCGCCAGCAGTCGCGCCAGGCGCCGGAAGAAGCCGGTGACGGGACGGTAGAGGTAGTCCTCGAAGATCGGTTTCACCTGCCGGCGGTAGTGCACCGGCCCGGAAGCCCCTGCAGGGTCCTCCGAGGCGCGGTCGATGTGGACGTCCGGGCTGTAAAGACGGTCGAAGATCACGCGGACCGGGCTCGAGTACGTCGTGGCTGTGTACTGCATGCGGGGCCTGAACTCGACCATCCCGCCGTCCCACACGGGGACGGTCCGCCGGCCACCCCTCGGCCTGGCCGCCAGGTAGATGAGCACGGGTACGGCTGTCACGCCCACGATGAACGCAGCCAGGTAAGTGGGCGAGAATGCCGAGAAATTGGTGTGGGCCGGTATGACGGTCAGGTTTGGTAGGAGCAGCTTGGGTTTCAGTTGGACGCCGGTCACACCCTTGGCCACGTGGTCCAGGCCGACGAGGACCGCGGGCGCCCCCACGGCCAGGGCCACGCAGGCGGCAGCCAGGATCCCCGGCCCCACCAGTGGCTGGCCCTTTTCGGTGGCGCGGGCCGCCTGACGGCTGCGAGGCATCCCGAGGAAGCCGACCCCAAAAGCCCGGGCGAAGGCCATGACGGCGAGGCCCGCAGTTAGGCCGAGGACAGCTGCGGCCACGACGAGGAGGACCGCCGAGACGCGTCCCGGCATGCGGAACCCCTGGAACAAGCCTTGGAAAACCAGCCACTCGCTGACGAAGCCGTTGAGCGGCGGCAGCGCTGCGATACCGAGCACACCTATCAGGCTGATGACGCTCGTGCCCGGCATCCTGTGCACGAGGCCTCCCAAGCGGTCGAGGTCGCGCGTGCCCGCCCCGTGCTCGATGACCCCAGCCTCCAAGAAGAGCAGCGTCTTGTAGGCACCGTGGTTAACCACGTGGTACAGCGCCACGAGGAGGAGGAAGGCCCCGAGGGCCCGGTTGCCGTAGCTGGCAAAGGTCATACCGGCGCCGAGAGCCGTGAGGATGACGCCCACGTTTTCGACCGTGGAGTAGGCCAAGAAGCGCTTAAGGTCGCTCTCGGTGAGGGCGTAGAGGATGCCTATCAGGGCTGATAGGGCGCCCGCCAGCATGGTGAGCAGGCCCCACCACGGCGGCTGGTGGCCCAGCAGCACGAACCCAAACAGGGCCACCCCGTAAACACCGAGTTTCACGATGAGCCCGGAGAGCAATGCCGACCCGTCGGCTGGGGCCACGGGGTGGGCGGCAGGCAGCCACACGTGGAAGGGCACCAAGCCGGCTTTGAAACCAAACCCGACAAGCGCGAGGACGAAAGCTGCGCCCCTCCACGAGAGCGGGACGGCGCCGGCACGCGCCGCGATCGTGGCCAAGTTGAGGCTGTGGCACTGCGTCGCCACGATAACGAAGGCCACCACGACCAGCACGAACCCGACCTCGCCGAGGGCCAGGAAAGCGAACGCTCCCCTGGCCACGCCGGGCTGGCGGTGGTGGCGCAAGACGACCAGAGCGGCGGTGAGCGTCATGGACTCCCAGGCGACCAGGAAAGTCGTGACATTGGCGGCGACCAGCACGGCAAGACAAGCGAGGAGGGCCAGGTTGTAGACGAAGAGGTACGTCGCAGTGCCGGCCCCTCTCGGGTGGTACCGAGGTGCGTAGGCGCCAATCGCCAGGGCGACGAGGCCGAGCAGCACGATGAAAGCGGCCGCGAGCGGGGTGGCCTCGAGGGCCAAGCCCCCGACCAGGTCGCCCGCGTTGGCGGCACCTGTCCCCGGGAACACTCCGCTCGGCCGCCCCTGCAGGGCGACGAGCACTCCCCCCACCAGTAGGGCCAGGCCCCCGGCACCCGACGCCCATGAGCTGAGGAAGACCAACCGGCGCCGGCCAGCCCCGAGGCCAAGGAGGGCTGCCGCGGCGAAACAGGCAGCTCCAGCCCACAGCCAGTAAGGGCTCACAGGTCGAGCCCCCCCGGACTGCTTCCTACGAAGCTCTCCCCGCTCACCTTCTCCGAGAGGCGCCCCACCGCCACCAAGAGCCCCTGGAGCAGGGCCAGCGGGCTCGGGGGGCAGCCGGGGACGAAGACGTCAACGGGGAGCACCCGGTCCAAGCTCCCGTGAGCCAACTCGTCCTCTGGGTAGACGCCACCTAGGGGGCAGGCGCCGACGGCTATCACGATCTTGGGCTCCGGCATGGCCGCATAGGTCTTTTGGAGCGCAGTGTCCATCGCCCGGACGGCCGGGCCGGTGACCATCAGCATGTCGGCGTGGCGCGGGGCAGGTGTGAAGAACAACCCCAGGCGGTGCAGGTCGTAGTGAGGGGCAAGCAGGAGGCGGATCTCTGACTCGCAGACCGCGCACGACCCCGTGTCTACCGTGCGTATGTGAAGGCTGCGGCCGAACATTGCCCGCGCGTCGTGGAGCCTTTGCGCCACGCGGTCTTCCGCGGCTGCCCCACCTGCCCCAAGACTTGCCCCGGTCACGCCACTATCTCCCCGCTGCCGATCGCAATGCGCTTTAGCAGTTGCTCCCGGCCCGTAGCAGCGAGCTCGAACAGCCGGCTCGGACGGGCGGCGCCGGCCGACTGAGAAATGCAGCGCCCACAAGCCGTGCAAGCGCCCACGTCCAGTACCAGGCAATCGTCCTCCCTCGCCAGGGCACGGCTCGGGCAGATCTCGACCAGCCGGTCGGCGAGAGCCCTGGAAAGGAGCCGCTCGTCGAACGCCGGCGGGGTGGGCAGGCCCCTAGCCCACGGGTCGGTGACCGCAGGGTAGCGAGTGGTCACAACCCCCTTGCGCAGGCCACGGAACAACCAGAGTGCCATTACCGGGCGAACCCCGCAACGGTCAGCCAAAAACTGGCTTCGATGATCGGTATGTCAGTAAAGACGTTGCGCGAGCGGGCGGCGTCGTCGAAAGCCCGCCAGTTGCGGAAGGTCCCGGGCCGCAGTCGCGCCCGGCGCACCTTGCCGGCGGGGTCAAGGGACAGCCAGGCCAGGGACTCTCCCCGCGGAGACTCGCACCAACCGAGGGCAGAGCCGCCACGTCCCGCCGCCGTCTCCTGCCCCGGGGCAGCAAAGCCGGCACCGTCGGCCCTCCCGTCCCCAGGCGGCCCTACGCGGGCCAGTTCACGGATAAGGCGGACGGACTCTTCCGCCTCGGCCGCCATCACCTGCATCCGGGCCAGCACGTCCCCTCTTTCCCGCACGGCAACGTTGACGACACTGCCCGTGTAGGCACCAAAAGCGTGGTCCCTCCGGGTGTCCATGTCGCAGCCCGCCGCCCGCGCCACCGGGCCGACCAGGCCCAAGCGCCGCGCCTGCTCATTGGTGACTATGCCACACGCCTCGAGGCGGTCCATGAACGAGTTGGTGGACCAAAGCGACTCTATGACCCGACGGAGCTCCCCGTAGGCTTGCGGGAGCTGTCGTGATAGCACCTCTTCATCGAGGGGGCGGCCCATGGTGCCGATCGCGACCGTCCCGAACAGGTAGCGATGGCCGAACGCGGCAAGGTTTACCCGGAGAAGTTCCTCGAGCGCGATCTCGGCCTGTGCCTGGCCGACCGACAAGCCGGTCGCCTGGCAGAGCGCGGCTACGGCGGCGGCATGGTTGTAGACCCGTTCGAGTTCCAACGCGATGGCGCGCGCCCGCTCCACCGCCTCGGGGGCCACCACTCCGAGCACGTTCTCGGCCGCCCGGCAAAAGGCCCACGAGTTGGCGACGGCCGAGAGGCCTTCGGCCCGCTCGACGAGGAACAGTGCCTTGCCTAGGCTCATTCCCCGGAGGCGGCGCTCCAGCCCCCGGTGCTTGTGCCACATGAGCAGGTACAGGTCGATGACCTCCTCGCCGCTTGTGACCAAGCCCATGTAAAGCGATTCCTGCGCAACGGCCCGCACCGGCCCGAAGGGGAACTCGAAGGCCTCGCCGGTCACATAATGGGGTGCATGGGGTTCCCGCCCCTCACGGGGAGGGGCCGCTCCCAGGCGGGGGAACTCATGGCCGGCGTGCGGCGGAACGACAAGCCGGTTGAGCAGCTCGTCGCCCTCCGGGCGCACGCCGAACTGCTCGTAGATCTCGCATTCTTCGACAAAAGCGGCCGGGTCTAGGTCCGACACCGAGGGGTAGGTCCCTCCCACCACTGGCCAATCGAGCATCTTGTAGGCGCGTTCCCCGCTTTCGATGGCATAGACAAGACGAAGGACCAGGCCGCCCTCTTCGACGTCCCCGAAGAAGTCGGCTAGCCGGGTGCCCGGTGCCCGGGCGAGTTCGGCCACAAGGTCCTCTCTCTCACGGCAACGCCCCTCCAGGGTGAACTGCGTCACACCGAGGCCGGCCTTGCCCTGGTCGCCTGGTGTCGTCTCGCGAGCGCCGATGTCGCTCACAGCACCGCCCTTACAGAGTGCAAGATGAGGTCGTTCAGCCCCCCGGGCACCCAGAGGCCGAGCAGCGCCAAGATGGCGAGCCCGCCCACGAGGGGGACGGCAGCCACCACCGGCCAGGCCCGGCCCGGGTACGGGACCACCGAGCCCTTCGGAGGACCTTCGCCAGAGACCATCGAAACGCTCGTGAACACGAGCGAGACAAACCCGATGACGAGGAGCAGGACCAAGAGGCCGGCTAGCACCGGCCCAGCTACGGCGGAACTCGCGAACCCAGCCCTCACTATCGTGAACTCGCTCAAGAAGACCCCGAACGGGGGCGTCCCCGCGACGGCGAGCGACGCGAGCAAAACCGCGCCCCCCGCCAAAGGAAGGGCGCTCAGCACGCCCCGCACCCGCGCGGACTCGCGAGTCCGGTAACCGAGGACGAGGTGACCCGAGGACAAGAAAAGAACCGCCTTGCCTATGGCGTGGTTTAGCACCTGGAGCAGTGCACCGTAGGTACCGAGCGTCCCTCCGAAGCCCAAGGCGACCGAGATGATGCCCATGTGCTCGATCGACGAGTAGGCGAAAAGGCGTTTGTAATTACCCCCCCTCACCAGGAACATGACCCCGATGAAGACCGTGAGGAACCCGAAGAACAGTAGGACCGTGCTCGGGTACGCGGGCCCGAGCGCCACACGGGCCAGGGCCTCGAAACGGATGATCGCGTACATCCCGGTGTTGAGCAGCCCTGCTGACAACATGGCACTGACAGGGCTCGGCGCCTCGGAGTGGGCGTCCGGTAGCCAGGTGTGCATGGGTGCGAGGCCCACCTTGGTGCCGTAGCCGACGACGGCCAAGAGGAAGGCAAGGCGCATACTGGCTGGCACGAGCGAGTGGCCGTGGGCGAACAAGTAAGCCCATGTAAGACGCTGGTCCGAGCTCAAGTGCAGCCCGCTCGCCGAATAGAACAAAAAGAGCGTGGCCACCAGTGCGATCGTGACCCCGAAGGAGCTTATTATCACGTACTTCCACGCTGCCTCCAGCGACCTCGCCTTGGCCTCCAACCCCACCAGGACCACGCTCGCCAACGTGGAGAGCTCGACCAGGATCCACAAGACGCCGAGGTTGCCGGTCAAGAACACCGACAGCATCCCTGAAGCGAAAATGGCAAAGAAGACGAAGTAGAGGCGGACCTGGAAGCCACTGAGCTCGGCGCGCTCCTCTTCTGCCCGCAAGTACGCAACAGAGGCGACGCCGGCCAGTAGCACCACCAAAGAAACGACGATGGCGAAGTAGGTAGCCAAGGGGTCCACGTAGAGGAACCCGCTCCAGGCCTGGTAATGGCCGATGTCTCCCGTCCTCACCGCGAGCGCGATGGCGGAGGCGAAACAGCCCGCTCCCCCGAGCGCCGTGGCCACCCCGGCTCCCCGCGCCCTGCACCTGGCGCCCACCGCCAAAGCCCCGAGCAAGGGGAAGAGCACGACCAGAAGGGCAAGAGCAATCACGTCCCATCTACCCCCGTCACCCGCGAAGCTCCCGGAGCCGGCTGGCGGTGGCCTCGGCCAGGCGCCTGGTGATCCCGGACACGAACACGATCATGATGAGGGTCGCCGCCACCAGGTCCAAGAAAATGCCTGCCTCCACTATCAGCGGGAAGCTCGACACGAGCGTGATGCCCCCCAGGAACACGCCGTTTTCTGTGATGAGCCACCCGATCAGCTGGGCCACGGTGTGGCGCCGGACCACCATCGCCAGGCCACCCAGCAGCACGAGCGCGGTCCCCAGGGGCACAGCGGACGAGGCCACGACCCCCTTTGGCAGGTCCTGGGGCTCTATGACCAAGAAGGCGAAGCCGGTGAGGAGAGCACCGATGATGAGCGAAGTGGAGAGCCCGGTAGAGAGCGCCACATCCCGTCGGAGGTCAAGGCGCTGAATGAGCAGCCGCCTCGTGGCCAGAGGTATGGCGATCCCCTTGATGGCCAAGGTGATGAAAGCCAGCGCCCATATCTGGGCACTCCCGAAGTTGTAGGCGACGACGCCGGCGGCGAACGCCAACGCCACCGACTGGACGGCATAATAGACGACATAGCGGCTAAAGAGCTTGGAGCCGAGGCAGCCGAACGCCGCCACGAGCATGACCACGGCGGAGAGCGTGAGCAACGTGCCGGCTATGGAAGAAGTGGAAAGCCTCTGCACGCTGGGGCTGGCGGCCACCGCTAGCAGCGTGCCCACCTCAGACGCTCACCACGTAGGAGGTGACCACGCCGAGGAGGGCGGTCAGGAAGGCGGCCCCGACGAACTCTGCGATGCGGAAGAAGCGCAGCTTGGCAAAAGAGGTATCGATAATGACTACGGTGACGCCACAAATCGCCAACTTCCCGAGGAGGACGGGGATGGCGAGGAGCGCCCCGCCCAAATTGCTCTCGCTGCCACCGAGGCCCCAGGGCAGGACGAAGACGTTCATGAAGATCGAGGACATCAAGAAAAACTTCATCCACGACCCCCACCGCACCAGGCCATAGAGCCGTCCCGAGTACTCGAGCGCCCGGCCCTCCTCGATCATCGATATCTCTGTACTGACGCTTGGGCTCTCGATCGGTACCCGACCGTTTTCCACCAGCACGATCATGAAAAAGGCGAGCGTCCCGAGCACGTGTGCCGGCAACACCAGGGCGTAGGGCGACGAGCGGACCGCGTGGTTCATGAGGTAGGGGTTGTCGGAGGCCGACAGCACGCCCACGGTGAAAAAGACAAGGATCAGGGCGGGCTCGACGAGGCTCCCGATCCAGGTGGCGCGGCTCGCCCCGAGGCCCCCGTACGGGCTCGCCGTGTCCATGGCCGCGAGCGCCGCCGTGAACGAGGCCAGGGTGAGCACGAAAGCTCCCCCGATCAGGTCTGCCAGGAACGCAAGCGGCAGCGGGGCGCTCGTGATGATCGGGACGACGGCAGAGACCGTTATGTAACAAGCAAAAATGACAAAAGGTGCGCCGACGAAAACCCACGAGGCCTGGTCACTTATCGTAGACCCCTTGCGGAAGAGCTTGGCGAGGTCGAAATAGGGCTGGAGGATGCTCGGCCCCCGCTTGGACGCCACTATTGCCTCGGCGCGAGTGAGCGCCCCTGCATAGAGAGGAGCGAACACGATCACGACGAGCGTTTGTACGGCTTGTACGACGTAACTCAGCGGCTCCTCCTAAATACCTGTCAACCAGTTTTAGGCAGAAGCCATCATCCGTGCCGAGGCACGGCAGCACGCGGGCCTCATCGCGTTAGTACGCTCCCTAGCCTATACCACCACGACCGGGCAGGGGTGGTGACGGACCAGTGCCTCAGGGCAATGCCCCACCCCGCGGTGGGTCGCGCTCCCGCTCCCGTGGGCACCGACGACGAGCAGGTCGAAGCCGTGCCGCTCGGCGTGCTCGGCGAGAGCGCCGGCCGGGTCGTCGCCATCGACTATGTGGAGCGGCAGGCCCTCACCACCGGCTTCGGCGAGGCCCCGGGTCAGCCGGGTTTTCTCGGCGTCCACCGCCCGGGCGAGCTCGGCCGGCGTCTCTGTATGGGCCGGACGGCGCAGCGCGACCAGCACGTGGACCTCGCCGTTCAAGCCTCGGGCCAAGGCGGTGGCGGCCCGCAGGGCGCGCTGGGCGTCGTGAGAGCCGTCGTAGCCGACCAGGAGCCGGCGGAAAGAACCACCACCCCCCACGTGCCGTCCTTGCTCGCTGCTGCTCGTGCGCCCATACATAGCCGAGCCGGGCCGCGACGAGCAAGGCTATTCCCGGATGGTCGAACATACGTCTCGAAGAAGGTTCCCCCTAGACTGGTGCCCGGAGGAGGACAGGCAGACCTGGGTACGAAGATCGTCGTCTCATGAGCGCCCAGCCAGGAACAGGCGTCGCGGTCAGCGTCTTGTACCCCGGGGACCGTGGCGGAGCACCGGGGGCACCGGTGGAGGCCAGACAGCCCGCCCATTTCCCCGACCTCCACCTCGACCAGGTCGTGAAGGCGGCGCTGGCGGGTCGCGACGAGTACGACCTGGCGCCGCTTTTTTATGCGCCGCTCGAAGACGAGGCTGCTGTCCGCTACCGCCAGGAGGTGTGCCGTGACCTGGAACGCCGCGAGGTTGCGGACGTGGTCAGCGCCTTCGCCAAGCTGATGCGCCAAGCTCGCACCAACCTGCGGCACATGGCCCAGGTCGAAGGCCACGCGTTCAAGCAGGGTTGTTTCCTCGACGCCGCCGCGAGCTACAGTGCGGCAGTCACGTCCCTGCACGAGGGGCTCGAGAGAGTGGGCCCGTCGTCCCAGGCGCTCGGACGGTTCCGTGAGCACCTAGCCGCTTACAGGGGGTCGGAACGGTTCGGGTCGCTCGCGTCCGAGGTCAATGCGCTGCGCGACGGCCTCTCCCGAGTACAGTACTCGGTCCACGTGCGGGGCAACCGCGTCACGGTCGCGCGCTACGAGGGTGAGCAGGACCTCTCCACGTTGGTGGAGGAGGCGTTCGCCAAATGGAGAAGCGAGAAGGTCCAAGACTCGCGCGCCGACCTTCCGGACCAGCGCGACACCAACCACGTCTACGCCCAGGTACTCGAGCGCGTCGCCCGCCTCTACCCCGAACCTTTCTCCCGCCTGGAAGCTTTCTACTCCCGCCGCCACAGCCTCATGGACCCGACCGTCGTAGCCTTCGACCGGGAAGTGCAGTTCTACCTGGCATACCTGAACCTTGTTTACCGCCTTCGAGGTACCGGCACGGCATTTTGCTACCCGGAGGTCTCCAGCCGCTCCAAGGAACTTAGCGTTGCCGGCGGCAGCGACATCGCGCTCGCCCTCGCGCTCTCCCGCTATGGCACTGCCTCGGTCGCCAACGACATGGATCTCTCCGGACCCGAGCGCATCGTCGTGGTGACCGGGCCCAACCAAGGGGGCAAGACCACATTTGCCCGCATGTTCGGTCAGCTCCACTACCTGGCCGGCCTCGGGGTCCCAGTCCCGGCCGCGGCGGCCCGCCTCTACCTGCCCGACAGGGTGTTCACCCACTTCGAGAAAGAAGAACGCCTCGACAACCTCCAGGGCAAGCTGAACGACGAGCTCGAACGGGTGCGCTACATCCTTCTCCACGCCACGAGCAGGAGCGTCATAGTTATGAACGAGAGCTTCGGTTCGACGTCGCTCGCTGACTCGCGCTTCATAGGGGCCAAGGTGCTCGAGCAGGTAAGCCAGCTCCGGGCGCTCTGCGTCTACGTCACCTTCGTCGACGAACTGGCCTCCCTCGACGAGGCGACCGTGAGCGCGGTCGCCGAGGTGGCGCCGGACGACCCCGACGTGCGCACCTACAAGGTCTCTCGGAGGCCAGCCGACGGGCGTGCTTACGCGATGGCGCTAGCCCGAAAGTACGCCCTCACCTACCGAGAACTACGTGAAAGGGTGAGCCGGTGAAGCCCCACCTCATGCACCCCGATGCCGACTTCGACCTGTCGTCTCCGCTACCTTCCAATGCCCCAGCCGTGCTCCAGGACCTCGGCCTGGGAGCAATCTGTAACGCGATGGCAGGCGACGAACGACGCGTGTTCGACTCGTCCGAGCGCGCTCTACTCCTCGGGCTCACCGACCCGGACGACATCTACTATCGCCAGGCCGTTCTCGGCGACTGCCTCGGTCACCCAGACGTTGTCCGCCGCCTGTACCGGACGGCAGTGGAGGCCGTGGAGGCTGAACGGCGGGTCTGGGGCCTCTATAGCGACGCACCCCAGTCGATCCTCTCGCGAGCCCTCAACGCCGCGGACATCCTCCTCGCCCACCTCCGAGAACTGCGCCAGGAGGGCGACGAACACGCCGGCGGCTTCTCGTCTGAGGGCTTCACCCGCTTTTTCAAGCTGCTCTCGGCCGAACTCGATGACGATTACCTGGGCGTCTTGGACTCGCACCTGGAAGAGCTGCGCTTCCACAACGGTCTTTTGGCGAGCGCAGGCCTCGGCGGAGGTAACTCGCTAAGCCGTTTCGTGCTCCGCCGTCCCGGCCCCAAAAGCCCAAGGCCGCGCTCGGGCCCTTTCGGCCGGAGCGCTTACAGCTTCGAGATAGCCTCGCGGGACGACGCCGGCCTCCGGGCCTTGGAAGACATCCGAGCGAGGGCGCTCAACCGCGTGGCCAGCGTGCTGGCGCGGTCCGTCGAGCAGGTGCGGGCCTTCTTCACTCAACTGTCGGCCGAGCTTGCCTACTACGTCGGCTGTCTCAACCTGGCCGACAGAATTGCCGCCAAAGGGGGCGGCTGGTGCTTCCCCGCGCCTTTGCCCACCGGCGAGGTGGCGCTCTCCTCAGAGGGACTTTACGACCCCGGGCTCGCACTGCGTCAAGGCGCCCAGGTGATCGGCAACGACGTACGAGCCGACGGCAAGCTCCTTCTCATGGTGACTGGCGCCAACCAGGGTGGCAAGTCGACGTTCCTGCGCAGCATCGGGCTGGCGCAGCTCATGATGCAAGCCGGCATGTTCGTGGCGGCCGAGAGGTTCACGGCAAGTGTCTGCCCTGCGGTCTTCACTCACTTCAAACGGGAAGAGGACCCCACCATGAAGCACGGCAAACTCGACGAGGAACTCGCCCGCATGAGCGTGATCGCCGGCGAGATAACACCGGGTTGCCTTCTTTTGTGCAACGAGAGCTTCGCCTCGACCAACGAGCGCGAGGGCTCCGAGATCGCCTACCAAGTGATAAAGGCGATGACCGCTTCGGGCGTGAAGGTGGGCTTCGTGACCCACATGTTCGAATTGGCCGAAGGGATTTTCGCCGAGCGCCCTGGCGACGCCTTGTTCCTCCGTGCCGAACGGCTACCCGACGGTAGCCGGACGTTCCGCTTGGTCGAAGGCGAGCCCCTCCCGACCAGCTACGGGCAGGACTCCTACTGGAGCATCTTCGGGCCGGCGCCAGCCCCGCCGGCCCGGGACTAGGTGGCGAACCGTCCCGAACTACTTCATGGCTGCGACGAGGGCCAGCAGGGCCACGAGGGCCAGGAGCATATAGGCAACGTAAGCAGCCAGCCGCCCCGACTGGAGGCGTCGGGCGAGGCCGGACACGCGCAGGGCCACCCAGAGGAGAGGGCGGTAGAGGTAGGCTTCCACAGGCTCGACAACCTCTGCCGTGGCTACGACGTGCGCGCCGCCCTCGGCATCTTCACCCACCTCGGCCACCGACGAGACGCCGTGCCGGGTGCCGAGGACGTTGGCGAGCACATGGCGGAGCGGCCCGGCGAAGCCGGTCGGCGTGTACTCGGCGGCGCCTGCCACCCCCACGGTGGCCGAGTGCCACGCCGGCGCCCGTCTCACTCGAAGGTAGCGGCCTCGCGACAGAGCCATGGCGCCGGCGAAGACCGCCAAGAACATGAGCGGCATCACGACCCACAGCCACGAGGGTGACAGGATGGAAAAGCCCGGGAAGACCGGTTGGAGGACCCAGGGGGACTCGAGCGCAGCCAGTATCGCGCGCTCGGGGACAAGAGGGGAAAGGCCGAGGCCGATGAAGCGCACTTCCCACGGCGCGACGGCACCCGTACCAAGACAGGCGAGAGCCAGCGCTACCATCCCGGCCTTGCCGAAAAAGCCGGCCCCTTTGACGGGCTGCGCCGGTCGCCGATTGGGCCGGCCAAGCACGGAGAGCCCGAGCACTCGCACGAAAGCGAAGACCGCGAGACCTGCCGTCAAGGCCACCAGCGCGCCGGTGAGAGCGAGCGCCAGCCTGAGCGCCAAGCTATGCAGCCGGTACTGCTGCATGAGCGCTTCCAGGATGAACCATTCCGACACAAAGCCGGCGGTCGGGGGGAGCCCTGCCAGGGCGAGCGCTCCTGCCCCAAAAGTAGCCCCGCTCCAGGGCAACTTCCGCCCTATACCACGTAGTGCCTCGAGGTCGTCCGTGCCCATAGCTGTGGAGATGTTGGCCGAAGAAACAAACAGTGTCGACTTTGCTATCGCGTGCGTAAGTACCTGCAGTGTCGCCGCCAGCAGCCCGACCGCCTCGACGGTACGGGAACCTGACGCGGCCCCGGCCAGCCCGACCCCGTAGGCAGCCAGGATGAGGCCGGCGTTCTCGACGCTCGAGTAGGCGACGAAGCGGTTGAGCCTCCCCTGCACGCAGGCAAAGGCGACGCCGAGGAGGGCTGTGACCCCCCCGACCACGAGGACGGATATGGCCAGCCAAGCCGGGGGACGGCCCAGCACGCCGACGAACCGCCAGAGACCGTAAACACCGACGTTCGCCGCCACACCCGCCATCGCCGCCCGCGCTGGCCCGGGGGCAGCCGGGTAGCCCACCGGCAGCCAGATCTGGAACGGCACCATCCCGAGCTTGGCGCCGAAACCGACAACGAGGAGCACCCACGCGGCGTCCTCCACTGCGCCCGGGCCGACCGAATGCCAACTTGTCAGCGCCAAGCTGCCGCTCTTGCCGGCCAAAAGGAGGAAGCCGAGCAAAAGCGCCGCACCCGAGAGTTTCCCGAGCGCAGCGGTGAGCCATGGAGCGCGCTGCTCGGGGCCGCACCTCGCTGCCCTCGAAGTGAGGAGGTAGAACGAAACGGTCAACATTTCCCACGCGAACAAGAAGACAAAGGCATCCGCCGCCACCAGGATGACCGCCACGGAGCCGAGGAGCAGACCATACCCAGGCGCAGTGGCGCGGTGGTGTCCTCCCCGGAACACCCAGCTGGCAAAGCTGGCCGACACCGCCACCGCAAGAGAGAAAAGCACGGTGAGGAAAAACCCCGACAGCCGGTCGAACGCCAGGGACGAGGCGTGCAACCCGACCAAGTGCAGCGGCGTCGGGGCTTGCCTCCCCCCGCTCGCGCGGGCCCCGAGCGCGGCCAAGCAGGCGCTCGCGGCAAGCGCCGCAACATAAGGCACGGGCCGTGCTAGACGATGGGCAGCGCCAAGGACGAGGTCCCATGCGATACCAAAAGCCAGGAGGGCCAGGGCTGCGGCAAAGAGGGCCCCGTTCATGGCGCCACACCCTTGCCCTCCATGGCCTCCGCTCCGGCGGGCCTCGCCTCGCCCCCACGGGGCGCCTGCCCTACCAACCCGACCGCCAACAAGATCCCGTAGAGGATACCAAAAGGGCTCGGCGGCGAACCCGGCACGAACACGTCTACGGGCACGGCAGCAGCTACCCCTTTCCCGGAGGCATAAGTCCCGCCGGTCAACCCACCGCTCACGGCGTCGGTGCCGACGGCGATCACCACCTTGGGGCTGGGCATCGCATCATAGGTCAGGCGGAGCGGCACAAGCATGCCTGACGTGCCGACACCTGTCACGAGGAGCACGTCGGCGTGACGGGGGCTCGCTGTGAAGAAGATCCCCAGCCTGTTTATGTCGTAAATAGGGCCCATCAGGGCTGCCAGCTCCCACTCCTCGGAGCCGTCGGAGCCCGCGTCGACATGGCGCAGGTACACCGAACGCCGGAGCGCCTTCACCCGCCGGCGTAGTTGCTCTCGTGCCCGGGCCACCTCTCCGTCGTCCGGCTCTCGCCCAGGCACCACGAGCGCCGGACGCGCGAGGGCGGCCGTTTCGAAACCAGGTTGGAAATGGAACGACCCCGGGGCGACCTCGCAGCAGCGACCGCAGAGCACGCACCGGCCCCGGTCGAGGCGGGCGCCCCCGGCACCCACTTCTATTGCCCCCGTCGGGCACGCGGCCGCAGCCGCGGCGACCTCGGTGCCGGTCGCTTTTTCTTCGCACACGACGTGGCCCTTGAAAGACCGGCCGTAACCATCGGGGTGGCGAGGGTAAGGCGTGGTCACTATCCCTTCGCGAAGGCCTCTTGTCACCCAGGGCATCAGCCCGCTACCCCCGCTATAGAAAGGCCGAAGCTCGCTTCGATGAAGACGAAGTCCGTGAAAATGTCCGTCGGGAAAGCCGCCATGAAGAGCGCCAGGTTGTGGAAGGAGGCCGAGCGCGGCTTTACCCGCACGAGGCGGCCATCTTCGGCACTGACAAGGTAGAGCAGCTCGCCTTGAGGAGCCTCTGCCCACCCAAGTGCCTCTCCCGTGACGGGCCCGAGGTCGACGGACCAGCCGCCCGCCGGCTGGGGGCCGAGCGCTTCGAGCTCGTCCAGGGCTTGGCGGGAGAGGTGGAAAGCGTCTACGATCTCGTCCGCCCTTACGTACTGACGGGCGAGGGCGTCACCGGAACCGCGCTCTTGGACGTCCACCCGGCCGAGCCGCGCATAAGCCGCATAAGGCCGGTCGCTGCGGAGGTCTTCGCCCTGCGCCGACGCCCTACCGACTGGCCCGACTGCCGCCCGCTCGCGGGCCAACTCGGGCGGCACGACCCCTGCCCCCCGCAGCCGGTCCACGAAAGACGGCGTGGCCATAAGCAAATCGAGGTCCCCTCGGATCCCCTTTTCGAGCCGGCCGAGCGCGCCGAGCACCGCGTCGCCGCCCTGGAGCGGAGGGCCGGCTACGCCCCCCGGCACGACGACGCCGCGCCCGAAGCGGCTGCCCGAAAGGTCAGCCCGGAGGCGCTGGAGGCGTTCCTTGTGGATGGCGATCCTCGCGTTGGCCACCGCCTGCCCCGCACCCTCGGTGTGCCGGAGGACGGAATCGAGGTGATTGGCTACCCGTTCGAGCTCGGCGTGCAGCACTCTTAGCAGTTCCGCGGCAGGCGGGGCTTGGGCGCCGGCGGCCGACTCGAGCGCGGAGCAGTACGCAATGGCGTGCGCGACGGACGCGACGCCTTCGTAGCGCTCTGCAAGCAGGGTCCCGTCAGCGAGCGAGAGGCCAGCGAAGCGAGCCTCCATACCCCGGTGCTTGTAAAACACCCTGGCGCGAAGGTGCGGGATGCGCTCGCCGGGCGTCTCGATGAGGTACTCGACCGACTCGAACACGCCCGAACGCACCGGCCCGTAAGACAGGGTGAAAACCCCTTCCCCCTGCACGTGTGCTGGGAGCGGAGAAGTGTCGAGTTCGGCGGGAGCTGCCGGCTTCGCCGAACCCGGCCTAGGGGCCGGCGAGCCGGGGCGAAGAGGCAGCACCAGAGGGTCGGTCCGTGGATGGCCGTAGGGCTCGAGGCCGAAGAGGTCTCTTATCTCGCGCTCGTACCAAGCGGCAGCGGGGACCGCCGGCGTGAGCGCCGGGAACCCACCTGCGCCCTCGGGCACCAAGGTGGCCTCGGTCAGGAGTTGGCCAGCGTGGCTGAGCACCGCCAGAAGACGCGTTCCTCCCGCCCCCGGCGAGGCGAAGAGCCCGCAAAACCTGGCGCCTTCGTTCGACCTTTTGACAACGGCCCGGACGAAGCCCCGGGGGTCGTGCCAGTCAAGCCGGCCGTCGAGCCTCACTTCGCTCCCCCCGGCAAGATTTGACCCGCTGCGTCGCGGAGAAGGCTGGCGAGATCCGACGGAAGGTGCACGCCGAGCAAGACGAGCACCGCCAGCCCGGCCACCATGGCGACCACGATCCAGATGCTCACCTCTCCGCGAGCCGGGACCTCCTCCGCGCCCGCGCCTTCCCCACTCGCAGGCGGCGCAGAAAGCATCGTCCGGGTCGTGAACCACGACAGGCCGAAGAAGGCCACCGTGACGAGCACTACGAGCACGGCCGCCAAGGCGTCGCCTCCGCTCGAGAGCCCGCCCTCGACCACCAGGAACTCGCTCCTGAAGATCCCGAAAGGCGGGAGGGCAGAAAGCGCGAGCACGGCGGCTACCAGCATCGTGCCGCTCCAAGGGAGCACCGACGCTCCGCCGCGCACTACCTCCATGTCCTTGGTGCCGAACTTGCGTACCACCGAACCCGCCCCGAAGAAAGCCGTCCCCTTGGCGGCGCCGTGCGCGAGCACATGCAGCAAAACGCCGAAGAGGGCGATTGGCGCGCCGAAGCTCGTCCCAATCGCAATTATGCCCATGTGCTCGACGCTCGAGTAGGCAAAGAGGCGCTTCATGTCGCGCTGGGAGAGCAAGTACAAAGCGGCAAGCAGGAGCGACGCCACGCCGAAGCCAGCCATGACCGCACGGGGGAAGCCCGGCCCCACCGTCTTTTCCGTCACCTGGAAATAGCGCAATATGGCGTAGAAGGAGATAGCGAGCAGGGCACCCGAGAGCAGCGCGGACACGGGCGAAGGAGCCTCGGAGTGGGCGTCGGGCAACCACGTGTGCACAGGGAAGAGGCCCATCTTGGTGCCGTAACCGAGTACGGCCAAGACAAAGGCGAGGCGTACCGCGCCAGGCGAGAAGTGACTGGCGCCGGACAGGAGGTTGGTGAAGGAAAGGTTGTAGGAGCCGGCGAAAAAGCTCGACCCTGCGTAGTACATGACCACGGTCGCGAACAGGGCGAGCGACAGCCCGAGCGAAGCGATGAGCACGTACTTCCAAGATGCCTCGGTCGCCTCGTCCGTCCCGTCGATGGCCACGAGCAAAGCCGAAACCACGGTCGTGACCTCGACCGCCACCCAGAGCGCGGCGAGGCCGTTCATGATCGGCGCTGCCACCATCGCGGCGCAAAAGAGGTTGAAGCCGCCCCAGAAGAGCTTCGCGTACCGCTGACCCTCCGCTCCCTGGGATATGTGAAGGTAACCAGAGGCGAAGACGGCGGTGGTCGCGTAGAGGAACGTGGTGGCGAGGAGGAAGACCTCGGACAGCGCGTCCAGGCGCAAGAAGGTCCCCAGAGCGTGCTGGGTACCGGCGCTTGCCGCCGGCACAAGCGCGAGGCAAAGGCCGAAACTGGCGATACCCGCGACGGCCGACACAGGCGAAGCGGCCTTTGCCGGGGCGAAGTAGGAAAGCACCACCGCCGCCAAAGGCACTACGAATAGCGCGATGAGCACTAGGTGCACGGTCAGCCTCGCAACCTGTCCAGAGCGCCGGTGGAAAGCGTCCCAGCCCTGGCGTGGTGGGCGCGCATGATGAGCCCGAAGACCACTACCGCTACCAGCAGGTCGAAAAGGAACGACACCTCGACCACGACGGGGAGCCCGGCGGCTATTGCCATGCTCACGATCGAAACACCGTTTTCCACGGAGAAAAACCCGACCGCCTGGGAGACGACGTCCGAGCGGAGGACCACGAGCACGAAGGCCACGAGTACCACGGCCACCGCGACCGACAACGTGGCCGTGGGAAGGATCTTGGAGTGGAAACCGAGCGAGCGGAGGGCAAAGAACCCAAACACCGAGACTGCTATCGCGACAAGTACCATGCTGCCGCCGCCACCGCCAGCTGGATGGTGGAGCTGGCCGACGTCTAGTTCGCGGAGGAGGCGCAGCATGAGGGCGGGGACGATGACCACCTTCAGCAGCAACGACAACGCGGCAAGGATATAGAGGTCGGGATGACACCTCACCGCGCCAGTGACCGCCGTCAGCACGACCACCACGAGCGACTGGAAGGCGTACAGACGGACCTGGGAGCGCAATTGCGGGGCACGCAGCATGGCGAACTCTGTGAGAAGCACCAGAAGGGCCGCCACGTCCGCCCCGCTCGCGTAGCCGGAAGGCACAGGGCCCATCAGGCACCTCCCACGTAAAAGACGATGACGCCGAGGCAGGCGAGCAAGAACGCTGCCGCCAGGTACTCGGTTATCTTGAAAAGTCGTAACTTGGAAAAGCTGTTGTCGATCACGGCGAACACCACCCCTAGCAGCAGTGCCTTTCCGAGCAGGGAAAGGACTGCCGCCACGACGTCGACGACCTTGCCCGAGCTGGCCAGCCCCCAAGGGGCGACAAACACATTGATGAAGATGGTGTAGAGGACGAGCTGCTTTATCGCCGAGCCCCACTTCGTAAGGGCAAAGGGCGCCCCCGAGTGCTCTAGCGTGCGGGCCTCGTCGATCATGCCGAGCTCTAGGGTCCCCGAGTGGGTCTCGACAGGGATGCGACCGGTGTCGGCCAGCACGACCAGGAAGAACGCGGCTGCGACCAGCACGTGGCTTGGGCGGACGGCCTCCGAGGTGGAGCGCACGGTCGCAGCCAGTGCGTAAGGCAAGTCGGTGCTCGTGATCATCGCGACGATAAAAACGACGAAAAGGACCGTGGGTTCGGTCAGCGCTCCGAAGGTCATGGCCCGGCTGGCGCCGAGCTGCGCGTAGGGCGCCCCTGAGTCGCTCGCCGCCAGGGCAGCCGCGAAGCCGCCCAACGCAAGCACCATGCCCCCGCCCAGGATGTCCCCCATGTAGCCGAGCGGGAGGCCGTAGGTGGTGAGCACCGGGATGAGGAGAGGCACGATCAGGTAGCAGCCGAAGGCCACGACCGGCCCCGCCAGGAACACCCAGCTCGAGCCCTCCGGCACCACCGTCTCCTTCCGGAACAGCTTGGCCAGGTCGTAGTAGGGCTGGAGTACCCGCGGCCCCCGCCGGCCCTGCAGGCGTGCCTCGATGTGCGAGGTCACACCGCTCACGAGCGGTGCCCCGCACAAGACCGTGAGCACCTGGAGCGCCTGCACTCCTGCCGGCGCTATCACCGGTTGTGACAAACTCCTTACCTCCACGCGGCCGGGCCACCCGGTACACGTAGAGGCCATCAGCCCCCTGGCTGGGGCGGTTCGGGCCCGCCTTGGCTCGGCCCGCCGGGGACTCATCCGGCTCCGGGCATTTTAGCAGACGTGCGCCCGGGAGCGGTGCACTGTGTGCCGGCACGCAGTTGTGCCGGGGTGCCGCTTCAGGCCGCGGGTCCCCGCCGCCGGCTCGTCGAGGCCCGCACAGCCAGACGTAGAAGCACCGATGGCAAACGCCACCACCTTGTACTCGACGACGTTGATACCGCTCGCCCGGACAGCGATCTCGTCTTCCCTGACGGCAGTCCAGAACCGCCCGACCCGCTACTCCCTGGAAAACTCGCCCGGTCTGGTAGGCTACGGGAGGGACGCGGGCGTAGCTCAATGGCAGAGCTCCAGCCTTCCAAGCTGGTCATGCGGGTTCGATCCCCGTCGCCCGCTCGGCTAAAAGAGCAGCTCAGAGGCGGCGAGTTAGGCATACGCAAAGCCCCACGGGCGACCAGTGGGCATCGGAAATGCCCCCGCCTGGCCATGAGACGCAGCCGATGCCGCCAGGCGCCGCTCACGCGTCCTCCAGCCGTAAGCGTCACCCCCGGCAGATATCCCGAAATGACCAGATTGATAGGTGCTGTAGGCTTTGGCAGGGGTATCGCAAGGAGGAACTGAGGCGACTGTGCGTGCGATGGTATATACGAAGCCCGGTACGGTCGAGCTGCTAGAAGTGGGCGAGCCCGTGGCTGGGCCGGGCGAGGTCGTGGTCGAAGTCGTAGCCTGCGGCATCTGTGGCAGCGAACTGCACGGTATCTCGAAGCCCGGGTTCCGCCAACCCCCTTTAGTCATGGGTCACGAATTTTCTGCCAGGACGCCAAGTGGCGACAGCGTCGCCGTGGACCCCATCGTCAGCTGCGGCCAGTGCATCCTCTGCCGAGACGGGCATAACGAGGTGTGCCGCGAGCGCCGCATCATCGGCATCCACCGCCAAGGCGCCTTCGCCGAGCGGGTGGCCGTGCCCGAGCGTGCCCTCCACAAGCTGCCTGAGCCCGTCCCGGTAGAGCAAGGCGCCTTGGTCGAGCCCTTGGCCAACGCGCTGCACGCCTGGCGCCTCGCCGGTGGGACGTCGGGCTCGACCGTCGGCGTACTGGGGGCAGGCAGCATCGGTCTCAGCATGCTCCTTGTCTCCAAGCACTACGGTGCCCGGGTCTCGATCACGGACATCTCGCCCGAGCGCCTGGAGCTTGCCAAGCGCCTCGGCGCCGACGCGACAAGCCGCGAGCTCGACGGCGAGTTCCACGTTGTGGTTGATGCCGTGGGTGCCACAGCCACGCGTCGTGCCTCGCTCGAGCACCTGGCGCCCACGGGCACCGCGGTCTGGCTCGGCCTGCTCGACCCAGGGCCCGACTTCGACGCTCTCGACATGATCCGGATGGAAAAGCGCATCGCCGGGTCGTTTGCCTATTCGCACAGTGACTTTGCCGACGCTGTCGCTCTCGCTGCAGAGGTCGACCTGTCTTGGGCGACCTCGTTCGACCTCGACCAGGGCCCGACGATCTTTGGCGAGCTCATGGCCGGCCGCTCAGACGTAGTGAAAGCCCTGCTTCACCCCAGGCCGCTCTCTCCCCAAGCGTAGGGAAGACA
>JAJYMB010000124.1 GCA_021787365.1 Actinomycetes bacterium | reverse complement strand
CAGCGAGCGCCAATGCCCCTCCCTGACCGGGGACGCCCCCGCGGGGGCGCCCAGCCCTAGAGCGTGAGCCGGGGCCGGGCCAGACGAGCGGTCCGGCGGGACCTTGGGAACGCACGCACCTGCCCCGTCCTGGGCAACAAGCTTCAGGTGGTCACACCCAAATGTAAAGATGGTTCGAGGTCAAATGTGAAGACCTCCCCGTGGGGCTAGGTGGAATCGAACCACCGACCTCAGCATTATCAGTGCTGCGCTCTAACCGGCTGAGCTATAGCCCCTTGCTCGCGGGGGCCACCACTCTTGTTTACAACTGGACGAGCGGTGGGCCGTCGCCGACAACGTGCAAGGTTACCCCAACCACCCGCCAGCCAGCACGCTGACCACGACACCAGTACGGGCTTGGCCCGGCTTTACTCCCTCGGCCCTGCCCTGGTCCCAAGCAGTGGTTGCCGCCGGCCCGACCTGGCCAGGCACGCCACCCCCCGCCGAGACTACTGGGCTACGGCTGCCTCGGTGGGCGCCCCCCGGGTGACGCCCGTGGCGCAACGCCTCCGGGGCGAGCCTCGGCTTCGTTGACCACGACCACACGCACACCGCCTACAAGCTCGGAAAGGACGTTGTAAAGGACGGCCACGAACACGTTCGCGAGCACACCGAGCAGGCACAGCGCCGCCACGAACGCCCCTCCCCAGAGCAGCGCAGAGAGCGGGTGCAGCTGGAACTTGCTCAGGGCGAAAAGGGACCGCACCAATTTGTCGAGCTTGTCTATGAGGCCGGCGGACTCCGCCACGTTCCAGAGGATGGCGCCGGCAACCAGCACGACAACGAGCACACACAAATAAAATATGACCGACAGCTTGAAAACGGAGAGGACGTTGACCCGCCTCACGGTCCAGCGGTTACGGGCGCCACGGGCTACTCGCGCTGGCTGCTTGCGCGACCCGGCCTGGCGCCGCCCTTGTGACGACGAGACTGGCTGGGTGGCCTCGAGGGGGCCCGGCCAGGGTGCTGGTGCACGCGAAGGCGCAGGTGCTCGCGAGGTCCCCGTGGCCCGAGGGGGGCCAGGTGCCCCCGGCGCCCGCGAGCGGGGCTGGCTGGCCCCGCCCGGTGGCTCCTGGAAGGGCGCTCCACGCCGTGGGGGTGGGTAGTACGGCCCTGGACCGGTCACGGGAGGCGTTGTAGCCCTCGTTCGCGTCGCTCCAGTCGGAGCCGTCCGCCGCTGGCTCTCGCCGGCCACCTAGACCCCTCTAACCGGCGCCCAGCGCTGGCGGCTTTGCACTTAGTCCTCCTCGCCGGCCAACACCAAGGCGACGGAGGCGACCTGTTGACCCGGGTCGAGGCTGACCACCCGCACACCGGTCGCGTCCCGGCCCTGGCTCGAGATGTCGCGCGCCGCCAGGCGCACGACCACGCCGGCCGACGATATGACGAGTATCTCGTCCTCGAGACCCACAGTGAAGGCGGAGACGACGCTGCCTCTTTTCGAATTGAGCCTTATCCCCCGCACGCCGTGGCCACCTCTCCCCTGGCGGTGGAAATGGTGCAGCTGGGTCCGTTTGCCATAGCCGGCACTTGTCACCATCAAGATGCTGCTCTCATCGCGCGCGATGTCGGCCGCGACAACTTCCTCGCCACTGCGCAAAGCCATCCCGCGCACGCCGGCGGCGTCGCGGCCCATCGGCCGCACGTCAGTCTCCGCGAAGCGGATCGTCTGGCCCGAGCGGCTAACCATGAAGATGTCGTCGTCCCCGCCCGTCACCACGACAGCTACGAGCTCGTCTCCCTCGCGCAAGTTGAGGGCGATGATGCCGTCCCGGCGGCTGCGGTCGTACTCCGAAAAGGCCGTCTTTTTCACTTGTCCCTGCTTGGTGGCGAAGAACAGGTACCTGTCGGAATAAAACTCCCTGGTGTCTACCAGCGCCTGGATGCGCTCGTCCGGCGCCAGGGGGAGGAGGTTGACTATGGCCGTCCCCCGCGACGTGCGCTCCTGGAGTGGGACTTCGAAGGCGCGCAGGCGGTACACGCGCCCGAGGTTGGAGAAGAACAACAGGTACGCGTGGGCCGTGGTGTGGATGACCTTCGCCACTATGTCCGCTTCCCGCAGGTTGGTGCCCCGCATGCCGCGGGTGCCCCGTCCCTGGGTCCTGTACGTCGACGCGGCAACCGCCTTTATGTAGCCGGCGCGCGTCATCGTGACGACGAGCTCCCCGTCCTCGATCAGGTCCTCGTCGGTCATCTCGCCGGGGTCGACCGCGATCACCG
This sequence comes from Actinomycetes bacterium, assembly GCA_021787365.1. Taxonomy (GTDB): domain Bacteria; phylum Actinomycetota; class Acidimicrobiia; order Acidimicrobiales; family Palsa-688; genus JAJZYO01. The sequence goes on along the minus strand of JAJYMB010000124.1, from coordinate 48,447 downwards.
CATGTCTCGGGCTGTTGAAACGCTCCCTTATATTGGTTAGCTCGCTCTTCACCACCCCGTTCAGCCGGGCACGGTCCGCGAGGATGGCTTCGAGCTCGGATATCGTCTCTTTGAGCTTGGCCATCTCTTCTTCTAGGTCGGAACGCCCGAGCCGCGTGAGACGAGCAAGCTGCATGTCCAAAATGTGCTCGGCTTGCACCTCGCTGAACTCGAAGGGCGCAGCCATCAAAGCGTCGCGTGCCGTCGCTCGGCTCTCCGACTGGCGGATAGTGGCGATAATGGCGTCGATCATGTCGAGGGCCTTCAGGAGCCCCTCGACGATGTGGGCCCTCGCACGCGCTCGCCGTAACCGGTGCTCCGAACGGCGGGTTACAACCTCCACCTGGTGCGCCATGTACGCCTCCAGCGCGGTCTTCAGGTTGAGGGTGCGCGGCCCGCCGTTGACCAGCGCGACCATGTTGACGGCGAAACTCGTCTGGAGCGGCGTGAGCTTGAACAGATTGTTCAGCACGACGTTGGCGTTGACGTCGCGCTTAAGCGGTATGACGATCTTTGTCTGCACACCAGCCGAGAGGTCCTGGATGTCCCTTATCCCCTCGATCTCGCGGCTGTTTACCAGCTCGGCGATCCGCTCCTGGATGGCTTTCGGGCTGGCTTGGTACGGCAGCTCGGTGATCACGATCTCCGGGCCGCCCCTGGCCTCGTGGATCTCCGCCCGGGCGCGCATCTTTATGGACCCGCGCCCGGTCCGGTACGCGTCGATGATGCCCTGGCGGCCAAGGATCAGCGCCCCAGTAGGGAAGTCTGGGCCCTTCACGAACCGCATGAGGTCATCAGCCGTTGCGTCCGGGTGGTCGATCAGGTAGGTGGTCGCGTCGATGACCTCCGCCAGGTTGTGCGGCGGGATGTTGGTGGCCATCCCGACCGCTATTCCCTGGCTCCCGTTGACGAGCAGGTTCGGGAAGCGAGAAGGTAGGACTGTCGGCTCGTCCTCGTCGTTTAGGTAGTTGCGTCCCATGTCGACGGTTTCCTCGTCGATGCCTTCGAGCATGTGCATCGCAAGGGGGGACAGCCGGCACTCCGTGTAGCGTTCCGCGGCAGGCGGGAAATCGGGGGAGCCGTAGTTACCGTGGAAATCGATAAGCGGGTGGCGCAGGCTGAACGGCTGCGCCATGCGGACCAAGGCGTCATAGATAGCGAGGCTATTGTGGGGGTGGAACCTGGCCATCGTTTCGCCCGTCACCTTGGCGCACTTTACGAACGGCCTGTCCGGGCGGTAGTTTTGGACGTACATCGTGTACAAGATCCGCCGGTGGACCGGTTTCAGGCCGTCGCGAGCGTCGGGGAGCGCCCTCGAGACGATGACCGACATCGCGTACTCGAGGAACGAGCGCTCCATCTCGACATTGATCTCTATGGGCTCGATCCCAGAAGGCGGTGGCCCGCTTCCGTCGCCACTTGGTGTCAGGACGTCAGTCATCGGCTATATGTCCAAGAACCTGATCTCGGTGGCATTGTCGATTATGAACTGCTTGCGTTGCTCGACGTCGTCACCCATTAGTATGCTGCAAGCCTCGTCGGCGATCGCAGCCTGTTCGATGTCGACCCTTAGCAGCGTGCGATGCGCCCGGTCCATCGTGGTGTTGCCAAGCTCCTCCCAGTCCATCTCTCCCAAACCCTTCAGCCGGCTGAACTCGGTCTTGTGGTTAGGGTGTTCAGCCAGGAAGCGCTGGCGAGCTGGCTCGTCTTTCAGGTAGATCTTCTCCTTCCCCACGACCGTAGAGAAAAGGGGCGGCTGGGCGCAATAGACATGGCCTTCTTCGACGAGCGGCTTCATCTGGCGGAAGAAGAGCGTCAGTAGGAGAGTCCGTATGTGGCTGCCGTCTACGTCGGCGTCAGCCAAGATGATGACTTTGTGGTAGCGAACCTTCGCAACTTCGAACTCCTCTCCAACCCCCGCCCCAATGGCGGCGACTAGCGCCTGGATCTCGTTGTTCTTGAGCATCTTGTCTAGCCGCGCCCGCTCGACGTTCAAAATCTTGCCTCGTATCGGCAGGATGGCCTGGGTCTCGGGGTCCCTCGCCCGGACCGCCGAACCTCCGGCTGAGTCACCTTCGACTATGAACAGCTCGGCGGCACGCGGGTCACGCGTCCGGCAGTCCGTCAGCTTGCCGGGCATGCCGGCGCCTTCTAGCGGGGACTTGCGCCTGGTCGCTTCGCGCGCCTCTCGGGCCGCCACCCTCGCGCGCGAAGCCTGCACTGCCTTGGAAATGATGAGCTTACCTTCGCTCGGGTTCTCTTCGAGCCACTCGGCAAGCTTCTCGTTGGTGGCTCGCTCCACAAGCGAACGGATGGACGTGTTGCCGAGCTTCGCCTTCGTCTGGCCCTCGAACTGGGGGTCGTGTAGCTTGACCGAGACGATCGCGCACATGCCCTCCCGGATGTCCTCGCCCAGGAGGTTTTCTTCTTTTTCCTTCAGTAAACCGCGGCCGCGCGCGTACTTGTTGACCACGTTGGTCAGCGCCTTCTTCAAGCCTTCAACGTGGGTGCCACCCTCGATCGTCGAGATCCCGTTGGCGAAACCATAAAGGCCCTCGTTGTAACCGGTGTTCCACTGGAGCGCGACCTCGACCTCGCCGCCCTCCTCGGCCACCTTGAAGTAGGCGACCTTTTTGAACAGCGGGTCCTTGGAGGCATTGAGGTGCTTTACAAAGTCGACGATGCCGCCCTTGTAGCAGTAGGTCATCGGGGCCGGGGCACCTTCGCGCTCGTCCCGGAAGTTGATCTGCAACCCGGCGTTTAGGAAGGCGTACACCTGCAACCGCTCCATCACGGTCTGGGCACGGAAGTTGACCTCCTCCAAGATGGAGGCGTCGGGCCAGAAGGTTACCGACGTGCCACGCCGACCACGGGGCGAAGGCCCGACTAGCTCCAGCTTTCCGAGCGGCTTGCCCCCGTCGACGAACTCCATCCTGTAGCGAGAACCGTCGCGGTCGACCTCTACCACAAGTCTGCGTGACAAGGCGTTGACAACCGACACGCCTACCCCGTGGAGCCCACCGGAAACTTTGTAGCCAGACCCGCCGAACTTGGCCCCTCCGTGTAGGCGAGTGAGAGCTATTTCGACGCCAGAAAGCCGGTACTGAGGATTGACGTCGGTTGGGATACCCCGGCCATTGTCAACGACGCGGCAACCCCCGTCCACCAACAAGGTCACGTCTATCTGGGTGCAGTAACCTGCCATAGCTTCATCGACCGAGTTGTCGACGACCTCCACTACCAAATGGTGGAGCCCAGACAGGCCGGTCGAACCGATGTACATCCCGGGACGCTTTCGGACAGGCTCCAAGCCCTCGAGCACGGACATGTCCTTCGCCGAGTACCTGCCGCCCGCGGCTGTCACGTGATCCTCGACCGTTGTCATCGTCAAACCCTCGTCCCTTGGAGTCGTGTACCTGGTACGGCACGCCGCGCGACGAATTGGCGAGCTACTGGCCTCCTTCCTGGTCAGAGAGCCCGTTGCGCGGCCGCCAACCGTGTCATTTTACCAGATTTACTCGTTGCGAGCGCCGACCCCGACAGAGAGGCGCTCGATCCCAGGGACCAGGCCGTGGGCACGCCTTACCACGGTCACGGCATGAAACCGCAGCTCAGCGGCCCAAGCTCCGTCGTCCGCACGAACCACCAGCACACCGCCCTCCAACCGCACCGGCCAGCAATGCCCCGCGAGGGCTTCGCCCACCAGGGCTGCCCAGCCGCGGCGCACCAAGGCCAGCTCCAAGGCACCCTCCGCACCCAAGAGGCGGGCTGCCTCGGGAAGCGACGCGCCCACTGGTCGCGGGTCCCCGCCAGCCCGTGCCTCCCGTCTGCGTCGAGCTCCCCACACCGGCGGCCGCTCCTGCCCCGGCCGGTCCGGCCCCGGTCTCACCGGCCCGGCGTCTTCAGGAACCATCCCGCACCCCCTCCGAGCCGTCGGGGCCGTGCGCGCCACCAGGGGGCGACGAGAACACCGACCCGGCGCTCACCTCGGCGGCGGCCGCCACCGACAGGTCGGCTGGGACAGCTCCCGCTGCCGTCAGTAACACCTGACCCGGCGGGAGGCACGCGGCGAGAGCAGCGCTCCGACGTCCGTCGAGTTCCGAAAACACGTCGTCCAGCAAGAGCACCGGGACCGTCCCCTGCCGCCTGGTCACCAGAGCGTGGCCGCCGAGGCGCAGGGCGAGAGCGAGGCTTCTCTGTTGGCCCTGGGAGGCCTGCATGCGCGCCACGAGACCATCTAGGCAAAAATGCAGCTCGTCACGCTGGGGGCCGGCCCCTGTCACACCGCGGCGCAGGTCAAGGGCGCGCGACGTTCGCAGCGCGTCGAGTAACGCCCCGTCCCAACTCCTTTCGTAGTGCAGCTCCACCTTTTCCCGCCCTCCGAGCTCACGGTAGGCCGCTTCGACCTCGGGAACCAACGCCATCACCAGCTGCTCACGAGCCGTAACCAAAGCTTCCCCGGCTTCGGCTACTTTGTCGTCCCAGACGTCGAGGACTCCCTCCATCCCTGGCCGCAAAACCCCGCCTGCTGAACGCAGCAAAGCGTTGCGTTGACGCAGCGCTCGCTCCAGGTTTGCCGCCACCAGGGCAAGCTTCGGTGAAAGCGCGACGATCATTGCGTCCAGGTAATCACGTCGCGCCTGAGGCCCCCCTTTCACAAGCTCAATGTCGTCGGGCGAAAAGACGGTGACAAGAAGAGCTCCAACGAAGTCTTCCGGCCGCCGCACGGCTTGGCGGTTGAGGCGCAACCGGCCTCTTCCTGACACGAGCACCTCTGCTTCCAATTGCAGGGCCCGCCCGTCGCGTCTCACGGCAGCGCTCACCAGTCCCTGCTGGCAACCTGCCCTGACCAGTGACGCTGTGGGCGATGCCCGGAAACTGCGCAAAGAGGCTGCATAGCCTACCGCTTCCAAAAGATTGGTCTTACCCGACCCATTGGGGCCGGCCAACAGAGTAACCCCCTCCTGCGCAGGCCAGAGCTCGGCCCGGCCGAAGTTGCGGTAATCCCAAACCGCCAGGTGCTCGATGTACACGGCAAGACAGACCGCAGGTGCTCGCCGGCTGGGCCTATGGCTCAGACGACCTTGACAGGCATGAGCAGGTACAAGTAGTCAGCCCTGTCGGCACTCTTCAAAGTCACTGGCTTTACCGGATCTTGGGCTTCCAGGAGGACCTCGTCTCCAGCAACCGCCTCTATACCGTCTGCCAGGAACTGGGGGTTGAAAGCGATGGTCATTTCCTCGCCCTCGTACTTGGCATCGACTTCCTCGACGGCTTGGCCCACCTCGTTGGTGATCACGCTCAATTGGACGGTATCGGACCGGAGCATCACCCGGAGCGGTGTCGGAGCCTCACGTGCGGCTGGCTCGCGGGCCATGAGCCTCACACGCTGCACTGCGTCCAAGAACGACTGCCTCGGGATCTCGAGCTTGTTTGGGTAGTTGAACGGGATGAGCTGGCGGTACGGTGGGAACTCACCTTCGATCAAGCGGGCGATGAGCCGGACCTGGCCCACGTCGAAGCGTACGTCATGTGCCCCGAGGTGCACCTCCACAGCCTCCGCGTCCCCAGAAAGCAACCTTTGCAGCTCTGAGAGCGCCCGGGAGGGAACAAGCACGCGCTGGTCTTCCCGCAGCACGTCATGGGCTCCAGGCAGGTCCTTCACAGCCAAACGGTAAGAGTCCGTGGTCACCATCCGTATGCCCCCGGCCTCGGCAGCCATCAGTACACCTGTGAGCACAGGCCGGTAGTTCTCAGAAGAAGCAGCCCGGATGACTTGGCGCAAAGCCTCGGCCAAGCCGGCTGTCACCAGTTTGACGCTACCTCCGAGCGGTGGCGGGGGTTGAGGGAAGTCACCCGCCCGGTAGACACGCAGCATGAACTCGGACCGTCCACCCGACACGTGGAGCTCGTCGTCGTCACCTTGTATGACGACGGCCCCGGGCTCGAGCGACCGCACGATGTCGGTGAGCAACCTGCCTGGAGCAACCACCACCCCGTCGCCCGAACCCGCAACCGAAACTTCCGTCGAGATCGTTAGATCCTGGTCGCTCCCCGTCACCTCTAGCCTGTCACCTGTTAAGCCCAGACGGGTACCCACCAATGCCCCTGGCCCAACAGGACGGCCGCTAGTAGCTCTGCCCGCCAGCGCAAGGGCTTCGAGAAGGCTGTCTCGTTCGCATCGGAGTTTCACTGTGCGGGTGCTCCTCTACTGTTTTAAGAAATTAAAAGATCTTGACGTAGTAGGCCCTGTGGATTTGGGGACGTACCCGTCCCAAGACCAGCTCGGAGGGGTTAACGGCCCCGGCCAGCCTGTGGAGGACCGGTGGACAGACAGGTGGAGAGCGAGCGCTGCTCGTTGCAGTGAGGCGTACTGGTACACGTAATTACAAGCTACCGGCACAGCGTGCCCCCATGGTCGCCCCCAAGGGACCGAGCGGGTCACCCGGAGGCTCGGATCTTGTGCATGAGGTCGGTGACCTGGTCGTAGATTTGCTTCTTGTCCCCCATTTGGCTAGCCACCTTGCGCCACCCGTGGATAACAGTTGTGTGGTCCCGGCCCCCCAGCTCTTTGGCGATGTCGGGGAAACTGTAGTCAGTGAGCTCACGCATGAGGTACATGGCCATCTGCCGGGCGGCCACGAGGGGGCGGCTACGGCTCGGGCCCCGGATGTCATCGATGCTGAAGTTGTAGGCCTGTGCCGTGGCCTCTAGGATGTGGCCCGGGGTCACTTGCCGGGACGTATTTGCGGCGAGGACTTCGGAAAGCACTTCTTGTGCGAGCTGGAGGGTGACGTTGACTTGGTGGATGCTCGCGAAGGCGGCCAAACGGATGAGGGCGCCTTCCAACTCTCGGATGTTGTCGGTTACGTGCTTGGCAATGAGCTCGAGGACGTCGTCTGGGACTGGGACCTTCTCGCCTTCGGCCTTTTTGCGCAGGATCGCGAGGCGCGTCTCGAGCTCGGGCGGTTGGACGTCGGTGATGAGCCCCGATTCGAAGCGGCTGCGTAACCTGTCTTCGAGGGTCGCGATGGCTCTCGGACGGCGGTCGGAGGAAAGCACGATCTGCTTCTCGGCCTCGTAAAGGGAATTGAAGGTGTAGAAGAACTCTTCTTGGGTCTCGTGCTTGTCTTCGAGTAGCTGTATGTCGTCGACCAAAAGCACGTCGTACGCGCGGTAACGACGCTTGAAAGGGGTTTGGCCCTTGGTACGGATCGCCTCGATGAAATCGTTGAGGAAGGTTTCGGTCGAGACATAGCACACGCGCAGGTTTGGGAACTGCGTCACGACGTAGTTGCCGATCGCATGCAACAGGTGAGTCTTGCCGAGGCCCGAGCTCCCGTAAACAAACAGAGGGTTGTAGGCCTTTGCGGGCTCTTCGGCTACGCGCTGGGCTGCCGCGTGAGCGAAGCGGTTGGATGCACCAGTGACGAAGGCTTCGAAAGTGTAACGGGCGTTGAGAGTGGGTTGGAGCCTGCGGTCTGCGCGTTGCGAAAACCCAGCGTTCGATGAGGCTGGTGTTGTGGCCGGCTCGAGCAGTGACGGCTGAAGCTCTGGGGGGACCGGGGCGGCTAGTGCGTCGGGAGGTTGGGGGCTTGGTGGGTCGAGGGCCCCCGGGGATGGAGGGGTTGTTTCGGGACGGGGGTCCTCGGGCGTCGGCGTCGGGACCCGTGTGGCGGGGGCCGGTACCGAGGAGCCCACCCCGTAGTCCAGTGGAGTGGTGGTCTCGACGATGAGCTCGACATCTTGAACGGGGATGTGGGCTGCGTCGGCTAGCGCTTTTTTGATGAGGTCTTCGAAACGAGTTAGCGCTACGTCCTTTACGAACTTGCTCGGGGCCGCGAGCACAACACGCGGCCCGGACACTTCGACAGGCACCAGGGGGGCGAGCCATGCGTTCCAGGCTGGCTCAGGGACTTGGTGACGCAGATTGGTGGAACAAACAGACCAGAGCTGTACGACGTCACTCATCTCCCGCTCACTGCTCTCAAACGTTGTCAATTACATGGGTTGTGTCGGCACATCGTGGCGACCTGGCTCGGCATGGTGGCGGGGGCTGGGCTCCCCCCGCGGAGGGCGGTTAGCCCTGGGCGCCAGCTCCTTTGTGCGCCGCAACTATGCCGAAAGGTCGTAGGGGTTAGAGGCTAGCACCTCACGGGGACCTCGGGAAGGGGCCGGGCTGCGTCGGGAGCGGCAGGCCGAGGAGTAGGGTGCTAGTCAGTGTAGGGAACAGAAGTTCGCTATAATTGCATCTGTGGCATTCGACCGTGGGGGAGGCTCAGGAGAAGGAGTCATGAAGGGACAAGAGACTGCCTCTGTGCCGGGGGCAGCGGGGGGGCGACCGGGCTGCTGGGCTTCTCCCGGTCATGGCGTGGGAGGTTTTCCACTAGAAATACACAGCTTTCACCACTGGTGGCCCACAGGCTCCGGCGGGCAGGGTGGGTAGGCCATGGCCAGACCCGTGACCGACATCCGCGACCGGCCCCAGTTGACGAGGTCTCGCGCTGACCGTGTGCCGCCGCACGACCTGCAGGCAGAGGAGTCGTTGCTCGGGGCGATGCTGCTGTCGCGTGACGCCATTTCGGCGGCAGTGGAGACGTGCAACACCGAAGACTTCTACCGTCCGGCGCACGCGCACATTTTCGATGCGATCTGTTCGCTCTACGCACAGGGGGAGCCAGCTGACCCGGTGACCGTCGCGGACGAGCTCCGGCGCGCGGACCTACTCGAGGCCGCCGGCGGGCCGGGTAATCTCGTGGCGCTACAAGCCAATACTCCAGCCATCGCTAACGCGGCCCACTATGCCCGGATAATCCAGGAGCATGCCCTGTTGCGCCGACTGATCGGTGTGGCTGGCGAGATCGCTGAGATGGGTTACGCCCTGCCTGACGACGTGGTGGCCACGCTCGACAAGGCGGAGGCGATGGTTTTTGACGTAGCAGAGCGGCGCGTCACGGACTCCCTCAAGCCGCTCCGGGAGTTGCTGGCCGCGAGCCTGGACCACCTGGAGGCGCTGTACAACCGAGGTGACTCCATAACCGGTGTGGCTACGGGGTACCTCGACCTCGATGAGAGGCTTTCAGGTTTGCAGCGAAGCTCGCTCGTGATCGTCGGTGCAAGGCCGTCCATGGGTAAGACCGCGTTCGCCCTCGGTGCCGCTGCGCACGCCGCCATGGACAAGCGCGAGCCTGTGCTCTTCTTCTCTCTCGAGATGAGCCACCTCGAGCTCACCCAGAGGCTGCTCTGCTCCGAAGCTCGAGTTGACTCCTCGCGCATGCGTAACGGGCGCTTGCTGCAGTCTGATTGGCCCAAGGTCGTGGCTGCGATGGGCAAGCTGGGTGAGGCGCCCCTGTTCATCGACGACAACCCCAACCTCACGGTTATGGAGATCAGGGCTAAGGCCCGCCGGTTGAAGAGCAGGGAGGGGTTGGGCCTCATTGTGGTCGACTACCTGCAGCTCATGTCGACCAAGAGCAGTTCACCTGAGTACCGCCAGCTCGAGGTGTCCGAGGTGAGCCGAGGCTTGAAGATCCTGGCGCGCGAGTTAGAGGTGCCCGTGGTGGCGCTGTCGCAGTTGTCGAGGGCACTCGAGAGCCGCGCCGACAAGAGGCCGATGTTGGCGGACTTGCGCGAGTCGGGGAGCCTCGAGCAGGACGCGGACGTGGTGCTCTTCATTTACCGCGACGAGGTCTACAACAAGGATTCTCCGGATAAGGGCAGCGCCGAAGTGATCATAGCCAAGCACCGTAACGGTCCGACAGGGACTGTTCAGCTGGCCTTCTTGGACCATTTCACCCGGTTTGCCAACATGGCCCGAGTGTAAACTGGTGCCACGGCGGGGGAAGGCCGTTCCCCCGCCGTGGATGGCATGACTAGAAGGGCGGAGCCGTAGGGTCAGGCGCGAGTTACCTCGACGGTCACCGGGAACTCGACCTCCGCGTGTAACCGTACTGGCACTTCGTGGGTGCCCAAGCTCTTGATGGGCTCGGCCAAGTGGACCTTGTGCCGGTCGATCTCCAGGCCCGCCTGCTGGGCAATTGCCTCGACGATATTGGCTGCCGTGACGGAGCCGAAGAGCCTTCCCTCCGGGCCTGCGCGCATGGGGAGCCGGATAACCTGCTGCACCAGGCTGCGAGCGATAGTTTCTGCGGCTTGGCGGTCGTGCGCGTCTTTTATCTCCCGTGCCCGCCTCATCGTTGCGGCTTGAGCGTCCAACTGCTCGCTGGCCACTATCGCGTAACCCTTGGGGAGCAAGTAATTACGGGCATAACCATCTGCAACTTCGCAGATGTCGCCCCTTTTGCCAAGGTTTGCGACCTCGGAGCGCAAGAGGACGCGCATCAGGGGCCCTCGGCGAACTCGGGCTCGGCGGGAGCCTCGTGATAACCAGCACTCGGTGCCTCGTCGTAGCTGGTCGTTGCTGCCTCCTCGGTGGCGCTTTCGTACTCCGTCTCCGAGCCGGCCGCAGTTCGAGCCCTCCCGAGGCCCCGGTCGCTTGCGGTGCGCTGCAGGTACGGCAACAATGCGAGCTCGCGGGCGGTCTTTATGGCAACCTGGACGTCGCGCTGATGCTGGGCGCAGTTGCCTGTTACGCGACGGGAACGGATCTTGCCTCTTTCGCTCATGAAGCGGCGTAGGTTGGCGACATCTTTGTAGTCGACCCGCTCGGCTCGCTCCTTGCAGAAGGCGCAAACTTTCTTCTTGCCGCCGCGCGTGCGCGTTTCCTTGGTGCGCTTCCTGTCTGTGGGTTTTGCCATGGCGCTCAGAAGGGCTCCTCGTCGTCATGGGTTGCGGTGCTCGGGCCGCTGGCACCGTAGCCGCCTGGCGGGCTCGACGCGTAAGCGACGGGTGCGGGCTCTGATGGCGCGCGTTGGAACGTAGGCTCGTGGGCCGCATTGGCGTCACCGTTGGCGATGTCAGGGCTGCGGCGCTCATTGCGGGTCACATGGACGGTTGCCCAGCGCAGGCTCGGCGCTATCTCGTCGGCCGTTATCTCCACTTTGGAGCGTTTGTCACCTTCCTGGGTCTCCCAGGTGCGCTGGTCCAAGCGTCCGGTCACGACCACGCGGGTGCCACGGGAGAGGCTGGTGGCTGCGTTTTCGGCCAGGGTCCCCCAGCACACGACGTCGAAGAAGGAGGTCTGCTCGCGCCTTTCCTGGCTGGCGCGGTCTGTCCAGGTGCGATTGACAGCGACGCCGAAACTGGCCGTGGCTTGGCCGCTCGGCGTGAAACGTAGTTCGGGCTCGCGTGTGAGGTTGCCGACGATAGTGACCGTGTTGTCTTGTGCCATGTTTATGCTCCCTTGGTCTCTGTGCTCACTTCGGTGGTGTGGTCGACTGGCGCTGCCGGTCTCGACCTACCGGCGGCCCGGTCCGGGAGCCTGATCACCTTGTGCCGGAGGACCTCGTCGGCAAGCTCGAGCGCCCGGCTGAGGTCAGCAATGGCTGAAGGCTCCGCGTTTGCCTCGATGACCACGTAGTAGCCTTCGTTGCGGTGACGTAGGGGGTAGGCGAGGCGTCTTTTGCCCCAGCTGTCTGCCTTGACCGATTTGGCGCCGGCGGCGTTCAACTGCTCGGTGTAGTGCTGGACTCGCGATCGGATAGCGTCGTCTTCCTGGCTGGCGTCGAAGATGACCATGACTTCATAGGGCCGCACGGGCGGCTCACCTACCTTTCCCTTTGGGCTGGGTGCGCGGCAACACCGGCACCGAGGCTCCGGCCTGTCCGGAGCAGGGCCTGCAAATTGTCCTTGCCATGGTAGCTGACGCCTGCGATGGTTGCATCCCTCTCAGCATGCCACGGGGGTGTGACCACCAACGCGTTGGCGACCGGGCACCTGGTGCCGGCGGGCAGCCCGAGCCGTGCTCCGGCGTAAGGCGCCGGTTGGGCCAAGAACCTGCACCTAGGGCAGTCGTTTGGCGAGTCGATTGGTTTAGTTGTGGACGGCCAGCCTACCCATGGCGCGCTCATCTGTTATGAGGCGGTCTAGCCAGGACAGGTCGCGCGACAAGCTGTCTCGTTCGCGTTCGGCCAAGAGCTGCACGTAACGGTTACCCCTGGGCTTACCGGTGGTCGCGGCGAGCTCCGCCAAGCGCTCTGCGAGCAGGGTGCGCCGGCGCTCCAGCAGGCCGAGGCGTAGCTCGGGGGAGAGGTAGCTAGCGAAGGCCAATCGGAGGCTGAAAGAGCGCTCGTCGAGGGGAGCGCTCCGGCGCTCTGTGAGCAGCTGTTGGAACAGGGCCGAGCCGGCAGTCGTGATGCCGTAGACCTTGCGCTTCCGCCCCGGGACGCGCCCCGCCATCGTGGCGGAATGCCCGCCGGCGTTGCCGGGAGGCGTGACCACTCTGATCGCCCCCGCAGCCTCGAGCTTCGAGAGCGCGGGGTAAAGAGATCCGAACGACACGGCCGCGCCCGTACCGAGCAGGTCTCCCAGTCGTTTTCTTAGTTCGTAGCCATGCAGGTCGTGCTCCTTCAACAACCCGAGCACGGCCAGTTCGAGCACCGCCTCATGTTATCACTCGATGTATCGAGCCGATATGTCCAACCATTGGGGCCGGGTTGGGCAGGGTCGACAAGTGCGTTGCCGCCGGTACTGTTGTGGTCTGTGGTGGCCTTATGGCTGTGAAGCCCGTGCTCAGGGCCGCGGACGCGGTACCGGCGCTGCAGGTGCTCGGCGATGTCGACTACCGGCTCGCGCGTAACGCGGTCGTTGGCGAGTACAAGAAGGGCCACCTGTCGCGCCTCGAAATCTGTGACGCGCACCCCGAACTCATGCGCGCCGCAGAAGGGGTGGGCCAGGAGTCTCGAGAGGACTGCCCCATATGCGAGGACGTGAAACTGCGTCTAGTCTCTTACGTTTTCGGGCAGAGGCTCCCTGCCGGCGGGCGCTGCGTAACCTCCGAGTCGGACCTGGCGAAGCTGGCGAGCAACGGTCGCAACCTCTACTGCTACGTCGTAGAGGTGTGCCCGAACTGTGCCTGGAACCACGTCACGCACGCTTACTCGCTAGCTGGCCAGGCCTCGAAGTAGAGCCGGCGCCCGGCGCCAACTAGTCGACGCGCTCCGGGCTGCCACTCTGCGACTCCGGCTGGCTGGCCCACCACTCGTCGAGCAGGCGGAGGGCTTCCTCGCGCGAATGGGGGCCCTCTTCGAGACGCGCCTCGAGCAGGTGGGCGAGGGCGCGCCCTACGAGGGGCCCGGGACGGATGCCGAGGTGCTCCATGACGTCGCGCCCGTCGAGGTCGGGACGGATCGCGGCCAGCTCCTCCTTGGCCTTCAGTTCGCCGAGACGGCGTTCGAAGCTGTCCATGCGCTCGGTAAGCGACCTGGCCCGTGCTGGGTTGCTAGTCGTGCAGTCGGCACGGGTGAGCTCGTTCAGGGGAGCGAGCAAGTCGCGGGCGTCGCGGACGTACCGGCGCACTGCGCTGTCGGTCCAGCCCATAGCGTAGGTGTGGAAACGCAGGTGGAGCTCGACCAGGCGCGATACCTTCTCGATGTCTTCCGCGGGGTAACGCAGGGCGCGCATCCTGTCCCGTGTCATCCGTGCGCCGACCAGCTCATGGTGGTGGAAAGTGACAGTACCCCCGGGGCCGAAGGAACGGGTCTTGGGCTTGCCGATGTCGTGGAACAACGCAGCGAGGCGCACTATGCGGTCGGGCTTGGCCCGCTGGACGACGGCGATCGTGTGGGCTAGCACGTCTTTGTGGCGGTGGAGAGGATCTTGTTCGAGGGCCAGGGCCGGGAGCTCGGGGAGGAACTCCTCGGCGAGGCCGGTCTCGACCAGGAACCAGAGGCCAGACGAAGGGTCCGGGACGACGATCAGCTTGTCGAGCTCGTCGCGCACGCGTTCGTCGGAGACGATATCCAAGCGGGTGTGCAGGCTCGAGACGGCGGCGACAAGGCCCGGCTCGGGCACGAGGTTGTAGCCGGCAATGAAGCGTGCGGCCCGTAGCATCCTGAGCGGGTCGTCGGTGAAGGACACGTCGGGTGCGAGCGGCGTGCGGAGCCTGTTGGCAGCCAGGTCCGCCACCCCGTCGAAGGGGTCCACGAGCTTCAAGTCGGGGAGCGAGAGCGCCATGGCGTTAACGGTGAAGTCGCGTCGCGAGAGATCTGCTTCGAGTGCGGTCGAGAACTTGACCTTGGGCTTGCGGGAGGAGGGCGCGTAGGCCTCGGCACGGTGAGTGGTGACTTCGAAGCGACGCCCGTGGCGTTGCGCCCCGATCGTGCCGAAGCGCTTGCCTTGGGACCACACGGCGTCAGCCCAGGAGGAGAGGATCTCCTCGGTGAGCGACGGGAGGGCGTCGGTGGTGAAGTCGAGGTCGGCTCCTGGCTCGAGGCGACCGAGGACGGCGTCGCGCACGACCCCGCCTACCAGGTAGAGCCGGGCCCCGCGGGCCTCGAAAAGGCCGGCGAGCTGGACGGCCGTCTCCAGGGTCTTCGTGAGGCGCTTGGGTACCACGACGCCAGAGCCTACGGCCAGGAGCGGCGCTGTAGCCCCCACCACCCGGGCGCCCAGGCTAGACGGCTGGGAGCAGCCCCGCTGTCTGGAGCGCGACGCGGAAGTCGTGGGGGTTGGTCGCCGCCTGGAGGGCGGCACGGAGCGAGATCTCGCCCCCTTTGAAGAGGTTGAAGAGGCTCTGGTCGAAGGTCACCATGCCGTGGAACTCCCCATCGGCGATCACGTCTTCGATAGTCTCGCCCGACCCGCCGTTCGGGTCGAGGATCCGGTCGGCAACGCGTCCCGTCATCACCATGGCCTCTACCGCCACGCAACGGCCCACGCCGTCGGACCTCGGCACGAGCCGCTGGCTGATGACGCCCCGGAGCACCGAAGCCAAGCTGACCCGCACCTGGCGCTGCTGGTAGGGAGGGAAGAAGTCGATGATGCGGTTGATGGTCTCGGTCGCGTTCATCGTATGGAGCGTCGAGAGCACGAGGTGACCGGTCTCGCCTGCTGACAGCGCCGCCTGTACCGTCTCTGGGTCGCGCATCTCCCCGATCAAGATCACGTCGGGGTCCTGGCGCAGGACCCTGCGCATAGCCTGGGACCAGTCTTTGGTATCGGTGCCGATCTCACGCTGGCTGACTATGGACATCTTGTCGCGGTGGAGCACCTCGATCGGGTCTTCTATGGTGATGATGCACGCCGCCCGGCTGTTGTTGATGTGGTCGATCATTGCCGCGAGGGTCGTCGTTTTCCCCGACCCGGTGGGCCCTGTCACAAGGACCAGGCCGCGCTGCTCCTCGGCGAGACGGGTGACCACCGCCGGCAGCCCGAGGTCGGTGGCTGACAACGCGCTGGGCAGTACTCGCCGCATGACGAGGCCGGCCGTGCCCCGCTGGCGGAACGCGTTGCACCTGAAACGCCCGAGCCCGCTCATCGACAGGGAAAAGTCGGCTTCGCCCGTCGCCTTGAACTCCTCGAAGCGCTCTTGCGGGACAACGACTTGCACGAGCTCCTCGAGCTCCTCGGGGCTCACCGGGGGGAAGGGGGTCGCACGGAGATCGCCGTTGATACGGACGCGCGGGGGCGAGCCGACCTTCAGGTGCAGGTCGGACGCTCCCTGTTCCACGACATGGCTCAGGACGGCGGGAAGGTCGATCACCGATGTGGTATCGGCAGGCCAGGGCGTCAGCATGAGCGCCTCCGGGCCCCGTTGGCCTTGTAGGCTGTCGCTCGCGCTGGCGAGCCAGGTAGACCACCAGATCGAAGCTTCGCAACCGACATGTCCGCCGCAACCGGGTTGATCCGCTGGGGAACCGAGTGTGTTCGGACCGGCCCGTGGCGCACGGACGCGTCGGTTGCCTTCGTCTCGCCGGTCACCGATGCGCCGCCGCCCTCGGGTGAGTTCGTGCGGCGCTGCCTCGGGCTCTTGGGTGAGAGAGGTTTCCAAAACGTCGTGACGGGGGCTCTGTCCCCAGAGGAGCAGCGCGGCTTCCTCGACGCGGGGTTCACGGTCCACGAGAAGCTCCACCTCCTCATCTTGGACAAGGCGGTGGAGCTCCCGCCGCTCCCCCCTCGGCCTAGGGTGCGGCGCGCGGGCTGGCTGCGGACGGCGAGGGCCCTCGAGGTCGATGCCATGGCCTTCTCTGCGTTCTGGCGCTTCGACCGGGCCGGGCTGAGGGAGGCCGTCGCTGCCACCCCCGAGAGCCGGTTCAGGGTCGCCTTGGGGAAGCGGGGGTCCGTGCTCGGTTATGCGATCTGTGGGGCGGCCGCCGGCCGCGGCTTCGTCCAGCGCCTGGCCGTTGCCCCGGCCGCCCAGGGGCACGGTGTCGGCAAAAAGCTTTTGTTGGACGGCCTTCACTGGTTGCGTCGTGTGGGCACCTTCCAGGTCGCGGTCAACACCCAGATGGGCAACGAGGCGGCCCTCTCCCTTTACCGCAGCGTCGGCTTCCACGAGGACCCGAGGGGGCTATGCGTGCTCTCGACGAGGTTGGACGGCATCGGGGTAACGTCGGCCGGCTTTGGCCTCCAGCCTCGGGAGCGCCTGAGGGGCGGGTCGCCTTGAGGCGCCCGGCTGGTCGTGCACTGGCGTTCCGTGTTGCTGCAGCGGCGGTGTGCGCCACCTGGTCGGTGTGGGTGTGGCCGGCGCCCACTGCGGCTCGGCCGGTGCCACGCGCGACGGTGGCCAAGGGCCACGACTCGTTGCAGCTCCTCTCGCAGAGCACCTGGGTCGGCCCTGGCCGGAGCGTCTTCCAGCTGGACCTCGCCGTGACGGCGAGCGACCCCGCGAACGAGACCCTGGCGGTGGACGTGTACCCCTTGCTGACCACGCGCTCGCAGTTCCAACAGGAGCTCGCCGGGACCTTCCCCGCACCGGGCTACCAGGGCGCGCCGGTCCCCCTGGCGGACCTGCCGCGCGGCCCGGATGGCGGGGCGGAGCTGGATCTCCCGGTCAACTCGCCGGCCGGGGGCCTGTCGCTCGGGACGACGGGTGTCTACCCGGTGCAGGCGTTCTTGCAGAAGCAAGGCCTGACCGAGGGCAAGCCGCTCACGACGTTCCTCGTCTACGCGGCGAACGGGGCGAAGAGCTTCAACGAGCACCTTGGCGTCTCCCTCGTGGTCCCCATCGCTGCAAAGGTGCCGGTGAGCCGCACGGGTGCCATAGGGAAGGTACCAGCTGCTGCTGCGAGCGTGCTCCAAGCGGACATCGCTCAGCTGGCTGCCCACAAGGCGGCCGTGACGGTTCAGGGGTCCGCTTCGACGCTGGAGGCGATGGAAGAGTCCGGCAGCGCGACGAAGGCTGCGGTCAGCCAGCTCCGCGCAGCGGTGGTGAGAAATGGCGACGAGCTCCTGCCCACCACCACCCTCCCGGTCGACATCGGGTCGCTGATGAGCTCGGGCCTCCAGGACGAGCTGTCCAAGCAGCTTGCCTCTGGCGACGCGACCGTGACCGCGCTCCTTGGTGCTCCCCCCTCGCCCAACACCTGGGCGCTCTCTGGTGAAGTCGACCAGGCCGCTCTAGGCGCCCTCTCTTCGATGGGTGTCACCCAGGTAGCCGTGCCCGAGAGCGCGCTCTCCCCGCTCCCGTCGGAGTACCAGCGCCTCACTTTTGCCCAACCCACCAAGTTGGAAGCGGGGGGCAGCCAACTCCTTGTCTTCGGGGCAGACAGCGAGCTCGCCTCGCGTATAGCCGAGGCGTCGAGCGGTCGGCAGTCCGTGCTACTGGCAAACCAGGTGCTCGCCGAGCTGGCGATGATCGACCTCGAGGCACCCAATGACCCTCGGGGGGTGGTCATGCTGCCCCCGGCCGGCACCACTATCGACCCCACGTTCCTTTCGGTCCTCCTGGCGGGGCTCGAGGGCAACCCGCTGCTCCGCGCGGTGACGCTCCAGCAGGCCTTCGGCTCGGTCCCGGTGGCGACGACGGGCACGCGCCCGCTCGTCAGGCAGGTGGTGGGCACGCCCAGCACGCGACCACTGGCCGGGGCCAGCCAGCTGGGCGCCGCCCAGGTCGCCGTCTCCGATGCTGCAGAGGTCTTCGGGAACGGATCCACGTTCGTCACCGGCCTCCAGGAGAGGCTGCTCGTAAGTACATCGTCTGTGTGGAGCGGGCGCCAGCGCTCTCGGATCATCGCCGGGGTGGGGCGCTCGGCCGAGGCCGAACTTCACAAGGTCCACCTCCCCTCTTCGACGTCGATAACGCTCACCTCACGCCGCGGGCGCCTGCCTCTGACCGTGATCTCCGGCGCCGGGATGGTGGCACACGTACGTTTGGTACTCTCGAGCGAGGAGCTCAGCTTTCTTGGTGGGAGCTTCCCAGCGGGGAGTTGTACCGCCTTCAACCCCGGTTCGGAGGAATGTGACCTCCACCTGGTCCATGCCAGCACCACCTTCGAGGTACCCGTCACGGTGCGCACACCCGGGGCGTTCCAGCTCTCCCTCGAGATCGAGACGCCGAGCGGCTCGTTCGTTGCGGGGGGCAGCGACACGATCCGCTCCACGGCCGTGTCGGGAGTCGGCCTCTTGCTCATGGTAGGGGCTGCCCTGTTCCTCGTGGTCTGGTGGGTGCGCAACGCTCGACACGGCCGCCGCTCTCGTCGCCTCGTGCCACGCCCGGTCGAGTCGGTTGAGGACGGGCGGCTGCCGGTTTGAGCGTGGAGCAGGGCGTAACGGCGCCCGGTCCTCCCACCCGGCCGGTGGTTTACCCGCCGCCTCCCCCGCCGCCGGTGCCGCGCGCGCCGTACCCCTCGCCTACGCCTGTCCATGTGGCGCCGTTCCTTACGGTCTTGCCCGGCGTCCTCGTACCGGGGCCACGGACGCCGCCGCCCCCAGGGCCAATGGCGGAGCAACAGGCGGCGGGGACGCCTGCCGCCGCGCCCACGGCGACAGCCCCTGCCCGTAGCGCCTTGGTCATGGCGGCGGGCACCGTCTTGTCCAGGGTCTCAGGCTTCGCCCGCTTGCTCGCCGTTGCGTGGGTCCTCGGCCAAGGCCGCTTGGCGGACGCCTTCAACCAAGCCAACACGGTGCCAAACCAGGTGTACGACCTGCTCTTGGGGGGGGTGTTGTCGGCGACGCTGCTGCCCGTGCTCATGCAGTCCCTCTCCCGCAGCGGCTCGCGCGACGATGACGACGCCGTCCCGGCCATCGTGAGCTTCCTCACGGTGGCGCTCGTGGCCGCCACCGTGTTGTTCTGGTTGGCAGCACCCCTCATCGTCCGGCTGTTCCTCTTGGACGCCCGAGGGCCCGAAGTCGGGGCCGAACGGGCGCTCGCGACGAACTGGCTCCGCCTCTTTGCGCCCCAGTTGCTGTTCATGGGCCTGATCACAGTCACGACCGCCCTCTTGAACGCTCGTCGGCGGTTCGCCTCGGTGGCCTTCAGCCCCGTGCTGGCCAACCTCGTAGCGATTGGAGCGCTTGTCGTCGCCGACCAGATGGTGCGGCCTAGCTCTATAAGCGGCTACCGCCAAGATGCGGCCGCGGTGGCCGTCGTCGGGATCGGGACGACGGTTGGCTACCTCGCCCAGCTCATCGCCCAGCTCCCAGCGCTCTTCAGGGCGAAAGTACCGCTCCGCCCGCGTTGGGCGCCCGGCCACCCCGCCCTCCGGGCGATCGGACGACTTTCGGGGTGGACGCTCGGGGCCGTCGCAGCCAACCAGCTTTCCTATGCGTTGGTGGCTGTCCTCGCCCAGAACAAGCGGGGGGATTTTTCCGCCTTCAGCTACGCCTACGCCTTTATGCTGCTCCCCTACGCCGTGGTGGCCGTGTCGATAGCGTACGCGGTCGCGCCCGACCTGGCGGAACGCTGGTCACTCGGCAATACCGCGGCGTTCGGCGCACAGCTGGCCCGCGCGGCTCGGGTGACGATCGTGCTCCTGCTGCCAGGTGGAGTCGGCTATGCGCTCGTGGCGCGCCCAACCGTGGTGGTGGCGCTGGCACACGGCCACCTGAGCGTGGCTTCCGCCGAGCTCACGGGGACGCTGCTCGCGATTTTTGCCCTCGGCTTGCCGGGGTTCAGCGCTTACCTGCTCATCATGCGCGCCTTCCAGGCGAAGCAGGACACTCGCTCGATGTTCTGGTTGTACGTCTTGGAAAACGCCCTCACTGTCGTCGGCGCGGTTTGCCTTTATCCTGTTGTCGGGGTAAAAGGGCTGGCGCTGGCGTGGATCGGCTCTTACACGGTGACCCTGCCCTTGGCCTGGTTGCGCCTGCGCCAGAGCATCGCCCTCGCTTTCCCGTTGGCCTGGTTTTCGAAGACCGCTGTTTCCACAGCCGTCATGGCCGGTTCTGTCGCCTTGGTGCTCGCTCTCGTGCCTCCTACCGGCTCGTTCGCCTTGGGTGTGGGCCGGCTCGTCTTGGCGGTAGCAGTGGGGGTGGGGGTCTTCGTGGTCACGGCGCGCTGGTTCGGCATCGAGGAACTACGCCGCCTCCCCGAACGTTGGCGGGCGCTCACCGCTCCCGCCGGCGCGGCCAGGCTCCCCGGCGGGGCCAACGAGGCGTGACGCCCGCGGCTCCGCTAAGCTCGAGGCGCCAAAGCTGCTGGTAACGCCCCGCGTCGACATTGCCCACCTGCCAAGGAGCCCCGTGACCGTAAGGATAATTTGCGACACCGCGTGCGACCTTCCAGAAGAGCTGGCGCAAAGCTACGGCATCTCGCTGGTGCCACTCCATGTCCGCTTCGGGTCGAAGGAGTTCGTGGACCGCGAGGAGCTCTCCACCAAGGAGTTCTGGCGGCTGTGCTCGAGCGGGGGAGCTCTCCCTGAAACTGCCGCGCCGGCACCGGGGGCTTTCCACACCGCTTTCGAGTCGGCGGCCGCGAGCGGTGCCAGCGCAGCACTCTGTGTCACGATCTCGTCGAGGCTATCGGCTACCTTCGACTCCGCCAGCCGGGCTGCCAAAGAAATGCGGCCGCGCTTCTTGGTGGAAGTCTTCGACTCCCGGAGCGCCACAATGGGTGAAGGCCTGGTCGCAGTGGCAGCGGCTGAGGCGGCTCGCGAAGGAAAGGACCTGGCCGGGGTCCTCTCGGCCGCGGAGTCGACGAGGCGGCGGCTCGCCGTCTTCGGTGCCATCGATACTCTCGAAAACTTGAGGAGGGGGGGCCGCATCGGGGGGGCCGCCGCCGCTCTTGGCGCCCTTTTGTCGATAAAACCTGTGATAGAAGTTCGTGACGGCGTCGTCGAGGGTGAGTCCAAGCAACGGACGCGTGCGAAATCGCTCCGCTATCTGGCAGGCAAGCTGCGTGCGGCGGGGCCGGTGGAGCGTCTCGCGATAATGGGTGCCGAAGCCGCAGATTTTGACGAGTTCGTCACGCTGATAGCAGATATCGTTTCTCTCGAGCCGAAAATCCTTGCCGACATCGGCCCCGTTATCGGTACCCACGCCGGCCCGGGAGCGATCGGCGTCGCTTGGGTCGCGGCAAGCCCCGAGCCGTAAGGGAGATTTCAGCATTCCCTGGTGGTTGGGTGCACACTGCGTCTGTCGGCCAAGCTGTAGCCTGATGGGTGGTGGTAGGGTTCGCACCTGAAGTCCCACGGACCTTGGCCGGGCGTTACCATCTATTGCGCCTTATGGCCCGAGGCGGGATGGCGGAAGTTTGGGAGGGCCGCGACGAGGTCCTGTCCCGCCCCGTCGCCCTCAAACTGCTCCTCCCTCACTTGGCGGCCGACCCGGTCCTCCAGGAGCGGTTCAGGCGTGAGGCAGTCACGGCGGCGCGCCTGGTGCACCCTGGTATCGTGGCCATCTTCGACGCCGGGGTGGAGCCGCTGGACGGCACGGCGCCGCTCCCCCAGTTCGCGTCCGGCACCAGAGAGCTCGACTGGGCTGAGCGGCCGAGCACCGCCTTTATAGTCATGGAGCTCGTCCCCGGGGAGACCTTGCGAGACTTGGTGCGGCGCTGCGGGCCTATGGACCCGCGCCTCGTGACGGCTGTCGTTTCGCAGGTCGCGGACGCCTTGTCCTACGCACACTCGCAGGGCCTCGTGCACCGGGACATAAAGCCGGCCAACGTGCTGCTCCGCGACGGGGGTGCCGGTCTCGTACAGGTGAAGGTGGCGGACTTCGGGATCGCCAAGGCCACGGCGAGCCGGGGGGACCTGACGGCAGAAGGCGCGCTGCTCGGGACCCCGAAGTACGTGTCCCCCGAGCAAGTCCAGGGCCGGGAGCCCGACGCGCGCGCCGACCTCTATTCGCTCGGCGTCGTCATGTTCGAGATGCTGGCCGGCCGGGCTCCCCTGGAGGAAGGGACGGACATGGCGACGGCGCTGGCCCACGTGCAACGGCCTGCGCCTTCGCTCGCAGATGCCCGTCCCGGCCTTCCTCGGCCGCTCGTGGACCTGGTGGCTTCGCTTCTTGTGAAGGAGCCAGAGCAACGTGTGGCGTCGGCCGCCGACCTTCTCCAGGCCCTGGCCGAGCTGGGCAAGGACCTGGGCGCGCCTGCCAACGGACCAGGAGCCTTCTTGCATCTTGGACCTGCCGCCCGCTCCAGCAGCGCCCGAACCGCAGCCCCGACCGGTACCCTCACCGACAGTGTTTCTGTGACCGGCCAAAGTCTACCGTCTGCCACTCTGCGTGAGGATAGGTCAGGTCCGCCGCCCGCGACGAGGAGCGGACGCGCGCGGCGCCGACGCCAGAAGCGTTTCGCCAGCGCTGTCGTGGCCGGCCTGCTCGCGGGAGGGTCAGCCGTGGCTGTGGCCCTGCTTTACCCGGGCGGGCTCGTGACCAGCCCGCCGGGGCATGCGGGCGGGCGCACCCCGGGCGGCAAGGGGGCAGCCACCTACGCGGGGGCCGAGGAGCCGCTGAAGGTCGTCACGGTGAAGGAACTGACCACGGGCGGGAACCTGCCCAATGACAACTTGAACGAGCTCCCCAACCTGACCAGCAACAATCCCAGCACTTATTGGCAGAGCGAAATCTACAAAGGTCCCCGCTTCGGCAACTACGGTGGCCTCGGCCTCGCTCTCGAGCTCAACGGCACTCATATCCTCCACAACCTGGTCGTGAAGACACCGATGCAGGACTGGAGCGCCGAGGTCTTCGTCGGCGACCGCTTCGTTCCCTGGGGCAGCTGGGGCAAGCCGACCAGTAGTCAAGACCAGATCTATAGCGACCACACGTTCTCTTTAGGGGGCAAAAAGGGGAGTTGGGTGCTCTTCTGGATGCTGAGCCCGGGTCCTTCCTACAAGGCCACGGTCGACAAGCTCTCGGTCAACTGACACTTCGGCCCGCCCCGTCGGCGTGCAACGCGGCCGACCCGGCCGGCGTGCCGCTGGCAGGGTGAAGGTTTCATAAACCACAACGGCTCGCCAGCGGGTTGGCCGGGGTAACCTTTGGGCATGCCGGAAAGTGAGGAGCCTGTCACCACCCCCGGACGGGCGGCCGGTTCCTCTGAAGCGGAGCACACTTCGCGAGGAGGGGCCCTCCACGAGCAGCGGAGTGTCTCCGACCAGGCATCGGCCCTCGCCGGAGAGCTGAGCGACCGTGTGGTAGACGCAGTCGCGTGGGTAAGGGCTCGGACCACGGTAAGGGTCGTCGCAGTGATGCGAGCCCTCGTGTACGGCTTCGTCGCCTTGGTGGCACTTATCACTGCAGCGGTGCTGGCTGCGGCGGGCGTCGTGCGCATTTGGGACGTCTACGTGCCGGTGCACCCCGTGGGTACACGGGTCTGGCTCGGCTACGTGGTCTTTGGCGGGGTTCTGTTCGTCTTCGGGGCGTGGTTGCTGATGCCGAGGCGAGCCAAGCGCTAACGACGCGGCTGGCGTTCGCGGGACTTGCGGCAACGGGGCGGCCGGTAACGGGGCGGCCGGTAACGGGGCGGGCGACGCCCTGTTCGAGCGACGTGCCAACCGGCACGGAATAGTGGGGGCGCACTGGCGGTTACAGCTGGCTGGCGCCTAGAAAGTCGAGCGCAGGAGGAGTAGGTCCTATGAGCAACGCCACAAACGGGAGTGACCAGCCGAGACGGGTGGTCGTAGTAGGTAGCGGGCCCGCCGGCCTGACCGCGGCCCTTTACACCGCACGGGCCAATCTCGCTCCGCTGGTACTCGAGGGTGAGCCCTCGTCGACCGGCGACCAGCCTGGCGGGCAGCTGATGCTCACGACCGAGGTCGAAAACTACCCCGGCTTCCCCGAGGGCATCATGGGCCCGGAGCTCATGGGGCATATGCGTGCGCAGGCGGAGCGTTTCGGAGCAGAGATCGTGGCTGCCAAGGTGACGAGGGTGAAGCTCCAAGATGGCGGCCCCCACACGCTCTGGTACACCGACCCCTCGACAGGCGAGGAGGTCCAAGTCGAGGCGTTGGCGGTCGTGATGGCGACGGGTGCCCAGGCCATCCGGCTCGGGCTGCCGAGAGAGCTCGAGCTGACCGGGCACGGGGTTTCGACGTGCGCGACCTGCGACGGGTTCTTTTTCTCCGGCCAGGACATAGCCGTCGTGGGCGGTGGTGACTCGGCCGTCGAGGAGGCCACCTTCCTCACGCGCTTTGCCAAGGCAGTGACCGTCGTCCACCGGCGGGCAGAGCTCCGCGCTTCCAAGATCATGCAGGAGCGCGCCTTCGCCAACCCCAAGATCCGCTTTGCCTGGAACAGGGTGGTGACCGAGTTGGTCGGCGACCAAAAGCTCGAGGGAGTGAAGCTGCGCGATGTGCAAAGCGGCGGTGAGGAGGAGCTCGGGGTTACCGGGTTGTTCGTGGCGATAGGGCACTCACCCAATACAGGCATCTTGAAGGGTCAGGTCGAGCTCGACAGCGACGGCTATGTGGTCACGAAATCCGGTACCACCGCCACGAGCGTTGACGGCGTGTTCGCGGCTGGGGATGTGGCGGACAAGCGCTACCGGCAAGCAGTGACTGCGGCCGGCAGCGGTTGTATGGCCGCCATCGACGTCGAGCGCTGGCTGGAGGCGCGAGCCTGAGCAGTGCCATGACCGGCAACATCCGCCGGGTGGCACTTTTCAAAGGGACCTGCACTCCATCACCGGTCTTCCGTCCCGCCACCGGGCGAACGTGCCGGAGGCGGCACAAGGTGGCCCGGCCGGTAGGGTGGCTGCTGGCTGGAATGCGCTCACCCTCGACGGGAGTTGTACTTGCATATGTTTAGCGGTCGGACCATTGAGAGAAAGGTGACACGAGCGACATGGCAGCTGTGACGACTGCACTGACGGATGCGACTTTCGACGAGGAGGTCGGCGCATCCCCTGAGCCCGTCCTCGTCGACTTCTGGGCGGAGTGGTGCGGCCCGTGCAAGATGATCGAGCCGGTGCTCGAAGAGATAGCGCAAGAAAATGTAGGGCGGCTCCGCGTCACCAAGCTCAACGTCGACGACAACCTCGAGGTAGTCCGTCGCTTTGGGGTGATGAGCGTGCCCACACTCATCCTGTTCAAGGAGGGTGAGCAGCAGTTGAGGCTGGTCGGCGCCAAGGGCAAAGCGCAGTTGCTGCAGGAGTTGAGCCGCTACATCTGATCGGCTACATCCGGTCGGCCCGGTGCATCACCGCCACCCAAGGTGGTAGCTGTGTCAGGTTTGAGCGGTCATCCACAGCCTCATGCACAGCTGTGGATGAGGTCGAGGCGATCAGAACCTCGACTAGAGGTCAGTGTGGGCTTAAGCCAACGAGCATTGGCCGGACCAGGTAGAGGTCTACCTGTCCGTCGTCCGACGAAAGGTCGTGCCCCCGAAGGGCCTCACCTTGGATGCTGTCGCCTGGGCGGTGTCACATGGAGCCGAGCCAGGCCTGCGGCTGCGACAGGTAAAGCCCGCAAGCGCGGTCCAGAGCTTCTTCGTGTGAGCCGGTGAGCCGGCCGCTCGGCCGCCCCGAGTCCTCGTAGCCGTCGTGGCTGGCCAGGTAGACGGCAAAGCCGCACTCCGACGCGTAGCCTCCGTAACGCAGACGGCAGAGCCAGGTCGGTACCGTCCTTCGCCGAGACACAGGCGAAGTTCGAACGGAACCCGACCCTTACTTCCCCAAGCTCCGGGCAGCGCTCCCTGGCGTAGCCGAGAGACGCGGCGTGAGAGCCGCGACGAGAGCGCCGGCGCGTAAGGTCGTGAGCGCCCTAGGTGCTGCTGGGGCGCTCATCCCCGGTGGTGCGGCCAGCGGCTGGGAGATGCGCTCGTTCCGCCAGGCCGGCGTAGCTCGCAGCTACTGGTCCCCACCGGCTCTCCCCGGGCCGCAATCGGTGAAACAGGCTTACGCGGAAGACCGTTGAGCTAGCCGCCGGCGGACGTGGGCTCGGTCATGGTCTTGTAAATACGCTCCAAGTCTTCGAGTGTCGCGAACTCGATTATGACCTTGCCTCGGTTGGCCCCCATGTCTACGCGGACCCTCGTGCTCAGGCGGTCAGCGAGCAACTCTTCGAGTTCCAGGATGCCGGGTGGCCGCAGCTTGTGGGAGGTGGGGCGTGACCGGCCCTCTCCGTCTGTACTCCCGAGCTGGCTGCGTTGGCGCACCGCTTCCTCGACGGCGCGAACGGACAGCTGTTCGTTGGCAGCCTTGCGAGCCAGAGCTTCTTGGAAGGCACGGTCGGGTGTGCCGAGGAGGGCGCGGGCGTGGCCGGCGCTGAGGCGGCCTTCTGCCACCAGCCGTTGGACTGATGGAGGCAGTTGGAACAGGCGGAGGGAGTTGGTGATGGCTGCCCGGCTCTTACCTACGCGCGCGGACAACTGCTCGTGGGTCAGGTCGAAGTCCTCGAGCAACTGCTGGTAGCCCGCTGCCTCTTCGAGCGGGTTGAGCTCCTCACGGTTCAAGTTCTCGACCAGCGCCTGTTCGAGGCTTTCACGGTCGGAGGCGTTCCGGATGATCGCCGGCACGGTGGCCAACCCGGCTCGACGTGCTGCTCGCCAACGCCTTTCGCCCGCTATCAGTTCGTATTCGTCGTCGCTCAATTGCCGCACGAGGATGGGCTGGAGCACCCCGACCTCCCTGATCGAGGAGGTGAGGGCGGCCAGAGCTTCCTCGTCGAAGTGGGCTCTGGGCTGGCGCGGGTTGGGACGGATGGCGCTTACCGCCAACTCTGACAAGCTCCCGTGGTCGCGAAGAACGTCGGTAGGTATCAGAGCTCCGAGGCCCCTGCCCAGCCCGCTACGCCGCGCCGCCATTTACTTCCCTCGCGAGCTCCCGGTAGGCAGTGGCACCTCGAGACGATGGATCGAAAACGATTATGGGCTGCCCGAAGGACGGAGCCTCGGACAGGCGCACCGATCGTGGCACGACCGTCCGGCACACGCGCCCACCGAAGTGCGCCCTCACCTCTTCGACCACCTGTTCAGCAAGCCGCGTTCGGGCGTCGAACATGGTCATCACAATCGTGCTCACACTGAGGATGGGGTTGAGGTTCGCCCTGACGCGCTCGATGTTGTTCAAGAGCTGGCCCAAGCCCTCGAGAGCGTAGTACTCGCACTGTATAGGGACGAGTACCTCGCTGGCCGCAGCCAGGGCGTTGATCGTGAGCAGACCGAGCGAGGGCGGGCAGTCGATCAAGAGGTACTCGAAGTCGGAGAGGACATTGTCCAGTGCTCGCTTCAATCGTGTTTCCCGGCTGAGGACCGGGACCAACTCGATTTCCGCGCCGGCGAGGTCGATCGTCGCCGGCACGACAAACAAGTTGCGCAGGTTGGTCGGCTCGATACAGTCTTCGATCGCCACGTCATGAAGGATGACGTCGTACACAGACGACTCGAGGTTCCGGGCGTTGACCCCGAGGCCGGTTGTGGCGTTGCCCTGCGGGTCTAGGTCGATTATCAGGACCCGGTGCCCGAGTTCGGCCAGGGCCGCCCCGAGGTTGACAGCGGTTGTGGTCTTGCCTACCCCCCCTTTTTGGTTGGCGATGGCTATCACCCTCGGGGACGGAGGCGTGATCGACCGCGGCGGCGCGAGGACGGTGCTCGCCCCCAACCGCTCGCCGGTCGTCCTCAGGCGTTCTACCTGCTGGTCAGGGGGGAGGCCATCGACAACCGCCGCGGCGGCAACTTGGGCGGGAGAAGACGTCTCACGGTCATCCAGGGCGTCTTGTTCGGCTGTGACGGTCTGGACTTCGCCGGAGGGCGGCTGTGAGGACGCCCTAAAGCTGGTCGGTTCCGGCTTTGCCATGCTGTCCATCATCCTGTCTCTGTAGCAGAGCTTCGGCAAGTACCGTCTTTGCGTGCCACAGGCAGCGTGCGCAATGTTTCACGTTGAACATTGAGGCCGGTCTACCCGGCCTACCCGTTGAGGCGGCTATGGGCGACTTGCCTAGCAGGTCCTGAAGCACCCTTGCGTCACCCAAGAGCGATCATGCCGCCGCTTGACGGTAGGGCGTTCCGTATTGTCGCGTCGTACGGGGTCTCCTGCCAGTCATGTCGCGTCCCTAGCCGGACGCCGGAAGAGCGGTGCCATGAGGCTTTGATGCTGCCTCCCCTCTCGGGGCACCTCTTCAGCTGCGTCTTAGCTGGTCCGCGGAGGTCGTCAGAACAGCGGTCGCTTGAAGGGTATGCCAACGCGCCTCGGGTAACGCGGCTGGCACGAAGTGGTCGCCAGCACCCGGCTCAGTGTCACCGGGCCAGCGGGCGTAACGACCGTTTCGGTTGAGGCCCGTACGAGGCCCAGTATCGCGAGCCCGGCATCCGGCCACCTGCTGGCACCAAGAGCATTGGGGGGGTCGGACACCACTAGCTCGCCGCCCGGCTTCAGCATGGGTGCCGCACACTCAGCGGTGGCCGCAGGTGGCGCGAAGCTGCGAGCGGTCACCAAATCGAAGGTCCCGCGCAACTCGCTCCTCCCGAGGTCCTCCGCCCTTTCGCAGACGACCAGGCAACGCCGGTCGAGGCCAAGGGCGGACACGGCCGAGCGGAGCCATTCGGACCGTCTCCGGTTGCTGTCGACCAGGTACCAGGCCGTACCAGGCCAAGCGCTGGCTAATACGAGCCCGGGCAACCCGCCGCCACTCCCAAGGTCGATGGCCCGCTCGCAGGCGCTCGTCATGACGGCGAAGGCCAAGCTCCGCAGGATTTGCCCGTCGATGGGACCCGGCCCGAGATAACCGTGCTGTCGCGCCCTGGTCAGAACCTGCTTCAGGACGGTGTAGAGGTGCCTGTCGAGAGTAGGGAGACCCGAGCCCTGAGGGTGTGCCGGCGCGCCGTCCTCAGTTACTGCTAGCCGACCTTCTGCCCCGCTGCTTCGGGAGCTTGTGCGCCTGGCCCGGTGTCGTCGGGAGCGGCCTCTCCCAGAGCTTCTGTTGTTGGCTCCGCGGCGGGCGCTTGGCGTGCTGTGACGGGTACCAGCACGACGCGCCTGTTGGGCTCCTCACCTTCGGAGACCGTGGTGACTCCCTCGATGCCATGGACGGCATCGTGGACGACTTTGCGGTCGGCGGGCGGCATCGGCTCGAGCGCCCGCTTGGTATTAGTCGCTGCGGCTTCCTGTGCGACCTGCCTCGCGAAGCGGGCCAGGGCTTCGTGCCTGCGTTTGCGGTAGCCGTTGACGTCCACCACGAGGCGGTGTTCAGACGAGGGATAGTGCCTCTGGACGACAGTACGGGTGAGCTCTTGGAGGGCGAGCAGGGTGGAACCTTTTGGCCCGATAAGGATGCCCAAACCTTCGCCCGCAACGCTCAGCTCGATTAGGCCGTCTTCGTGTACCTGCGAAGTCACCGAGCCGTCGGTGCCGAACCGCTCCAGCAGTCCGCGCAGGAACTCCACAGCACCGCCGGCCTGCTCTTCGACGGGAACGCTAGCCATCTCACCGACGTTAGCGTCCTCTTCGGACGAGTTGGTGTGGGCCCCGCGACGGCGCCGGTGGCCGGCGAGCGAGGACCCTGGGCGGGCCTGCTCGTCAGGTCGGGCGCGCTTCTCCTCGGTCGAGCGGGGCGACGTACCCGGCTGGTTTGTGGTGCCCTCGCCTTGTGGGCTGGCGCCGCGTGCTCGTGGTTCGCCAGTTGGTCGCGCCCGCCTTCGGTCGCGTCTCTCCCCCTTTGAGCGCGGGTAACGGGGCCGAAGTCGGGCGCGCACCCGCGCCTCCTCCTTTAGGCGGCCGAAGAGACCGATGCGCGCTGGTGCCACAACCTCGAACTCGGCGTCAGCCTCTTCCACGCCGAGCTGTTCAAGTGCCGAACGCTTCGCCTCATCTACGGTGCGGCCCGTAGTTTCTACCCACTCCAATGCCTCATCTCCCTCTTCGCCGCCGGCTGCGAGACCGCTGGGAGCCTCCCGCCGACTGGTAGCGGCCCGCCTGTCTCGCGCCAGCCGTCCTGCTCTCGCCCTGCCTGGGCGGAGGCCGCTCCCCTTGGGGCCGCTCCCCCCTTTGGGGCCGCGCGCCGTTGGGCTGCTTGCTGCCCGCTTGGCCATTGAGAGCGAGGTTGCCATGGTTGGGGCCGGCCTCCAGGGCCGGCTTGGCCGGGGCGCCGGCGGGCCGTTTGGGTTGCTGACCCCCCGGCGCGGCTGGCTTGCCACCTTTGCGTTCCGACTGCTCCAACTGGACCTCGGCCACTTCGAGGTCTCGCTCGTCGATGGCTACCAGCGCCTTCACCTTGGGGTCGAAGCGGTACATCATCCACTGCTGGCCAACTCGGAACAGCGACGAGACGGCGTAGTAGAGGATGAGGGCCGAGGGGAACCTGATGGAGATGAGGCCGAAGACGATCGGGAAGAGCCTCATCATGCGCATCTGGGGGTTGGCCTGCTGGCTTTGGCGGACCATCGGGTTTAGGTTGCTGATCTGGACCTGCTGGTAGTAGTTGGCAGCGATCATGATCACCAGCAGGAGCAGCGAGCCGAATGCCTGGGCGGCACCGAGGTGCTGGGTGACCGCGTCCCAGGGGGTGGTGGCAAGGTTGATGCCAAAGGCGTGCATCTGCGCTCCCTCTCCGGGAGGGGCGGTCTGCACGAGGGCGTGGTACATCTTCGTGTTGTGGTTGACGTACCACGGTTCGGCGCAGCTAGCGGGTGCCGAACAGCCCGCTCTCTTGTGGCCGAGACCCTCTATGACGTTGAAGAGCACATAGAACAGCGGCAACGGGATCAAGGTCGGCAGGCAGCTACCGAAGGGGCTGACCCCCTCTTTCTTGTAGAGATCGGTGAGGGCCTGGTTGAGGGCGACGCGGTCATTTTTGAACTGCTGCTGGAGCTGCTTCATCTGGGGCTGAAGCTTCTGCATGGCCAGCATGGAACGGGTCGACTTGAGCGTGAGCGGGATGACCAGGATCATGAAGACGAGGCCGAGCAGGACTATTGCCACGGCGTAGTTGGGCACGAGCGAGTAGAACCCGGCCAGGACCCACGCGACGAGACGGCCGAGCTGGGTCAATCGAGCTCACCTCGCCGGACCATCGCACGGTCACCCCGTTGTCGCCTCCGACGGGAAGCTCGCTTCCCGCTCTTGCGGGCGGGGAGCGTGTCGGGGACTGGGTCGTAGCCGAAGGGCCCACCCGGTCGGCAGCTGATGAGGCGTTTGGCCACGAGCGGCAGGGCAGCGCGGGCGCCGAAACGCCGGACGGCCTCATGGCCGTACTCAGAGCAGCTGGGGGTGAACCGGCACGCCGGCCGCCGGTTGGCGGTCGCGCCCTTGTACACCCAGAAGAGCGCTGACAGCAGGCGCGTGGCCAGGGACAGGTGCTTGGACGGGAGGGCGCTCTGGGTCACGACACCTCGGCCGCCCGCCCGCTGCTCTTGGCGGTGACGCTCGCTCTGGCGCGGCGCAAGTGTTGCTGCAGGCTGCGAAAATCGAGAGCTACCGCGCCTGGCTGCGCCCTCACGAGGTACGCGCCGGCGGGTAGGGGCGCGTCGAGCCGTAGCGCCTCCTTCAGCCGGCGGCGCAGGCGGTTGCGGACGACGGCTGTGCCCACCCGTTTGCCGATCGCGAACGCCACAAGAGGCCTGCTCCATGACGGCACCGGCATCCATGAGACCGTCAGCGGGCCCGATCGTGCTGTGGGGGAGGAGCGCAGGGCCATGAACACCGAACGCCCGAGTGTCGTGCACGTCAGACTGCCAGGCGGTGCCGCCCCTTCAGGCGGCGGGCCTTCAGTACGGCCCTCCCGGCTCGCGTCTCCATGCGGTGGCGGAACCCGTGCTTTCTGGCGCGTCTCCGGTTGTGAGGTTGGAAAGGGCGTTTCACTCGTAGCCTCCTGCTGAGAACGGTCAACCCGCAAAACCATGGCGCCGCTGCCTGGCATCACCGCCGACGGCCCCGGCAAAGAGGCTCGACCGGGGCAACCGGCACGCGTCAGCCAAACAGCCTACGGCGTGATGCATCAGAGTAGGGTATGCCGTTGCCACAACGCCAGGCACTGCAGCGCAGGCATCGCTACCAGGTGCAAACCGGCTAAGAGCCAGCGGGAAGTACCTTTGCACCGTGGCTGATGAGAGCGCGTGGCGATGGCCAGAGCGGGGTGCAGGCGGCGAGCCTGGCCCGATGACGTGGCCTTCGGGTCCCCCAGGCGAAGCACCGCACTGGCCTCACCAGGGCGTGACCACGGACGGTGGTCATTTCGGCGCGAAGCCGCCCCGGGAAGACCAGCCCTCCATGGTGTTGGACGAGCAGCGGGACGGCCCATCGGGACCGGGCGGGGGCGCGCCCGAGGCGGGGATGGCCGTAAGAGCCGCGTGGTGGGTGCTGCCCGGCCTACTGGCGGGGTTCGTGCTCTCGGGTATAGGAGCCGCTATCGGCCAGGGCTTGACGGGCAGTTCGACCAGCGGGCTCACCGACCTGCTTGGGGAGGCGGGGTTGTGGGTCGCCTTCCTCACGACCGCCCTGTGGGTCTCGCACAGGTACGGCACAGGGAGCCTCCGGCGTGATTATGGCCTGGCCGTGAGGGCGGTCGACGTCCTCTGGGCGGTCTTGGCCGTAGCTACGGCGCTTGCCATCACCGAGGTGGTGGTGGCTGCCTTCCAGGGGACGAAGTTCTCCGGTTCCAACGACCAGATCCTGACCCAGCAGAAGGGCCACGAGGTCGGCCTCGTGCTTGTCAGCGTCCTGGTGGCCCTCGGGGCGCCGTTCTTCGAGGAGCTGTTCTTCCGGGGCTACTTCCGTACGGCCCTCCAGCAGCGCTTTGGCACCCACGGAGCCGTGTGGCTCCAAGCCGCCTTGTTCGCCATGCTTCACTTCGGCGAGACGCCCAAGCTGGCCGGGAACGTCTCGGTGGTGCTCGCCATGCTCGGCGTAGGGGTGGTGCTCGGCTACACCGCACGCCTGACCGGGAGACTGGGGGCGGGGATGATGGCGCACTGCTTCTTCAATCTCTTGGCTGTGGTCTCTGTTGTCTGAGGTGGACTTAGGATCCCAGCTGTGAGGCCGCGACCCTCCACGGAGCACGAGGAGCAGGGACTGCCAGCGCAAGCCTCCCAGCCAGCGGCCGGCACCGACCTGTCCCCAGACCCCGAACTGCACCAAAAGGCGGAGAACCACCACCGCAATGTGCAAGGCGGTGCGGCGCGAGCCGCTGTGTTCGGCATCAGCGACGGCCTGGTGACCAACGTGTCTTTGATACTGGGGGTGGCTGGAGCACACGCCGGGCCGGGCTATGTGCGGCTGGCGGGCCTGGCCGGGTTGCTGGCGGGCGCCTTTTCCATGGCGGCTGGCGAGTACGTGTCCATGTCAGCCCAGCGAGAGCTGCTCAGCCGGGAGCTCGAAGTTGAACGCCGTGCTCTCAAGCTGGAGCCGGAGGCCGAGCTCGAGGAGCTTTCCCGGGTGTACCAGAGGCGTGGGCTCACGGCAGAGGCCGCCACCAACCTCGCCCGGATGATGATGCGCACACCTGAGCTGGCCCTGGAGACGCACGCACGCGAAGAGCTCGGCGTGGATCCGACCGCGCTCGGTTCGCCGTACGCGGCCGCTATTTCTTCGTTCTTAACCTTCGCCCTCGGTGCCATCATCCCGCTCGTCCCCTGGTTCTTCTTGCGAGGGACGCCTGCGGTGGTCACGTCGGTCACCATCGTGGCCATCGTCGCCCTCATCGTCGGCTATCTGCTCGCGCGGGCCACCGGGCGTTCCCCTGTTTACAGCGCCTTGCGCCAGCTCATCGTCAGCATGGTGGCGGCCGGGGTCACGTTCGCAGTCGGGACGCTCATCGGCGTCAACGTCTGAGCGTTGGCTCGCAGCGGGAGACCTGTCTTCGTCGTCGACGCCGCGCGCACGCCCTACGGGCGTCGGGGCGGTGCCTTGGCCAACTGGCACCCTGTCGACCTCGCGGCAGAGATGCTGTGCCGTCTCCTCTTGCGGGCAGGCGTGGAGGCTGGCCAGGTGGAAGGCGTCTTTCTCGGCTGTACCTCGCAGCTTGGGGCGCAGGCGGGCAACATCGCCCGGCGGGCGACGCTGGCGGCTGGGTGGCCGGAAAGCCTGCCCGGCGCCACCGTGGAGGCACACGCCGCCTCTTCTGCCCAGGCGGTCCAGTGTGCTGCGGCCGCGGTGGCCTCGGGTAGCCAGGATGTCCTGGTGGCGGGGGGCGTCGAAGCCATGTCGACGGTGCCTCTGGGTGCCAGCCTCGCTCAGCCGGTTGTCGGGAAACCTCTGGGCCGGCGCTTGGCCGAGCGCTACAGCGGGGGGCAGGGCCTCCCTCCGCCTGGCCTGGCTGCCGAGGAGGTGGCGCGCCGGTGGTCGCTCCGGCGGGCGGACCTCGACGCGTGGGCCCTCGGGAGCCACCGCAAGGCGAGGGCTTCGCAGGCCGGCGCGCCAGGCTACCTGGTCCCGCTCGGCGGGCTCGACAGGGACGAAGACCTGGAGCACCCTCCGTCACGCTCGGGGGTGCGAGGGCTGGTGCCCGCCTACCTCCCCGGCGGGGTCGTCACTGCTGCCAACATGGCGAGCGAGGGCGACGGCGCGAGCGCCGTGGTGGTCGCGAGCGGAGCCGCAGTCCGCAAGTTGGCCCTGGGTCCCAAGGCACGCCTCGTGACGCTGGCGAGCGCAGGTGGCAAGCCAGCTCTGTGGCCGGTTGCTACCGTCCCGGCGACGAGGCTCGCCTTGCGCAAGGCCCGCCTGGCCAGTGATGCCATCGATTGGTGGTACGTGCATGAGAGCAGCTCGGCTGCCGTGCTGGCATGGGTGACCGAAATGGGGGTGCCCGCCGAGAGGGTCAACCCCGAGGGCGGCGCGCTCGCCAGCACAGACCCGGCTGGTGCTGCAGGGGCGGGCCTCCTCGCCATGGCAGTGCAGTGCCTGGCCGAGGGGCGTGGTCGCCGAGCCCTAGTCGGGGTGGCCGGTGAGGGGGGCATCGGGCTGGCCTGTATCCTCGAACAGCCTGGCTGAGCCGGCGGGCCCGGTTATCCACACCTGTGGACAACCCTGCGAAGTGTCACAGAGTTGTAACTTTCTCGTAATGTGGCCGCCGCGCTCAGCGGTATTGGGTGGACACGGCGAAGCCGCAGACTATGAGGCCCAGGCCGCCGAGGAGGTACCAGTTGGAGGGGGCCGAGGGAAGCAGGCTGATGTAGTTGAGGACGATCATCAGCACCCCCACGGAGAAGAAGGTGATCATGATCGCCGGCACCCACCACGGGCTGTGCCGGTACTCGGCCGGGAGCGGCGAGGTGTAACGGCCGCTCGTGGTCGTGCCCGTCGCGCTGCGGCGCGCCTGGGCGCTCGGCGTCACCCGCCCGGGAGCGTCTTTGGTGCGGCGCGGCATGCCTTTAAAGATAGGCGACAGCGAGCCGGGGCTGGCTAGCGTCTTCGGCGTGGACAGCGCGCCCGTGCTCGTGGTCGACAACTACGACTCGTTCGTCTACAACCTGGTGCAGTACCTGGGCGAGCTCGGCGCCGAACCGGTGGTCATGCGTAACGACGCCCTCGACTTGGCCGGCGTGGCCGCGATGCAACCCTGCGGAGTGCTGATATCGCCCGGGCCGGGCCGGCCGGAGGATGCCGGCATCAGTGTGGCGCTCGTGAAGTCCTTCGCTGGAAGGTTCCCGTTGCTCGGGGTGTGCCTCGGCCACCAAGCCATCGCCCATGCGTTCGGTGCTCGCGTGGTGCAGGCCAACGAACTGGTGCACGGAAAGACTTCCGAGGTGCGCCACGACGGCAGAGGGGTCTTCGTGGGCCTGGCCCAGCCCCTCACCGCCACGCGCTACCACTCTCTCGCCGTCGACCCGGCATCGTTGCCACCCGAGCTGGAGGCGAGCGCGTGGGCTCCGGACGGCACGGTCATGGGCCTGCGGCACCGGGTCCTTCCCGTGGAGGGCGTGCAGTTCCATCCCGAGGCGGTGTTGACCTCTGATGGTCACCGTCTGCTCGCCAATTGGCTGGCTGCGTGCGGCCTGCCCGCAGCACTCGAGGCGCTGTCGTCGCTGCCCTCCGGTGCCGGCGCCGCCTAACCTGACCGTGCCACGACAGGCAACGTCCGCCCGGCTGCGACCTCCGCTCCTGCGTGGGTAAGCGCACGTTCTCGGCGCCGCAACCGCAGCCGGGTGAGGTTCCTGGAGGACAGCCCTAGCCGTTCTGGTTACCGTTCCCATGGCCGTGACCTGGGGACCCAGACAGGCCGGGGGGGCCGGTGGGCACGGATGTGGTAGCGGCGGGCGAGGTGGTAGTGGCCGCGGGCGAGGTTGTGGTCGCGGCGGGCGAGGTAGTAGTGGCCGCGGGGGACGTGGTGGTAGCGGCGGGCGAGGTGGTAGCGGCCGCGGGCGAGGTTGTGGTCGCGGCGGGCGAGGTAGTAGTGGCCGCGGGGGACGTAGTGGCCGCGGGGGACGTGGTGGTAGCGGCCGGGGACGTGGTGGTAGCGGCGGGCGAGGTGGTCGTGGTGGTGGCTGGAGGAGTGTACAGGCCCACCCGGAGGGTGACCGTGCTGCCCTGTGTCACGGGCGTGCCGGGGAGCGGGTTGGTGGCGATCACGATGCCGTTTTTCGCCGGGTTGGTGGTCGCTTGGGGCACGATCGCTGAGATGAGGTTGAGCGCTTTCAGCTGGTTCTGTGCCAGCACCTCGCCCTCGCCTATCAAGTTGTGCGGGATCGTGCTCTGCGGTTGGCCGCTCGACACGTACAGGGTGACCGTCGTCCCCCACTGCTCGGAGTTACCGGCCGGGGGCGAAGTGTAGATGACGAGGCCCTTCCTGACGGTGGACGAGGCCTTGCTTATGCTGTTAGCGGCCGGCTTAAGGTGGGCGGCGCTCAACTTGGCACCCGCCAGGGCCGGGGTCAAGCCCTGGAGATTGGGCACGATCGTCGTCTTCAGCCCGGCCGAACAGTAGACGACGACCGTGTCGCCCCACGCCACTTGTTGCCCTGCGGGGGGGTTCGTGGAGATCACGAGCCCCTGGGCGATCGTGTTGTTGTTTTGCTGGGTGGGCTTGTCGCGTAATCCCTTGGAGGTCAGCAAGGTGTCGGCAGAACTGCAGTTCTTCTTGGTCAGGTTGGGGACAGCCACAAGCGGGGGCCCGGTGCTCACGTCGAGGGTGATGGTGTCTTTCCCGGAGGCGTCGGAGCCCGCCGCCGGCGAGGTGCCGATCACGAGGCCTTTTTGGACGAGCTTGCTGGTCTCGGGGTGGACCGCGGGGTTGTGGAACCCGGCTGAGGCGAGCTTCGCCTTGGCCTGCGCAACGGACAAACCATGTACGTTGGGTACTCTGCTCGCGGACGGCTCGCCCCACCAGCCCGCGTTGCGGCCAATGAAAAACACGAGGACCCCGAGCACCGCCAACAACACGGCGAACAACGAGGCCCACCAGGCGCTCCGGGAGCGCTTTACCGTTTCGCCCCCCATACCGCCGTAGCTGGCCACATAAGTGGGGTCTATTTCGTCGTCCCCTCCCCCCCGGTGGGTGCTTTCGCGGCCGGGGTAATAGGGGGGAGGGCCGGACACGGCCCTCGTCTCCCCCGGGAGGAGCCCCTGCGCCGCGGCGACCGGCTGCCCGTTTTGGAACCGGGCCAGGTCGTCACGCAGGTCGGCCGCGCTCTGGTAACGCTCGTAGGGGTCTTTGGCCATGGCCGCCATGACTATTGCTTCGAAATCAGCCGGCACCGAGGGGTTGACCTGTGAAGGGGGGAGCGGGTGCTCCCTTACGTGCTTGTACGCTATGGCGACCGGGCTGTCGCCCGAGAATGGCGGCCTCCCGGTGACCATCTCGTAGAGCACCACCCCGAGCGAGTAGACGTCGCTCCGCGCGTCGACAGCTTTGCCTTGCGCTTGTTCGGGCGAGAAGTAAGTGGCAGTGCCCATGACGGCACCGGTTTGCGTCAAGCCTTCGCTAGCGCTGCTCACCGCGCGCGCGATCCCGAAGTCCCCCACCTTTACCCGGCCGGTCTGGTCGATCAGCACGTTCCCGGGCTTCACATCACGGTGGATGACCCCACGGCGGTGGGCGAAATCGAGAGCCTCCGCGATTTCGGCCCCGATGGCTGCTGCTCGCGCCGGGGGGAGCGGGCCGCGGCGGACGAGGGACGAGAGCGTCTGGCCGTCGATGTACTCCATCACTATGAAGTAGGTGTGCTCTCCCTGGCCCCAGTCGTAGATCGAGATGATGTTGGGGTGAGAGAGGTTGGCAGCGGCCTGCGCCTCTCGGCGGAAGCGCTCTACGAACGAGGGGTCGGAGGACAGCTCGGGGAAGAGGACCTTGATCGCGACCGGCCGGTCGAGGAGCAGGTCCTGCGCCAGGTAGACCTGGGCCATACCACCTCGGGCAATGTGGCGCACCAGCTCGTAGCGGTTGCTGAAGACTTCAGGCGACGACATTTCCGCCACAGCCTAGATGGGCCGCCTTCCCCGGTCGCGCGCGCCCGGGACCGTTCGATGCAAGCGCAGGAGTCACGAGGCCGTCCTTTGCAGGTAGGACTCGATCATGGCCTTGGCTATGGGCGCCGCGATCGTCCCACCTTGGTACTCGGTTTCAGGAGGCTGGTTTTCCACTAGGACGCACACCGCTATCTTCGGGTCTTGTGCCGGCGCGAAAGCAACGAACCACGTTTCGATGTTGGGCCCCCCCGTTTGGGCGGTCCCGGTCTTGCCGGCCACCTCGAGCCCAGGTACCTGTGCTGCCACCCCGGTGCCGTTGGGGCTGTTCACGACCGAGAGCATGAGAGTGGTGAGCTTGGCGGCCGTAGCAGGCGACGTCGCCCGGAGCCACGGCTTAGGCTTGTACTTTTTGACGACCTGGCCTTGTGAGCCCGTCACTGTGGACAGCAAGTGCGGGGTCATGATTACACCTTTGTCGGCTATGGCAGCGACATCGAGGGCAAGCGTGAGCGGCACCGCCTGTACGCTTTCCTGGCCGATGGCCGACTTGGCAAGAGCACCTGCGTTGCGGTAGAAGCTGGAGGGAGGGGGGAAGTAGGACTCGGCGACGCCGGGTAGGTCGAGGGGCACCGGGCGGTCCCAGCCGAAGGCCTTGGCTTCTTCGGCGAGGTTCTTGCCTCCCAACTCCAGGCCGATCTCTCCGAAGCCCGAGTCGCAGGACACCGTGAAGAGCTCCAATATCTGCCCACCGCAAGCCTCCCCGGCGTAGTTGTGCAGCACCTGGCCCGCCGTGTCGGGCAGCACGAGGCCAGTCGAGACGGGGAAGTCCTTTTTCGCAAGCGCGGGCTTGTGGTCGTAAACGGCTGAGGCGGTCACGACCTTGAAGGTGGACCCCGGGAAGAAGCGCTGCCGGTACGCGGCGGCGACGAGGGGCCGGCCGGGGTTGTCCTGCAGCTTGCGCCACGCGGCTTGCTCCACTGCGGGGTTGTGGCTCGCCAGGGGGTTCGGGTTGTAGCTCGGGTTGGAGTACATGGCGAGCACTGCGCCGGTCTTGGGCTCGATGGCGACGACCGCGCCGTCGCGGCCGGCGAGTTGTTGGCGGGCCAGCGATTGCAGGCTCGAGAGCACGGTTATGTGGAGGTCATCGAGCGACGGCTCTGTCGTGAGCAGTTTCTTGAGCTGGTGAAGGCTCCCTGGGAAGCTCACCTTCGTCGTAGCCTCAGAGAGCACGGAATTGTACTGGCGCTCGAGGCCGTCAGTGCCGTAGGTCAAGGAGTAGTACCCGGTTATCTGGCCGAAAAGCGCCCCTTTGGGGTACACGCGCTGGTACTTGTACTGGTCATTGCTTGGCACGGACTCTGCCAACGTGACCCCGTCGGCTGAGATGATGGCGCCACGGGGCTTGCTGTACTGCTGGATAATGTGGCGCGTATTGAGGGGGTTGTCTTGGAGAGCGCTCGCGTGGAACACCTGGATGTAGTTGAGCTGCGCGAAGACGACCAGTACGAGCAGGCACGCACCCAGGCCGGCCCAGCGTACGCGGCGGTTTATGGAGTTCATAACGGGAGCCTCCCAGTTGTGCTCGCCTCTTCGGGTGCCGCCGTGAGACGGCCGCTGTCCTTGCCAGAGAAGGCCGGTGAGACGCCTTTATCGCCGTTCCCGGGCTGCGGGAGGCTGGCGTTGTCGTTTGAAATCCTTATCAGGATGGCAAGGAGGGCATAGCTGGAGACCAGGGAGGAGCCGCCATAGGACACAAACGGCAGTACTATGCCGGTCACCGGGATGACACGGGTGATGCCGCCGCTGACGACGAACACCTGGACAACGAGCAGCAGCGAAAGCCCGGTGGCGAGGAGCTTGCCGAAGGAGCGGTCCGAGCGCACCGCGGCCCTGAGGCCCGAGCCCATCAGCAATAGGTAGATGGCGAGGAGGGCAGAGAGGCCGACGAGGCCGATTTGTTCCCCGATCGAAGCGAACATGAAGTCGGTGGACGCTTCGGGGATGACCTGGGGGTTGCCCTGTCCCGGGCCGAGGCCCCACATCCCGCCCCCCGCGAGCCCGAACCATCCTTCGATTATCTGGTACCCGGAGGTGGCAAAGTGTGCCCAGGGGTGGAGCCAAGCTTGGACCCGGGTCTGGGCGTGGTGGACGACATCCAGGGCAAAGACGGCCGCGCCGGCAAAAAGGCCGGCGCCTAGGCCCAAGTAGGCGAGGCGGCCCGTCGCTATCCAGAGCATCGACACGAGCAGCATGAA
Source organism: Actinomycetes bacterium (assembly GCA_021787365.1). Taxonomy (GTDB): domain Bacteria; phylum Actinomycetota; class Acidimicrobiia; order Acidimicrobiales; family Palsa-688; genus JAJZYO01. The sequence continues at coordinate 7,599 of JAJYMB010000124.1, read as the reverse complement.
GAACAAGAACGAAGCGCCTAGGTTGTCTTCTGCCAGCAAGATGAGGAGGGACATGCCCCAGGCCGCGGCGAGGGGGGCCAGGTAGCGTGGTTCGAGCACCAACCAACGGCCGATCCGGCGGGTGCCAGCGGCGAGGAGGTCGGCGCGCTCGGCGAGGACCGAAGCGAAGAAAATGGCCAAGGCTATCTTGGCGAACTCTTCTGGTTGGAAGCTGAGCGGCCCGGCCCGTACCCACAACCGCGCCCCATTGATGTTTTCCCCGATGTGGGGCACGAGAGGGAGAAGCAAAAGTGCGATGCCGGCCAGCGCGATCAGGTAGCGGTAGCGCTCGAAGTCGATGGCGCGTGGGAACAACGCCAGGGTCACGATCAGGCATGCCAGCCCGACCACCGTCCAGAGAGCCTGGTTGGAACCTTCGGCGCTGTCGAGATGGCTGATAAATACGTAGCCGATCCCGTTGAGCAGGGCCGCCAAGGGCAAGAACACCGACGACGCGTAGGGGGCGAGGCGGCGCAGCGCAATATGTCCCGCCGCGAGCAGGAGCGCTGTGGCCAACGCGAAAACCGGGGCGTCCTTGGGGACTTTGCCCGAGGCACCGATCCCCGCTACGACGTACAGGCCGGTTACCAGTACATAGACGAGCACCAGCATGCCGAGCTCGGCACGCCGGGACGCCAGCCTCCGCGCGCTGCGTGTCGGGGAGGCGGCCGGGGGCCGGAGTGCCACGGGTGCGTCCGGAGCGCTCACGCTCATTTTGTTGCCGCACCTAGCTTTGTTGGTAGGCGCTTTTTGGGTTGGCCTGACGGGTACGCCTTTTTCGCCGGCGCCGTGGTGCTGGGAGACGTCGCGGTGGTGCCATGGGCAGACGGCTGACGGGTTTTGGCCCCACTGACGGGGCTTTTCTTCGGCGTGGAGACGTGCTTGGCCGAGCGCGGTGCGCCCCGGACGGAAGCCGGTGTCTCGCCTTGTGCTTCTATTTTCTCTGCTACCTGGTTGGAGATGAACTGCCTTGCTCGCGGGACCGACGGCTCGAGGTAGCCGGCTCGCAACTTTACGAGCACGGAGGGCAGTACCGACGACGAGTTGTACCGGGTGCGCTCGGCCACAGTCGGTTCGAACCACAGCACTCCTCCCGGGCGACCCTGGAAAATGGTGATCTCGCGGCCCGAGAGCCCGACGAAGTAAGCAGAGCGCGCGTACCAGGCAAGAGCACCGATCGCCCCGCCGACGACGAAGCAGACCGCGGCGACGAACCCGCCGACGCGCCACGTGAAAAGGGCGAAGGGGCGGGTGACGGGTCTGGCGGTTGCGGGCAGCTGGCTGGCCGGTTGAGGGGGCAGTTCGCCAGGTACCGGTCCTTCGTCGGGGACGACGCCGGCGGGCCCGCCCGAGGGCAGGGCTACGGCAGCCAGAGGGGCGCTCGCGTCGAGGGCCTCCGAAGAAGAGCTGAAGCTTTCCGGTTGGCCGTTCGTACCCACCGGTATGGGCTGGCTCAGGGTTATCAGTGTGTCGGGGTCCTGCCCGTTGGCTCGGACGTCGACGACGACGACCGTGACGTTGTCACTGCCGCCGCGCGAGTTGGCGAGCCCCACGAGCTGCTTGGCGGCTTCGCTTGGGTCGGGGAAAGAGAGGAGGACGGTGGCGATCTCGTCATCGGGGACTTCCCGTGGGAGCCCGTCGCTGCATAGGAGATAGCGGTCGCCGTGACGGGGCTCTACTGCAAGCAGGTCGACCTCGGCGGAGGGCTCGACGCCGAGCGCACGCGTGAGGACATGGCGCTGAGGGTGAACTGCCGCCTGGGCCTGGCTGATCTGGCCGTCGTCTACGAGTTCCTGGACCAGGCTGTGGTCCACGGTGAGCTGCAAGAAGGACCCCTCGCGAAGCAGGTACACCCGTGAGTCACCGATGTGCGCTACGGCTAGGCCATTGGTGCCGTCTTGGCGCTCCACGACGGCCAGGGCAACCAGCGTGGTACCCATTCCGTGCATGGCCCGGTGGGACTGGGCTTGCTCCCACACGGCCCGGTTGGCGGCCCGAGCGGCGTTCCGGAGGGCGTCGGCGGAGCGCTGGTCGCTCGCCTCGAAGGCCGCCCGGAGCGCCTTCACGGCCGTGGCGGAGGCCACCTCTCCTGCGGCGTGGCCCCCCATGCCGTCGGCGACGGCGTAGAGGCCCGGCGCCACCAACAACTGGTCCTGGTTGTTCGAGCGGACCAGGCCTACATCGGTGGCCGAGCCTACGAGCAGCTTGCTCATTTCTGTAGTTCCAGGAGCGTCCGGCCCACCTGCAGACGGTCACCCCTGCGGAGCGGCACGGCGGTAGAGATCCTCCGGTCGTTCAACAACGTACCATTCGTCGAGCCGAGGTCCTCGACCCAGTACTCCTGGCCTCGGCGGAACACGCGTGCATGGTGAGCGGACACGAAGTTGTCTGCCCCGAGCACGAGGTCGCACCCCGGTGCCCGCCCGATGGTGAGCTCGTCACCGAGCATCGCCGTGCTGTCTGCCCCGTCGTCAGCGCGTGGGCCGACCACGACGAGCTTGGTGGGGCTCGCCCGGGCAGCCCTGCCCGCCTTGGCTGCCCCGCCTGGTTGGCCGTTGCCGTCGGAGTAGGCCGGCCCGGGCTCGCCGGGGGTTGGTTGCGCCGCCACCGGCTCTTTCAGCTCTACCCACACCGCTCGCACCACTCTCAGGAGGAACAGATAGAGCAGGGCCAGGAAGGCGTACTCGAGCAGCCGGAGGGCCGGCGCCGCCACTAGCGCCATAACAGGCAGCGTTCGCATGTTCTGTGACCTAACGTCTCAGCGCTCGTGAAGGGGGGGCCGGCCCCTGGCGACGCCACCCTCCCTCCAGGGTACGACCGGGTCGAGCCGCCGGCGGCGTGGAGCTCGCCGCGTCCAGGGCACGGTGGCCGCCCTATCTCTCCAGGGCACGCCCAGGGTGCGCCGGCGCCCGCGTCTCGAAGCGCAGGCTGGTCGAGCCCACGGTGATCTGATCGCCATCCTCCAGGGCGCGTTGGCCGCTGATGCGCATGCCGTTCACCTTGGTGCCGTTGGTGCTGCCGAGGTCGGCGACCACCCAGGTGCCGTCCGGGCCCCGGCGGAGCTCGGCGTGACGGCGGCTGACGCCCGTGTCGGCGAGCGCAAGCTCGCATTCGGGGAGCCGGCCCAGGGTCAGGGTCTCGGTCTCGAGGACGACCCGTCGGCCGTCGGGGAGCACCAGGGTGGATGTGCCCTGTTCAGGCACCAGCTCACCGGCCACGAGGAGCGTCCCGTGGCGGAGCGTCTCGTCGGTCTCGATGGTCACGCTGACCGGCCCGAGGAAGCTGTAGCCCTCTTGTGTGGCATGCTCCCGTGCCGCTTCGATCAGCTCCTTGGCCAGCTCTTCCTCTATGGGGTGGAACTTGGCCCGGTCAGCGCTCGAAAGGACCACCTTGAACGAGTTGGGCGTGAGAACGCCCTTGGGGGCGACCGTTCGGCGCAGGTCCATCTCCCTTGTGAGGCGCCTCCCGATCTCGACGGGTTGGAGCCCGCTCCGGAAGATCCTCGCGAAGGCACCCTCGACAAAGCGCTCGAGTCGCCGCTCGAACTTCTCCAAGGCCATTGTGGCCGCATAGTACCCCTGCCAGGGCCTCAGCCTAGGTACAGCCTGTAGGCGAGGGGCCCCCAAGCTGCCCGCCAGCGCCGCTCCCCGCCGCACCTTCTCGGTGCATCTCCGTCTTCCCGGTGCGCGTCGCGCTACCGAGAAGCGCTCTAGTGCACCAATAAGGCATGTCTGCACCCAGAAGCCGCGGTCCAGCCCCTTCTTGGTGCGCTTTCGTTGCACCCGGCCCGAGCGCCAGCCGAGCCGGCCGAAGAGACGCCGCCAGCCGGCCGAGGACGCCCCAGCGGTTCAGGTAGCCTGGTCGGACCACTCGGGCGAGTGGCGGAATTTGGCAGACGCGCAGGATTCAGGTTCCTGTGAGGGCAACCTCGTGGGGGTTCAAGTCCCCCCTCGCCCACCAGCTTTGAGCAGGTCTTATGTGGTTTGGCGGCGTAGGCGGGCCGGGTGGTGTACGAGGCGTTTGCTAACCGTTTGCTAACGGACCGCCGACGCGTTAGCGCTGCTGACGCCCGGGGTCGAGAGCGACCGCTGAGCGGCTGCTGCAGTCAGGCGACCTGGACGAGGATCGCTGCTCTGGCTGAGGGTGGCGGGACCGGTAGGCCGTCCTCGAGCATCCCCTCGATGTGGAAGGCAATGGCCTCCCGGATCAGCCGCTCGACTTCCTCGCGGCTGGAGCCCGCGGACACGCATCCCGGTAGGTCGGGCGCGTACGCGGACCAAGCATCGCCTTCGCCCTCGATGACAACGAGGTACTCCGTCATGGTCAACCCCTCCGGATGCCGGCTTGCCTCCAGACCGAGGCCAGCGTATCGGGTTTCAATTCAGCGCCCGGGTTGCCTGGGACGGTAACCCTGCCCGGCTTGCTCGGGTGGCGGTACTGACGGTGTGAGCCTCTCTGGCGCACCATTTCCCATCCGTCCTCCTCGAGGATGCGGATGACGTCGCGGACCCTCACACGTCCACCTCTATGGCGCGCCCGTCCGTCGGTTGTGGGAATACGAGAGCCGCGACCTTGTCGGCCGCCTCCCGGTCGAGGTCTGGGAGTACGTGCTGGTAGATGTCGGCTGTCACCGCCGTCGTGGCGTGCCCGAGCCGGTCTGCCACCACACGGGTGGGAACTCCCGCGGCGAGGGCCAGAGTCGCATGTAGGTGCCTCAGGTCATGGAGCCTGATGGCCGGTACCCCCGTCCGCTGGCTCAGAGCGCTGAACCACCGTGATACCTGCTCGGGGCGTAGCGGCGAGCCGTCAGGGTGAGCGAAAACCAAGTCTCCGTCATGGAAGGCCGGTCCTATCAATTCTTGCTCCTCAGCTTGCCGGCGGCGATGGTGCCGCAACTCCTCGGCCAACCGTGCGTCGAGGCTGATCTGGCGCCGCCCCCGGTCGGTCTTGGGCTCGCCGATGACAAGGCGGTGGTCCACTGGGACAAGGCTGCGCCGGATGACGACATTGCCTGCCTGTAGGTCCGTGTCGGACCACCGCAGTGCCAGGGCCTCGCCGCGGCGGACGCCCGTCAAGACGTAAAACAGCCACAGCGCGTAGTTGCGGTCACCAGACGCCCCACCCAAGAAGCTATGCAGCTGCTTTGGTGTCCAAATCTTCATCTCCGGTCGGCGCGCTTTTGGGGGGTCGGCGCCGGTGGCTGGGTTGCGCGCTATGAGTTGCCAGCGGACGGCGTCGCGGAGTGCCCGATGGAGTGTCGCGTGGACACGACGGATAGATGCAGGGCTCAGGGGCTGGCGGCCGTTGAAACCCTCCCGCAGGGACCCATAGAAGGCGTTGATGGCAGCGGGCGTCAGCTGTTGGAGCTGCAGGTGGCCGAAAGCAGGCGTCAGGTAGCAGCGCACGTGCATCTCGTATGAGGAGAACGTGGTTGGCCGGAGCGTCCCCCTGGCCGCCGGCAGCCAGGTGGCCCGCAGGAACTCCCCGATCGTGACCTTGGTCGGTTCGATATAGGCGCCCTCTTGCAACGCGTGCATGACCGAGTTGAGAGCGAGCTGGGCATCCTTCTTCGTCCTGAACCCGCCCTTGGTCTTTTGGCGGCGCCGCCCGGCAGCATCCCGCCCCGCGTCGACGACGTAAGTCCAGGTTTCACCTCGGCGGTACAGGTGCCCCCGCATTATCTCCTCCTCGCTCGGTGCTGCCGAGCCGCGGCGCATCGCGAATGGTGAGGAGGCTCCTGTGGCGTCGCCGCCCACGGCAGAGCCTCGAGGCCTGAGCGGGTCGTTCGCCACCGACGAGGTTAGCAACCGGCAGGGACAGGAAAGTCTGACGCCCCACGTCAAAGCGCCTGTTCAAGAGGCCGCCAATAGCTCGGTCGGCCCGTCGCCTCGTGGTTGGAGACCTGAACGGTGCGCACGCCGCCACCGTCCGAGCTCCCGGCATAGCCGGTCGTGCCGGCCAGCCGCCAGTTGGTGACCGCGATCTGGAGGTGCCTCGTGGACCTGGAAGAGCTACCTGAAGTCTTGACCGTCGAGGAAGCGGCGGCAGTGCTGCGCATTGGCCGTACCGCCGCCTACGAGCTGTGCCGCCAATGGCGAGCGACCGGCGGCCGTAGCGGCTTGCCGGTCCTCGCTTTCGGCCGCAGCTTGCGCGTGCCCAAAGCCGCGCTCGCGCGGATCCTCGAACCGCCCAGAGGCGACGCATGACCCGCGACCGCCACCCATCACTGGGCGCGTCTCCCACCACTCACTTCACTACGTCGCCCGCGCAACGACGTTCCAATATCCGCCCACCCGCCGGCATCTCAGCCCTCATGGCGACCGCCAGCTCCGACGGCACCTCGCCCAGCTACCCTCCGTCCCCGACCGCCACAGCCACAGGCTCGCTCCCGACCCACGACTGGCCACCAACGACAGCAGCCGCATTGGCCGCCAACAAGGTCCCCAACGCGCGCTTCCACCTCAACCAAACGGCGTCCTCAAGGACCGAGTCCTACATAGACACCTCTGCACCCTTGGGGTGCGGCTTAGCGGCACCGGCCGCGGTGAGCCCCAAATGATGGGCCTGGCCAAGATGGCGCCCGACGGTTGGCGCTATTACGCGGAGGAGGTCGGGCTCGGCCGGGAGGACTATTTCGCCGGCCACGGCGAGGAGCCGGGGCGTTGGTTGGGCCGCGGGGCAGGTGCCATCGGGCTCGCTGGGGAGGTCAGCCCAGAGCAGTTGTCGAAGCTGTTCGGCGAGGGCCGTCACCCTTTTACAGGAGATGCCCTCGGCCGTCCGTTCGCCGCCGGTGCCGGGAAGGGCGGCGCTGAGGCGGGCAAAGAGAGGCAGGGCGGGGTGGGCCAGGTGGCCAGGTACGCCCTCAGCTTCTCGCCTCCCAAGAGCGTCTCGCTGCTGTGGGCACTGGCCGAACACGCCGTCTCGGCACAGGTGCGGGCGGGGCATGACGCTGCCGTCGAAGCCGCGTTGGAGTTCCTCCAAGACCACGCAGCCTTCACCCGGAGAGGCCACGCCGGCGCCGTCCAGGCCGACACCGACGGCTTCGTCGCGGCCGCGTTCACTCACCGCACTTCACGCGCCCGTGACCCGCAATTGCACACCCATGTCCTGGTCTCGACCAAAGTGAGGGCGAGCACCGACGGAGCTTGGCTGGCCCTCGACGGCCGTGAGGTCTACGAGGTGCAAAAGGCTGCCGGGCTGCTCTACAAAGCGTGCCTGCGGGCCGAGCTAGCCGCCCGCCTGGGGGTCAACTGGGGAGCTGTGGATGCGGACGGGGCGGCCGAGGTCACGGGCGTGCCAGCCCGCCTAGTGGAGCATTTCTCGGCCCGGCGTGCCCAGGTCGAGGCGCGCGCCAGCGAGATTGTGTGTAAGAAAGAAGCGGCCTTGGGCCGCTCGCTCGGCGCCAGTGAACGGGCCGCGGCCTACCAGTTGGCGGCCTACCAGTCCCGTGCGGCCAAGGCCAAGGGCGGGGAGGCAACGGCCGAGCTGCGGGAGCGTTGGCGGAAGGAGGCCGTTGGTGCCGGCCACGACCCGGACGGCTGGACACCGGCCGTGCTCCGA
>JAJYMB010000040.1 GCA_021787365.1 Actinomycetes bacterium | reverse complement strand
GCTGACCTTCACCAACGCCCACGTCTACTACGACGGGAACTGGGTGAACTTCACCTCGAACGGGAGCCGCCGGCCCGGGAACCCGTCGGCGGTCTCGGCTCCCGCCCAGGTGGTGGTGGACGCCAGCACGAACGGGGGGACGGGGTGCCAGCTCCGCTCCCCCATTGGCGGGGCGAACTGGGCGGTTTACATGTGGTCGGCCGACGAAGCCGGTCAATGCAACCCCTATTCGGGCTGACCTGTAGTCGAGGGCCCGCCGGGCCGGGCCGTGAGCCGCCCCTCCGGGCCCTCCTCGTCGCCGGCGATGGCAGCGATCAGGGGGGTGGGCTCTGGCGCGGGGGAACCTTGGCGTTGGGGGACGTCTTGACGTTGGGGCCGGCGGGCGGCAGCATCGGTCGGTGACCAGCGGCAGCCGACAGGCAAGGAAGACCACCAAGGTGGTCGTCCTCGGCCAGGGCTACGTGGGCCTCCCCCTCGCCCTCCGCGCTGTCGAGGCCGGCTACGACGTGGTCGGCTACGACGTCGACGCCGGCCGGGTCAAGCGCCTGCAAACGGCCGACTCCTATGTCGAGGACGCCCCGCCGGCGCAGCTAAAGGCCGCCCTGGCCACCGGGCGTTACCGGCCCACGCAGGGCCCCGAGGAGCTCGCCGGCTTCGACGTCGCGCTCGTCACGGTCCCGACGCCGCTCAAGGAGGGCGTGCCCGACCTCTCCTTCATCGAGGACGCCGGCAGGGAGCTCGCAGCCCACCTGCGCCCGGGGGCCCTCGTGGTGCTCGAGTCGACCACCTACCCCGGCACGACCGAGGAGCTCCTGGCGGGCTTGCTCGAAGCGGGCTCGGGCCTGCAGGCGGGGCGCGATTTCCACCTCGGCTACAGCCCCGAGCGCATAGACCCGGGCAACCCTCGCTTCGGCCTCGGGACCACGCCCAAGGTCGTCTCGGGCATCGACCCCGCCTCCCTGGCCGCGGTGGAGGCTTTCTACGGCTCGCTCGTCGAAAAGACCGTGCCGGTGTCGCGCCCGCGCGAGGCCGAGCTCGCCAAGCTCATAGAGAACACCTTCCGCCACGTCAACATCGCCCTGGTCAACGAACTGGCCATGTTCGCCGCCGACCTCGGGGTGGACATCTGGGAAGCCCTGGACGCGGCGGCCACGAAACCGTTCGGGTTTATGAGGTTTAACCCCGGGCCGGGGGTGGGGGGCCATTGCCTGCCGATCGACCCCTCCTACCTGTCCTGGCACATCAGGAGCTCGCTCAGCCGCAGCTTCCGCTTCGTCGAGCTCGCCAACGACGTCAACGACCACATGCCCGAGTACGTGGTGCAGCGCCTCATGGTCGCCCTCAACTCGGCCGGGAAAGCCGTCAACGGCAGCCGTGTCCTCCTGCTCGGCATGGCGTACAAGCCCAACACCTCGGACCTGCGCGAGTCGCCCGCCCTCATCGTGGCCCGGCGGCTGCTCCGCCTCGGCGCCGAGGTCCGCTACGCCGACTCGCACGTCGCCGAGGTGGACGTACTGGGGCGCGACGCGCGCCTCGCCCGCGTCGAGCTCGGCCCGGCGGAGGTCAAAGAGGCCGACGCCGTCGTCGTGGTGACCGACCATGACGACGTGGACTACGAGCTCGTGGCTACTCACGCCCGCTACGTGCTCGACACCCGCCACCGTTGCCGCGGGCCGGCGGTGGAGTACCTCTGAACGAGGGGCGCGCGCCCGGTCCGGCGAAAACCGCCAGAGCGGACGTGCTCATCGTCGTCACCCGCATGAACATCGGCGGCCCCGCCGGCCAGGTCCTCCTCCTCGCCAAGGGCGCCGGCACCCGCTGGCGCACGCTCGTCGCCGCCGGCCAGCCCCCGCCCGAGGAGGGCGAGCTGACCGACCCCGAGGTCCCGGTGCTCCGCGTGCCCCTCGTGCGCCCGCTCCGGCCGGGGACCGACCTGCGAGCGCTCGTCCACATCCGCCGCCTCCAGCGCACCACTGGCGCTCGCCTCGTGCACACCCACATGGCCAAAGCGGGCACGCTCGGCAGGCTGGCGGCGCTCTCCCTCGGGGGCAGCGGGCGGCCGAAGCTGGTCCACACGTTCCACGGGCACGTCCTGGCGGGGTACTTCGGTCGCGCCCAGCAGCGCGGGTTCCTGGAGCTAGAGCGAGCCCTCGCCAGGCGCACCGACGTCCTGGTCGCCGTGAGCCCCGAGATCCGTGACGAACTGCTCGGCCTCGGCATAGGCAACCCCTCCCAGTGGAGGGTAGTCCCCCTCGGGCTCGACCTCGCCCGCTTCGAGCAGGTGGGGACGCCGGCGGTGCCGGGCGGGGCCCTACGCAAGGCGGTCGGCCTCGGCCCCGGGGTGCCTCTCGCCGGCGTGCTCGGCCGGCTCGTGCCCATAAAGGACCACGAGACCCTGTTCTCGGCCGTAGCCGGCGTGCCCGGCCTCCACCTGGCCGTCCTTGGCGACGGCGAGCTCCGCGGCCAGCTCGGGGCCCGCGCCCGTGAGCTCGGCATAGCGCAACGTACCCACTTCCTCGGCTGGTGGGCCGATACCCCCGGCGCGTTCGCCGACCTCGACGTAGTGGCCCTGTCGAGCCGCAACGAGGGGACCCCGGTCGCCCTGATCGAGGCCTTGGCCGCGGCCCGGCCCGTCGTGGCCACCGATGTGGGCGGGGTGCGCCACGTCGTCCAGCCGGACGAGACCGGCTGGCTCTGCCCGGCCGGCGACCCTTCCGCCCTGGGCGCGCTGCTGCGCCGGGCAGTTTTCTCGGACAGGGAAACGGCGTCCCGCCTCGGCAAGGAGGGGCGCCGGCGGGCCCGCACACGCTTCGGCCAGGAGCGGATGCTGGCTGACTATTTCTCCATTTACGAAGAGCTGCTCAGCTGAAAAGGCCGAGGGGATCTGGCCGGCGCCACCACCGGCGTAAGGCTGTCAGTGTTGATGCCCTGCGCGGTTTACAAACGACCCAGCCGCACACCTTGGCATCTTTTAATCCCCCTTTGGTCCTTGTGCCCGAGCATGAGTGACCAAAGGCCCAGGCCAACTCGGGTAGCGTTGAGGCTGGTGGAAAGGTCGTCCCGGAGGGGGGCCTCACGTGGCGGGGCGGCGGGAGGGCAGCCAGGCAGCAACAGCGCGCCGCCTTTTCCCCTAGTCGACAGCGGGACCGCCGTACCGGCAGCTTCTGCCAGGACAGTGACGCCGCTCTCGCTCGTGCGTCCCTCAATTAACCAGCGCGGCCGACCTGACGACGACCTAACTGGCACGCCGCCAGATGGTGCACCCCCCCTCGGGGAGGTTGCCGTCGGGGCCGCAAAGAGAGGTGACCCAGCCGCCTGGGAGGCCGCCTACAGGGCCTACGGCAAAGCGTTGATGGGATATTTGATGGTGAGGTTGGACAACCGGGACGACGCGGCGGAGGCTCTCTCTGAGACCTTCACACGGGCCATCAGCAAAGCCCCGACCTTCAGGGGCGACCTCTACGCCTTCCGCGCCTGGCTCTTCGCGATCGCCCGTAACGTGTCCGCCGACCAGTACCGCCGGCGAGCCCGGGTGTTCCTCGTTGCCGACCGGCCCGACGCAGAGGACCGCTCCCAACCCTCCAACGAAGACATCGTCCTCTTCAACGAGGACCTGGCAGAGCTCCGCCGCTCCTTCGCCCGCCTCCCGAAGGGCGACCGGGAGGTCCTTTGGCTACGGGTGTGCTCCGGGCTGTCGGCCCAGGAGGTCGGCGAAGTCGTCGGCAAGCGGGCAGGCGCCGTGCGTATGCAACAGATGCGCGCGCTAGAGGCGCTCCGCTCCCAGGTGTCGAAGTGACCGCGGAGCTCCCTGGTAAAGACCAGCGCGCACTGGCCGACGCGCTCGACCGGGCCCTCGGGACGGCCGAGCCGGCAACTGCAGCCGGCCGCTCGGGCGGCAGGCGGCGCCCGAGGCGAGGGGGCACCGGTGAGCGCGACGCCGGCCACCCTGTCCCCGAAGGCAGGGGCCACCGGCGGGCCTGGTCGGGGGAGGACGAGCATGGGCCCGGAGAGGCAGAGGGAGTGGCCGCCGAGCTTGCGGGCCTCGCCATCAGGTTGCGCACCGCCCTCGCAGTGCCCTCGCTCCCCCCGAGCGGGCCGGCCGAGGTCCGAGCGGCAGCCCTCGCCATGCGCGCGGCACGCCGGCGAAACCGGCTCCGGTTCCTCGTCGCCGCCGTAGTTACGCTGCTCGTGGGGGTGGTGGCCGGCGCCAGCCTCGACCGCGCCCTAAAGCCCACGGGCCCGTCGCAATACCAAAAAGCCGAGCTGGTCATCGCTTCGGCGAAGCAGTACATCGCGGCAGCCAGGGTGGCTTCTTCCCACCACGAGCCCGCCGCCGCCGCGGCCGACTTCAACAAAGCGGCCAAGGTGATCCAGTCCGGCCAGGCGGGCCCGGCCCCCTCCGCCGTGCCGAGCACCCTCTCCTCCAAAGCCACTGCCAGCCAGGAGGCCACGGAGATCGCCGCGCTGGAAAAGCTGATCGACAAGCAGAGCGCCGAGATCTCCCAGCTCGCCTCCCGGCTTCAAGCTGCGACCGCCACCACGGCGGCCCCGTCGAAATCGGGCACCGTCTCGACCACGACATCAACCTCCCGACCCACCACCACGACCTCCACCCCGCCGACGTCGTCCCCGCCCACGTCCAGCGCCGGCGCCACCCCCGCTCTGGGGCCAGGCCCGTCAGCGCCCGCCACGACGGGACATGCCAGCTCGACGACGCTCCCCTCGTCCCCCAAGACTTCGCCGGCGGTGACCTCGTCGCCCAACACGGTGGGCTCCAGCACTACCTCCGTTCCGGCGACGACAACGCCGGCGACGACAACGTCGGCCACGACGGCCCCGACCACGGCACCGCCGACCACCCGCAAGTCGCCGGCGACGACCGTGCCCGTGACGCACACTCTCACCAGCACGTCGACTACACGGCGTGAGACCACCCCGTCCTCCACGACTTCGACCTCCGTATGGACCGGGCTCGGCCCGACGCCCATCGTGCCCGTGCCGACCACGGCGGCCAGCGAGACCACGACCTCTACTGCCGTTAGCGGCACGGGCTCGCCGGCGGGGGCCACGGTGCCCGCCAACGCGGCAAGCACGACGACCGAGAGCGGCACCTCGAGCCAGGTGGCCACCACCACCACCACGGCCCCGACCGCGACGACCTCGCCGCATGACGCCGCCGGCACCACCAGTACGACCGGCGCGGAGGCGGCCGGCGCGACCACGACCGGCGTGGTGAACGGCACCTGGGGGACGCTGGCATCCTTGGCCGGCGGTACGGCCAGCACGACCACTACGACGAGCACGACCACCGGGACGTAGGGCCCGGCTCCGGGTGCGTTCCGGGCTGGAGCGGGCAGCTGGGGGCTCGCCGGCGTCGCGGCAGTTGCAGGTGCGTCCCCGTCTCCTGGGTGCTCCCGCCCTGTGGGTAATCCCGAGTGTGCCGGGTGCACCGCCGGTACTCCCGGGTGCCTCACGCCCTGTGGGTAATCCCGGCTCTTCCGGTCTCCCAGGTGCAGCGCCGGTCTTCCGGGTGCACCGCCCGTCTTCTGGGTGCAGCGCCGGTCTTCTGGGTGCATTTCCGCCTTCGGGGTGCAGTGGGCGTCCTCTGAGCGCGCTGTGGTGCACCCGGTTGACGAAAGCGCACCCAGATACGAGCTGTCAGGCCGAACTGGGCGTGCCGAAGCGTCGCACTTCCGGGCCGGCGAAGCCACAGGGCAAGGCCACAGGGCAAGGCCACAGGGCAAGGCCACAGGCCGCACGCCGGCGCCGGCACTCCCCACCACAGGCGCCGGTGTCACCCCCGCCCTGCGCCGGCAGAGGGCCGTCCAGGCAGAGCGCTAGATTTGAGCCCTCGTGGGAGAGCCCTACCAGTTGCCGGCGACACGAGGGTTCGCCCGGCCGGGTAGCCGAGTCGCTGGCATGGAAGCGGGCGTGGCCCAAGAGGCGGTGCTCGCCGGCGCCTCAGGTACCGACACCCCACCGCGACCGGTGCCTGCAGTCTCCTTGGGCCAGCGGCCCATGCACCGCCTCGAAAGAGCGCCGCAGTCCTTGGTCTGGACGTGGTCGGCCTCTTTCCTGGTGCTCTTCGTCGCTGTAGCCGCTTGGAGCTTCGCCAGCCCGCTGGGTTCGGGCCCTGACGAGCCGGCGCACTTGGACAGGGCCGTCTCGCTCGTGCGTGGCCAACTGCTCGGGGCCCCGTTGCCCCACCCCACGGAGGCCCAAAAATCCTACGTGACGGTCCGGGTCCCCGAGGTCTTCGCCGACCTGGCCAACGACGTGGGCTGCTTCCAGTTCAAGCCGGCGGTCCCCGCCGGCTGCCAGAAACCCCTCAATGGCTCGACCAAAGACGTGCTCACCCAGACCTATGTCGGGCGCTACCCACCCCTCTACTACGCACTGGTGGGCCTGCCGACCCTGGCGCTCGTGTCGGTCAAGGGTATCTACGGAGCCCGCCTGGTGAGCGGGGCCCTGTCGGCGGCTTTCCTCGCCCTGGCAGTGACTTCGCTCCGGAGGTGCCGGGGAACGCCTCTGCTCGGGGCCGGATTGGCCGTTGGCGTTACCCCCATGGCCCTCTACCTGGCGGCGATCATAAACCCGAACGGGTTGGAGGTTGCCGCTGCCGTCAGCGCCTGGGTCGCCGCCATGGCGCTTGTGTCCGAACAGCCCACACGGACGAGCCCGTTCGTCGTGAGCGCCCTCGGCATATCGGTCGTGGCTCTCTTGCTCACGCGGGCGCTGTCCCCGCTCTGGGCGCTGGCAACCCTGGTCGCAGTGGGCATGTTGAGCCGGTCCGGTTCCTGGCGTGCGCTGCTCCGCCGCTGGTACACCCAGGCGTGGCTGGCCGTATGTGCGGTAGCCGCGGTGGCTGCGCTCGCTTGGGACCTTTGGGCGGACCCCTTCCTCACCGAACCTGGTACGCGTATCGCCGCCCACACAAGCGAAGGCAGGGTGGTCGCACTCGCGGTAGAGCGCCTCGACCTGATTATCACCTCCAGCATCGGCTATTTCGGCTGGCTGGACAGCCCTTCGCCGGAGGGCGTCATTGTCAGCTGGTTGGCCGTGTTCGGTGCGGTGGTCTTGGCCGGCGCCTGCCTCGGGCGTGCCCGGGAAGTGCTCGTGTTGGCCGGCACGCTGGCGGCCTGGGTCGCCCTCCCGGTCGCGGTGGCCATATCACAGGCCCGCACAGAGGGGATATTGGGCCAGGGCCGCGACTATCTGGGCCTGGCCGTGGGCATACCGATCGTGGCCGGCGCCATCGCCGGCGAGCGCTTTGCCGACAAGGCCCGGTCGCTACGCCTGGTGAGCATCGCCGTAACAGTCCTGATTGCCTGCCAGGTCGCCGACTTCTATGCAGCCATGCGGCGGAACACCGTGGGGATCAATGGCCCACTCGATGCCTTTGCGCATGTCCCTGGCGGATGGAGCCCGCCCGTCCCCGGCATCGTCCTATTTGTGGTCTTCGCGCTGGCTATGGTCGGTTTTGGCCTTCTCCTGCGGCGCTCAGCCCGTAACCAGAGCGGGGCAGGGATAATCGACGAGGTCATGATAATTTGAGTTGAGTTATCGTTCTTCAGCTAGCCCAACGTTTTATCCGTTAGCTGAGGACAACCACGTCGAGCCCACCGAACTGGCGAAAAGCGACGTCAGTGGTGACAAGGCGATAACCGGCGCCGAAGGCGAAGGCCGCCAAGTAGGCATCCATCCATAACTTGGGTGAGCAGGTGTCGCGAGCGCCGAAATGTTCCCAGTGGCCCTCCAGGCCGACCGGCTCAGGGTAAGCGGCCCAAACTCGGTCGTCTGACACTAGCTCCCGGAAAACAGACCAGGCCTCCTGGTTGGAGAGAGCCCGGTTGCCGTACGGCGCCAAGACGGCCTCGGTTGTGAGAAGCCGGAGAAGCGACTGCTGTACCGAGCGGCAAAGCACGAGGGACCGCGGCTCATCGACTCGGGCCAACCAGGCCGAGGCGGCGCCATGGTGCACATGCTTGGACAGGACAAGTGCGAGCCATACATTGACGTCTACGAGGTTCAAGCCCGGGCCTGCGCGATGCTTGCCTCTTGGGCCAGGAGGATCTCCGCTGCCCGTTCGGGCGTGACCTCCTCACCGGGAGAGGCGCCGTGGGCGCACTCGACGAGGGGAAGCCTCACTCGAGCCCGGACGTGGCTGCCGGCACCCCCGGGACGCTCCAAACCGGCCCGCAACACGTCGGACACGACATCTTTCAACTTGCGTCCCTCGCGCGCGGCCTGGATATGAAGCGCCCTCATCAAGTCGTCCGGAAGGTCGAGCGTAGTGCGCATATACACATCATAGCATAACGGTGCGTATCTGTGATGGTGTGCAACGCGTCGGGCACGGCAGGGTCGGACCGGATGACCCACGCCGGCGGCGATTGTCCTCAGCCGGGAAAAGGTGGACTTCAGCACATGTGACGTGCCGATTATGTCCACACAAATCGGTCGTGGGAGACGGTCAGCTCCCGCTGTACTGGCCGACGAGGGTGATCCCGCCGGCGGAGGCCGGCGGAGGGCACCGGCACCGCCGCGGTGCCGGCGTAGCCGTCGTTGTCGAGTTGCTTCATCGACACCGAACCTGGAACGCGAGCTGGAGGTACCCACTCAAGCGGAGTAGGCCAAGTCAGGGCGCTCTCCAGGGGTAGTTCGCCGGCGGCCGCTTGAGCGGGGATGACCGTGGCCCTTGGCCTGCGGGTCGATGACGAGGTCGCGGTGGCGGACGGGCCCGTGGCCGGCTGCGAGCTGGAGGACGCGGTGGAACGTGAGCACGCGGCTTCGGGAGTGAAGTACATTGGAGTACGATAGCCGGCCAAGATGGCTGAGCGTGTCGACTGGAGCAAACGTGCTGAGTACATCAAGTGCCGCCACAACGTCGAGGCGGCCTGGGCGGACGAGGCAGTGGCCGACCCGGACGCGGTGTGGCTCGACCCGGACCCCGCGGGCGCCTCAGGCCTGTCGGTGCTGGTTATCGGCTACTCCCTCTCGGCCCATGCGGTGCTCAGCGTCGTCCTCATACCAGCTGGGGCCGACCCTCGTGACCGGCCCCATGGGGAGTGGTGGGGGGCTAACGCCTGGCGCTCAAACGCCCGTGACCGTCGCATCTACGAACAGGCCCAACAAGGAGGCCCGCAATGAGCAGGGCTGACGACATCATCGCCGCAGAGACCGACGCACTGGAGAAAGCCGAGCTCCCAGACCCGCTGCCCGAGCGCGTACGCGTCGAGCACCGCAACGAGGGCCGTTCCAAGATGTTCTCGGTACGGCTGCGGGACGAAGAGCTCGCCCAGCTCGTCGAAGAGGCGGCACGGCAAGGCCTGCCGCCTCGGACACTGGCGCGGGCCTGGCTCCTCGAGCGGCTCCGGGGCGAGCTAGGCCGGGGGACTGAAAATCTCACCGCTCGGGTAGAGCGCCTTGAGCATGCCGTATTCGACAACGAGCGGCAAGCGAGTTAGCCCGTCGGTACCTGCCGGCTCTACAGGGGCCTCCCCCGTGGTCCCCCGTGGGCCGTCTCCCTATGATACTGCAAGGTAATGACACTTTGGGGGTACCCACTCAAGCGGAGTAGGCCTGGTCAGGCCGCTCTCCAGAGGCGGTGGACTTCAGCACGTGTGACGGTGCCGAAGTCCACACAAATCGGTCGTGGGAGGCGGTCAGCTCCCGCTGTACTGGGCGACGAGGGTGATCCCGCCGGCGGACGGCACCGGCACCGCCGCGGTGCCGGCGTAGCCGTCGTTGTCGAGTTGCTTCATCGACTTGAACGGCCACAGCTTGCCCTGGTAGCTCACGTACACCGGGCCGGCGCCAGTCAGTAGCACGCCGTCAGCGATCGTGGCCGACTTCTGCGCCGGGCTGACCGAGCCTGAGAGGGCCTTGGCCTTGTCGAACTTCCTGATCCGCTCGAGCGTGGCCGGGTTGGGGATCCCGAAGGCGTGGCCGCCGGCAAAGACGTAGAACGCCCCCGCAGAGCTGACGATGGCGCCATCGGCGCTCGTTGAAAGAGCGTTGGCAGCGGCGCCCTCCTGACCGGCCGGCGCGCCGACGGTGATCCCGCCCACGCTCGGGACCGTGACTACTAGGGCGGGGTCGTAGCCACCGCCCACGAACTGTGCCGGCGTGGCGAAACCGTGCAGGTCCCCATCGGTGCCGACCACGTAGATGGTCGGGTTGCCGTTGACCGGCCGGCTGAACATGAGCGTGCCCACCCGCGGCGCCCTTGCCGGCGGCGCGGCGCCGCTCGGCGCGTCGACGATGGCCGCGTGGTCCACCCTGCGGAGCGCCGCCAGGTCCCCCGGGTTGGGGATGCCGAAGGCATGGCCACCGGCCATGACATAAAGGGTGCCGGAGAAGCTGACTATCGCACCGTTGGGGTAGTCGAGCCCGGAGTTGGGGAAGGCCGGGAGCGTGCTCGCCGGCCCGGTCACCTCGCCGAGCAGGCTGATCGTGTACGACGAGCTGGCGAGGCCCGGGTTGATGGCGTCCTCGATGGTGAGCGACAGGTGGTCCCCCGCGTTGATGCTCGCCGGCACCGTGATCGTGACGTCGTTGCTCCCGCCTCCAGATACCGCTGTCGCCGTGCCTGACCCCGAGGCCGTGGTCGAGTCAGCGACGCTGTAGTAGCCGGCGTTGGCCGGGAAAACGGTACCCGAGGGTGCGTCGACGCCGATCGTGGACGAACCACCCGCCATGGGGGCGCTCGCCACCAGGCCCGAGATGCTGTAGGTGGCCACTGCGGCGGTCGTCGAAGGGTTGACGCTCACGGTGACCCCCGCGCTCGAACTGGACCCGATGCTGTAGGGCGAGGCATAAGCGGGCACCGAATCAGAGCTGGTCGTCACGGCAAAATCGCTGATCGTGCCGGCGGAGGGCGGGTTGGTGACGTTTTCCAGCGTAATGACGAGCGCGTCGCCACCCACGATCGCGTCTTGGAGTGGAATCGTGGCGGACCCGCTGGCGAGCGTCGCACCGCTCGCCACGAAGTGCCACGACTGGGTATTGTCCTCGACCAGGATGCCCGTCACCGACGAGAAGTTGGTCGGGCCGGCGGTCTCTTTCAGGTATATGTCACCGCCGGACGCGACACCCGAGGTTGCCTTGAACGTCACCGCGTAGGTGGCAGTCGCCCCGGCCGAGAGCACCGACGGTGAGACCGTGACCGAGCTGACCGACGAGCCAAACGTTATGGGGCTCGTCAACTGTGGCGTGCCGTTGCCGGGCGTCACCTTTATCTCGTCCGCCTGGGCCGTGGTGCTCGCTGCCGGGTTGGTCCCGGTGGCTGTAATGGAAAGGACGTCCCCGTCGGCCAGCGAAGTCCCCAGGGTCAAGGTGACCGAGGTGTCACCGGTCCCAAGGGCGGCATTGTCCACGGGGTCAGCGGTCGTGCTGCCCCCCAATGAGGTGCTGGTGACCGAATAGCCGCTCGTCCCCCCGTAAAAGGTAAGGGCCTCGGTGCCTTGCGTCGGGACAGCCGCCAGGGTCAAGGTATTTTGGCTCGAGCTCAGGTTGAGCACGTGAATGTTGCTGATCGAATAAGTGGTGTTGGCACCAAAGGCGACAGTTACAGCGGAAAGGGTCGCCCCTGAGCTGCCGATCGTGATGTCGTTGGAGGCCGCCGGCGTCGTATTGGCCGACGTGGCGACCGTGAAATGGAAGCTCCCCGCGCCCGACGGGGCATTGGCGTTGAAGTCCACCTCCACGGTGTTGCCGGCGCTTATGCTGCAGCTACTCCCAAGCTCTAACGTGATGCCCGTCACGGTAGTGGTGCCGGCGCCGCCAGTGCCGGCCGTCCCGGCCTGGATGCAGCCACTGCCCGAGTCATCGAGCAGGTCCACGCTGGCCGGCGCAGAAGTCAGGGCCTCCGAGGGCGTTATGGTCACCCACGAAGCCGCGCCCCCCGACAGGGCACCCGAGGCCGTGAACTTGACGGTGAAGCTCGTCGCCGCGCCCGCACCCACAGACGCCGGCGAGGCGGTCACTGAGCCGACCGACCCCGATGGCGAGCCGATCGTGTAAGCGGAGCTCACCACGCTGGCGTACGCCGGCGCCGCCATCGAGGCCAGGCTGGCCACAACAAAGCCCGCGGCGACGCCGGCGGCCGCCGCCGCCTTGGCAAACCCCCGCCTGGAACCGTGAGCCGCTCTGCTCGTCTTGGTTGTTGTCGTATTCCTCACGGGCTCGGTACCTCCTCTCGGGCGGCCGGACCGCCGACCGCATGACCCACCGCCTGTCCAAGGCGACGTTAGCGCACCGGGGGCGTCGAGTAGTGGCAATGACCAGCTATTAGTGCCCCGCACCGGGAGCCCTTGGTAGCGTGCACCGACGGAGCCATGTTCGAGCACCTAGCAGCCCACACGCGGATCGTGGTGACGGGGCCTCAGCGTTCCGGCACCCGGGTCGCGGCCAAGATGATCGCCGCGGACACCGGCCATGCCTTCGTCGACGAGATGGAGTTCGCTATCAAGGACGCTGGCGCATTCCGTGAGGTGCTCCGGCGCGAGCGCGTCGTCGTCCAGGCGCCCAACATGTTGAAAGACATGGTCGACGACCCCCCACCGGGTACCTTCGTCGTGCTCATGCGCCGAGACCTCGAGCGTATCCATGCGAGCGAACGTCGCATCCGCTGGGCAGAGGTCTACGGGGGCAACGTCACGGAGCTGGCCAAGTTCGGCCTCAGCGAAGGCGACCCGGCAGCGGTGAAGTACGCCTACTGGGACGCGCACGAAAAGCCGGTGCCTTTCTTGGAGCTCGAGTACGAGGCGCTCCACTCGCACCCACTCTGGGTGCCCGAGCAACTACGCCAAGACTTCGGGCCGCTCCAAACCGAACCCTGACGACACCGTGAGCTTGCCGGGTTCAGCTCCCAGGCACTGCGTCTGCACTTTCCCTGAGCAATTGGGGGAAGTGCTCGGCGGTCGCTAACGGCCCAACTTTGGCCTCATCGATGAAACAATCATCTCTGATGGTAAACTTTTACCTGTGCCAAGGCGAGCTCTTCCTGACTTCGTCGGCCGAGCTAGGGAAATCGCGGCCCTCGATCGGTTGCTCGAAGAGGTGCGCGGCTCTGGGACAGCCCGAATGGCGGTGCTCCGCGGGCGGCGCCAAGTGGGCAAGTCGCGCCTGGTCGAGGTCTTCTGCGAACGGTCTTCCGTCCCGTTCGTGTATTTTCAGGCAACCCGTTGGCGATCACCGCAGGTCGAAATCGATGAGTTCCGCCGCATAGCGGCAGCCACGCTGATGCCTCGGGGAGGCACGCTGGCAGTTGCCGAGTTCCGCAGATGGGACGGAATGCTGGCGGCGGTCGGGGACGCCGTTGAAGATCCTGCCGTCATCGTGCTGGACGAGTTCCCTTGGCTGGTTGAGCAGGACCCTTCGGTGGAGGGAGCCCTCCAGACCGCTTGGGACCGTCACCTGCGCACCGCCCCCGTGCTCGTCATCCTCATCGGTTCGGACCTCGCCATGATGGAGGCGCTCACCGAGTACGGCAGGCCCTTGTACGACCGAGCCCGTCTGATGGTGGTCCACCCGCTGGCGCCTTCGGAAGTTGGCCAACTCGTTAGCACAGGGCCGGCAGAGACCCTCGATGCCTACATCGTGGTTGGGGGATTGCCTAACGTCGTGCGCGAACTCGCCAAGGCGGGAAGCTTGCACGCCTTCCTGCGCAGCGCCCTGCAAGATCCTATGTCGCCGTTGATTGTGTCCGGGGAGCGCGCCATAGCAGGTGAGTTCCCGTCGGATGCGCACGCCCGCGCGGTCCTTGAAGCGATCGGCGGGGGCGAGCGTGAACACAAGAACATCGCATCGGCATCAGGTGTAGGCGGTGCCACGCTCGACCGCGCTCTCTCCCTGTTGACCACCAAACAGGTAGTGGCTCGACACGTGCCCTACTCCATCGAAGCGGGAGGGCGACGCAGCCGCTACCAAGTCACCGACCCGTACCTCCGGTTTTGGCTGCGATATGTGGGCCAGGCAATACCAGAGATCGAGCGTGGCCGCGGCCGCCTGGTAGCACAGCGCGTCCTCGACGACCTGCCGACCTTTGCCGGCCGAAGCATTGAGCCGATCGTTCGAGAGGCGTTGGCACGGATGCTCCCCAACCGACGTTTCGGCACCGCTCGCTACGTCGGGGCGTACTGGACGCGAGATGGCAAGGTCGAAGTCGACCTGGTTGGCGGGCAGCGAGCCGACCAAGCGGCGCACGTGGAGTTCCTCGGGTCGATCAAGTGGCGACGACGCGCCCCATTCGACCAACGAGACCTCGACGCGCTCGCGGCCCACCGCCATGACGTCCCGGGGGCGGGTCCCCGCACCCGCCTCGTCGCCGTCTCCAAGTCCGGTTTCACTGGCCGCGGCCTCACGTACGGCTTCGATGCCGGCGAGATCTTGGCCGCCTGGTGACAGCGGTATCTGCTGGGCAAAAGTCCTCCCAGGCAACGCCGGGAACTGGCCAAGTTCGGGCTCGGCGAAGGCGACGCGGCGGCGGTGAAGTACGCCTACTGGGACTCGCACGAAAAGTCGGTGCCCTTCTTGGAGCTCGCACACATGCCGGAACTGCCGGACGTTGGCCGCCACCGGTGGCTGGAGCCGGCCATCTGGTAACGGCGGCGGTACGTGCGCGAAAAGACATCCAACAATCTACGGAGCAGTCGTGACCGCGTAACTGGCCTCGGGCCCATCGGCGAATTTGATGACCCCCGTGGTTGTGACCGGCTCGTGCCCGACGACCGAGAGGGAGCGCGAGGTGTGGTCCGTAGTGGCCATGGCCGCCACGGTCAGCCTACGAACTTCGCTGCTGCTCGGCTCGTGGCCGCTGCCGTCGTCGAGGACCATGGTTACGGGCACGAGGTGCGCGTCCTGCGTGAACTGCCTGCCCGCCTCGGTCAGGTTCCCTCGAACGTGCTGCAGGCGTCGTAGGTGGCCATGCGCATTACCTCACCCCGCGACGGTGCCCCTCACCTGCGAAGAGATCGCCCCTTTTCCAGGGCACCCGCGCTCGAGGTGGCGGCCATGACGTTGGCAAGGTCCGACGCGGTATCTGAGGCTGACCAGCCTGGGTTCGACACCATGCGGAACCGTTCCGCACTGGCTCGACTGCCATAGGGCAGCTTTCCCTGTCGCGTGAGGGGTGCGGGCAACGACAACCCGCGCCTCCCGCACGTCCCCGACGTACCCGGACAGGGCTCCCAGACGACGCCCCGGGTGGGCAAAAGAAGAGGGCGGCCCTTGCGGGCCGCCCTCGGTGAAGCGTTGTTTTTGCTCAGCCGGCTTCAGCCGGCCGATGGTGTTTCAGATCAGGAACCGGCGTAGGGGAACACGATTGCCGGCTTGTTCGTAGTCGTGAACACGACCGGTACCGATGCCGTACCACCGTAGCCGTCAGCCTGCAGCTGCTTCATGGTCTTGAAGGGCCAGAGGTAGGTGTTGTAGGTCACGTAGACCTCCTTGTTGGCCGTGACGAGGACACCGTTGGCCAGGCTCTGCGACGTGAGCGTCGTAGAGACAGTGCCTTTCTGCACGGTCGACTTGTCGGTCACCCTGATCTGCGAGAGGGCTTTGGGGCCCGGGATACCGAAGGCACGGCCCCCGGCGAGCACGTAGATCGTGCCCGACGAGTTGATGAGCGCGCCGTCGGCCGCGGTGGCCAGAGCCGTCACGGACGAGCCTGCCTGGCCGACGGTCGACCCTATGGTCAAGCCGGCAAGGTTGGGCACGGTCACGTTGAGGGCGGCGTCGTAACCGTCCGACAGCAACTGCGCCGGCGTGGAAAAGCCGTGCAGGTCGCCGTCGGTGCCCATCACGTAGATGGTCGGTGTGCCGTTGACCGCGCTGGTGCCGATCAGCGTGCCCGACCTGACTGGGGTCGACGGCACCGTGGCGCCGGATCTCGCTTTCACCACGGTCGCCGGGTCGACGGCCTTGACCGCATTGAGCACCTTTGGTGTCGGGACCCCGAAGGCATGGCCACCAGCGAACACGTACATCGTGCCCGAGAAGTCGACGATCGCACCGTTGGAGTAGGTGACATTGGCGTCCGGGAAGGCCGCCACGCTCGCCTGGCCCACGTCACCGGCGAGGGTGATGTTGTAGGTGCTGCTGGCCGTGCTCGGGTTGATGACGTCCTCGATCGTGAACGTCAGCGCGTCGCCCGAGTTGATGTTGTTGGGCGGCACCAGGATCACGTAGTTGGGGGAGTAGAACTGCAACGAGAAGGTCCCTGAGCCCGAAGAGGTCGTCGAGTCCGTGAGCATGTAGTCAGCGCTCACGTTGGGGAAGACCGTCCCAGCGGGTGCAGTCAGGCCGATCGCGTTGGAGGTGCTACCACCGGTCAGGTTTGTCGTGGCGTAGAGCCCCGAAATGGTGTACGTAGCCACAGCACCGGTCGTGTTGGGGTTGACCGTCACCTGGGGTGCCACGACACCGCTCGGCGTGAGCGTGTAGGACGGCACCGTTGCAGGCACCGGGTTGCCCGACGTCGACACGCTGAAGTCGGAGTAGGTCCCATTGCCCGGGTTGGTGACCCCGATGATCGTGAGGGTGACCGCCGCGCTGGAACTGATCGCGTTGGCACCCAAAGTGATCGTCAGGCTGCCACTACTGGCACTGATGGTGCCAGGACCCGTGCCAGGGACAGCCACGATGTGCCACCCATCGGTCGCGTCGCTCACGAGCACGCCCGACACGGTGCTGAAGTTGGTCGGGCCTGTGGCTTCGCTGATACTGATTGTCCCAGTACTCGCGGCAACAGGTGCGCTTGTTATGAACGAAACCGTGTACGTGGCGCTCGCGCCCCCGACCGTGGACGACAACGACAGCGTGGGCGAGGTTACCGGTGCCCCGAAGGTGATCGAGCCCGTCTGCTCAGTGGGCCCGACTATCGAGGACGTCTGCGCGACCCCAGCGGTGGAGACCGTGGCAGAACCACTGAGGGAGCGAGGAGTCACGAAGACAGTCGCGCTGACCCCAGGCGTCGAGGAGTTGGTCCCGTCGGCGGTGATGTTGACCGTGCCACCCTGAACCACAGCTGTGCTGAGTTGCAGGTAGACGGTACCTGCCGTAGCCGTGATCGCCGTGACAGTGTCAGTGCTCGCCGTGCTGGAAGGCGGTGTATATGTGACCGTGTAACCAGCTGGCCCTGCCGAGTACCAGGTGATCGCGTTCGAGGTGAGCTCGATCACATTGGCGCTCGAGGCCAAACTGGCCCACGAACCACCAGTCGCCCCGGCGGCACCGATACCCGTTATCGAGTACACCGCGCCGGCACCGGGCGTCACCGTGCTCGCGGAGAGCGTGGGCGGCGCGCTGGTGACCGTCACCGTGTTGGTATCGCCGGCCGTGCTGTTGGCGCTCGTGGAGACCGCGAAGTTGAAGCTGCTGCTCGGGGCAGACGCGTCGAACACCACCTGCACGTTGGCACCCGCAGCGATGCCTGAACTGCAGCTGATCGTGAACGTGAGCCCGCTCGTGGTAGCCACCGCCCCGGTGGTCTGGAGGCACGTGCCCGAGAGGAGGTACGCGTTGGTCGGCGCCAAGCCGAGAGCGGCCGAGGAGTCGACTGTGATCGTCGCACCGGACCCGAGCGCTGCCGGGGTCGTGAAGCTCACCGTCCAACTCGTAGGAGCCCCGGTCACCACGCTGGTCGGCGAAACGGCTGCTCCCGTCACCGCCCCCGTGGGCGTACCGATGGTGTAGTTGGCCGTGGTTACGTCGGCGAAGGCCGGCGAGGCGGTAACGGCTGCCAAGCCCCCGGTCGCGAGCATGGCCAAGCCAAGCCCGCTAGCGAGGAACTTCGTGCCTCTCCGTACCCGCCTCGGCGTCTCCACCGAGGTTTTCTTTTCTCTCATTCTTCTCTGTTCGCCCTCCTAGGTAGGGTTTTCAAGTGGACCGCCTCACGGCGGTGTTTTTGGCCGTGCACTAGCGGGGCCGGCAAGCGAGCCTCAGGACGGAAACTAGCCCGCCCCACGACCCACCTGGTGGACCCGCTGGCGCCGTGCCGCGCGCCCCGCTCCGGAAGCAGGACACCTAGTGAGACGGATAGAACACTAGCGCGTCACTTACTGCAGGCGCAAAAAACACTGAGAACCACGAGGCTGCCCATACGGGCCCACTCCCTGAGACTCACCGCAACTTAGGGGGCTAGCGTCCTGACTAGGCATTTCAGCCATCAGCCAAGTTGGCCCGCACGCGGCAAGGCGAGTTATCCACAATATAGAGGTAAAGCCTCTCGGGCAGCGCAAAGCCGACTTCGTCGTAACTGACGGTGCGGATTAGACGGAGCGAAGGCCATAAAAGGTGCGAAGCGGACACCAGAGCACAATCTCTGAAGCCAGGGAACAGTTGGTCGTACCACTGCTCGTAAGCAGGCGCGCCGGCGACGACACGGCCCGGCCTCGTCAGTCCGGTGGCGTGGCTACCGACCCACTCGAAGCCGGCGTCGACAGTTGTCGCCCGGTAGCCGCCCTTGACGAGGTCTCGGCCAGCCGCCCAGCGGGCGGCATCGTAAGAGTCGGAGTTGAGCGTGATCAAGACGGCCGTGGTGCCTACCAACAGGGAAAACGCGAGGACGACAAGCCGGGTGGCGAGGCGTGGGAGCGGGCGCGCCGGGCCCGGCGCGCCGGTGAGACCGCCACCGGCGTCGCCCTCCGGTCCTCCCCCCACGAGCGGCCGTGCAAGCGAGGCACCCGAAGCCAGGACCGGCGAGCCACCTGACTGACCGGCGAGCATGATGACGAGCGCACCGAAGGCGACCGGCCATAAGTAGCGGTCCCAGAACGTTGTCCTGAAAAACAGCCCATAGCCTGCCAAAACAGCAATGCTCGCCCAGGTGAAGATAACCACCAGGCGGCGCTCGGCCCCTGGTTGAGGTTGAGGCCGGAACCATCCTCGCCAGGCCCGCGCCAGTCCTGCACCCATGGCGCCCAGGACTGCTGCTGAAGCGATGCCGGCGGCGAGCGCCACCGCCCTAAGCACCTCCCAGACGGGACCGGGGAAGAGCTCAGGCCTAGTGCCAGCGAGAACCCGGTCGCCTCCGGACCCCTGTTGGTCCAGGTAGTTACCTATGAAGATCGGGTGGCGACCGGTGACTAGCAGTGCACCTACGACCAGGGCCAGGGCCACCGCCACCAGCGCCGGCCCGCTCCGCCAGACGCGCCACCGCCATACCGCCCCGGGAAGGGCGGGGCAAACCATGAAGCTAAACGTGAAGTACGCCCCTGCGAGGACCTCCCATGACGTGGCCGTCGGCAGGCTCAAGGCCTTTGGCTGGGTGCCGGGCAGCCCCGCGCTCCAGAGGTAGACGGCTCCACACGCCGCAAGAAAGCCCACCGCGTAAAGGAGGGAGGTCCGCAGCCGGTGCCGGTCGGACCAAGCCAAGGCCAGGAGGACGGCGACGGGGGCGGCAAGGTCGAACTCCCTTATCGAAAAGCCGAAGAGCCCAGCGGCCATGGACGAGGCGAGCCATGCGAGCTGCGCCCTGCCCGTACTGCGCAGCGCCAGCGCGCCGAGCAGCAGGCACACCATTTCCGCTGACCACGCCGGCACATCGGTCATGAAGTCGGCCGTGCTCAGTGCGAAGCCCGGGAAGGTGATGGTTAGCAAGACACAGACGGCCGCAGCGGGCCTTCCGAGCAGGGTGCGCGCCACTAGGTAGGCAGCGACGAGCCCGGCAGCAGCGAGCAACGCGACGGCCAAGGAGGGCACCCAGGGTTGTGCCCCGAACAACAAGACGAACGGCGCCGCCCAGAGGACCTGGCCGACGAGGGTCATGGAACCCCACCCGACTAGGGAATAGTGGCCGGTCCGGGCGAACTCCAACAAGACGCGCCGGTACGCCCAGTCGTCGTTGCGGGCTATCCCGAGGCTGTGGGTAGAGAGCGCCAACAGCACCGGGGCCACCACCCCCACCAAGAGCAACCCAGCCACGACGCCGGCGTCCTTCAGGCTGAGGGGCGAGGCCGCTTCAAGACTCGAACGGGCGGCCACGCTACGAAGGGGCCCGGGGCCTCTCAAAGCGTAGGTTCGCCGGGCCACGCACGGTAACCGGAAAGCTCTCCAGTTGAAGGCGGACCTCCGCGTTGCCCGTCAGGTCGACCGCCGCCCCAGACGGCTCGGCGAGAGGCATCAAGCGGCGAGAGCTCGAGCGGTTTGCAGGGCGGCCGCGAGGACCGCGTCGACCTCACCCCCGCCGAGAAGATCTACCGGGCGCGCCCGGTGCAAGCTTGGCTGGGGCGAGGTCAACCATGAGGCGATGGTCCAGGGAGTGGCCACGACGGGGGCGAGCACCGACACCACTTACGCGATGCCCAGCAACAGCCGGCGGCCGTCGAACTGGAAGGCGGGGTAGCCGACGATACCCGAACGCATCTCCAAGCGCAGCAGCCGCTCGTCCTCCGACACGGCCTGCTTGGACTTGCCCAAGAGCAACGCGACATCGCCCTGCCGGTACGCAGGGCCGATCTGGTCGGCCGAGGCACGGTCGTCCGCGTCCTGCTCCAAGAGACGGTCTACGAGCCTTCGCGTCTCCGGCGAAGCTTTCCTGTACAACTGAGCCACGGCAGCACTGGCCACGAGTCAAATTATCAAGCTACGAGGCAGAAGAGACTTGACAGGCCTGACTAGCGGGACCTTCCGGGCTAGCTGACTCCAGCGCCTGACCACCCTCCGCGAAGATTTTTCCAAAAATAGGCCACTACCAGCGCGTTCTCGTGCAAGCCAGCCCCAGCGCTGCTCCCCGTCAAGGAACGTAAAGCTACCGGACGGTGCCTGCCTTGACACTGTCGGCACCCGGACCGCCAGCGTCTCCTGAGCATGAGATGCCCCGCTTGTCAGACCAAAGATTACCACCTAATTTGCGTGGTCCACATATATATGTGGTACGCTCTTGGAGCGTGAAACGCAACCTGACTGTGCAACTGGAAGCCGAGACGATCCGCAAGGCCAAAGTCCTCGCGGCCGAGAGGTCCACATCGCTCAGCAGGCTGGTCGCTCGAGAGATCGAGCGCCTGGTGGACGAAGACAGCGCATACCGCCGGGCACTCGCCACTGCGCTCGACCAGCTGGAGCGGGGCTTCCACATGGGAGGCGGCCCGCTGCCGAGGCGCGAGTCCGTCCATGAGCGATGAGCTCACCTTCGTCGACAGCAACGTCTTGGTCTATGCCTATGATGCCGACGCCGGCTCCAAGCATGAAAAGTCACGGGCGGTGGTCGAGGACCTGTGGCGTTCGCGGACTGGGTCGGTCAGCACCCAGGTCCTGCAGGAGTTCTACGTGGTAGCGACACGAAAGCTCGTCAAGCCCCTGCCCAGGCTAGAGGCACGGGCGATCGTCGCCACTTACAAGGCCTGGCCGGTCCACCGGCCAACGGTTGATGACGTCACCGCCGCTTCCGAGCTCGAGGAGCGCCACCAGGTCCAGTTCTGGGACGCCCTGGTCGTCACCTCCGCGCTAAGGCTCGGCGCAAGCACCCTGCTGTCCGAGGATCTGCAACAAGGCCAGCATTTCAGCGGCCTCGTCGTGGTCAACCCCTTCGCTTCTGCGGCGTAACCGACGAAGTTGCCTGGGGCCACGCTCACCCACGTCCCGGCGGCCGCACCCGAGAGGAGGACTGTAACCCTGAACTTGACATCGAAGCTAGTGACCGCGCCCTTCACCACGATCCCCGGCGAAGCCACCACATCGCCCACGCCATTAGCCGGTGCGTCGATCGAGTACGCAGCCGTCGCCACGTCCGCGTAGGCCGGCGAGGCGCTGGCGACGATGGCCGCACTGCCGCCGGACAGCACCAAGCCCAAGCACGCCGGCGCTAACCGGATCTTGGACGAGCGACCGCCACGAGAGCGCGGCTGCCACCGCCTGACGGCGTCACCTGGTCATCGAACCCCACCCGACAGGGAATAGTGGCCGGTCCGGGCGAACTCGAACAAGACGCGCCGGTACGCCCAGTCGTCGTTGCGGGCTATCCCGAGGCTGTGGGTAGAGAACGCCAACAGGACCGGGGCCACCACCCCCACCAAGAGCAACCCGGCCATGACGCCGGCCTCCTTAAGGCGGAGGGGCGAGGCCGCTTCAAGACTCGAACGGGCGACCACGGTACGAAGGGGCCATGGGTCAAATTATCAAGCTACGAGGCAGAAGGGACTTGAAAGGCCTGACTAGGAACCTCCGTAGGCGCTGACAACCGAGAGGCTGCCCAGTCCGGCAACGGGGACCGCCGGCGTGCCCCCATAGCCGTCTGAGACCAGCTGGGCCTCCGACTTGAACGGCCACAACTCGCCCCCGTAGCTCACGTAGACGCGCCCCGAGGCGCTGAGGATAGCCCCGTTGGCCATCGTCGCCCTCAACTGGGCGGCCGTGACCTGGCCGTACAGCGGCGTCGCAGCGTCACGCCGGCGCAGGCTAGCGAGCGAGGAGCCCGGCACGGGCAGCGCCCTGCCGCCGGCGAAGACGTACCACCCGGCACCCGAGCTGACCAGGGCCCCGTCCGAGCTCGTGGAAAGCGCTCTGGCAGCCGTCCCGAGCCGGCCGGCTGGGGCGCCGACGCCGATACCGGCGAGGTTGGGGACGGTCACCACCAAAGCGGTGTCGTAGCCGCCGGCCAGGAGCTGCGCGGGTGAAGCGAACCCGTGCAGGTCGCCGTCGGTGCCTGCGACGTAGATGGTGGGGTCCCCGTTGACGGGGCTGGTGAAGACGAGCGTCCCCGGCCGGAGCGGCCCCTCCGGCGGGGTCGTACCACCTGCCGCCGTCTCTGGCTCGGCGTGGTCCACCTTCTCCACGGCCTCGAGCGCCGAAGGGCTCGGGATCCCAAACGCGTGCCCCCCGGCCAACACGTACTCGGTGCCCGAGAAGTCCACGATGGCGCCGTTCGGGTAGCCGAGGTTGGCGTGCGGGAACGGTGCCAGTCGCCGGCTCCCGGTGACAGGCCCGAGCAGGCTGACGGTGTAGTCGCCCCCGGCGCTCGCCGGGTTTACGGCGTCCTGCACGGTGATCACGAGGTGGTCGTCCTGGTGGACGTCTTCGGGCACGACTATCGCAACGGTGCTCGTCCCGCCGCCCGACACCGGGGCAGAGACGCTCCCCGACCCAGACGAGCTGGTCAGGTCCTCGATGGTGTAGTACGAGGGGTTGTTGGGAAAGACTGTGCCCTGCGGTCCTTCGATAGTTATGCTCGTGGACCCGCCCGTCATGTCCTCGCTGGCGACGAGGCCAGAGATCGTGTAGGTCGCGAGCGCGCCGGTCGTAGCGGGGCTCACGCTCACGAGCACCCCCGAAGTCGTGCTCGCCTCCACGCCAAAGGGAGCCGCGCGTGCCGCCAGGGTGTCGGAGCTCGTCGACACGGCGAAATCGCTCACGGTCCCCGCCGGCGGGTTGGTCACGTTGAGGAGGACCACCGCCAACGTGTCGCCCGCCCTGATGTCGTACCCGAGCGGTACGGGTATGACCGCCCCGTTGTCAGACGCGTCGCAGCCAGGGTTGGCGGGCGGGTTGCCGGTGGGATAGCTCGTCCCTACCGCGACGAAGTGCCAGCCGGCGTTGCTGTCCGTGACCAGCTCCGAAGTCTCGGTGGCGAAATTGGTCGGCCCGGCCATCTCGCCGAGGCATATGGACGCGCCCGGGCCGCCGGTCACCGCCGTCGTGGCCTCGAAACCGACCGTGTAGGTGGCCTGGGCGTCGGCTAGCGGCGGCGACGGGACAGCTGTGACGTTGGTCACCGAAGTGCCGAACAGGAGCGGGTTGGTGGTCTCCACGGGACCGACAGGGAGGTAGCCCCCGCTCACGAACACCTCGGGCTGGACCGACACCTGGTCCGTGCTCGTCGTGGCCGGGTTGGTGCCCTCGGCGCTGATGCGGAGCGAGTCGCCACTTGCCACCGGGTCGGCCAGCGCCAGGGTGACCACGTGGGGCCCGGGCGTCTCGCCGAGCGTCGCCGCTTGGACGGCGTCAGAGATTGCCCGTCCGGAGGGGCTAGTGACCGTGGCCGAGTACCCAGCCGCGCTCTGGCCCCAGCTGAGGGCCACGCCTCCTGTAGCTCCTGCGGAGAGCACCACGACCGTGAAGCTCTGGCTGAGGGTCAGGCTCGACCAAGAGGCGTCGCTCACCACGTAGGTGGCGTCGGCCCCGAGCGCCTGCGAGGTGGCCCAGAACGCCGGCGGGGAGGAGCTCACCATGACGGCGCCGGAGGCGGCGGGCGCTGGGTTGGCCGAAGTCGTCACGCTGAAGTAGAAGCTGCGCGCGGAAGAAGGGTTCTTGGTGCTGAAGCCGATCTCCACCTCGTCGCCGGCCGCCATGGAGCAAGAAGGCCCCAAGTCCACCGTGACGATAGAAGCGTTGACTGCGCCGTCGTCAGTCCCGCTCTGCGAGCACGTGGAGGCCGAAAGGTCCAACATGCTGACCCCGGCCGGCACGGCACTCAAAGGACTCGAGGGGACCACGCTCACCCAGGCCCCGGGCCGGGAGCCCGAGAGCGCAACTGTAACCTTAAACCTGACCTCGAAGCTGGCCACCGACCCCTGCACCACGACCCCTGGTGAGGCCACGACATCGCTCACGGCGCTCGTTGGTGCAACGATCGCGTAGGGGCCAGTGGCTACGTCGGCGTACGCCGGCGACGCGCCGAGGACGAAGCTCGCTCCGCCGGCGAGGACCGCTACCCCAAGCCCCGCGGCCACGACGCGCGCCCGGACCACGCGCCAGCCCCTCTCGAAGCCACCAGGGCGGCCCGCGTCGTCCCTCATATCGGTCGGTCTCGTTACGGCCACCAAGCCGTCCTCCAGCAGCGACCATAGCCCTGGGCTACGGCCCGTCCCAGGCGCCTGCACGCCGATACCTGGCAAGACGCACAGACAGATACCTGGCAAGACGCACAGACAAGCGGCGCCGTCACGAGGGCGAGGCTCGAGGTGGCCATCGACCGGCCAGTAGAGACGGGTACCTTCCCGACCTCGCTGCTAACCTTGTACCTAGTGGCGACGCGCAGCGGCCAGCGCCGGCGGGGTAAGGCGTCCAACCGCACCCGGCAAGCCGGCCAAGCACAACCTCAGGCTCGTCGAGCAGACAACGAGCCGCGCCAAAACGCGCCCCAGGCCCGCTCCGCACCGGCTCAGCCCCAACAGGCGCCGGCTCAGGCCCGCTCGGCACCAGCACAGCCAGGGCAAGCGCCGGCTCCGTCCCGCCAAGCCCGGCCGGCGCCAGCACGCCCGAGGCCTGCCCGCCGGCCTCCCCGGAGGCGCCAGGCCGCACCCGCCCTGCCGGCCTCGCTGACCGAGGGCCTGTACCGGCTCTCCGACGCTTCGGGCATCCCAGGATGGGCATTGGTCACCGGGGCGCTCTGCTGGCTGCTCGTGCTCCTGCTCTGGGCAGGCGGGGCTACCAAAGGGAGCTTCGCCATATGGCTCGGCGTCATCCTTTCCGCGGCGATCGCTTGTGCCCACGTGGCGGGCCGGATAGCGAGCGGGAAGCACCCGCTGAGAGCGCTCAGGGGGGCGGGGCTGGTCTTCGTCGCAGCTGCCCTGCCAGCCTTTTTCGACCCCCATAGCGGCGACGTGTTCAACCTGCCGAAGTACACCCTCCTCGTCATGGCCGCCCTCTCCGTCGCCGGCCTCTGGGTCATCTCGGCCGTGCACGAGCGGCGCCTGCCGACCTGGCGCAACGGGCTGCAGTGGATATTGGCGGCCACGGTCGGATGGTCGCTCGTGTCGGCCCTCGCAGGGGTCGATACCCACGTGAGCCTGCTCGGCAACTACGGCAGCTACGACGGCTGGTACGCGGCAGCGGCGTTCGCCGTGGTCACGATGGTCCTGGCAGAGTCCCTCGACGTCACTGACGTACGCCGGGCGCTCGGCGCGGTCACCTTCGGCGGGGGCATGGTGGTGGTCGTCTATGGGCTGATCCAACTGCACGACACCGAGCTCGTCGGGGCCAAGTGGGACTTCATCCACTGGAACCTCGGCTCTTTCTCGCGCGACATCTTCTCGACCTTCGGCAACCCCAACCACCTGGGCGGCTACCTGGCCATCCTCCTGCCGGTAGCGCTCGTAGTCGGCGTCTCTGCCAAGCGGTGGCCCTACCGGGTGCTGACGGGTCTCTTCGTGGTGGTGTTGCTGGCAGAGCTCATCCGCACCTCGGCCCGTGGCGCCTGGGTGGCGGCGATCGCATCGGTCGTCGTCCTCGCCATCTACCTCGTGCCCGAAATAAAGCGCCGGCCCGCCCCCTACCTGGGAGGGACCGGCGCGGTCGTGGTCTTGGCCGCGGCAGGGATGGCCGTGAAGGGGAGGCACTTCCTCGGCCACTCCCTCTCGACGCTCTTCCAGTCGGGCGGCAACACGTCGGTCGAGCAGCGTTTCGAGATATGGAAGGGCGCGGGCCAGATCGTCCTGCACCACCCGGTGACCGGGCTCGGCCCCGACGCCTTCGCCCTCGTCTACCCCCAGTACCAAAGCGCCAAGTGGGTGGCTGGGCTCGGGCCCAACTACCTGGTCAACGGGGCGCACGACATCTTCATGAACTACGTGGCGGACCAGGGCTTCATCGGGGCCCTCATCTTCATAGCCCTCCTCGCCTTCGCGGGGTTCCGTTCCATCGGCGCTTGGCGGCGCTTCCGCCGATTGGAACGGGACGAAAGCGCGGGCGTCGCGACGCAGGCCGAAGCCCAAGAAAAGAGGCTCATGCTCGCGGCGGTAACCGCTTCCATGGCCGCCTACGTCGTGCAAGGGGTGTTCAACGTCCAGCAGATCGGGCTCTCCATGATGTTTTGGGTGATGCTCGGTGTGCTCTTGGTCCTGGCCGCTTCGGCCGGGGTACCCGACACGCTCTGGCCCCCCGCGCTCGTGTCCGTTGGTCCTGCCGGCGGCGACGAGGCCTTGGAGCCGGTCGAGCCGAGCGTGGGGGCGGCCGGGAGGAGGACGACCGTACCGCCGCGTCGGGGCCGGGGGCGGCGCCAGGAAGTGCCCTGGCCGAGCCTAGTGACGGGGGCCATAGTCGTAGGGGCCGTGGTGTTCCTGGCGGTCGAAGCCGACGGGCCGTACAGAGCAGACCACGCCTATTGGGCCGCCTACAAGAGCATCGGCCAAACGAGCGGCACGACCAAGGCGAACACCAAGGCGCCGACACGGGTCACGGCAACCTACTTCGCGGACATGAAAAAGGCCATATCCCTCAACCCCTGGGAGCCCCTCTACCCCTACAAGGAAGCCAGCATCGACGCGAGCGTGAGCCAAAATGCGCCCGCCAGTTCCAAGCTTTACTACTTGAGCCAAGCCCGCACGCTGTTTGCCCAGGCTGTGGCCGACCAGCCCCTCTGGTCAGCCTACCCTGCCGCGCTGGCCCAGACCGACGTCGAGATGGCCAACCTCCAGCCGGCCAGCGCGACCACTTACTTGGCAGACGCCAAGTCGATGGCGCAAAAGGCCATAAAGGACAACCCGAGGGACACCGCTTACCACCAGATGCTCGCTTCGATAACCGCCGACCAGCGCAAGGCCGCGGCGGCGGCTGCCAAGGCGAAAGCCAAGCCTCCGGCTGCCAAGGCGAAAGCCAAGCCTCCGGCTGCCAAGGCGAAAGCCAAGCCTCCGGCTGCCAAGGCGAAAGCCAAGGCAAAGGCACCGGGCCCGGCCGGCGGCAAGGCCAAGTAAGCGAGCGAGCCCCTCACGCCCTCGAGGGCAAGTCAGTTTGGGGAGCCAAGACGAGAACCTAGGCAGTGGTGGCCCTGCCTTACAGGATGATAAATGGTATGACCACGCGGGCCAAGATCGCTGTCAGCCTGCCCGCCGAACTGGTGAGAGCGGCCAAGACAGCTGTCGCCGAGGGACGGGCGCCCAACGTTTCTGCCTACATAGCCCATGCCATCGAAGAACAGGCCAAGCTCGACGACCTCGGCTCGCTCCTCAACGAACTGCTGGAAAAGACCGGTGGGCCGCTCACCGACATCGAGCGCGCCGAGATCGACCGGGGGGCGGGGTGGCAATGAGTGGCCTGACACTGGACACCGGTGCGCTGGTCGGCTTCGACCGAGGCGAGCGGAGAGTCGTACGCCTCGTTGCCCGGGCACGAGAACGGCAGGAGGTTTTGGTGGTGCCTGCCGGGGTGGTGGGCCAGGCGTGGAGAGACGGGCGGCGGCAAGCCAACCTCGCTCGCTTGCTCGCCTCGCCGGGCTGCGAAGTAATCCCGCTGGACGACCTGGGGGCCAGGTCGGCTGGGCAGTTGTGCGGGGTGGCCGGCAGCACCGACGTGGTCGACGCTTCCGTGGTTTTATGCGCCCGTGCTCGCCGTCAACGCGTCGTGACGAGCGACCCGGACGACATGAGACGGCTTGACCCAAAGATGGAGCTGATCGTCGTTTGAACTTGCTCGACTCGCGCCATCGCGGCGCGCCCTTCGGACGTGAGCCGCCCTGAGACCAAGGCGCGGGTTACGTTGCCTCGCCGGCACCGCCGAGGAGGTCTGGCGACCCCACAAGCCAAATCCCCCTCGAGAGCGACTCTGCCCATATGGGGTTGCCGGTCCTGGCGGCCCGTAGCCAGTCGTCTCGTGTCCATGGGATTACCTCGATCTCGGGCGGCACCGTACCCAGGGCGTCCGTCCTCATAAGGGGGTGCCCGGGAAGCCCGTCCGCTACGAGCAGCACGTCGATGTCGCTGCCTGCGTGGAAATCCCCACGGGCGACAGACCCGACCACTACCACGGCTCGGACCCCCAACGCTGTACCGAGACCGCCCGCAAACCTCCGTGCCAGCTCCACCAGAGCCGCCTGCTCGCGGCGGCGAGCAGCGATGACGCCGGTGATCGTCATGGCTCTTCCTCGGCGGGACGTTGGCCCGCCTCTCCTCGCGACTGCTGCTCGTCGAGCAGGGCCGCCCACCACGTCTGGACCGCATCCCTGACGGCAGAAGCGTCCTCCTGCGCGCTCTCTGCGTCCTGGTTGGAGTAGTAGGCACTCGGTGCCTCGCCCGGGACTGCGTCGGGGTAACGAGCAGGTATGTAATGGCGCGCCAACCGCTTCAGGCCAGCGGCCAGACGGTCACCAAGCGGCACGCCGAGCGCACGGGAAACCGCTCGCCCAAGGCGGTTGACATCGTGCCCCCACGCATCCGGGCCTCGCCCAATGCCGTGAAGCAGTCCCTTAAGGGCGAGCTGGGCCGCCTGTTCGTACTGGAACGCAGCCCAGTGGTAGAGCTCTGCAGCTGCTTGGAGGTCTGCTCCCCTGGCGGCCTCCGCGCTGGCCTGTTGCCAGCGCGCGTACTCGTCAGCGTCCAAGATGCGCCCACCTTATCCGTGCCAGCCACGAGCCCCTCGTGAGCAACGAGCAGCCGGGTGCGGTGTGGTTGAGCACGCTCAAACCGCAGGCATCGTGACAGGCACGCAGACGGTACCCAACCACCTCCGACCCAACCACTTCCGCCCGCGACGGCGCGCGACTAGCCTGTGCCTGGCTACGGTGCGCGCCTCATTAGTTGGCGCGTGCGCTTGCCACCAGGGCATACGGGTTACAACGGTCAGGTCGCCTCCATGAGCACCAAGGAGCACGAAGCGGGCGCAGCGGAGGCAGCACTCGACGCCGCCTGCACGCTGGGGATAGAGCCATGAGCTCGCTCCCCTATTGGGCCTACCCCGGCATGCTCGTCGCTTCGCTGCTCCTCAGCACGATGCTCGTGCCGGTGGCGGTGTCGGTGGCGCTCCGCTTCGGGTTCCTCGACCGCCCCGGGCCGGCCAAGAGCCACACCGAGGCGGTCCCCTACCTGGGCGGCGCCGTCATCGTGGTCGCTTTCGCGGTCATCGTGGTCGTCGCCGTCGCCGTCGACCCGCCCCCGAGCGGGTTCCCGGAACTGGCCGGGTTCCTCGGCCTCGGTGCCGCTCTCGCCGTGGTGGGGCTGGTGGACGACCTGGCCGGCGGCCTCAGCCCCTGGCTCCGCCTCGCCTTCGAGGCTGCGGGCGCTGTCGCCGTGTGGGCGCTCGGGGACTCGGCCCACCTGGCCGGCGCACCGCCGGCCTTGAACGCCGTCCTGAGCGTGGTGTGGGTCGTCGGAGTGACCAACGCCTTCAACTTGCTAGACAACATGGACGGCCTCTCGGCGGGGACCGCCACGATCGCCGCCCTCGCCATTTTCGGGATCGCCGCCCTCCAGCACCGGTACCTGGTCGCCGCCCTCGCCATCGCATTAGCCGGCTGTGCGGCAGGGTTCCTGCGCTCCAACTTCCACCCGGCCAAAATCTTCATGGGCGACGCCGGGAGCCTCTTCCTGGGCTTCGTGCTCGCCGTCCTCATGCTAAAGCTCCGGGCCAACGCCCCCACCCGGGTGCCCATCGCCGTGATCCTCGCCATCCCGGGCCTGGCCCTTTTCGACACTGCCCTGGTCGTCGTCTCCCGCCTCGCCCACCGCCGCAGCCCCTTCCAGGGAGGCCAGGACCACACGAGCCACCGCCTCGTGCGCCTCGGGCTCCCGGTACCCGTCGCGGTGGCCGCTCTCTATGCGGTCGACACCGTCCTCGCCGGGGCCGCGATCGGGATGTCCCAACTCGGCGACACGGTGCGCATCGCCGGCGTGGCCGGGTTCGTCGTTGCCGGGGGCCTGGCGGCCATACCCCTGGCCCGCGTGCCCGTTTATGCGGCGGGGACCGACGCCGGCGGCAAAGAAAGCGCGCCGGCAGAGGCGAAGGGAGATGTGGTACACGGCTTGGCCGGGGCCAGTTCCACCGGTGTCCTTACGACCGGCTTTTCGCCAAACGGGGCGCCGCCACACCTGGCCGAAGACGGCGGGGCCAGTGCAGGAAATGGCGCCGGCGTCGCACAGGGCCAGTAGGCCCGCCCCGCACGCCGCGAGGGCACGCGGGACCAGTGCCAGAGCCGACCGTGCCATTTTCCGTCAGCGTCTGGCCGATTGGTGGGCCCTTCCTTTCTGGCCCACCAAGGCGCTCAGGCTTGTTGCCCGGGCTGGATCGACGCGTTCGCTTCGATCACGGGGCGCCTCAAGCTGGTGTTCCCGGCACCGAAGGGAGAGCGGCAGCGCTCAGGGTGGTGAACGTGGGCTTCGAAGGATGACCTGCCGCTAGTGCTCATCGAGAGTGGCTGGCGCTCGTCGAAGAGGGCCGAGGTGCGCTCGGTGCGGTCCCTTCCGAGGTTCCTCCGGGTTGTGGGAACGGATGGGCAGGCTTGGGCCCCGGGCGATCAAACCCGGATGACTTGGACCCCGCGGATGGCGTCGTAGTCGTGGTCTTGGGTGACGACCGGGATCTGCTCGACGACTGCGGTGGCAGCCACGAGGGCGTCGAGGACCGGTACCCGGCGGCCTGCGGCGCGCAGGGTGGCGACGATCCGGGCGAATTGGCGTGCCACCTCGGCATCAACCGGCAGGGGATCCCACGTCGACTCGACCATCGAGAGCGTCGCCACCCGCGCCGGCCGATCAGTGTCGTTCGCCACGAGTACGCCGACGGTCAACTCGGCCAGGGTGACGACCGAGACCTCCGTCTCGGTCACCTCGTCCATGCTGCCAAGAGGCCGCCCCGACTCCGTGGCAACGAAGAACGACGTGTCCAGCAACGCCCTCATAAGTCATCGGTCGTGTCGGACATCGCGCGGCGCACATCGTCGAGAAGCCCTCGGTCGGCAGCGTGGCGGGACGCTACAGCGAGCGCTTTGGCCACCGGTACGGCCCGTCGGCGGCGCAGTGGCACGATTTCGGCAACCGGGCGCCGGTCAACGGTCACCGTCAATCGCTCACCACCCTCCACCCGTCGCAGCGTCTCGCTCACCGTGTTGCGCAGCTCTCGAACTGAGATAGAGCTCGTCATGAACCAAGCGTAGCACATGTAGACGCATGTGTCGTCGCGCACGTGGAGGATCTCGGCCCGATGGCCGAGCACCTGGCCTAGACCGTCGCCGTCGGTCCGAGCCCGTGGGCCGCTCGACGGCGACCACGAACCGGAGCTCGTCCGTTTCTCGAGATGCCTGGGAGGAGAGCCGGGGCAGGAGCGGTGCCGACGGCGACCTCGGGCTGCCGTCGTCGTCGGTGCGCGACCGGAACCAGCGCCGGCAGCGGTAGCGCTCCATCGCTTGTTTGGCCTTGTCGAGGTCTGCTCCCGTAGGAGCGCATGATCAGCTCGAACTGGGACGCCGTCGTGCAGCGGGCCATGCGCACGAGCGCGTCCTCGGTCGCCGGCGTGGCCACCGGGCTCACGGGCGGCGTGGGCACACCATCCACCATCGCCAAAGCGCGGTTTGGTAGTCATGAGCGCATGAACGATGTAGCGGTGCTCGGCACAGACCTGCTGGAAGCAGTCCGCGACCTGCGTCGTGAGGGGCGCTCCCCGAAGGAGATCTCGCGGGCGCTACGAGCACGGCCTTCGGCGGTCGCCGAGGCTGTCCGGTTGCTCGCACGGGAAGCGGCGCCCAGTTCTCCGCCTACGGGGCCCGAGGTTGTCGGCTGCTGGGTCAACGCGGATTGGCACAACGAGCTCATAGTCGATGGCCATCCCGAGTGGCCCCGAGGGGACGGGGTTGCCCGCGGCTGCGATGGCTTGGCCACTGTCGTGGTGGCCCGCAGGGGGCGCCGCGACAAGGTGTCGGTGTGCACGTTCTTGGTGGACACGCACTGTCTCGGGGTGAAGGAGACGATCGGCCCTCGGGCGATGGCCGAAGGGGAGCTGGGGCGCTTCAGGGAGGACGTCTTCGGGGCCTACGCCCTGCCGCCGCTGGCGGTGCCTATCGACCTTGCCCGCCAGCTCGTGTTCGGCGCAGTCGAGTACGCCCGGGGGCTCGGCTTCGAGCCAGCCAAGGACTTTGCTCACTGCGCCGGCCATCTGGGTGCCTGGCACGGCGAGTGCGCCATACGGTTCGGGCGAATGGGAAAGCCCATGTACGTGGCCGGTCCTTACGATGACGCGCCGCGCGTCGTGCAAACCCTGGAGCGGTCGGTCGGTAGGGGCAACTACGACTTCGTGATCGGCCTGGCTGGTTAGCGGCGCGTTCGGGTGGGGTCGGCCACCGTAATGGAGACTTGCCGACCCGTTCAGCCCTTGGGGCATGTGGGTGGCGGTGTTGCCGAGCGGTGTGAACCTGAGGTTGTCCACGCGCTCCTTCGTGATCATGTCGAAGCCCCAGACAGTGAAGAACAGTTGGACTTCGGCGCCCTCTCCGAGGCAGCGTGGCAGGCGAGGACTCCGAGCTGGCCCGCCGAGTGCGCGACCATAGATCCAGGTGATGAGCGTGTCGGCGACGACGATGAGGCAGGGCAACGGGACCAAGCTCGAGCAGCGTGTCGTTCGAGCGGCCGAGGCCGCCTTGACGGAGCGTCAGTTCGTCAGCGCGATCGACGTGCTGGTGGGCATCGGCTGGCTCGCACCGTCGCACGTGGAGGAGTGGCGCCAGGGACGCGTCGAGTACCTCGAACGGGTGGCCCAGGCCAACCTCGCCAAGCTGTCGGCCGCCATGAAGCTCTTCCGAACCTGGGCGACGGGCCAGGGCCTGGTGCCGAGCGAGACCGTCTACGTCGCGCGCACCCGCGATCGCCGGCCTCTCCGGTTCTCGAAGAGCGGCGACCCTGACATCGAGCGTGCCTACCGGACGCACTGGGTCTCGCCCGCGCTCTCCGAAGCAAAGCGCCGCCGGTTGGCGGAGCGCCAGAGCCGGCCCGCCGACCTGGTGGTGGTCTCGCCGCTCAAGGACTGGACCTGCACGGAGTGCTCGGGCACCGGGGACCTGCTGATCATGGAGGGCCCGGGACCGCTGTGCCTCGCCTGCGCGGACATGGACCATCTCGTCTACCTGCCCTCGGGGGACGCCGCGCTCACCCGGCGCGCCAAGAAAGCGAGCGGGCTCTCCGCGGTGGTGGTCCGCTTCAGCCGGACGAGGCGCCGCTACGAGCGCCAGGGGGTCCTCGTCGAAGAGGCGGCTCTCGGCCAAGCAGAGCGGGAGTGCCTGGCCGACGAGGACGCTCGGGCGCGCCGCCGCGGCCGCGAGGAGGCCCGCCGGACAGACCAGGATGTCGCCTTCCAGGCGGAGATGGCAGCCGAGATCGTCCGGCTGTTCCCCGGCTGCCCCACCGGGCGCGCCGAAGCGGTCGCCCGCCAGGCCGGCGCCCGGGGAAGCGGGCGGGTCGGGCGCAGCGCGGCAGGTCGTGCGCTCGACCCGCTAGCGGTGACCCTTGCTGTGGCCGCCTCCGTGCGCCACGAGGACACCCGCTACGACGAGCTGCTCATGTCGGGCGTTCCTCGAGGCGAGGCGCGCGAACAGGTGCGGAGCGAGGTTCAGCGCATCCTGGGGAACTGGCGGGCACCCGTGCCGTGCTGAGCCGAGCGCGGCCCTCCTTACCTTCCTCCCGGAGCCGCGGCGCAGCCCGAGCCTCGCGTACGGTGGGACCGTCGACGGCAAGGTACGCTCGCCAAGTTAAATTGACGCGCCCACAGTTGGCGGCGATGGCCGGCGTGGCCTCGTCGACCATCGGCCGCATCGAGAAAGGAACAACGCAGCCCCACCGCGAAGAGTGATAGCATGCTATCATTGCTGCATGGCACAGCTCTTGGTCCGTCAACTCGATGAGGACGTGAAGGACGCGCTCCAACGTAGGGCCCGAGCCCATGGGCGCTCCACTGAAGAAGAAGTCCGAGAGATCCTGCGCGACGCCGTGCGGGCGGGACCGGCCGGGCCGGTTCGGCTTGGGTCGATGATCGCGTCGCGGTTCCGCGGCGACGGAGTCGAACACGACTCCTTCGAGTTGCGTGGCCACCCGGCGCAAGGGGCGGACCTCTCGGAGCCGTGATCCTGCTTGACACCAACGTGCTGTCGGCACTCATGCGATCCGAGCCCGAGGCGGTCGTGGTCGACTGGCTCGACGCCCAGCCATCGGAATCGATCTGGACGACGTCGGTCACGGTGTTCGAGATCCGAACGGGTTTAGAGCTCCTGACGCCGTCGCGTCGACGTCGGCATCTCGAAGCTGCCTTCGAGCGGGTCCTCGACGAGGACCTCGACCAACGAGTCCTCGCCTTCGACGTCGCCGCAGCAGATGCGGCGGGTGAAGTTGTCGCTCGAAGCCAGCGGGCCGGCAAGGCGGTCGAGATACGGGATGCTCAGATAGCGGGGATAGCGCTTGCACGGAAAGCGCCTGTCGCGACCCGTAACATCCGGCATTTCAGGGATCTTGGCGTGCGCCTCGTCGACCCCTGGAGTCCCGCCGGCGGGCCCAAGCAGTGACGCTCGAATCTCCCGGATCGACGGTCCTCGGCAACAGGCGTTTCAGTGACTCTCGCAGTTCCGTCCGGTTCGAATAGGGACAACTCAACACGAGATGGGGGAATTCGAACCCGAGGACATGGAAGGCTTAGAGACGGTGACCGTCGCACTGAAGGAGCGCTTCGGCACCTGGGCCGCCGAGAATGGCCTCGAGGAGGACCCCGCGGCACCCGAGACCGCGCTCCGTTACAAGTGGGCGTACCTCGATGGCCACCTCACCCGCTGGACGTGCGACGACCTCGACGAGATCTACCTCGAGCTCTACCCGGCCAAGGTCATCGTCGACGAAGACGAGCTGGACTACGTGCTGAAGGCGGCCAGGACCTTCATCGAGTTCCTGGCCGACACCGGCCTGCTCGACGACGAGAGCGACCCGGCCGACGTGCTTATGGAACATCTCACGCTCATCGACAGGGAGTTCCGGGCCAACATGGCCGACCCCCGGCGCCAGAGCTTCGGCAAGTACCTGTGGAGCCAGGCGCTGGCGGAGGGGGTCGCGCTCGACGACCAGGACGCCGTAGACGCCCTCATCGCCCGGTTCAACGCCCGGCCGAGAGCCGAACGAGACGCCGCCTTGGGGTACAGCCAGTCCCAACGCCGGCCGCGGGAGCGCTTCACCCCGCCGGGCACCCCGCCTCGGGCACACTCGGCCAAGCGTCGCAAGCGCCGGCGCTGACCCGCCCGGAGGGCGCTGAGGGAACCCCGGCACAGAGCCGTCCGTCCCACTCACGCCGGCCGAGGCCGTGCAGCCGCGTGAGCGCAGGGGATCCGCGCCTCGTGCCCGGCCGTGCGGTAGCGTCCGCGAAGCGGAGAGGGAGGTCGTAGCGGTGGTCATGCCGACAACGCTGGATGCGGCGACAGTGAAACGGCTGGTCGATCCCGTCACCTTCGCCCGGGGCCGGTCCTACGCCTCGTCGGGCGCGGTGGTCGACTACAGCTATGACCCGGTGCGCGACATGGTAGCGGGCGAGGTGCAGGGCCGGGACCCTCGCCCCTACCAGGTCGTCGCCCGGATGACCAGGTCGGCGACCGGCTTGCCTACAAGGGTCGAAGGCGAGTGCAGCTGCCCGGTGGCCTCGAACTGCAAGCACGTCGCCGCTCTTCTCCTGGCCTCCGGAGCGACGAGCCCGACGGGCCAATCGAGCGCTGGTGGGCCGGCCGCCAAAACCGCGCAGGCCCGCCGGCCCCCGGGCCGGCGGGACGCGTCGGCGACAGACGAGAGGCGCGAGGCCCCGGGCTGGGAGAGGATCCTGGTCGATGTCATCAAGGGTCTGGCCGACGGCGCGGCCGCGCCGGAGCCCAAGATGGCGTTGCAGTTCCAGCTGGTGGCCAACCGCAGGAACCCGAGGACGCAGGGCACCGCCCCGGGGATAGAGGTCCGCCCGGTGGTGCGCAGCCCGAGCGGGAACTGGGTCCGGACGGGGATCTCCTGGTCGAAGTTCGACTACAGCTACGGGCCCGGCGGTCTCTCGCCGGAGAAGAGGGCGCTGCTGCGGGAGCTCCTGGCCGTGAGCCGCCTGTCGTCGGGATTGAACACCTACGCGTACTCCGGGTACGCGTCGGATGCCCCGCTGTGGTTGGAAAACGTCTCCAGCCGCCGCCTGTGGGACCTGCTGGACCAGGCCCGGGAGCTGCGCATCCCGCTGGTATCGGGCGGCGCCGCAGGCGTGCCCGTCCGGCTGGTGTCGACTCCGGCCGTCGTGGGCGCCGACGTGGTCGCCGACGGGCCGGACCTGCGGATGCAGCCCTATGTCGAGGCAGACGGGCAGCGGGTGGCGCTCGGCTCGTCGCTGTTGATCGGCGCCCCGCCGCACGGCCTGGCGTGGTGGCGCGACGGGCAGGGGCCCAAGGGGAGCGTGCAGCTGGCGATGGCACCTTTTGCCCGGCCCTTGAACCCGGGTCAGCGGGCGCTGCTCGCCAGCCCCCCGCTCGACGTGCCCCGGCACCACCGCGAGCGGTTCTGGCACGAGTTCTACCCGGAGCTGGCCCGGTCGGTGGTGGTGGTCTCGAGTGATGAATCAGTGGAGCTGCCCGCGCTTACCCGTATGCTGCTCGTGGCGTCGGTCCGCCACCTCGGAACCCGCTGCGTCGTCATCTGGCAGCGGGGCCTGGAGGGCTCACCCTCGAGGGACCCCTTGTGGGCC
This sequence comes from Actinomycetes bacterium, assembly GCA_021787365.1. Lineage (GTDB taxonomy): Bacteria > Actinomycetota > Acidimicrobiia > Acidimicrobiales > Palsa-688 > JAJZYO01. The sequence goes on along the minus strand of JAJYMB010000040.1, from coordinate 13,452 downwards.
GGCCCCGACCCGGTCCTCGAACCGGAGCTCGAGGGCGTGGTCGCGGCCGTGACCGCCACGGCCCGCTCCCTCGTGCCGGCCCTGGTGGAGCAGCGCTGGGACGGCGAGCGGCTGGCCTCCTCGACGGACCTGTCGGGTATGGACGCCGTCCGTTTCGTCACCGAGCTGCTCCCGGCGCTCTCCGAGCTGCCCGGGCTGGTGGTCGAGGAGGAAGGCCAGGTCCCCGATTACCGCCTGGCCGAGGGCACGCCGGTGGTCTCGCTGCGCCCGGGTGCCCGCGGCTTCGACGGGGACTGGTTCGACCTGCGCGTCGAGGTGAGCGTCGACGGCGAGCAGGTGGTCTTCCAGGAGCTATTCGTGGCCCTCGCCCAGGGCCACACGCACCTGCTCTTGCCGTCGGGCACCTACTTTCCCCTCGACCGGCCCGAGCTGTCCGAGCTGGCGGAGCTGATCGCGGAGGCCCGCGCCTTGCAGGACCGCGACACCCCGGAGGCCGACCACGTCCGCCTGAGCCGCTTCCAAGCCGGGCTGTGGGAGGACCTGCAGCGCCTCGGCGTCCTGACCGCGCAGGCCGAGGAGTGGGAGCAGGCGGTGCGGGCGCTGGCCGAGGCCGACGGGGATGCCCCGACCGGCCCGCCCCCCGGTCTCCTGGCGACACTGCGCCCCTACCAGCTGTCCGGTCACGCCTGGCTGGCCTTCTTGTACTCGCACCGCCTCGGCGGGATCCTGGCCGACGACATGGGCCTCGGCAAGACGCTGCAGGCCCTGTCGCTCATCTGCCACGCCCGCCACGACCTCGGGGTGGAGAAGCCGTTCCTGGTGGTCGCGCCGACCAGCGTGGTCGAGAACTGGGCTCGGGAGTGCGCGCGCTTCGCGCCGGAGCTGCGGGTGGCGACCGTCACCGAGACCGAGGCCCGCCGCTGGGTGAGCCTGTCGGACCTGGCCGACAAGTCGGACGTGGTGGTCTGCTCCTACACCCTCTTCCGTCTCGAGTACGACGACTACGAGCGCATCGGGTGGGCCGGCCTGTTCCTCGACGAGGCCCAGTTCGTGAAGAACGCCCGCTCGATCGCCCACCAGAAGGCCAAGGCGCTGCCGGCTCCGTTCAAGGTGGCCGTGACCGGCACACCGATCGAGAACAACTTGAAGGAGCTGTGGGCGCTGCTGTCTATCACCGCGCCGGGGCTGTTCCCCCGCGCCGACCGCTTCGCCGAGCACTACGCCGCCCCTATCGAGCGCCAAGGTGACACCGAGCGCCTGGCGCAGCTGCGGCGCCGCATCCGCCCCCTCATGCTGCGCCGGACCAAGGAGCAGGTCGAGTCGGACCTGCCCGACAAGCAGGAGCAGGTCGTCGAGCTCGAGCTGGCACCGAAGCACCAGCGGCTCTACCAGGCCCACCTCCACCGGGAACGCCAGAAGATCCTGGGGCTCCTCGGGGACATGGACCGCCACCAGTTCGAGATACTTCGCTCGCTGACCGTTCTGCGCCAGGCGGCTCTGGACGTGTCGCTCGTCGACGAGCACTGCGAGGGGGTGCCGTCCACCAAGCTCGACGCCTTGATGGACATGCTCGGCGAGATCGTCTCCGACGGCCACCGGGTGCTGGTGTTCAGCCAGTTCACCCGATTCCTCACCAAAGCGGCGCAGCGAGCCCGGGCAGAGGGCATCGAGCACTGCTACCTCGACGGGCAGACCCGGAAGCGCGACCAGGTGATCGCCTCGTTCAGAGACGGCAACGCACCGGTGTTCTTCATCAGTCTGAAGGCCGGCGGGTTCGGCCTGAACCTCACCGAGGCCGACTACTGCATCCTGCTCGACCCGTGGTGGAACCCGGCCACCGAAGCCCAGGCGGTGGACCGGGCCCACCGCATCGGCCAGACCCGCAAGGTGATGGTCTACCGCCTGGTGTCCAAGGACACGATCGAGGAAAAAGTGGTGGCCTTGAAGGCCAAAAAGGCCGCTCTATTCACCAGCGTCATGGACGACGGCGGCTTCGAGACCGCCCGGCTGTCCCCGGCCGATATCCGGGCGCTTTTGGATTGACCCGGCTCGGGGGACATGAACGAGCCTGTGACAACTCCCGAAGCGGAAGCTACGACCGTTCCTAACTACTGAGCGATAGTGATCTATCGCCAGGTCCGGCCCGAACGGTCTTGGCCGGGTACATAGGTGCAGTCCCATTGGGTAGCAGTTCACTACCCCTACGGCTACTGCACTGACCCGAGCAGTAGTTCATGCGGTCCCGGAGCGGCGGCCGACTTTCCTCCGTCTCCCGCTTCTTTCGCGGAGGCCGCCCGTTGGCCCAAGCACGCGGTGGTAGTAGAAATGCGACCTATGGCTTCGAAGCGATCACGGCGCTCGGCCCGGCGTGCCCGCCCCGGCCGGACGAACGATGGCCCGTCGGCGCCGGCCGGGCCCGGTGCCTACCGGTCCGTCCCGGTGCTCGATCCCGCCAGCGGGAAGGTGGTGGACGCGCCGGTGGCGGACCTCATCGAGATCGCCCGTGAGAGAGCCGAGGTGCGGGCCCTCACCGACGAGGTGGAGTCGGTGGCGGCCATGAAGCGTTTCGGGACCTTGGTGGACTTCGTCGGCCGGGGGCGCCCGGCGACCGCCGGGGGTAATCTGACCGCTCCCGACGCCGCCGCGCTGGCCGGGGCCCTCGGCCTCGACCGGGACGTGCCCGGACCGCCGACGCGCCTCGGCGACCTCCCCGAGACGGCCCACCTGTTCCGCTGGGCGGTGGCGGCCGGCTTCCTCGAGCACCGGGCGGCCAAGGTCGTGGCGGGCCCGTTCGCCGACGCACTCGAGGACGATCCCGTTACGGCCTGCCTCAAGGCAGCCACGACGCTGCTCGAACAGGGCGTCCTCGACGGGTTTCAGGAGGGTTGGCGCAAGAGCTACGTGTCGGTGCTCGACTCGAGCATGGCCGACCTGCTCGTCGCCCTGTCCCATGCCGGCGACCCGGTCTCGGTGGACCCGCTGGCCGCCGAGGCGTGGGAGTTGGTCGCCGACAGTTACGGGTTCGAGCCTGACGACCAGCGCGAGCGGCGGAGCGTGCACAACCTGTTCCGCTCGGCGGTCGCCCAGCTCGACGATGCCGGCGTGGTGGCCTACGAGGACGGCCACGTCCACCTGACCCGGCTGGGCCGGATGATCGCCCTGTTCTTGGACCTGGCCGGCGACGACGACGACGAAGACGAAGACGACCTCGATCCGACCGACATCGACGCCGAGTCGCTGCTCCTCATGTGCGACGAGGAGGAGAGCGACCCCGAAGAGGTGGAGGATCTGCTGCGGGCCTGGTGCCAGTCCCGCCCGGCGGAGGAGGCCGGCGACGAGCTGACCGAGGCCATGCTCGACCTCGACGACCCCGACATGTGGGCCCTCGGCTTCCAGGCCCTGACGATGCTGGAGCACAGAGTCGCCGATCGAAAGGTCCGCGAGCTGCAAACCGATGCGCGCCTGGCACCGCTGGCCCGGGCGTGGCTCGAGCGACAGACCCCTTCGCGCCGGCCGAGGGGAGGGCGCTGACGGCCCCACCCCCGCCACAACAGGGTGCCGGGTCTAGGCTGAGTGGCGCAGCTCGTGCTCGACCGCCCGGCGGATCCAGGAGGATACGGACCGCTCATCGGCTTCGGCGCGCTGGCGTACCTCCTCGAGTAGCTCCGGTGGCAACCTCACCGGGACCATGGCAGAGAGCCTCGACTTCCGGCGCCTGGGCGGCCCCTGGGGTTCCCGGTTGTCCGGCCGGGCGTAGAAGGCGTTTTCCTCCTCAGGGTTCAAGGGCGTGTCTGTCATCGGTCTCTCCGGTAGCGGTCAGCAAGAGCGGGGGCGGCTCGGTAGCACCCGATCGGGCGGCAACGAGAAGGGTCACCACTACGCGAAGGCGCCAGCGGCACAACCAGGACCCGGCCCGCGACCTCCGCGCACATGAGCTAGTGCGCTGGAGGCTTGGGCGGATAGAACAGCGGGTCACTGGCCCACACATCCCGGATGTCGTCGATCCCAAGGTGCGGGTGCTTGAACAAGTGCGCGGCCTGGACGTCGACCTCGAACGGATCCTCATCGTCGAGGAGGTCGAGATCGAACCGCTCGTCGGCCACACCCTGTTCATTGTATTACAAACGAATACTGTAATACACCGTCGGTTTGCTGCATAACGCAAGTTCTCTGCAGCACCTTGCGGTAGGCTCCCTGTGCCTCCGAAACCGCGCAACGGCTTGGCAGAGGGGTGCTTGTCCCAGCTTGGGCCAGGTAGAGGGTGCCGCCCGTTGGCGCCTGGTTGCCCCCGTCCTAAGCTGAGGGGACATGAAGACCCTGGTGCTCGGCCCGCTGCCCCCGGAGATCGAGCGGTTCGTCGAGCGCCGCAAGGCTCTCGGCCAAGACACCTACGACGAGGTCTGGGAGGGCACCTACCACATGTCTCCGGCAGCGCGTGGCACTCACGCGTACCTGGACGACCAGGTGGCCCGGCTGCTCGGGCCTTACGCCGACAAGGCAGGGCTGGTGGGGACCGGCCCTTTCAACCTGGGCCAACCGGACGACTACCGGGTCCCCGACCGGGGCTACCATCGTGGCTTCGGCTTCGACCCAAGGCTCGTTTACCTCCCGACGGCTGCTGTCGTCGTCGAGATACTTTCGCCAGACGACGAGACCTTCGAAAAACTGCCCTTCTACGCGGCTCACGGCGTCGAGGAGGTGCTCGTCGTCGAGCCAGACGAGCACGCAGCGCGGGTGCTCGTCCTGGGAAGCAGCCAGTACGAAGAGCGCGACACGAGCACGGTGCTCGGTATCAGCGCAGCAGATCTGGCCCGTGCTATCCGCTGGCCTTAGGGGGGCTGGACCTCTGGCACGGAACCGCTGGTCGGGGTTCCGCCACCGTCAACGGGTTGGCACCCGAACCACGTAGACGTGGCGCTCTCGGTCAGGGACGACGGCTCCTCCGACGGCACGTTGGCCCTCTCGACGGCCTGCTGCCGGGGGCCGCCTCCGCACCAGGCGCGCAATGGGCGCCCACCTCGCGGTCCCCTTGCACCGTCATGAGTGGCACGGCGAGTGAAATTACACCATTCCAGCTAACGCCAAATCAGACCTGGCGTGAGCCCTTAGGACCCGTGAGGCGTACTGGTGGGCAATTAGCAGATCCATAGATCTGAGTTCTAAGGTTCACAGAACTAGACATCTGTTAGTATGAGCAGATGAGTACCGCGAAGCCGGCACACATCTTCGACCGCGAACGAGAATGGCAGGGCCTAGCCGCGTTCGTAACCGACACCACACCCGGCGCCACGCTCGGTGTGGTGAGCGGGCGGCGCCGGCAGGGGAAAAGCTTCTTGTTGCAGGCGCTCGCGCGCGAGACCGGAGGGCTCTACTTCGCGGCCACTGAGGCCACCGAGGCCGAGTCGCTTCGCCTTTTCGCCGACGCGCTGCTCCGCCACACACGGCAACCGCTCGAACAGCCCTTCCGGGACTGGGACGACGCCGTCAGGTACCTCTTCCGGCAGTTCAGGAGCACGCCCGTTCTCGTCGTGCTGGACGAGTTCCCTTTCCTTTCCCGGGTGTCGCCTGCGCTGCCGTCGATCATCCAACGCGAGCTCGGCCCGGGGGGTACGGGAGCCAACAGTTCGGTCCGGCTGGTGCTGTGCGGGTCCGCCATGAGCGTGATGGGGCGGATCCTGTCCGGCCGCGCGCCGTTGCGTGGCCGGTTGAGCCTCGAACTGGTCGTGCAGCCGTTCCGCTACATTGAAGCCGCCGCGTTCTGGGGCATCGCCGACCCATATCTCGCCATACTCGTCCATTCGGTCGTCGGGGGCACGCCTGCCTACGGCAGGGAGCTCGCTCGGGGTGGTTCCCCCTCCTCCCGGGACGATTTCGATGCTTGGGTAGCCCGTACCGTCCTAAACCCGCAAAGCCCGCTGTTCCGAGAGGCGAGGTACCTGCTCGCCGAGGAAAGTGACATCCGAGAACCGGCCATCTACCACTCGGTGCTGGCTGCGATCGCCAGCGGCAACACCACCAACGGTGCCATCGGCGGCTACACCGGGCGCCGGTCTGACGAGTTGACCCACCCGCTCACCGTCTTGGAGGACTCGGGGCTAATTACGCGCGAACCCGACCTTTTCCGGCGCGGACGGGCAAATTACCGGATCACCGAGCCGCTCATCTCCTTTTACGAGGCGGTGATGCGCCGTTACTGGGCCGAGCTGGAGCTCGGCTTGGCCGAGGCCGTCTGGCGGTCGGCCAAGGTCTCCTTCAGTGCTCGAGTCTTGTGCCCTCACTTCGAGGCGCTCTGCCGTTTGTGGGCAACCTTTGCTGGAGCGGACCTCTTCGGCGAAGTGCCGGGCGAGATCGGCCATGGGGTAGTCAACGACCCAGCCGAACGGGCCCAGATCGAGGTGGACGTCGCAGCCCTGGCTGCTGCCTCGCCCACGGGGCCCCGGCGCGTCCTGTCGCTCGGGGACTGCAAGTGGGGCGAGGTAATGGGGCTTCGGCACCTGGCGCGGCTCTCACGCGCCCGCGACCTGCTTGCCGTCAAGAAATACGACACCCGCTCGACAGCTTTCGTGTGCTACAGCGCCGCGGGGTTTGACCGGGGGCTACGCGCGGCAGCCAAGCGCGACCCCGGACGCGTGCTGCTGATCGGCCCCGAGGACCTGTACAACGTCGGCGGTTGAACGGGCATCGGGAGGCGCGCTCCAGACCCCACCAGCGGTCAACGGTTGACTTCGCGTAACTGTTCAGGCCCACGCTGCTCCCAATGGTGGCGCACTGCGCCTGCATTCACTTCGGGACCCACGCTGTGCACCTTGCCAGCGCCTTGGCCATCGGAGATGCCGAGCTCGTCTTCGCCGTCTGGGACCAGCGGCTTCATGCTGGCGCCCGAGCAGCACACCTTCTTGTCGCGCCTCTGGAGCTCAGCACGTAAGACGAGAGACCTCCGGGCTCGGGCCTTACCACCCGCAGCCCTGGCACTTCCTAGGAGCACCGAGCTCCGCCCGTGGCGGCCGATGAGGAGCCGCTGCAATGCGATGTCCATCGCCTCGATCTCGTGGTGACGCCCGACCAGAGCCGACGGCCGGCGGCCCACGCCAGGACTCAACAGGTTGGGCCCCGACCGGTGAACGGAGTAGCACCGCCACGCCTGGCCGAAAACGGCGGGGCCGGGGACGGCCACGCCGTCACGAGAGAGGGCAAGGTCGGCTAAGGCCGAGGCGCCATCAGGGGGACGGGCGGGTTGCGCCGGCACCCCAGCTCGTTCTTCACCTGCCGCTACGCTTGGATCATGCGCGCTGTCGTGCTGGAAATGGACGAGCGCACCCTGAACGAGCGCGAGCGCCTCGGGCTCGACAAGCGGGACGAGATGTGGGATGGGGTGCTCCACCTGGTGCCACCGCCGTCTGAACGTCATCAGGGAATCGAGATCGAACTGGCTCTCGCTCTCCGACCTGCGGCGAAGAGCCGAGGCTGGAGAGCCACGACCGACACTGGCGTGTTCGCTTCGGCGAGTGACTACAGGGTCCCCGACATCGTCATCTACTCACCCGAGGCAGGAAGTGAGCGCGGCGTCGACGGAGCGCCGGAGATCGTAGTCGAGGTCGCCTCCCCAGGGGACGAGTCCTACGAGAAAGTCCCCTGGTACATCGGGCGCGGTGCCAAGGCGGTGTTGATCATCGACAGGGACACGCTGGTGCTCAAGCTGTACACCCAAGTCGGCCCGGTCCCGCCTGTCACGGACGGGTCGGTGCTGCTGGAACCCCTGAACGCCCGAGTGGCGCCCTCGGACAACACGCTCGTCATAGACGGCACCGAGCTCGAGCTGTAACCGCCTGCCTCACCAGGCCAGTTTCAGTTTCACGCGCTGCCCTCGAACTCGGAGGTGAGCACCTGTGCGTCCGGCATCACTCCTGCTGCCATAAATAGCTTCGACATAGATACCTTCCATCACGACGCTTTTCATGGCAGAATGGGCACCGTGAGGGCCTTCTACGACCGGGCTGACGAGCTCGCCGCCCTCGAGCGGCGCTACGGCGGGCCAGAGGGAGAGCTCCTGGTCGTGTGGGGCCGACGAAGGGTCGGCAAGACCGAGCTGTTGTCGAGGTTCCTGCAGGGCCGTAGAGGGTTCTTGTTCGAAGCGACTGAGGGCCTTGCCCGCGACCATCTGGCCGACTTGACCACAGTCCTGGCGCGCGAGACAGGCAACCGGCTCCTTGGGGCGCAGGCCCTCACTACCTGGGAAGCCGCCTTGGCGGCGATCGAAGACTACGCCGAGACCGGCCCGTGCGCCGTGGTGCTCGACGAGTTCCAGTGGCTCGCCGCAGCGAGCAGCTCGCTCGGGTCCGTGGTAAACCGGTGGTGGCGCCGGGCGCGTTCTCTGCCAATTTGCCTCGTCATCTGCGGCAGCGAAGTCTCCTTCTTCGAAACAACCGTCCTTCGAGGCGCGATGTTCGGGCGACGCACCGGCCAGATCGAGGTGACGCCCTTCGGGTACAAGGACGCCGCGTTGTTTTTCCCCCAGTGGCCGCCCGAAGACCGCGTCCGTGCTTATGCCGTATTCGGTGGGATGCCCTACTACCTCGAGCAGATCCATCAGCCGGCGGGCCTTCGGGACAACATCCTGGGGACCGTGCTACGCCGAGACGGGGTGCTCCGCGAAGAGGCGCGCTTGCTCCTTTACGAAGAGCTCCCGGAGCCTGGTCGGTACTTCTCCGTGCTCCGGGCCATCGCCAACGGTGCGACCCGGCGGGGCGAGATCCTGAACAAGACCGCACTGCCAGCTACCTTCGTCGACGGGGCGCTGGAACGGCTCGTCGCGCTCTACCTCGTGGAACGGGCCGTCCCCGTTACCGCTGCCAACCCCGAGCGGACGAAGCAGGTGAGCTACCGCCTGCTCGACGGCTACCTCAACTTCTATTTCCGCTTCGTCCACCCCTACGAAAGCCGTCTCGTCTCGGACGACGATGCGAGAGACCACATGGACGAGGTCGTAGCACCACAGCTCGACCAGTTCGTGTCTGCACCCGCTTTCGAGCGAATTGCGCAAGAATATGCCCGCAAGGAAGAGCGGGCCACCGCGGCCGGCAGGTGGTGGGGCCAAGTCGTGGACGCGAAGAAGAGCACCGTTCGTGAGGTCGACGTCGTCGCGCTCGACGCCAACCGCGAAGTGCTCGCCGTCGGCAGCTGCAAATGGACCAACGAGCCCATGGGTACCTCGGATCTCGACGAGTTGCTCTCCTTGGCCCCGCACGTGCCCGGCACGACGTCGCGCACACGGGCGTACTTGTTCTCCCGCTCCGGGTTCACGGAGGCCCTTCGAGAGCGCGCCGTGAAGTCGTCCGAGCATACGGTGCTCGTGGGACCTACGGAGCTGTTCCAGATCTAAACCCGATCTAAACCCGTCGTGCCGATGCCGTGCACCTGCGAGAAATTGGGGCTCTTCCGGCATAGATGTGGGTGGGTAGGGCTCTACAGCACTGAGAAGGCGTTGCGACAGCTGACAACCGAGGCGCACACGAGGAAACCGAACTCGTCTACACCTGAGGGATCCCACCAGCCTCACCCCCGGAGGGGCGGAAAGGCAGAGCTTCCCAGGGGGGAAGGGTGAGCGCGGCACAAGAGTCGCGACCGATGACCCACATCTATGCCGGGAGCCCCGAAATTGGGCCCTCCACCCGCCCTCGGACAGGTAAGGACGGAAACTCGCAGCCCGACGAACGCTACCGGGAGATCCCGGCAGTCCTCGGCCCGGCGCCGATTTAGCGCTCCACAGCCTTCTCCGGTTCGGCCCCGGCCAGGTGCCGAGCTTGGGTCATGACACTCCCCTGCAGCGACAGGTCTCGGCCGCGCGGCTGCAACCACCCATCACAAGGGTCCCCAGACGGGCGATGTCAGGTACTTGCGATGGCTGCCACCGGCAAGTTAGAGCTCACCGCTTGCCGCACCACCCCGCCACTGGCGTCGCCGAAAGCGTACACGCTGCCATCTGCACCAGCCATCCAGTAGCCGGCGTTGTCGGGTGTCAGGGCTATGCCCACGATGTCCAAGACCCTGATGTGCTCCCCGGGAAGCGACCCGTGGAAGCGAGCATTGCCGAACGTGAAGGCGCCCCCGTCGGCGCCCACTAGGAAGTACCCCGCGGCGTTAGAGGAGGGGACGATCGCCCGGATGTCACGGACGTGTATGTGGATGCCGGGCAGGGAACCGTAGAAGCGAGCGGCACCGAAGGTGAAGACGCCCCCGTCGGCGCCCACGAGCATGTACCCGCGTCCACCGTTGGTGGCCACCATGCCCACGATGTCGTGGACGTGGATGTGGATGCCAGGCAACGAGCCGTGGAACTTGGCGTCGCCGAAGGTGAAGAAGCCCCCGTCGGCGCCCACGAGGTAATAGCCCTTCCCATTTGAGGTAGGGGCGATCGCCACTATGTCCCTCGTGTTGAGGCCCAAGTCGGGCAGGTCACCGTAAAACTTCGCGTCGCCGAACGCCTGCACCGCCCCGCGGGAGGTAACGACCCAGTAGCCGTTCGCGGAGGGTGTGGCGGCTATGCCGACTACCTGGCCAGTGGCCTGCGAGACGGCGAAGTCCCCCATGGCACGCGCCCCGCCCTCGGCATAGACATGGCCGTTCCTCGTGACCACCCAGTAACCCTGGGCGTGAGGCTGGACTGCGATCACGAACACGTTGGACGACGAAGATTGGTAACTGCCGCTACCCCCGTAGAACGCCTGCAGCCCAAAACTTCCGGCGCGCCCGAAGCTAGTGGCGCAGATCGCTGCGCCGCTGGCCGTATTGACCGAGACCCCGTGGCACCCGGCTATAGGGACACCATCGCTCACGAACTCGACCGTGCCCCCGCTCGGCGTGGGTGAGACCCTGGCTGTCAGAGTGACCTTCGCCCCAGTCGGAACCGGGTTGGCCGAAGCGGACAGCTGGGTGGTCGTGCTGGTCGTGGTCGTGGTGGTGGTGGTCGGGACAGTCCCGTTGGTGTACAGGTAGATCTCGTCGACCGACCACCAGTAGTTAGCCGTGCCGGTCAGTGCTACGAGGACGTACTGGGCGGTCTGGGCCGGGAAGCTGGCCACCTCCGAGGTCCCGGTGCCGGTGCAGGAGGCCACGGTCGTCCAAGAGCTGCCGTTGGAAGATACCTCGACCTGGTAGGCACGGGCATAGTCGGTAGGCGAGTTGGGGACCAGCATCACGGCTTGGTCGAAGGTCTGCGGTGAGCCGAGGTTGAGCTCCAGGTAGAGACCTGGGCGCTGTGTCTCACCAGTGCTGAAACGGGTCGAGAGGTTGCCGTCGATGGCGTTGGCCGGGGCATCCGCACTGCTCGAGGGTGCGTTGGTGCTGACCGTCCAGCCGGTGCGGGGGAGGGCCGTGCCGGTCGGCGAGGACGTGCAGCCGGTCCCGGGCGCGGCCGCGTTCGAATACAGGTAGATCTCGTCGACCGACCACCAGTAGGTGCTCGTGCCGGTCAGTGCTACGAGGACGTACTGGGCGGTCTGGGCCGGGAAGCTGGCCACCTCCGAGGTCCCGGTGCCGGTGCAGGAGGCCACGGTCGTCCAAGAGCTGCCGTTGGAAGATACCTCGACCTGGTAGGCGCGGGCGTAATCAGTCGGCGAGTTGGGGACGAGCATGAACACCTGGTCGAAGGTCTGGGGTGAGCCGAGGTTGAGCTCCAGGTAGAGACCTGGGCGCTGTGTCTCACCAGTGCTGAAACGGGTGGAAAGGTTTCCGTCGATGGCGTTGGCAGGCGCGTAGCTGCTCGGAGAGGGTGCGTTGGTGCTAGCCGTCCAGCCGTTGCGAGGGAGGGCGGTGCCGGCGGGCGACGACGTGCAGCTGGTCCCAGAGGCCGACGAGGCGCTCGCGTACAGGTAAATCTCGTCGACGGACCAGTAGTACGCAGCCGTGCCGGTCAGCTGCACGAGGACATACTGGGCGGTCTGCGCCGGGAAGCTGGCCACCTCCGAGGTCCCGGTGCCGGTGCAGGTGGCCACGGTCGTCCAAGAGCTGCCGTTGGAAGATACCTCGACCTGGTAGGCACGGGCATAGTCGGTAGGCGAGTTGGGGACCAGCATCACGGCTTGGTCGAAGGTCTGCGGGGAACCGAGGTCGAGCTCTAGGTAGAGGCCCGTCCGTTGGGTCTCGTCGGTGCTGAAGCGGGTCGAGAGGTTGCCGTCGATGGCGTTGGCCGGGGCGTCGGTGCTGCTGGAAGGCGCGTTGGTGCTCGCCGTCCAGCCGTCGCGCGAGAGGGCCGTGCCGGCTGGCGGCGACGTGCAGCTGGCCCCAGAGGTCTGCGCACTCGCAACCGGTGCTGGTATGCCCGCCAGGTCGCCCAATACGGCCGGGACCAAGCCTACAAGGGTCGCAAGCGATGCAACTAACACCATAACCACAACCAGCTGCCAGTGCGGCCTGCCGTTCCTTTGCTTAGCCATTGGTCACTCCCGTCGTACAGTCGGCGCTCAGGTTTCGCCCAGTCTCACGCACCCATATCTTCGCGGTGATGTGAGCTGGGGTTGAAGACGTTGTTATGGTTCGATGATGGATACAGAGGTCTCGGTCTCAAAAGCGGCCCCCGCACCCGTGGTAGGACAGACGATCAGGGCGGTGCACGGGACCGGCGTGAGGGGCGCGGAGACAGCCTGACCGCCCTCATGGCAGTGTCGGAGTGCTTTCGAAAGCGCTACCGTCCAAGGCTCCTCTGTCCTACGTGCACTTTTTGCGGGAAACCCCACCGCCCACAGCGCCGCCACGCCTGCCACGGAGACGACCGGGACTCTGCGCGCGGTCCCGCGCCGCTGGGCTACCTGGTCCGCTGGGAGCACACAGGCAAAGAGCGGGAGAACGATAGGCACATAGGAACAGCCCGAGTTCCATTGCATCGGGTCCTACCCAGGAGCAAGGGTGAGCGTGACATAACGCGACGTCGTCATGTACGCGAATGTTGAGGGCCACGCTGAATGAACACGAAGTAGGCCTTTGGCACACTCTGCATGAGGATCCGGCGGTCGTAGCGGTTGAACGGCCGGTTGCAGTGGGTAATGATCCCCAACACGAGTTGGCCCCTCCCGCCCGCCGGGCTGGGGCGCGAAGATCGCAAACGCGCTTGGAGGAGTGTGCTGTGCTCGTCGTGACCGACGACCAAGAGAGGGTGGGAGCGGAGCTCGCGGCCGGCAGAGTTGCCTGTCCTGGCTGTGGTGGGCGGCTGCGGCCGTGGGGCTTCGGGCACCGGCACGTGGTGCGTACCTCGAGCGGCTTGGAGCACGTGCGGGCGCGACGGGCGGTCTGCCCGGCCGGCGGCGTCACGCACTTACTAGAACCGGCGTCTACCTTGCCGCGCATGCGCGACAGCGCGGAGGTCGTCGGTGCCGCTTGGCAGGCCAAGGTCGACGGGGCCGGCTACCGCCGCCTCGCGGCCAAGCTCGGCCGGCCGGAGCCGGCCGTGAGGCGCTGGCT
>JAJYMB010000011.1 GCA_021787365.1 Actinomycetes bacterium | reverse complement strand
CGGCCTCGTGGTGGTGGTCGGCCTCGTGGTGGTGGTCGGCCTCGTGGTGGTGGTCGGCCTCGTGGTGGTGGTCGGCCTCGTGGTGGTGGTCGGCCTCGTCGTGGTGGTCGGCCTCGTGGTGGTGGTCGGCGCCGTCGTGGTGGTCGGCCTCGTGGTGGTGGTCGGCCTCGTCGTGGTGGTCGGCGCCGTCGTGGTGGTCGGCGCCGTCGTGGTGGTCGGCGCCGTCGTGGTGGTCGCCGTCGTCGTGATGGTCGGCGTCGTCGTGACGGTCGGCGTCGTCGTGATGGTCGGCGGCGACACTGCGAAGGTGTCAATGATCGTGGTTCCGCAGGCCACGGAGCTACCACCCCCAGTCGCAGTGCCGTTGCACTGGTTGATGTTCACTGGAAGCGCCGTCACTCCACCCGTCACGGTGCAGTCCACCGCCGGCGTTCCCGCGTAGTTGCCGCCGCCTGTGGCGGACCCGTTGCACTGGGTTACCGTGGCATTGGTCGTGCTACCTATCGGGATGCATATCGTGGTGCCCCCGGTGCCGCCCGATCCCTGGCACTGATCCACGGTGACACCCGTCGTCGCCGTGCCGGCCGGGACGTTATTGTCCACCGTCACATCGCACGTCACGTCGCTGCCGCCCCCAGTTACGATGCCGTTGCACTGGTCGACCGAGGTAACGAGTTGGTTGGATGTGGCGGACGTGGTGGTGCAACCAAAGGGCGGCAGCACCCCAGCCGCCGCCAGGCAAGCGGTGGCCGTGACCGTCGAGCTGGTGGCCCCCTGAGCGGTGAGGGTGTTGTCGATAGTGACGGTACAGGTCACCTCGTGGCCAGCGCCGGTAGGAAAGGCCGGCGGATCGCACTGAGTGACGACGGGGGCGCTGGGGATCGCCGACGCGGTCGACGTTTCGGCGACACCGGCAAAGATCAACACGGCGGCGACGATCGCCAACGCCAGGCGCACTGGCATCCACGGGCGCAGAGAACGGGAACGGTCCACGGGACTTGCCAGTATCACGACAGGCCACAATGTCGGGCAGCCAAGGGCGGGCCGATCTCGGGTGCGAACGTCACCGCGCGCCACTCTCGGGGTGATGAGCCTGGGTTTGGCGCCACGAACGGTGGATCATCCCTGCGTAGCTGGAGTATCCGGATCGAGCCAGCACGACCAGGGCGCCGAGGGTAGCTGCAGCCAGAAGTGCAATAGCAAGTGGCAGTCTCCCCGAAACCGTCACGAAGCTGACCTTGGCGCTCTGTGAGTTCTGAAAAATGAACACCAGGATGAGCGCCAAAATGAGAAGTGCCGGCAGCACCTCGACCCACGCCCTTCCAGCCCGGGTGGAGACAACACCCGTCGGGGCCACAGGAGCGGGCGTTTGGGTGGCGTCCCGCTCGCCGTCCGGGCCATCAATACCACGAATCACGCCACCCGCAGACACAGCAGTCGAATCTTGGTTCCCATTGGAACCCCCAATCTGCTCCCGAACACAGGAGCGTAAACGCTCAAAGTGAGCTCACGAACACTCTACCGCCGACGGAGGGGAACGTGTCAAGCACTTTGAGACATCTTCCTACGACACCTTCTGCGTGAGGGTCACCACCTCCTCTCTGCGAGGCTCGTTGATCCAGGCCACCTCGGGGAGCCCCGGTGGCTGGGGGCGTCAGTGGCGGAACCTCGCAGGGTTCGCCTCATAGGCAGTCCCGAGGACCTCGGCGCGGCGCGCCCGGACCTGGCCGGCGGTGCCGTAGTGCACCGATGCAGGTGTGTGCTATCTTTTCAGCCAGTCCGCCGAGCTCTCGGCCGAGCCCGAGCCTCCGTTCGTGCGCTGTGACAAGGGGGTTCCTGACCTCACGAGCGAGTGCCAACGTGAGATACACGTGTTTCCCACGTGATGAGGCAACCCAAATGCGGGGTCAGCAAGGCCCCGCGTAGGGCACTGGCTTTTGAGTACCCGGCATACAAGGCGGGGTGATCTGCAGGTTGAGCACACTGGGGGTCACCCCGCGCACCCGGAGGCCGTTGGTAAGTGCGAGCAGCATCTCCACGGCGGTGTACTCCTGGCCGGGCTCGTCGGGCACCTCGGCGGTCACAGTGATCCGTAACTGAGGCCAGGAAGTTCGTCGGTCATGACAGGTCCTCCTTGGAGGTAGGTGCCCCGCCAGGTCTCCGGTGACGGCGTGGACCGCCGGTTTCCCGTTCTGAGCGGGGGCGGTTTGCTTGTTGCATGAGCTCGCGGTTGATCGCTCGGGCTCCTTCGAGCTCCTCGGTCGTGCGGCGAAGCGCCTCCCTGGCCTCGAAGAGCTGTTGTTCCAGCTCGGAAATGCGCGCCGCCAGCCCTCGGTCGGCGAACCCGGCGATGAGGCGTCGGGCAGGAGGCCGTCGGAGGCCAGGCGGTTGCCTTCGGCACGAGAGAGCCGGTCCTCGAGGAAGCGGACCTGACGGCTTAGACGCTGGCACTGGGCGCGGGAGTTCTCCAGCTCGGCTCGCAGCGAGGCCGCGCTCACTTGGGCAGTGGAAACGAGGTCGGCAGCCTGGGCCTTTGCCCCCTGGGACAACTTGAGCTCGACCGCGGCCCTTAAGTCGTCAGGGTGGTCGTAGATGAACTTGCGCCCCACGCCGGCAGAGCGGGCAATCCCTGCGATGCTCGGGTGGGCGCTTCGTTGGAGGGCTGCGTCGGTGGCGGCGAGGACGAGCGCACGCCTACGTTGGCCAGCCGCTTGGCGGGCCTCGTGCATGGCCAGAGAGCCGTCAGTCACTGGCGTCCTCCTCCTTTCGCAGGCCAGGGAACAGTGTGGGCGACGGGTGGCGGACCAGGCCGAGGAAGCGCACCGGGACCGAAGTTGCCAGCTGCGCCCTGGCGCGGTGCAGGACGCCTATCGCCTCGTCGACCTCCGCTCGCTCTTCGCCGCCCAGGTCCTCGAGCAGCCCCTCGCAACGGTCGACGACGGCGCGGACGGCGGCGACCTCCTCGGCAGAGGGGATTGCGGCGTTGCGGGCCCACTCCTCGAGGCCGGGCGAGGCGGCCCTCAGCCGCTCCCGGTCGGCCAGCAGGCGGGCAGGTAGCCCTTGAGCTCGGGCAGGAAACTCGGGTCGGTGCGGAAGTGGGTTTCACCCGAAGCACTGGTGGCGGAAGGGGCAGGCCTGGCCGTGCGCCTTTATGTTTGTCGGCTCCCGGCAGATCCCGAACGGCACCGCCACTTGCCCGATAGCCTCGCGCAGTGCTTCGCTCTCCAAGAGGTGCTCGACTGCGGGGCGGAGGGCATGGCCCTGCCGGTCGACTTGGAGCGCCGCCAGGAGGTCGACAACGGCCTTGCGCTTTCGCTCGTCGTTGACTTATGGCGCAGACGCGGGCGCTGGTGAGGTGCCGGTGGCCCATCAACTCGGCCAGCACAGGCCGCATGTCACCGTCTTCGCTCAAGACCTCGTCGAAGGCCAGGCAATCCCAACGAAGCCCGCACAACTCCCCCGGGCGCCGGCCGACCGCGGCCTCGAGCTCGACCATGGCCCTGAAGTCGGGCCCATGGGCGTGCTCCAGCTGTTCGAGAGCCTCGGGGGCAAGGAGTTGGTCGACCACAACTTGGGGGAGGGCCGGCCCACGCTCGTCGTCCCGTACCTCGGGGACCCGGTCGGAGAGGGGAAAGGCTACGTCCTCCGGGAGGCCGGGCGCCGAGATAGCCCGCCTGGAACATGCATTACAGGTGTGGCGCTCGTCGGCTTGGCAGTACAAGCCTTGCTAGCAGCACCGACACTAGTGACAGGCCGTCTACTACAGGTCCTACCCCTGGAGAAGAGGCCAGTGGCGGCCAGCAGGCGCAGGAAGGTCCCGACCCTGATCTCCGCTGCCATCCCCGCCTCGATCAGCGCCCGCACCTCGGCCGGCGAGGGAGCCCGCACATCCGCCCGCCTCTCGTCGAGCCTCCAGACCGGAAGGTCCGCGGCCGCGGCTGGGTTGTGCAGCTCCGCCGCTCCACTTCGGCGTCAGCCGGCACGACCGGTGGAGCACGGCCTTCACTTGGCGCACCAACGGCTGCGAGGACCCCTGCGCCTCGAGCGACCGGTAGAAGCGCTCGACGTCGTAGGTGGTGAGGGTGGCGATCTTGCGCTGCCCTATGGAGCCCTCGATGTGGACACGCCAGATGCTCTCGTAGTGGCCGGGCGGTCTTCGGCGAAAGGTCGTCTCAGCCGTTGTCGCGTCAGGCCTCTATCGCGTCGTTCACCGTCGTCGACGAAACCCACTCCCTTGGCTCTTCCATAGGAGGCACCGGCCTCGCCTCCTGCTCCGCGACCATGCGGGCCAGCTCGCGTTCGGCTTGGCGGCGGGACCCATGGAAGCGGGCCGAGCGGTGACGCACCCGGCCTTCGGCGTCCCTCCCGAGGTAGACGCGAAGCTCCCAGGTGCCCGACCTGCCCGGTACCTGCCGCAGGCTCCCGGCCATGTCGTCCTCCCTTCACCCCGGCCACCCAACAGGCCTTGTTGGGTTTTTTTGTCGGGTTCGGGGAGGTGACTCTAACCTGAGGGTGTGACCACCTGAGATTTAGACCCTCTGACCTGCGCTTATCTAGCTAGCGCGCTCGGAGGGACTCGAACCCCCAACCTTCTGATCCGTAGTTCTAATAGCGTGCATTACCTCGTAATTACCGATGTTTACCGTTGGCGCCCGTTCACGCCTCTGAACTGGGCAGATGTGGGCGATAAACTGACATCTAGTGACCACGACAGACCATTGCTGACCACGGGTGCGGAAGCTATGGTTCTCACGGCTGTTCTCACGTACGAAGTTTATGACGTAAATCCGACGACACATTTCCCGGCGCCCAGCACAATTCGTGGTGCGCATTTTCGGGCTCCCGTTCGGTCACGGGCACCCGAGCCGCCGCCGCAGCGACCGCGCCAGCCGCGTCGCCCCGGCCTTACCGAGACCGTCAGCGATGTCGCACGGGGACATCGGTGGCCGTTGTTTCTCGGCTGCGAGCCGCCTGACCACGTCGAGGAAGGCCGCTGGCCGTTTGCGGAGGAGGCCGGTGAGGTAGGCGTCGGCGGTGGACACCGTGACGCCGTGGCTCGCCAGGAACTCAGTGGGGAAGTCGCGGTCATTGCGAGTCAACAGAACGTTCACACCTCCGAACGCGCAGGCCGCCGTGTGGGCCCGGTCGTCCGGGTCACGGCCTGGGACGCTGCCGACCCGGTCCCGGTAGGCCGAGGGGTCGATCCGGGTTGAAACGAAGAAACGGCGCACTGCTTCCGAGACCGACCGTGCTGCCTCGGGCGTCCTCTTGCTCTCCCGTACGATGACCTGCTCCCACTCGTCGAGCAGCTCTTCGCTCCAGGCAAAGTCGACCAGCAGGTCCTCGGCCAGCGAGAGGACCAGGTCCATGACCCTGAAAGGGAACAACTCGTTGGCGTCGACGAAGACCCGGTCCCGTCGGGCCACCCCCGGGGCTCAGTGCTCGCCGAGCGCGGACCGGACCGCCTCCGAGCCCCGTCGGCGCCGGTCACGCTCCTCTGCGAGCGCCAAGACGGCGCCGACCTTGATCCGGCGGTGCTTGCTGCCGGGCAGGCGACGGAACTCCAGCGCCCCGTCAGCCAGCAGCCGGTCGACGAACTGGCGGGTCACGCCCAATAGGTCGGCGGCGCCGGCCGGAGTGACCTCCTGGTCGGTGCGCAGGACGATCAAGCGCTCGCCTTTTGCGAGGCTTCCTAACACCTCACGGACGCTCGCGCCGAAGTCGCTCGCAGCGTCCACGCCAGCCGCCAGCCGGGCCGCGCTGCGCCGAGCCTCGTCGTCCTCCGCAGCCAGCACGCTCATTGAGTGGGTCACGGCAACCATGCAGTTATGGTACCGCACCTGCAATAAGTGCAACCACCGCTTCAGCAGCGCCGGTTCCGCAATGACGACTTCGGCGCGGGGCATCGAAGGGAGCCGGGCTATTGTGCGTACCTGCCGAGCAGCTTGGCCTCCCTCTCGGCGCTCAGCCCCTCCTCCCCGAGCGGCGGCCCTCCCCGGGCGAGGTCCCAGGCCAGGGTGTAGCGGACGGTCTCTTCGAGCGGGCGAGGCCGGCGCCCGGGGCCTTGTCGGCCACGACATTGGCGCGCGCTTCCCAGCCCGGTGCGCCGACCCAGAGCGGGACACCCATCCAGGGGCTGACCCCCGCGCCGGGCAACGCCTGGTCGCTCACCCAGACCAGCTCGGAGGTGGTCGCAGTGACGACCCGCTGGCATGTCTCGAGAAGACGGCCAAGTGTGGTCGGGCGCCCTGGCCGCGTTGAAGGTGCCCGACAGGCCCCGCTCGGCAGCGTCCACGGTCCGCGCGGCGAGGTGCGGGCGTCGATGGACTGTGCCGGTGGCCGGGCCCGCCTGGGGCGAGCGTCCGGCCCCCTCGCGCCACCCGCCGGGGCCAGTAGGCGAAGCGGTCGGTCGGGTCGTGCGGCCCGACGATCAGCCCTGGGCGCACGACGAGCGCCCTCTCCCCGAAAGCCTCGGTGACCACTCGTTCGGTGGCCGCCTTGGCGGCGCCGTACGCCTCCCCGGGGCCCTGGTCTTCTCGAAGTGAGACGGTCGGGTGGCCCTCCACTGGTCAACGGCTGTGGTCGGCGTACACCGACACGGTCGAGACGAACAGGTGCCGGCCAGCGCGGGCAGCGACCGCGTCGACCACGGGGGCGACATCACCGGGAGCTAGCCGGCCGCGTCGACCACCATGTCGAAGGCCTCGCCGGCCAGGAGCGAGGCATCCCGAGCGCGCTCGCCTCGGAGCCTCCGCAGCCCGGGGAAAAGGGAGGAGTTGGTGAGGCCCCGGTTGAACGGCGTGACGTCGTGGCCGTGCTCGCGGGCCGCCTCCACCAGGGCCCGGCCCAAGAGGCGGGTGCACCCACCACCAGTAGCCTCATGCCGGGCCAGCCTCGCGCACCCGGAGGACGCACGGGCGGAGCGGTCCAGCTCTTGCGCGCTGCCCTACAGTTGGTCTCGCTCAATGCCAACGCTTCATATCGGAACGGCCCCGCACCCGGTGCTCGGCCAACCAGTCGTTCACTTCTCGGGGGTCGAACCTTATGAAGTGGCCGACCTTGAGGTAAGGGATACGCCGCTCAGCTACAAGGCGCCGGACGTGGCGTACCGAGTCGTTCAACCTCTGTGCCAACGTCTCGATGTCGAGGAGCTCTGGGACCGGCCCGGCCCCCACTCCGCTGGCTGTCCCGCTGCTCCCGTCGCCTCCCGCCTCTACACCCCTGCGCCGGGGCTTGGCAGTTCAGTTCACGTCTCCTCCAGTGCATTCGATAGCAGTACCTTCTGCCTCAAGGGGCCGCACTGGCGATAAACCCCAGTACGAGCGACCACGGCCAAGATCCTGGTCCCCCGGCCGACGACCCCGAGGGGGCCGGGAAGCCGCCACGGCCACGCCTGCCGTCCGCCAGGAGCCGGACAGACTCCCTGGTACGGCCGACGCGGTGGGCGATGTCGCTCACCGACACGAGGTCCTGGTCGACACGCACAGGCAAAGCGGTCGGCACCGCCATGGCCACGGGCTCTAGCTAGGAGCAGGGAGACAGCGGCCGCAGGGCCCGGGCACGGATCTTTGCCGTTGCCGTTGTGACGCCGCCCGCCTCGGAGAACGTCGTCTCGGGCAGCGCTCTCGAGACAGCGCCACACCAGCTCTTATCGGGGCCCTCGAAGACGATGCCCACTTTGTAGGTGCTCGGCACCTAGCTGTGAGCGGGGCTCAAGCAACAATTGGCCCTTGTTGGCAGCTGCCAACACTAGTCTCGTCCGAGCAGACCGCTGCACCTCCGGACCCGGTACGCCCACACTCCACCGCGCAGATGCCCTCGGTCGCTCTCCGCCTTTGCTGCAAGAACCTGACCGGGCTACCGACCCCTCACGCTGTTTGGTTCTCACGATGTTCTCACGGAGACCCTCTCCGGTCAAGCACCTTCGATCACACGGGCTCTGACCTGCGCTTATCTAGCGCGCTCGGAGGGACTCGAACCCCCAACCTTCTGATCCGTAGTCGGGCTCAACGTGTCGATAGCTGTAGGGGCACGCCCTCTGAAGAGCACAAAGTCTCGGTGGTAGTCGGCCGATGTCGGACGTTGGCGAGCGTCTTGGCTGCCAGCTTGGCTGCCAGGGTCACCTCACTCTTGGCATACCCGGCGACCGTCTTGGGTCTCGCGCAACCGAACAGCGTGAGTCTTTACCGGCGGCGGTATCCGGACATGCCAAGGCCGGTCGTCGGTCTCGCTCCGAAACGACCCCATGCTTTGGCTTCGCGCAGACTTCGAGGCCTGGGCCAGACGTCGGCCCACCGCGAAGCGAGGATGACCACATTCTGTGCGCTCCCATGAACACAGGGTGGCAGGTTTGAATCCCGGCTGCACATGATGATGTAGTCCCTCAACGGCCCTACAGGCGGGCCGGCTTCGGCTCTTGAGCAAGCCCGGGCCCCTGTTGGTCTCGGTCTGGATCGATCAGGAGGACTTGGAGGAGTGCACCGGTCGGCTGACCGAGCACCGTGGCGTCAAGGCGGGATGATCAGCAGTAATCCTGATCGAGGCTCTGTCGAAGTCTCGGCCGAGGCCGATGTGATGTATCCGCCTGGCGACTCGGTGGGTGACAGCACCCGTGTTGTTCAGTTAGCGGTCGTTGATCCACGCTCGCTGTCAGGGTCCGTGGTACGGTTTGTCTCGCGACACGGAGTGACGTGTTCGTCCTACCTCGGAGGTCCCTTGCCGAGGGCGGCAACGCCGGTCAACCAGGCCGGTACGCCTTGAGGGCGGTCACCGAGAGCCGTTGCCGCCTTCCGAAGCGCCAAGGCTCGCCTTGGACACCCGGGAGGGGGATCGCGGAGGGCACTCGCCCCGAGCTCCCCAGCACGACTGGCAGAGAACTCGAGAGGAGCGAGATGAACCCGATCCCCCTTGTCGACGAGTCCCGGCTCGTCAACCTGGTTACCAACCCGACCATCACCGCGCAGCGGTGGGCCCAACGCGCCGCCTGCACAGGCCTCCGGTCGGCCATCCACGCGTACTTCCCAGGCGACGGCGACCTTCCGCCGGTTGACGCCCTGATGTGCTGCTTCGCCTGCCCGGTCGCAACCGAGTGTCTGGCGACCGCGCTGATCCACGAGTCCCAGTCCGGTTTCCGCCACGGTTGGTGGGGCGGGACGAGCCCTGAGGCACGAGAGGGCATCGCCGACCGGCTTTGCATCGAAACCGTGCCAGTAGAGTTCGACATCCGCGGCCCGGCCGATCTGGCTCGTCATCTGCGGTCGCAGAACCGCACGATCCCCTCGATCGCGGTCGAGCTCGGTTGCACTGAGCGCACTGTGTACCGGTACCTCGCCCAATCGGCGGCCTGAGCGAAGGAGCGCACCATGGCCAAGACCATCGACGAAACCCTGCTCCCCCGGCCGCCGCAGCTTCTGGATGTCCCTGCCCTGGCACCGGCGACCCGTCGCGCCGCCGAGCGGCTCCGGGAACAGTTCAACCTGTCACCGGAGGCATCCGAAGCGTTTGCCGCGGCTGTCGTCGACCCAGCCGAGATCCGCAAGGCGGCCGAAAACCCGGAGCCGCTGTACGTACCAGGCGGCACGCTTTACGGGCTCCGCACCCGGGTGTGGACGCGCCGCGTCATGCCCGACCCGCGCAACCCGCGAGTCGGCCCCGCCCGACGACATCCCGTCGCCGTCGCCCCTGGGTCAACCGAGGACGCGCACTTTCGGCCGATCCCCGAGCCGGATCCCGACCCTGACGGCCGTCCTGAGCTGAGGCTCGCCATAGAGAGCCGCGAGCACCTCGCGTGGTCGTCGGTGATCGCCAAGAAGTTCATCCTCAAGGACAACGACTGGCGCCTCTCTATCCGCAATCAGGGCGTGATGACGGAGGTCTGGTTGTCCGCGGTCACCCTCGCCCACGGCGATGGCACGGCGCCCGTCACAGTGCCGGTGACCTCAGAGGGCAGCAGTCGCCTCGTGGCGTGCCACGACATTCTCGACCTCCGCTCCGCCGACGTCCCGTACGCCCGCGATGATCGGGCACTTCGGTCAATCGTGCGGTCGCTCAACGAGGCCCTCACGAACGGACCGATCGTCGAGCAGGCCGAGGCGCTGCGGTGCGAGACGATCCCGGCGCTGCTGCTCGTCGGCTTCGAGCCACACCCGAACTCGACGACGACGTTTGCCACCGCGGTGCGGTCGCTGGTCGCGCTCCGTCACGTCGAGCCGCCAAAGCCATGGAACGACGCGGCGAAGATGGGGTCGATCGCCGACGCGGTGCTCGAGGCCCTGACGGATCAGGGCCTGCTGCGCGCTGAAGAGGAACTGTGGCTGCTCGGCGGGCTCAGCCCCAAGGAAGCCGAGGCGCGTGGCTTCTCCGCGGACCCCGCAGTACGGTCCGCCCGCATCGTCCGCCTGCTCACCGACACCGATCCGGTGGTGCACCAGACGATCCGGGTTGCGATCACCGGGCAGACTACCAAGCAACGGATCACCAACAAGTTAAAACTGGAGGTCGCCGCCGCACTCATCCTGCGGGCCGTCAGCGCGGAGGATGAGGGCCAGAAGGTATCCGACATCTATCGCGCCCTACAGACTGGCTTCGCCGATGTTCTCGCCTCGGAGCCGTGGCGGGCCACCTACCGGCCGACCGAGGAGGTCGTGGAGAGCGCGCTCAGCGAACTCGAGCGTGGCGTTGAGAACGGTCCGGCGTCGCTCGAGCTGGCTGCGCGGGCTGCATATCCGCTGGTCGTGAGGCGACAGCTGTTCCCCGATCGCGGCACCAAGGACAACGACCAGGTCGATCGACGCCAGCCAGGCACCGTCATCGACCGCATGCGAACCAATGATTGGGGCGTCCGTCAGCTCGGGCAAGCGCTCACTGACCACGCAGACGGCGGCCGCATCCGGGCAGTGTCACCGGCGGGTGAGCCCATTCCGCTCGACAACGGCGACGGTGACCAGCTCGTCACGGACAACTGGTTGCGGCAGACCTTTCCACCCCCAGGTCGACCGGTGGCCCCCGCCGCGCCTGACACCGCCCACGAGCGCTACCTGGATGGCCTCGCGAAGGTCGGGGAGGCGATGGATGGCGTCGACCGCGCTGTCCGCCGTCTCGTGGCTGTCGAGGGGATCGACGGGCGCCCGTTGATCGAGAGGGAAGGCGTCGACCCGACCGATGCGGACGCGTGGATGGACGACGTGATGAAGCTCATGCAGCTCATACCGGTCTGGCGCAACACGCACGTGTCGCGCCACGGCATGTCGCCGTTGGCGGCCAGCGCCTGGCGAGACTGCGAGGCCGACGAGGGCGAGGACGAGATCGACGAGGACGCGGCCGACTCGTGGGAGGACGGCGTATGACGGCCTTCAGCGACGAGGACCTGGCAGCGTGGGCGGAGCGCAAGCGAGTCCGAGCCCACCTCACCGACGGCCGCGCCGACCCGGAAAAGTGCACATGCGCCGGGGCGGACTGCCTCGCTGCCGAAGCCGTTGCCGACCACTTCCGAGCGCACGAAGACCAGCGATGATCACTACACTCGTCAAGCGAGCCTCCTACGGTGATGACATGGTGCGTCCTGGAAACTGGATCAACCCAGCGGGTGAGAGTCCCGTCCGGGTAAACGCCGGAGAGCCCGGTAGCAGGCCCCGGTTCGTCGTCGAGAGGCGGCGGGCTGAGCGGGGCGTCAAGAGCCT